>NZ_JBQSVH010000001.1:0-629297 GCF_052376135.1 Psychrobacter sp. AOP7-C1-14 | reverse complement strand
CATCGTTGCGCCAATGGTAGTGTGGTTCGCCCATGTGAGAGTAGGTCATCGTCAGCTCCTTATACTTAAAAAGAGTCACCCTTAATTGGGTGGCTCTTTTTTTATCTTTTATTCCTAGTGACCTACGCAGCAAATCCTATTTAAAGGATTTGCTCTTGCGCTGCCTAGCAAAGCAGTGCTTTGCCTTAACGGCGCTCAGGTTATCGTCAGCTCTCTATTTTAGATAAAGCCCCCTTTGCGAAAGCAGAGGGGGCTTTTCTTTGTCTGCGGAAAAGTGCTATGTGATATTATTGATAACTACTTTAAGGGTTAGGAGCATGCTATGGGCATTTCCCTCTACTATACCGCTGAGCGTACGATGCTTTTGACTAAGCAGGAGCAAGAGGACATTACGCTCATCGTTGATAAATATAATGATAGCTTTGAATATGCAGAAGACGCGGAGTCTTTTGATCTCTATGCTTATGATGATAGTGAGTCAGAAGTGATATTGGCAGGGGCTACAAAGGTGCCTGTTAGCGCAGATGTGGACGTTTTGATGTATAGCATCAACCATTGGTTAGAGTGTCTGACTGAGATTCGTCTCGTGGTTGCTGAGGCAGAATGGCATGTTCATTTAGATGACAATGATGCGGTATGGGTAGATAATAGGTGGCAGATGGAATAGTATCTGGCTGGGCTTAGATGACAGCAAGTTAAAAAGTAAATGAGGATATAAACCGATGTTAATTATTAAACTGACTGATAGCAAAGAAACTTTAGATGATATCGAGAAAATATGTCTATATTTAACCACACATAAAAAGTTATTACCTTTACTAACTACGGAAGAAGACCACGACCTTGCTTATATCTTAAAGCCAACGTTTAAAGCGGATCATAACGAATCTGAAAAGAAAGAGCACTGGGAAAAACTCTTTAATGAGTTTACGCTAACTGATAGTAATAACGATGAACTGCGTTTTTATAGAGAGAAAAAAACCGATGCTCTATATTTTGGTACAAAAGAAGGATTTGAGACGATAAAAAGCATCAATAATGATGAACCTTCTATTAGAAGTAGATTTAACAGTTAAAGCTTCTATTAAGTGCTTAAGCTCTAATTTAAGATAGGTGTCAGTCAGACAGCAAGTCACTATTGTCCTCTGTCAGCCTTAGAATGGAGTCTGTTTTGTTTAAACTTTACTATTATCCGAACAATGCGAGTTTAGCGCCACATTTTTTGCTGCATCATGTGCAAGCGGATTATGAGTTAGTTCTGGTTGAAAGAGAGAGTAACAGTCACAAATCAGCTGATTACTTGAGGTTGAATCCTGCTGGACGTATTCCAACGCTGGTTGATGATGGGCAGGCTATCTTTGAGAGTTCTGCTATTTGTATTCATATTTGTGAGTCATATCCAGAGCATGAGTTGATACCTGCACTTGGCGATCCGAAACGCCCGCTGTTTTTTCAGTGGCTCGCATTCTTAAACAATACATTGCAAGCGGAACTGATGGTTCGCTATTATCCACATCGTCACACCAATGATGAGAGCAATATACCCAATATTATATCTGCTCAAGATGAGCGTATTGCAGAGGCCTTGTCTATCATTGATGATCAGCTAGAATCTAATCCGTTTTTGCTTGGTGATAAACTATCGGCATGTGACTATTTTTTATTTATGTTGGCGGAGTGGTCGTTACTGTTAGAGAAGTCGCCTATGGCCTATAAAAATTTGGCCGTGTATCTAAATCGATTAAGTGAAAACCCTAGTATAAAAGCGATATGCGAGTTTGAAGAGATAGATCTGACGCCGTTTAAACGATAGTAATAGTAAAATTTTATAGTTAGCACTCAATATTTTGAGCATGCGTTAAGCGAATAAAGGAAGCATTTATGTCGATCTGGTCACTGGTTCTAATATCATTTTTACATATTACGATTGGTGGAGCTTTTTCGCTTGGTTTTCTCTTTTATATTTGTGCAGAGAATAGCCCAGTTTTATCCGAATTTGAAAATACCGCTCTGTTTACTTTACTCATCGCTTATACAGTCTCTCTGTTAGTGAGTACTGGACTGGCTATTTATTTTTATGTCGCACTTGATAGCGAGTCATATTATCTATGCTTTTCGTTATCGTGGGGCTTGCTCATACTGCTGTTAGGTTATTGGACCTATATTTCAGCGAAATTCAGCTAAATAGCCGTTCAAGACCAATGGTGTGTTTAGCTAACCTGTACTAATTGCTTGTTTGGATTGACCATACAACATCCAAGTGTTTTGTATACAAGTCTAATTAATCTGTCTTGTATAAGCATTAGCTTATAGAATAAGAAAAAATATTTCTATTGAATAGATCTCTATATCAACGCTCAACCTGATGGCTTGTTCAGTCGTGGGCTACCCAACGAGCGTAGGCGGTTCGATGGCTTAATTATTTTCTAATGAAGCTGTAATGGAAGAGCTATATTGGGAGTAGAACTATAGGCGTTAGCAGTTCCCAGAATGAGCATAAACTCACTCTAGAAACTACTGACTTATTACTAACTATTAACGGTCTGCTGTACTACTTAAAATTTATCTTGCAGTTCTTTATTCTCCTTTGAAATTTGGCACACCTTTTTCCCAGACATCCCAGTTATCAACGATATGATCGACAGTTTTTGATCCCACTAGTACTATATTTTCTACTGTTTCTGCAAAGCCACCAGCGGTTTCTCCTGGCGCTGGATCTAAATGTTGAAGCGTAGTCTCATTTGGATTACCTTGGTCAAAATTCACTGCACCACGTAAGCTCATTATGCGTTCAATACCTACCGTTCTGTTAAGTACTTGTGCTATTGCAGCGGCTTCCATCTCAGTGATAATATAATCATCTGCATTATATAACTCAGTGATGTATTGAGCTTGTTTCGACAACCCTGGACCATGAAAAAAGGTATCTCCTGTCATATGAGTGCCTACGGTGATAGCTGGGCTCCGTCGTGCTGCTGCATCAGGATATTTCATTCGATAAGCGCTGGCTTCTTTTGAATCTTTTAAAGCAACTGACTGGCTTAGATGTAGATTCCATTTTAGCAGTTCAGAGTTAAGTTGATAGCGGCGAATATCTTCATAGCCTTTGCGGGGTGTAAACGTAGGTGCACCTTTGTCACCTTCTGCGGCCTTCCAGCGGTGACCTAAGTCGTAATCTACGAGCCAAGACGCCCAGCTTACATCACCTATCGTGCCTTTACTCGGTGGTGTCCCAGCCACACCGCTTAGAACGAAATAACTTTTGGTAAAGTCAAATTTGGGAGAAAGGGTGATTGCTTGCATGGATGCTGAAGACCCTACTTTACCCATGCCTAATACCGAACCACAAACACCTTCTGAGTTACAATAAACTGGGCTATGGGCACCTTCTACTTTTATAGGCTTACTATCTGTAAAATATTGATTATACCAATGCTGAAATTCGCCTGCTTTATCTCCACTAGTTTCACCAATTTCAAACATCGCTGCGATAAATACCTTTACTTGGATTTTATCTTGATGAGTTTCAGCTTGTGCACTACTGCAAAACATAAATATCATGGTCAAAATAGATAAATGAAAAAAATGTTTTCTTATAAACATATGGAACGCCTATTCAAAGTATTTAAGTCTGGATTTATAATTTAGTTTTAGCAGTAACTAAAAAAATTGCTAAAACTAAATAAATGCTTATATATCCAACATAGAATAGCATAATCTTTAGATAGGCTGGAGCGTTCGCCAGTGTAGAGGATAGGTGAGAAGGTTTTGGTTGGAACAGAGTTTGCTTTTTTCACTGATTTTATTTAACTATTCATGCTGTGTAGTTGGTTTTTTCGATAAAGCAGTTCAGGTATAGTTTTATCTATATCCTTGTGACCATATGTTATATTTCTTTGGTTATGAACTAACTATATATACAGCATCTCTAATATTGAGTATTGGACTGGATATTTACTTTTCTGTCGCACTTAGTAGTGAACCATACTACTTATGCTTTTTATTATCTTGGGGCTTGCTAATATTGCTTTTAATTTTTAGTATTTTTTGGAGATGTCAGTGGTAAATAATATTAAGCAAAATAAAAATAGCGTTGATGGATGGTTCAATGCTGTAGTTACTAATGGAATTCTTTTTCTTGATTCTTCAGTTAGTAATTTGTCAAAATCTCCTAAAAGCTCATTGATTGATCTGTACACTGCAATAGAGTTGTTTTTTAAAGCTCGACTAATGAAAGAACATTGGTCACTCATTATTTCAAAGCCCGAATCAGCAGTTAAGGAGAAATTTGAAAGTGGTGACTTCCATTCTGTATATCTGGAGGAAGCATCTATTCGTTTGAAAAATATTTGTGGAGAAAACATTAAAAAGGAAGCTATGGATAATTTTAAAGCTTTGGGTAAGCATCGAAATCAAATTGTTCATTTTGCTCATACAGGGTTTTCCGGTAAAGAGACAGAAGTAGTTATTGAACATTGGGTCTCATGGTTTCATTTGTATAAACTATTAACTAATAATTGGGCTGATATTTTTACTAGCTATCTAGGCTTAATAGATGAAATAGATGTAAGAGTTAAATTGAACCATAATTTTCTTAAAGTTAAGTTTGATTTGATTCAAGATAAAATTGAGATAGAAAAGAAAAGAGGGAGCCGTATCGTCTCTTGTACGTCATGCGAATTAGAGTCAGCTAAAATACTTAAATCGCATGGCTGGGGAGAAGATATCGAGTGCTTAGTTTGTGATGTGAAGGATTTAAAGCTAAAAGCAATCGAAACTTCAATACCATGTTTAAACTGCAATAAAGAAGTTAAATACTTTATGGTTAAAGATCATAAATGCACTGAGTGCCAGACAGAGTTAGCTTCTGAATATGCTTTAGAAAAATATACTGAAATATATAAAGAGCAAGATCCTGAGACTCGTTATGATGACGAGGCTGATCCATTGGCTTATTGTCATAAATGTCAGGTCGAAAAACAAACAGTATTAAACTTGGAAGGTATGTGGGTCTGTGTTGAATGTGAAGATCGTGGTTGGCCTGCTTTAGATTGTGAAAACTGTGATAGTTTCGTTACAGGAGATGTGGAAACTATTAGCTATTTTGCTTGTCACCGCTGCGAAGACGAAGTTAGAAAGAATTATGTAGATACATGGGGAAATATATAGCTGAAATTACAAGTTAGATATCATAATACTTTTAAACTGAGTCAATACCATAAATTAAGCCCCACTATAGGTTTAGCTAACTGTTCTAAGTGATTAGATCTTGCATATAAAGGCTTTCCTCGCACATTATAGAGCTTAATATTCCATATGGTAACTAATGGAGCATAAGTTATTATTGTCTAACAGCGTTATACTATTTAAAAAGAAGTAATCTAGAAAAAACAACTACCAAAGAGAATCCTATGACAACTTCAAAAGTAACCTACCAAGGCAGTTTACGCACCACCGCCATTCACTTTCAATCTAATAATCAAATCATCACCGATGCGCCGACCGACAATCACGGTAAAGGTGAGGCGTTTTCTCCCACTGATTTGCTAGCGACCAGTTTGGGCAGTTGTATCTTAACGATTATCGGCATCAAAGCCGACGCGATGGATATCGATATCTCAGGCACGACCGCAGAAATCACCAAAGTCATGGCTGCCAAACCAAGACGTGTGAGTGAAATACACGTTATAGTCAATCTCTCAAAGGCATTGGATGAGAGTACCTTAAAACGATTCTACAAAACCGCGTTGACCTGTCCAGTAGGCAATAGCTTGGATCCTGCTATTACGCAAAATCTAGTATTCAACAATGGCATAGAAGCCTAATATGTCTACTAAGATCTTACTCATCGTGGCTCATGCGCCATCGCCCAATACTCAGAAATTGGCGCAGGCGGCTTATGACGGTGCCAATCATCCTGATATAGATATCAACGTCATCTTGAAATCGCCGCAGGACACGCAGCCTGAAGATGTCTTGGCTGCTGATGCGTTACTGCTAGGTACAACCGAAAATCTATCGTATATGGCAGGGCTGACCAAGGACTTTTTTGATCGTTGCTACTATCCTGTGTTAGAAGAGAAGCAGGGCATGCCATTTGCGCTATATATACGGGCAGGGCATGATGGTACAGGTACCAAACGCGCGATGGAGACGATAATCACAGGCTTACGTTGGAATCAAATTCAAGATACTTTGATCTTACAAGGCGAGTGGCAAGATAGCTTTACTGAGCAAGTAGAAGCACTAGCAATGACCTTGGCAGCTGGGGTCGAGGCAGGTATTTACTAGCAGGTATTTATTAACATTGGGACGTTTGGCAATGCTTGTGAAAATAGTGCAACTGCTACAACTATTACTACCACTACCAAAAGCACCATAGACAGTTTGGAGAGAGCCGTAATGCACAATGGTGATTTGAATAATAAAGTAGATGTCTCTGCACTGCCATGCTCCCAAGCGTGTGAGAATAATAAACAGCCTATTTTAGAAGTACTACAAATTGAGCTGCAATGCTCTCATCATGTGCTAGAGATTGGGTCAGGTACTGGTCAACATAGTGTTCACTTTGCGCCTCATTTAGCACATCTAAAATGGCAAACGAGCGATGTCATTAGTAATCATCGTCATATAATGACTTGGCATCAGGCTTATCCTGCGCCTAATCTATATGCTCCTTTAGCGTTTGATTTGAGTACGGATGTTATACCCGTTAATAGCAACAGCCAGTCAGATTTACCTTACGATGCGGTGTTTACAGCGAATACGCTGCATATCATTAGTTGGGCTTTGGTTAGACGATTATTTGCATTGGTTGGTGATGCACTCCCTGTCGGTGGAAAGCTGATCGTATATGGTCCATTTAACGAGTATGGTGCTTATACTAGTGAAGGCAATCAGCGATTTGATGTGATGCTAAGAGCAGGCAATTCTAATAGCGGTATCCGTGCCAAAGAAGATGTTGTCAGTTTGGCAAGTGAGCATCATCTTCAACTCAGCAAAACATATGCAATGCCTGCTAACAATCAATTATTGGTCTTTCAAAAAACATAAAACTTCAAGCGCTTACCATACAAAAGCCACTTCAAGTCAGATCAGACGATGATCGATTGAAGTGGCTTTTTACTTAGTTTTTTTAATTTACTTGGGCTGTTTGGGTTTTCTTATTTTGACGCTGTCAGATTATTTATATTCTTCTTCTAAGAAATCCAAGTAACGTTTCCAAGAGCGCTTGTCGGCACGTTCATCATATCGGTCACTACCAAAGACACTAAAGGCGTGCGGTGCGCCGCTATAAGTGACCATCTCATGCGGTACCTCGACGGCTTCTAACGTCTTACCTAAAGTCGCAAAGCTCTCTAAAGAGACAGATTCATCAGCTGACCCGTGAAATACTAAGATTTCTCCTGTCGTGTTGTCATAGCTTTGACCAGTTGGAATTTCGAAAGCACCATGGAAGGGTACAAAGGCTTTTTGCTCAAAGCCTGAGCGCGCTAGCTCTAACGCGACTGTACCGCCAAAACAATAGCCCATGGTAGTGCCTTTACGCACATCATTACCTTGTAGCTGTCCTGCTGTTAGTGCCCCTGCCAATATGCGACGCATTTTGTTACGGTCATCATATAACTCTCCAGTTAGGCGTTTGTTTTCTTCGATAGAAGTAGGACGTATGCCTTGTCCAAACATATCCGCTGCTAATACGTTGTAACCTTCGTTCGCTAACATATCAGCACGTTTGCGCTCATAGTCAGTTAGACCATCCCAATCATGAATCAATAAAATAAAAGGCGCATTAGGCTCATCTGCTTTAGCATAATAGCCTTCGTAGGCTTCATCATCGACCGTATAGGTCACGTTTTTGGTTGTGATAGCAGCAGCCGTTTGACTGAATGTTAATGCCATTAGACCCATTGACGCGCCTACTAGCAACGAATGATAAGGTTTTTTAGCCGGGGAGCTTAGAGTTGGTAACATGGTAGGTAGCCTTATAGTTATATAAAAAATAGTCGCATCATTAAATACCCATAAATACGCTACATCGTCATCCTCGCTGACTATACTAATGTATAACTTGCGCTCGGTTTTCTTGTATCAGGGTTATTTAAATTCAACGATTTAAAAAAGATAAATATAAGGCTAAAACCATGCCAATTTATTTATCAATTGTCTCTAGTGCTTCGTAAAAAGCATACCTTAAAGAAGAACTACATTACAAGATACTATTGTTAACGTACATGCTCCTTTAAGGCTGTCTAAAGTGGCTGATTCGTAACGTCCATATACCTTAACCAAACATCAACAAGGTTCACCATAGACGCAACTATATTTGACTTATTTTTTGGGTAGTATAAGTCCTAAGCCTATTATTCCTTTACGAATTTTAGTGCGGTATTAATTTAATGTTAGGTAATGCTGAAAACACAGAAAAATAAATGACAAATGAAGTCACCATTATTTCAAAGGATATCGAACCTGTGTCGGCACTTTTTTAGTAATTTAAAAGAGCACTCTTAATCTATTAGCTAGGACTTTTTATGAATAATAATATCGATCATACTGACCCCGCCAAAAACATGAATACTGAACGTGGCAATGGCGGCGAAACGCACCAACGTGCAGGCGACGACACCAAAGTATTGACCACGCAGCAAGGTGTGGCTATCGCCGATAATCAAAACTCTCTAAAAGCAGGTTCACGTGGGCCGACGCTATTAGAAGATTTTGTATTACGTGAAAAAATCAATCATTTCGACCATGAGCGTATCCCTGAGCGTATCGTCCATGCTCGTGGTAGCGCAGCACATGGTTATTTTGAGCTAACAGAGTCGCTAGAAGAATATACGACTGCCAAAGTGTTGACCGAGACAGGTAAGCAAACGCCATTGTTTACGCGCTTTTCAACAGTCGCCGGCAACAAAGGCTCAAAAGATACGCCACGTGATGTCCGCGGTTTTGCTGTGAAAATATATACAGAAGAAGGTAACTGGGACATCGTTGGTAACAACATGCCGATTTTCTTTATTCAAGATGCGATGAAGTTTCCAGATTTAATTCATGCGGTCAAACCAGAGCCAGATCGCGGTTTCCCGCAAGCGGCATCTGCCCATGATACATTTTGGGATTTTGTCTCACTAAGCCCTGAAACCATGCACAATCTGATTTGGCTAATGAGTGATCGCAGTCTACCACGTAGTCTACGTATGATGGAAGGTTTTGGTATTCATAGCTATCGCTTAATCAATAAAGAAGGTAAGAGCACCTTTGTACGTTTCCATTGGAAGCCAGTACTAGGCGTACAGTCAACCACATGGGATGAGGCAGTAAAAATCTCAGGTGCTGACCCTGATTATCATCGCCGTGACTTGTTTGAATCAATCAACAATGGTGACTATCCTGAGTGGGAATTTGGCGTACAATTATTTACCGAAGAAGAAGCCAACGAATTCCCGTTTGACCACCTCGATGCGACCAAACTAATTCCAGAAGAATTGGTGCCAGTAAAAGTCGTGGGTAAGATGGTACTGAATCGTTACCCAGATAATTTCTTTGCAGAGACTGAGCAAGTGGCCTTTTGCCCATCACACGTAGTGCCAGGTATTGATTACAGTAATGATCCTTTATTGCAAGGTCGCTTGTTTAGTTACTTGGACACGCAGCTATCACGTCTAGGCTCGCCAAATTTTGCCCAAATCCCTATCAATGCTCCGAAATGTCCGTTCGCTAACAATCAACAAGACGGCCATATGCAAATGCATGTGCCGAAGACTCGTACATTGTATGAGCCACAAAGCCTAGATCAAACCCGTCCTCGCGAGAGTAACAAACATGGATTTGAGTCGTTCCATGAGCAGTTGGATGATGGTGTCAAAGGCCGTATCCGTGTGGAGAGCTTTGCAGATCACTATAGCCAACCACGTATGTTCTATCGTAGTCAGACAGCGACTGAGCAAGCACATATCGCAACGGCCTATGCGTTTGAGCTAGGTAAAGTAGATACAGCCCATGTACGTACGCGTATGCTTGGTCACTTGATTCATATCGATGAAGACTTGGCCAATCGTGTAGCAACCGCGCTTGGTATGGAGCTACCAGAGCCAGCAGATGCGGCTGCACCTGTCCAAGATTTGGGTACCTCTAAAGCCATACAAACCATCGGTCTAACGCCTGATAGTCTAAAAGGTCGTATGATCGGTATATTAGTCGCAGAAGGTTCTAATAGCAGTGAAGTTAAAAATTTCGAAGATGCGGCAAAAGAACAAGGTGCTAGCGTCAAGATTGTAGCGCCTAATAAAGAAGTCGTGTTGGATGATGGCACACGCATACAAGCTGATGAGCGTCTCGCTGGTGGTCCGTCAGTAATGTTTGATGCCGTTGTTAGTATTATCATGCCTGACCAAGCTAAAAAGCTAGCTATGGACAGCTCTGCGTTAGATTGGTTCAATGATGCCTTTAACCATTGTAAAGCCATCGCATATTGCGGTGCGACTGATGAATTTATCCTAAGTAAGCTACCAGTTGAAAAAGATGAATTTGTGACGCCATTGGTCGAGCTAGATGCCTTTATTAACAATGCTAAGTCTCGTTTATGGGAGCGTGAACCAAAGGTTCGTGACCTTGCATAGTCGATAAGCAGGTAATTTAAGAGTTATCTAAAATACTAATTATCTAACACACTAAGTGTTTACCTAAACCCAGCCTAAGTGCTGGGTTTTTGCTTTTGACCGGTAAGGGAATAACTATTATGAGTAAAACTATATTATATACGTAGTTATTAGTCATGGTTTAACAATAGTGACTATTCATGTTGCCTTTATATACTACTTTACCTCCATATATAGTCACAAGCGTTCACTCAAAACGATTTTTTTTGCTATGACGGGCGTTATACTAACTATAAATGAAAAGGATAAATAAAAGTATCAGAATAAAATATCGCAGGAAGCGATAAATGAACAAAGCAGGGATCGCAAATGAGCTTATGTAAGATTGTACGTTTAGAAGGGTATATACAGAGCACGTATTTAGCAGTATATCCAGATAAAATAATGCTGTTAGATGGTTGCTGCCGTGCTGATGTGCCGATGGTACTCAACTATATTAAGACGACACTAAAACGACCTGTCACTGACTTAAAAGTAGTGGTAGTCACTCATATGCATCCTGATCATGCGGGCGGTGCGCATAAATTCCGACAAAAGACTGGCTGTCTGATTGTCTCAGCGGACAAAAAAAAGCAGTGGTATAGCGGTATTGGTGGGCGAGTGATGCACTTCGTAGATATCAATTTGGCCTATTATGTGGCCAGACGTCAAGGACGCGCATTCAAAAACTTATATTATTCGGCAAGTCTAAAACCAGATATTACCGTCACCGATGGCGAATTTGTACCATATTTTGACGAGTGGCAAGTATTAGAGACATCAGGCCATACAGACCGTGATTTGTCTTTGTTTCATCTGCCGAGTCGTGAAGTATATACCGCTGATCTAATAATCAAGTTGCGTCATAAGTTTGTGGCGCCTTTTCCTGTTTATGACCCTAAGGTTTATATTCAATCGCTTCAAAAAATCAAAGCATTAAAACCTTCTGTAGTCATGATGGCGCATGGTCGTGAGTTGGCGATAGATCAAGTCACGTTTGATACCTTGATTACGCAGGCACCCAAACATCCACGCACTATCAAAGACACTATCAAGCATAAATTACTGTGGCGCAAAAAAGATAACTTTCGACTGTTTAAACGTAGGCGTAATAAATAGAGGTATACAACAGCTAAGAAATAAAACTTAAAAAGTTCAGACGAAAAAAAAGCCCAGCTACTAAAATAGTAACTGGGCTTTCTAGATATGGTGGGCTGTCCGCGACTCGAACGCGGGACCAATTGATTAAAAGTCAACTGCTCTACCAACTGAGCTAACAGCCCTGAAGAGTATATAAAAAAGCAATGCTTTTTAACTCTACAAGAGAAAATTCTAACTAAAGAATTTTCTAAAACTAAACATCTTAACGATGTCTTTTAAACTTATCTTTATTAGTCTACTGCCGGATAGGGCGGAACGATTAATAAAAATTAAACTAAATATGGTGGGCTGTCCGCGACTCGAACGCGGGACCAATTGATTAAAAGTCAACTGCTCTACCAACTGAGCTAACAGCCCTAACGTTTAAAGTGTTTGTATCCCTAAACGTGAGAGCACATTATATATATTATTATGACAATTACAACCCCACAGGATAAAAAAAGTGTAATTCTCTTATAAAACTGCCTATTTTTTCCAATTTATTTAAATTTCTACCGTTATATCTATATTCACTGCTTTAGATCTAGCTAAAATTAGCCAATAATTAATTATCAGTCTCGAGAAAGTGCCTCGACAGGATCTAATTTGGCAGCATTACGCGCTGGCAAGAATCCAAATACCACGCCGATCAGTGTTGAACAAACAAAGGCAGCAATAATAGAGGTTGATGAATAGATTACTTTAAAGCTATCGCCGCCCAATCGATTGATCAATTCACCAATGGCAAAGGCCATACCAATACCTAATAAGCCCCCTAAAATACAGACCAATACCGCTTCTATCAAGAATTGTTGCATGATGTCGTTTTGCCGTGCGCCTACCGCCATTCGTACCCCAATCTCATTAGTACGCTCGGTCACCGATACCAGCATAATATTCATCACACCAATACCACCAACGATCAATGAGATAACAGCAACCGATGATATGAGCAGTGTCATAGTACCTGTCGTTGATTCAATGGTCTGGCGAATAGAATCTGAGTTAACAATATTAAAATCATCTTTACCATGGCGACCTTCTATTATATCGGAAATAGCTGATTCAGCTACACTAGATGAGACACTGTCATCTAGCAATGCTATAAAACTATCGACATTCGCACTACCAGTTACACGTGACATCACAGTGGTATAAGGCATATATATGACGGGTGTCGTGCTACTTGGCCCAAAGCCATTATCGCTTGCCTCAAGGACGCCAACCACGCGTCCAGGCACACTACCGATGAGTATGACCTCTCCGATAGGGTTATCTATATCTGCAAAAAAAGCACTCTTGGCATTGTCATCGATAATAATATCTTGACTGCGAAGATCGATACTTTGTGAATCGAAACCTTGACCTAATGCTAGCGTCTCACCAGTGACCTCTAGGTAATACTCACCAACACCATTGATGGTAGAATCCTCTTGTACGCTGCGATAGCGTACACTAGAGCTTGCATCGACCTGAGGGCTCACATTGATAACATACGGTTGACTGCTGACCGCTTCTGCATCTTCTGGTGTGAGGTTGTCGTCATTATATTTACGTCGCGGGTCGCCTCGAGGGTATCCATCATTGACAGTGATGGTATTGGTTCCTAGTGAGCTGATATTTGCGAGAATTTGCTGCTGAGAGCCTTGACCAAGACCAACAATAGATACAACTGCTGCAATACCGATAATAATACCGAGCATGGTCAGCAAGGTACGCATCTTGTGTGCTCGCATGGCAAGCAGTGACATCTTAAATGCTTCAAGTAATCGATCAACAAAACTGCCAAAGGCACTTTTACGATGTCCACCGAGGATAGATTCTGGGTGTTGAGTTGTCGGTTTATAATGCTCAGTTTTATAATCAGCAATGACGTAACCGTCTTTCAGCTCAATCACACGCTCGGCTTGGGCAGCAAGTTTGGGATCATGAGTGACCATAATGATGGTATGACCTTGTGCATTTAGGTCATGTAAGATCTCCATCACGTCTTCGCCAGATTTGCTATCTAGCGCACCAGTTGGCTCATCTGCTAAGATGACATCGCCACCATTCATCAAGGCACGAGCAACAGAAACACGCTGCTGTTGGCCGCCTGAGAGCTGGCTAGGACGATTATTTACCTTTTCACCAAGACCTAAATCAGTCAATAGCTTTTCTGCGCGGTTGATTCGTGCCTCAGTGTTCATACCAGCATATACGGCAGGGACGGCAACGTTGTCTTTGGCGCTAATGTCACCAAGCAGGTGGTAGCGCTGAAAGATAAAGCCAAAATGCTCTCGGCGTAACTCAGCCAGATCATCTGCCTCTAGTTTGTTTGCTGATTGGCCATAAATCTTATAGTCACCTGCTGTCGCCTGATCTAAGCAACCCAAGATATTCATTAGCGTAGACTTACCAGAGCCAGATTGCCCGATAATCGCGACCATTTCACCTTGATTAATCGTTAAATTAACCTCGTGCAATACACGAATGGTTTGCTCGCCTGCAGCAAACTCTCGAATAATACCCGACAGCTCCATAATGGGCCTGTCAGCGGTAGCTGCAGTACTGATATTATTCGGTGAGCTGGTTTCTATCGAAGCGCTAGTGCTGTCAGTCGGCTGTTTAGTAGATTGAGATATAGTCATAGCAATGTCTTTAATCAAAGATAGTGAGTGTCGTGATGAAAGGGCCAAGGTTTTTCAGCCCCTCCATCGTTAACATAGTCAAAGAATTAATTACATCCTTGGAGTACCAGGTATACGAGCACCACCACCACGGTTCTCTGAAGCATTGGCACTACCTTCACCAATAATGACTTGCTCACCTTCTTCCAATCCGCTTAAAATTTGCGCATTTACTCGGTTATCAATGCCTACTTCTACTATACGAGGTTCTACTGTGCCGTCATCATTTAGTACGCGTACAATATTATTGGTTTTGGCTTGTCCTTCACTTGTATTTTTTGCGGGTCTTTCTTGTATGGCTGCTGATGGCACAAGCAACGCGTCTTTGGCTTGATCGATGATAATATAAATCTGGGCGGTCATATCAATACGAAATAATCGCTCAGGGTTAGCTACTTCAACGTAGCCAACATAGTAGATCGCAGAATCGGTTGAGCTGGTCTCGCTAATTTCCTCGGGTGCCGGTTCAATAGCTGTCAATGTCGCATCATACTGTTGGTCCGGGTTACCGATGATATTAAAGTAGGCGGGCATACCAGCATTGACATTGATAACATCAGCTTCGGAGATTTGTGCGTTGATACGAACCGTAGATAAGTCAGCGAGCGTGACCAATGTTGGCGCAGTTTGACTGGCGTTTACAGTAGTACCTTGCTCAGTTGTAATAGAAACAACCGTACCAGAAATGGGTGCACGAATCGTGGTGTAACTAAGATCTTCTTGTGCGGTACTGACATTAGTCTGTGCGATGCTTAGAGCGGCTTGCTGACTATTGATACTAGCGTTTGTAGTAGCAATGGCTGCCTTAGCAGTGTCAATAGCCGCACGTGCATTTTCAACGGCAGCTTGTGCCGTCTCGACGCTAGTCGCTTGGGTATCATATTCTTGCTGAGAGATTGCATCGATATCGACTAAGCCTTGCAAGCGGGCAAAATCAGACTGTGCTTGCTTGAGCTCAGACTGACGGCTGGCAAGATCGGCATAGGCACTTTTTAGACTGGCTTGTTTGCTCAACGATTCTGCTTGTGCACTTTGTAACGCGGCTTCACTTTGTTGCAGGCTAGCTTGTTGGTTGCTTAAGTTATTATTTTGTGTGACCTGATCAATCTGTGCAATAAGGTCGCCTTTTTGAACCTCGTCACCCACTTCTACATAGAGGTTTGTGACCTCACCAGAGACCTGCGCACCGACATCAACGGTATTAAGTGCTTTAACTTTACCTGATGCCATGACATTGTTTTCGATATCACCAACCTCAACCGTGGCGGTTAAATAACTGGGTTTTTCTTCTTCTGGTTTTAAGAAAGTATAGGCCAAAGCCCCTAATGCTACGATGATTAAGGTGATGACACCCCATTTGATAGCAGACTTTTTGCTTATTTTGCGCATGACAACAATCCAATTACAATTAAATCAAGTATAGATATAGTAGAGACTTCACCTATAAAAAGGAACGTAAATTAGTTTACGAAAGGTTAAGGCAGCTGGGAATGGGGATAGGTACAGAAAAGAAATATTT
Source organism: Psychrobacter sp. AOP7-C1-14 (assembly GCF_052376135.1). Lineage (NCBI taxonomy): Bacteria > Pseudomonadati > Pseudomonadota > Gammaproteobacteria > Moraxellales > Moraxellaceae > Psychrobacter > Psychrobacter sp. AOP7-C1-14. Next base: position 613,329 of record NZ_JBQSVH010000001.1, on the reverse strand, counting down.
ACTAAAAATCAATAAAACGGAGATTATAGGAGAACAAAATAGGGTAGTAGGATCTGGATTTATAGCATTTAAATGTATAAACCAGTAAGAGAAGATATGGATAACTTGTTACTAAGAAAAAAATAGAAGATGGTAATAAATGGGTCAATCTTAGCGCATCGCAAATAAACGCTTACCTGTTAATTCCAACGCTGCTTGTAGTAGAAGCTCCCATGCATGCTGGCGAACAAGGCCCTTGATAGCTTGGTCGCAGCGATAGAGTAGAGCTGGCCATTCAGCAGTTTGGGATTGTGTTTGACGACGGCAGGCTTGTTGGTACAGCCCCTGCTTACTACGCCAAATACCAAGCACCTGAGGATCTTGTCCATCCATCAGCTGTATGATCTGGCGCATGTCTTTGCTAATAGCCCAGAGCACTAAAGTAGTGGGCTCATCGGTCGACTTTAGCTGAAACATGATTTTGGCAACCTGCGTACTATTGCCCGCGAGCATCGCATCAGACAAATCGAATACACTAAACTGCGCGTCGCTGACCAACGCTGATTGTAGGTCTGCAATATCCAATGCCACATTATTCGCAGGCTGTGAAAAGCTATTAGATTGTTCGGTGCTATTGTTATTAGCACTATCTTCACTAGTAGTGTTATTAGCAACTAGCTGCGGTGCAAACAAATAGGACAGTCGCCATAGGGTTTGATAAGCACTTAACAAGTGATGCTCGGTGTGTGACATCAGAAGCTGCCACGCTTCTTGAGACAGTCGTAAACCAAACTTCTGAGCTTGGATTTGTAGTAGCTGTTGGCGCTGCTGCTCATTGTATAAATTGCAATCGATGACATTGCCATATTGCGCAAAAGGAGCGAACCATTTGCTGCTCTGGCTGCGCTTGTCTTGCTTAGGCGTGAGCCACAACACACTATGACTGTGTGTTCCAGTTTGTGCCTCGACCGCAAAACGTTCCAACTCAGCGATAACCGCTTTGTCAGGTTTATGATTGCCCGTCACGATTAAGGCACTGGCATCATCGAATAAAGACTGACTGCCAAGTTCGGACAGTACTTCTTGCCAGCTTTTGACGGAAACTAGCTCTATACGTTTGATTGCGTAATTTTGTGCGCGCCAGTGTGGACGCAGCGCATCTATCAACCATTGACTGAGTAAAGGCTCATCACCATGCGCCAGCCACAATCCCGCTACTGCAACGGAAGGTTGTAGTAGTTTTGGGTAGGCTTTTATGAAGGTATCTTGCATAGCGTGGTGTTACACCGTTTGATGAGCATGTAATACCAGTTCCAAAAATATGATCAACAGTGTCAAGCTTGTTTAGTCTACTTAAAGTAGTACATGCCCTTATTGACTTCGCTATTCATACTTCTAGAAATGGTATCGTTTGATAATGAGAATGACTGACTATTACGGTTGTGGTACAACGACAACAGTTGGTGTTACACCTTTATTCATTTGCACAGATTGTTTGGCAGCAGGTGCGACTTTTGGAAGTGAGATAGCCACGTATTGATCAGTGATACGGCGTGCTAAAGTATCATAGAGCCAATCGCGAGTCTGATCGCCTTGTAGATCGTCAGTACTGACAGATGCTTCGTTGTACTGGTAACTTCGCTCAACCTGAATAGGGTTGCTTAGTGTCACAGGCTTACCATTTTCCAGCGTTTGATAGCTGACATCTGCTGACAGTACCAAGCGAATTTCTGTTAATACCCCAACCAACTCGTAACGCTTAAAACGTACATTGCTGATATCGATAGCGGCAATAGACTCAGCTCCTGTTTGCTGGTTATTACGAGCAACTTCCTCCAAGCTCATATTACCAAGAACATCGACACCTAACGTCTTTAGGCGCTGCGTTAATGGTAATTTCAGCGGGAATGAGGTGCGATTGTCTTCGAGAATGACGGCTGTTTTTTCGACATCAAGCAGCATCGCTGAGTCGTAGCCACGCAGCTGAAATCCGCAGCCACTAAGAGCCGCCGCTGCACCTACCACGGTGAACATTGGCAGCGTGGCAAGCAAGGCTGCTCCGAGCTTTTGGCCAAGGGACTTTTTGTTAGTTAGGCTGTGTACGCTTAATATTGATCGCGCCTGCTCAGCTCGATGCTTGTATGACATAAACGCTATCCTCATATGATAAGAAGGCTTAGAGTACTAAGCCTAGGCGACTAGCCTGCTACCACGATATTAACCAGTTTGTTAGGAACAACGATTTCTTTTTTAATATCGCCCGTGATGAATTTTGCTACACTTTCCATGGTGCGAGCTTGCTCTTTTAGCTGCTCAGGATCGCTGTTTGGTGCCACATCCATCTTGCCACGCATTTTACCATTGACCTGTACCACCATCGTGATCATGTCCTGTACCAGTGCACTTTCATCTACGGTTGGGTAGTCTAAGGTTAAGGTGTCAAGACCTAGCTGCTCAAGCAGATATTCACCAACATGCGGTGCATATACAGACAGCATAATCAGCAGATTGGTCAATGCTTCGTGTTTGACGTGCAGTTCTTGCTCGTTACTAGCGTTAAAGCCAGTCAGCTCATTAGCCAATTCCATCAGGCTTGATACTGGCGTGTTCAATGCCAGACGGTCACCCAAATCACTGTCAATCTTAGCAATCGTTTCGTGCGTTTTACGACGTAAGTTTTTGGCTTCTTTGCTCAACCCGTCTGTGTTCAAGGTGGCACTGTTGAGCGTATCAATACTGATATTGGCGGCCGTGAGCGCTTGCATATGGTCGGTTGCAATACGCCATACTTTTTTCACAAAGTTATAAGGGCCTTTTAGTGCGTCGTCTGACCATTCAAGCGTTTGATCTGCGGGCGCAGTAAATAGCGTATATAGACGAACCGTATCAGCACCATATTTATCAATAGTTAGCTGTGGGTCTACGCCATTGTTTTTTGACTTAGACATTTTTTCGATTTTGCCAATCGTTACTGGCTGACCGTCAGATTTTAAGATAGCCTTAATTGGTTGACCGCGTTCGTTGAAGTCAATATCGATATCTTCTGCAAAGTAGTAGGTCGTACTGCCATCCGAGTTGACGCGGTAGAACGTACCAGCGAGTACCATGCCTTGAGTCATTAGATTGGCAAATGGCTCGTCGCCTGTGACTAGGTTTTCGTCACGCATCAGCTTATGGAAGAAGCGTGCATACAATAGATGCATTACCGCATGCTCGACACCGCCAACATATTGATCAACAGGCAACCATTTATTGGCAGCAGACTTATTGACCATGTTTTGCGTATCATTTGGGCTAGCAAAGCGTGCGTAGTACCAGCTTGACTCTACAAAAGTGTCAAAAGTATCAGTCTCGCGCTCAGCAGGGTTGCCACATTTAGGACAAGTAGTATTGACAAATTCTGGTAGATTTTTAAGTGGGTTACCACGACCGTCAGGCACGACGTCAGTTGGCAACACAACTGGCAAATCTTGCTCTTCAACAGGTACCGTGCCGCAGTGCTCACAGTTAATCATTGGGATAGGGCAGCCCCAATAACGCTGGCGAGAGACACCCCAATCACGTAAGCGATACTGGATCTTTTTCTTAGCCAGTTCTTTTGGTTCAAGCTTTGCTAGCATTGCGTCAAACGCTTGCTCAAAGTCTAGACCATCAAACTCACCGGAGTTAACCAAGGTATTGCGCTCAGTATAGGCAAGATTGACTTCCGTATTGTTTGCTTTCGCCTCTGCTTTTAGTTCATCAAAATGGCCGTCAGGCGTGTTGATGACTTGTTTGATCGGTAGGTTGTACTTATTGGCAAACTCATAATCGCGCTCATCATGGGCAGGTACCGCCATGACCGCGCCTGAGCCGTAGCTCATCAGTACGTAGTTAGCAACCCAAACTGGCACTTCTTCACCAGTTAAAGGATGCGTTACAGTGAGGCCTGTATCCATACCGATTTTTTCGGCTTTGGCCAAATCAGCTTCAGCTACTGAGCCTTTTTTGCAAAGTGTACAGAATTGAGCGATTGTTTCATCTTTTTCAGAGGCATACTGTGCAAGTGGATGCTCTGCTGCTACAGCAACATAAGTCACACCCATTAAAGTATCAGGACGCGTGGTGAATACATCCAAGGTGTTTTCTTCACCAGCCAGCTCATAAGGGAAGTGGACTTCCATACCGGCACTACGACCAATCCAGTTGCGCTGCATGGTCAATACTTCAGACGGCCAGTGACCTTCTAGCTGATCTAAATCATCCAACAGCTCATCAGCATAATCGGTGATGTTGAAATAATACATTGGGATGTCGCGCTTTTCGACCGCAGCACCACTACGCCAGCCTTTGCCATCGATGACCTGTTCGTTTGCTAAGACAGTGTTATCAACAGGATCCCAATTGACCGTCGACAGTTTTTTGTAGACTAAGCCTTTTTTGTACAATTGCAAAAATAACCACTGCTCCCACTGATAATACTCAGGGCTACAAGTGGCAAATTCACGTGACCAGTCAATAGACAGACCTAGCAATTTGAGCTGCGCACGCATGCTGTCAATATTGGCAAATGTCCATGCAGCAGGTGGCGTTTGGTTAGCAATTGCCGCATTTTCTGCTGGCAGGCCAAAACCATCCCAGCCCATTGGCTGCATAACCTCATAGCCTTTGAGACGATAATAACGGCTTAATACATCAGAAATCGTATAGTTACGTACGTGCCCCATGTGCAGCTTGCCACTTGGGTAAGGGAACATCGACAGCATGTAACGACTTGGCTTTTCGCTTGGCTCATTGCTTACTTCAAAGCGCTTGTCAGTTGCCCATTTGGTCTGCTGCGCGGCTTCTATCGCTTGTGGGTTATAATAATTGTTTTCTGTTTGGTCTGCTGTCACGGCGTTGCTCATAGTCGGCTCGAAATTGGTTGATACTGATTTATTTAATATGAATTTGTTTAATACTGTTCAAAATAGGTGGAATTTGACAATGCCATAGCATAGCGTAATTTAGCGAAAATTGCGACGATATGATGCAGTTGCTTACTAGGTTTGACGATTAAAAGTAATGCATTCTCTATATCCAGTCAGCCTTAGGTATAATAGATAAATTAATGAACATTTATGAGGAGACATCATGACCATTACTATTTACGGTATCAAATCTTGTAGTACGATGAAAAAAGCGTTCACTAAGCTAGATGGACTAAATGTCAGCTACGATTTTCACGATTATAAAAAACAAGGTATCGATAAAGAAACAGTACAGCGCTGGGTAACTGCGCTAGGTATCGACAAAGTGCTCAATAAGCGCGGTACGACATGGCGCAAGCTAGACGATAGTCAAAAGCGAGCAGCTGATGAAAGTGTAGATACCGCGATAGATTTACTTGTAGAAAACACCAGTATGATTAAACGCCCAATCGTAGAAGGTCAGTCGGCAGATAAAGATCAAGCAGTATTACTATGCGGCTTCGATGAAGCAGAGTTTGATAAGATTTTTTCGTAAGTTTAATCCATAAAAATTAAGCTAGTCTTATTTTTTAAGTATAAAAATGCACAAAAAAGCCCGAGCGTTTGTATTGACTCGGGCTTTTCTACATTTAATATTGCTAGATTTTTCTAGCTCAATGAGGATTCTATCTCACGACTAATGAGCGTACCAACCCCTTCGTTGGTGAAAATCTCAAGTAAGGTCGCATGTGGGACGCGGCCATCAACGATTACCGCGCTTCTGACGCCGCTACGTACTGCATCAAGCGCACATTGAATTTTGGGAATCATGCCGCCTGAGATAGTACCGTCTTCGATTAAGCTATCGACTTTCTTTGGCGTGAGCCCAGTGACTACTTCACCGTCACGGCCCAATACCCCTTTGATATTGGTCAATAGCATCAGCTTTTCAGCTTGTAAAAATTCTGCTACTTTACCCGCAACCAGGTCAGCATTGATATTATAGGTATTGCCTTCAGCATCCACACCAAGTGGAGCGATTACAGGTATAAAATCAGAGGCAATCAGCATGTTAATTACGTCTTTATTGACGCTTACCACATCACCGACGAACCCTAAGTCAACTGGTACAGCAATACCGTCTGTGCCAATTTTTTCCATCATAAGTTTTTTTGCCTGAATCAAGTTGGCATCTTTACCGGTCAGACCGATCGCGCGACCACCATGCTTATTGATCAAGCTAACAATGGATTTGTTGACACTACCGCCCAAGACCATCTCGACGACATCCATGGTGCTTTTGTCAGTAACGCGCATGCCATCGATACGATCTGATTGACGTCCGAGCTCTTTTAGAAGATTGTCAACTTGCGGGCCCCCACCATGTACGACTACGGGGTGCATACCGACGGTTTTTAGCAGAACAATATCGCGAGCAAATGAGCTTTCAAGATCAGGGTCAGTCATGGCGTTGCCACCATATTTTACGACGATGAGTTTATCAACAAAGCGCTGAATATAGGGCAGAGCAGTGGTCAATACTTCAGCGGTGTTTTTGGCATCATCTAAATTAAGCGTCATTACAAACTCCTAAGGGCCGGGTTTAAATTGGTTGTTTTTATACCATGTCTAATGAGACAGTGATGTACGTTACATGGCTATTCCGCGGGAATAGCAAGAATCTGCTCTGCTAAAGCTGCGTTAAATGGTCGGCATAAAGCGGCAAATATCGCCTGAATATCTTTTAGATCATCTATGCTGTCACCTGCAAAGCGTGCGGTCAGGCTGTTACTGGTATTTGATTGACGCAGTACACCAAAGCCATGCGCAAAATCCAAGCGAACACCATCGATACAGCTCAGTTTGGTTCCCGTAGGTAATAAGTCATGCGTCTGTTTTAATGCTGTTTGCGACTTGGTAGTAGTACAAGGACATAGTGAAGACTTGCATGGTGGGGCAGGCAGGCAAGTGTCTTTTAGGGGCTGACTGGACGAAGAAGAACTAGCAAGAATAGGCATATCTACTAGATGCTGTAAATAATGACAAAATCTCGTCAGTTGTTCTACGAGTGAGCAGTCGGCAGTAGAAGCCTGCGGCATTGGTAAATAATGATCAGCAGTACTGACTATAGTGGGCAAGCTTTGAATGATACTTGATAGTGATTTTTTATCATTAATATCACCATGAGTTTGGTCAAGCCAATGTAGCAACCGTAATGCAGCATACATCGCATCATCATAGGGAATAAAACGACTATCATTAAAGATGAAATGTCCTGATAGTTCGCCAGCAAAGACAATTTGATTGTCAGGATGCTGTACCTGTTGGCGCATAAAGCTGCTACCAGTTTTACTAATCACAGGCGTAGTGCCAAGTTCGGCCAATAGTCTGGGCAAATGATGGGCGCACTTAATATCGAAAAGAACCTCAGATGTGAATAAAGGGTCGCTAAGAGAGTCAGGGTGTTCAGTAATAGCAATACGTGCCAATAAATAGAGCAAATGATCGGGCGCAACTATCTTGCCATTGTCATCAACGATCATCAACCGATCGCCATCGCCATCAAACGCTAAGCCTATATCTGCTGCGTGAAAAACAACGGCTCGTTGTAATTCGTTTAAGCGGTTTGGTTCGGTAGGATCTGGATTACCAAGAGGGAAGTTGCCATCTAGTGTATCATTAAGAAAAATGACCTGTTGGCAAAAACGCTCAAACAAGCGTTGAGCAATGCTCCCAGTTGCGCCATGCATACAGTCAATGACTATGACTAAATCAAGCTTATGAGTATTTTTCTGATGGGCTTCAGTTGCTGAGTGATTGTGCTGGAGTAATTGATCAAATACCTGCTCAATAGCATCGATATAAACGTTTGCTACTTGATGAGTAGGTAGTTGCTCAAGCAAGTTACTTAGTAGTTCTGAATCGTGGTTATTCTCAGTGTTTTCAGTACTTCCTGAATACAAGAGAGTATTTTTAGCTTGGCTATCTGGGTAATCGTGCTGACCATGGTTGATGGTTAGCTGATGATAAAGTGCCTGTATCTCGGAGCTACTAGGAGATTTGTTATTCACCAACCATTTGATACCTAGTATACCTTTAGCAGAGTGGCTTGCTGTTACGACTATGCCATGTCCTTGATATTGCATTGCCCAAAATGCCATCATCGGCGTGGTAACCAGACCTAACTGGATTACGCGTAAACCGTGATGAGTTAGTACAGTAGAGAGCGTACATGCAATTGCCTCACTCCCAATGCGCATATCATAGCCAATAACGACAATATTCTGCTTAGTCTCAACAGAGGTATTCTTATTGATTTTTTGAGTCGTTCGACTGTCTTGCGCATTATAGAGAGCAGCAAAAACACGGCCTAACGCTTGTATAAAACTGCTAGTGAAATACTGGTTAGCACCACGAATATCATAAGCACGGAATAAGGATTGCTGCGCCGCAAAAGGTGGCATTGCTTACTCTCCTTATAACCGTGATAGATGTTTAATGAGTAAAAATGAATAGCGCAAGGTTTTCTAGATAAAAAAACTTTAAATATTATCTAAAAAATGGTCAGTAGGATTGACCGTCAAAACAATGACTACTGACGACCTGAATGTCCAAATCCACCTGCACCACGTACGCTCTCATCACTGAATTCTGCAACCACTTCAAACTCAGGACGAGCAACGGGTACCACGATATACTGTGCCATACGTTCAGCTGGGTTGAGAACAAAATCATCTCCACTACGGTTCCAAATACTAACCATCAGCTCGCCTTGATAGTCGGCATCAATTAGCCCAACTAAGTTACCTAAGACGATACCATGTTTATGGCCAAGTCCTGAGCGCGGTAGAATCATCCCTGCATAGTTAGGATCTTGAATATAAACGGCAAGACCTGTACCGATTAAATGGGTTTCACCTGCTTTAATCGTTAATGGTTCATCGATGCAAGCACGTAAGTCGATTCCTGCACTACCATCAGTGGCACGAGTCGGTAGAGAAAATGCTTTATCTTCAGTAATTTTAGGGTTTACCACTTTAACTTGTACAGCTTGCATAACACACTCACTTAACGATTTGATGGTTTTTAAATTACGATTTTAAACTAGGGTTTTAAATAGATCTTATTCAAAATTTTATATAAATAGTAACTCTATGTTTTGATATTTTGACTGGGTCATTGATTATTCAGCAATTTAATTAGGGCGTGTTGAACATTCAAATATTAGGGCTGCTGATCGCTAAAATTGCACCAAACTAGGCGCAAGCCGACAATAATGTCGAGACCTTAACTAGGCTTGTAACGACGTTTGTGGTGATTTTAGCATCAGCCTTTCAGGGCAGTACTCTTTTTTGCCAATACATGGCGAAATTGTTTAACCTAGAATGACTAGGCATCAAAAATTTCACTGCATATTGTCTAAAAAATAGTCACTGCCAGCACCACATTTGAATATTCAACACGCCCTATAGTATCAGCACACTGGCCAACCCTAAAAAGGACATAAAGCCGACGATATCCGTGACGGTCGTTAGGATAACCGAGGCAGATAAAGCAGGGTCGATATTCATTCGTTTTAGCATCAGCGGTATACTGATGCCTGATACGTTTGCGGCTGTCATATTAATTGCAATGGCAAAACCAATAACAGCACTAATTTTAACATCATGAAACCACAACTGAGCAATAAACGCCATAATCACCGCCCAGACAATACCGTTTATCGCACCTACCCACAGCTCTTTATTCAAGAGCCAAACACGGTTAGAACCACCGATTTGACCCATCGCCATACCGCGTATCACCACTGTCAGCGTTTGTGAGCCAGCAATACCGCCCATACTGGCGACAACTGGCATCAGTATCGCTAATGCCACAACTTGTGCCAATACCTCCTCGAACTGTCCAATCACTGCTGCCGCTAGTAGGGCAGTACATAAGTTGATACCTAGCCAAACACTACGACTCTTTGCGCTGGTCAAGATAGGGGCAAACAGCTCTTCATCTTGGCTAACACCAGCTAGGTTTTTCATGGTGCTATCGACGTCATCTTGGATGATGCCCATGATGTCTTCACCATTTAGTTGACCAACCAGTTCGCCATGGCTATTGATTACGGGAGCGAAGCGAATATCTTCTGAACGAAAAATCGCAGCGGCATCTTGAATATCCAAGCGATCATTAATTGTGATGGCAGTATCAATCAGCTCCGAAACCAAAGTGTTTTGTTTGTGCTTAATTAAATCTACCAAACTCAGTAGACCGAGTAATTGCTGGCTTTGATCGACGACTAGCAACTCTTGGCTCTCATCATCGAGCAGATCATCGTTTTTTCGTAGCCACTCTTGCACATCTGCAAGATAGATATCATCTCTTATTTGGATGATATCAGGATCCATATAGCTACCAACTTCCCAGTCAGCATAAGTATCGAGCTTATTGACTTGAACTCGAGTTTCTTCGTCTAGCGTTGCCATGACTGAGGTACGGACGCTATCAGTGACGGTATCCAAAATCTCGGAAATGTCCTGAGCATCAAGATCTTGGGTAAATAGGGAGATTTCTTGAGAAGAAATGTTCTCCATCAATGGCTGGCGTGTATCGACATCTAGCTCGGCAAGTACCTCACCTTTGATGTGTTCTGGCACCTGCGCCCAAATCAGCAGACGGTTTTGAGTTGGGAAGGACTCTAGTAGGTTGGCAATCTCATATTCGGATTGCTTTTCCAAAAACTCAGTAATTGCCTCGTATGCTTTATCAGCAACCAGACCCTGCAGGTACAAAAGCTTATATTCAGCACTATATTCGGCTGAATTATAATCTCCTGACAGCATATTGGTTCGTTCCTGATTAGGCGTCGGGGTAGGCATAAGTCTTCCAAAGTTTTACAGTATATAATTAACAATAACAATCATTTTTTGCGCAATCTAAGGCATGCTTTTGAAAGCGTGTTACTTAGATAATTAAGTGTCCTGATTAGGTTTAACGTTTACCCAGTAACGCTCGAATATTGGCCAAATACTCATCAGCAACGGCTTCGGGATCTTTGGTCGCTTTTTTCTTTTTCGCTTTGGCAGGCCAATCAATATGATCCTCGGGCAGCTCATCCAAAAATCTTGATTCTGAGGTGACACGCATCTGACCACCAGCACGGCGCTGGGTCGCGAGCGTCAATGTTAATTCACGGCGCGCACGGGTAATGCCCACGTACATCAGACGACGTTCTTCTTCGACCGTCTCACTCATGATAGAGTTGCGGTGCGGTAGCATTTCTTCTTCTAAACCCATGATGTAAACAAAATCAAACTCCAAACCTTTTGCGGCGTGCAGCGTCATTAAGTTAACTTTATTGGTATTCTCTTCTTCTTGCTGCTGCTCAAGCATATCAAGCAAAACCAGTTTGCGAATGATGGTATCAATCGTTCGGTCTTCGTCTTCTTCAGCGCGATTAATCAACGACTGAATACTGGTGTAGAGCATATCGATATTGTCGATGCGATTTTTTTCTTGTTGCGGTGTTTTGGCATCGCTACGGACAAAATCAATATAGCCAGTCTCATCAATCATCTGGCGTACAATTGGCACAGGGTCTGGGTGTTGATCCAGCTCGCGCGTATAGTGCTCGATGAACTCACCAAACTCTTTTATCGTACCATAAGCCTTTGAGGGTAATACGTGAGAAAGGCCAGCATGGGTACAAGAGGCTAGTAGTGATATGCTGTGCTCTTGCGCAAACAAGCCGAGTTTTTCTAGTGTGGCAGGTCCCATACCACGCTTAGGCGTATTGATAATACGTAAAAACGCGCTGTCATCTTCGGGGTTCAAAATCAGGCGCAGATAGCCCATGATATCTTTGATTTCACTACGTGCAAAGAATGATTGACCGCCTGATAACTTGTAAGGCACTTGCAGCTGGCGCAATTGAGCTTCCAGCATACGCGCCTGAAAGTTACTGCGGTACAGTACGGCATACTGTTCCCATTCGTTACCAAAACGCAGCTTATGCGTGACAATTTCTTTGGCTACGCGCTCGGATTCATCATCGTCATTACGGCAATTGATGATGCGGATTTTTTCGCCTTGACCTTTATCTGACCACAATTTTTTCTCGAATAAATGCTCGTTATTGGTAATAACAGCATTGGCAGAAGTCAAAATACGCGTGGTTGAGCGGTAATTTTGCTCAAGCATGACGATTTTTAGTTTTGGAAAATCTTCTTTTAGCAGTCCCATGTTTTCAGGTTTTGCACCGCGCCACGCATAGATAGATTGGTCATCGTCACCCACCACAGTAAAACGACCTTGTGGACCCACCAAGTGTTTGATCATCTCGTATTGAGCGGTGTTGGTATCTTGATATTCATCAACGAGCAGGTAACGAATGCGGTTTTGCCATTTGTCACGTAGTTCTCTGTTCTCACGTAATATCTTGGTTGGCAAGACAATCAGATCATCAAAATCAACCGCATTATAGGCTCGCAAATTACGTTCATAAAGCGCATAGAGCGTCGCAAAAATCATGTCTTCTGGATCGTCTAAGGTTTCCATCGCCTTGTCAGGCTCAACCAAATCATTTTTCCAGTCGGAAATCATTTTTATCGCTTTACCAACCAGTTCGCGACTTTCTGCGCCACTTAAGTTGTCACGCATCATCAGCTCCATCAGTAAGCGTTTACTGTCATCGCTGTCCATGATGGAGAAGTTGCCTTTTAGCGGCGTATGAATCAGCTCATAGCGCAAAAACTGTAAACCAAATTGGTGAAACGTCGACACAGTCAGACCGCGCGTTTTTTCGCTTGGTAGCAGTTTGCTAACTCGCGCTTTCATCTCACGAGCGGCTTTATTGGTAAAGGTCACGGCGGTGATACGCTCAGCTGGCATGTCACACTCTTGGATTAGGTAAGCAATCTTACGCGTGATCACAGAGGTCTTGCCGGAGCCAGCACCTGCAAGTACCAGTAATGGACCAGATACGTAGAGCATGGCCTCGGATTGTTTGGGATTGAGTTGACTCATAACGTGACCTGTAAGACAAAAGCAAGAAAAAAGAGGGTGGCGCCGATATGACAAAGATAAATAAACGCAGTGCGCATCATCAAAACTCGTATCGTTGCGATATTTTAATAATCTTTATTATAAGAATAATAGAAGTTAAGGTTTGATGATGGAATATCATAAAAATCTGGTGGGTTATTATAAAGCAAAAATGTTCACTTTTGGGGAGGACTTGGGTGATGAAAAAGGGGTATTTGGATACTTGATTTTTGCTAAATAGCATGGCAGTGTTTGTTTGTAGCCAAAAACATGGATTTGGAGTTAATATAAGTCAACGTATATATCATAACTGATAGTAGAAAAAACACATTTTTTTTACACAGAAAGTGACCGTTCAATACAGTTAAAAACTAGCTTTTAGGCACTGAAATGCGTATAGTACGTAAATAATTTATGCCAGTTGTCACGTCATTATTGACCACGTGTAATGAGCTATTAAATCAATTAAGTAAGCAGTCAGATATGATATTGATTTAATACGTTGATCTTACGTTGTTAGAAGATGCGTTGGGCGACCAGCCTTTATCCGTGCGCATACCGGAGTCTCTGCAGTTGGTCATGTCTAACATCGTCGTCAATAAGCTTGATAATTGGTTGTTACTAGCAAAATACCTAACATGTGACTCAATGACAGTTACTTAAACACAGTGACAGTTGCTTAAATACAGTTACTTTGTGTTTTCGTCTGCGTTATACCTGTCGCAACACGGTCTAAATGGGTCAGTGCTTGCGCTGTGTCTAACACTCGATTGGGTGAGGAGCACGTATTATCATGTCTGCTTTTAATTGGTCAGCCATTGCTTTTATCTTAGCCGCCATTGGGCTAGTTGTCTTTATGCTGGTTGTACCGCGCTTACTTGGCGGCCGCTCTCAAGGCTCACAAAAGGAAGAAGTATTTGAAGCGGGTGTTGTCGGATCTGGCAACGCCCGTATTCGTTTGTCTGCCAAATTTTATTTGGTTGCAATTTTCTTTGTGATTTTTGATCTAGAGGCACTGTATCTCTACGCTTATGCTGTGTCGGTACGAGAGGCGGGCTGGCTTGGCTTTGCCGCTGCTGGTACGTTCATTACTATTCTGATTATCGGTTTGATTTATGAGCTAAGCTTAGGTGCGATGAACTGGGCACCTGCTGACAAGCTACGCAAAAAAGCACGCTTATATGCAGCGCCTGCAGGTTTTAATTTGGCAGACATCACCAAGTTCGATGGTGCGCATGAGCTAATGGTCGATCCTACTGGTAAAGTGCCAGCGCAGTCATCCGGTCAAATCAATGTCTCAAACAATATTGAGACCAATCGTCATCATCTACAAAACATCGATCATATAAATACCACGGGTAACGTTACTTCTGTGGATTTTGCGACGTCTGCTCAGCAGGAAAAAACTGAACGTTAATACCAGTTGATGCTCAGCTTATAGCGTTTGCAAAACGAGCAGTAAAGCATGAAGACGTCAGTCTGTTTGTATTGATGATCGCCGATGATTAGCCACTTATTAATAAAATTATGGTGATGGTACGTGCAAGATGATTGCCGCGCTAAGCCTAATATAAAGGTTGTATGTTATGAAATACACATTAACAAAAGCCAACCCCGATGCAGATACCTATCCTGCACAGACCAGCCAAACGGTCAACGATCCTATCGAAGATGAAGTTAATAAAAATGTCTTTATGGGCCGTCTCGAAGATCTCGTTCATTCAACAGCAAACTGGGGACGCAAGAACTCACTTTGGCCATTTAACTTTGGTACTTCCTGCTGTTACGTCGAATATGCTACTACCTTAACCGCCGTTCATGATTTGTCACGTTTTGGGGCAGAGGTTATCCGTGCCTCGCCTCGTCAGGCCGATGTCATGATCGTCGCTGGTACTTGCTTCGTTAAAATGGCGCCTGTTATTCAGCGTCTTTATGAACAAATGCTTGAGCCGAAATGGGTGATCTCTATGGGTGCCTGTGCTAACTCAGGCGGTATGTATGATATCTATTCTGTCGTACAAGGCGTGGATAAGATTATCCCTGTCGATGTGTATGTACCAGGTTGCCCGCCGCGTCCAGAAGCGCTTATACAGGGTTTGATGTTGTTACAAGAGTCTATTACTAAAGAACGTCGTCCATTAGGTGTTCATGTCAACGAGCAGGGCGTCTACCAGCCGCAGATGACACCTGAGCGTGACCGTAAGCAAGCAGATCGTATCGCTGTCAAAAACTTGCGCAGCCCAGATAGTATCTAAGTTTCAAATAGCATTTAGACTTGTAGCAACAGTTTCAATATTTTATGCGCTTATCATAGTTCGGTTATGATCAACATAGTTCAGTTATGATTAATGAAGGAATACATCATTCATGGTCACGGTAGTCGAAAACATAGATCCTAAGATCAAGCCCGTCCCAGCAGTCATTACAGAGCTGGAGCAAAAGTATGCTGGTAAATTTGTCGTGCAGCAGACTGTGGATGAGATTCCAACGGTTTGGGTGGCGCGTGCTGATTTATTAGATATTCTCTTATTCTTGCGCAAACTGCCTAAGCCTTATGTCATGCTATTTGACTTATCTGCGATAGATGAGCGTTTACGCCAGCATCGCGCAGGATTGCCAGATAGCGACTTCACAGTGTTTTATCACCTAATGTCGCTTGAGCGCAACAGTGATGTACGTATCAAGGTCGCGCTAAGCGAAGATGATGTCAATGTACCGAGCGCTACCAACATTTGGCCAAATGCCAACTGGTATGAGCGCGAAGTGTGGGACATGTTCGGTATTGTCTTTACAGGTCATCCGCATTTGACCCGTATTTTATTACCAAAATACTGGGAAGGTCATCCACTGCGTAAGGAGTATCATGCGCGTGCAACCGAGTTTACCCCATATTTTTTGAACACGGCTAAACAGCAATACGAACAAGAAAATCTACGTTTTGTCCCAGAAGAGTGGGGTATGAAGCGTTCAGGTCGTGATGAGGACTTTATGTTCTTGAACATCGGTCCTAACCACCCTTCTGCTCACGGTGCGTTCCGTTTGGTGCTACAGCTCGACGGTGAAGAAGTTGTCGATTGTATCCCTGATATCGGCTATCACCATCGCGGCGCCGAAAAGATGGCTGAGCGTCAGACTTGGCACTCATTTATTCCATACACCGACCGTATTGATTATCTTGGTGGTGTGATGAATGAGCTACCGTATATCATGTCGGTCGAAAAACTGGCAGGTATCAAAGTACCGCCGCGCGCTGAAACCATCCGTGTGATGATGAGCGAATTTTTCCGTATTACCAATAATTTGCTATTTGTTGGTACGTTCATTCAGGATGCAGGTGGTATGACCCCTGTGTTCTATATGTTTACCGATCGCCAAAAAGCCTATGATGTTATCGAAGCCGTGACTGGTTATCGTATGCATCCGGCTTGGTTCCGTATCGGTGGTACCGCTGCTGACCTGCCACGTGGCTGGCAGCGTCTAGTGCGTGAGTTCTTAGAGTGGATGCCAAAACGCTTGGACGAGTATGTCAAAGCCGCCTTGCAAAACAGTGTGCTCAAAGGTCGTACTCAAGGAGTTGCTCAGTATAATGCTAAGCAAGCGCTTGCTTGGGGTGTGACAGGTGCAGGTCTGCGCGCGACAGGCGTTGATTTTGATTTGCGTAAAGCACGTCCATACATGGGCTATGAGAATTACGATTTTGAAGTGCCAGTTGGTTACAACGGCGATGCGTATGATCGCTGTATGGTAAAAGTTGAAGAGATGCGTCAGTCATTGCGTATTATTCGTCAATGTATGGACAATATGCCACAAGGCCCTTACAAGGCCGATCATCCATTAGCTGTACCACCACCAAAAGACCGTACACTCAATGATATCGAAACGCTTATTAACCACTTTATCTCAGTATCTTGGGGTCCTGTGATGCCAGCGGGCGAATGTACGACGATCGTTGAGGCGACCAAAGGTCTGAACAGTTATTACATTACCTCAGACAAGGCCACGATGAGCTATCGTACCCGTATTCGCACACCAACATTTGCACATATACAACAGATGCCGTCGGTCATTAACGGATCGCTGGTTTCTGATGCCATTATGTATTTGGCATCGATTGATATTGTGATGGCGGATTGTGATCGTTAGAACCGCTGCTGCACCAGTATTTGTTCATCAATATATTATTGCCTGATGGCACACCAAAATGCTGTCACTCGTCAATGTAACCACAGTTATAATCAGACTGATATTGTCTAGTGATAGAGCAGGATGAGTGAGGAAAGATAGAAGATTATGAAAATTGTTTCCGACAAAATGCCAAAAGTAGATGTAGAAAGCATCCTTACCACTGAGGAAATCGCTGCTATTCACGAGTTTATGCATCATTATCCGCAGGCGCGTGCTGCCTCGCTAGATGCGCTCAAAATCGTGCAAAAGCGCAACGGCTGGGTTGATGATGCGCAAGCAAATGCCATTGCCAATATTTTAGATATTCCAATGTCAGATATGGATGGGGTTGCGACCTTCTTTAACCGTATATATCGTCAGCCTGTCGGTCGTCATGTGATCCTTATATGTGATTCTGTGGCTTGTTATTTGACAGGTTACGAAGCGCTGTCAGCTGAGATTAGATCACAGCTGGGTATTGAGTATGGTCAGACCACTACTGATGGACGTTTTACGCTGTTGCCAATTTGTTGCTTAGGTAACTGTGATAAAGGACCAGCGGTATTGATTGATGAAGACACTTACGGACCTGTCCAACCATCCGAGGTCGCGCAATTATTGGAGCTATACGCATGAGTTTAACGATTTCAGAGCAGATTGCTCGTCGCGGTCAAGGACAGGCGCCAAGCCAGCTAAATGCACAGCGTGTTCCAATTTATGGTGACAAAGCAACCGCCACTAGCGAAACCAAGCCTTTGACGTGGCGTTTAGCACATCATGATGCGGTGCTTGATTTAGCCACGTATGAATCTCTAAAAGGTTTTACAGGTCTAAAAGAGGCGCTATCTAAATCGCCTAAAGACGTCGGTAATATGATTAAAGCGGCCAATGTTAGAGGTCGCGGTGGTGCAGGCTTCAATGCTGGTCTTAAGTGGTCGTTTATGTCGCCGCCAGATGGTCTACCGCGCTATCTCATCTGTAATGCTGATGAAATGGAACCAGGCACCTTTAAAGATCGCCTATTAATGGAGCGTCTACCATTTCAGCTGATCGAAGGTATGCTGATTACTGCTCATGCGATTGGTGCTACTGACGGTTATATTTTTATCCGCGGTGAGTATATCTTGGCCGCTGAACGTTTGGTTGCTGCTATTGAAGAGTGTTTGGCTAATAATCTGATGGGCGATAACATTCTAGGCTCAGATTTTAGCTTTAACTTGCATGTGCATACGGGCGCTGGACGTTATATCTGCGGTGAAGAAACCGCATTGATTAACTGTCTAGAAGGTCGTCGCGCTAACCCACGTACTAAGCCGCCGTTTCCACAAATCTCTGGTGCATGGGGTCGTCCAACCGTCGTCAACAATGTTGAAACGCTTTGTAATATGCCAGCCATTTTAAACCATGGTGTTGAGTGGTATCAGTCATTATCTAAAATCAAAGGCAAAAGTGAAACGCCGGGTACCAAGCTGTTTGGCTGCTCAGGATTGGTTAACGATCCAGGCCTGTGGGAATTACCATTTGGTTATACAGCGCGTGAAATCATCGAAGATTTAGCGGGTGGTATGAAAGAAGGTAAAACTCTTAAAGCATGGTTACCAGGCGGCGCATCGACTGACTTTTTGACCACAGAGCATTTGGATGTGGTGGTGGATTTTGACACCATTCAAAAAGCAGGTAGCCGTATGGGTACAGGCCTAATTATGGTCGTTGATGAAGGGCAAGACATGGTGCCACTACTGCGTAACCTTGAGATTTTCTTTCAGCGCGAGTCGTGCGGTTGGTGTACACCGTGCCGTGATGGCCTACCATGGGGCGTGAAATTGCTTACTGCCATCAATGATGGTGAAGGGCAGGTGGGTGATGTCGAAAAACTAGAAGGCCTGACGCGTGATTTATGGATTGGTAAAACATTCTGTGCCCATGCGCCAGGTGCGATGGAGCCACTCATGAGTGCGATTAAATATTTCCGTCCAGAGTTTGATCAAAAAATCGCGCAGGCGGTTGGTGTCGATGTTATTGATGCTGCAGCCAACCAACAGCCAGTAGCGAAATAAGGAGAGCGGCATGGCAGTCATACATATTGATGGAACCACTGTCGAAGTAGATAGCGCAGATAACTTATTACAAGCTTGCCTATCACTCGGCATTGATGTGCCGTATTTTTGTTATCATCCAGCCCTTGGCTCAGTAGGTTCGTGCCGCCAGTGTGCGGTCAAGCAGTTTCAAAACAAAGAAGATATGGAAGCAGGTCGCGGTCGCCTAGTTATGTCATGTATGGTCGCTCCTGGCGATGATATGTACATCTCTGTGACTGACGATGAAGCCAAAGCATTCCGTAAGTCGATGGTTGAGCTACTGATGACCAACCATCCACACGACTGTCCAACCTGTGAAGAGGGCGGGCATTGTCATTTGCAAGACATGACCTATATGTCAGGTCATAGCCGTCGTCGCTATCGCTTTACCAAACGCACGCATCATAACCAAGAGCTTGGCCCGTTTATCGCGCATGAGATGAACCGTTGTATCGCTTGCTACCGCTGTGTACGTTTTTATAAAGACTACGCAGGTGGCGAAGATTTGGGGGTTTATGGCTCAAACAACCGTGTCTATTTTGGCCGCGACCAAGATGGTCAGTTCGAAAGCGAATTTTCAGGCAATTTGACAGAAGTTTGTCCAACTGGGGTGTTCACTGATAAGACCCACTCTGATCGTTATAACCGTAAATGGGACATGCAGTATGCGCCAAGCATCTGTCATGGTTGCTCAGCTGGTTGTAATATCTCACCAGGCGAGCGTTATGGTGAATTACGCCGTATCGAAAACCGCTATAACGGTGAAGTAAACCGTTATTTCTTATGTGACCGTGGTCGTTTTGGTTATGGCTATGTCAATCGTGATGATCGCCCAACGCAAGCGCTTGAGCGTATCAACGATAAGCATGTCAAAATTAATATCGACTATGCACTTGATGAAACTATCAAGCGACTCAAAGACAAAAAAGTCATCGGGATTGGCTCACCGCGCGCCAGTTTAGAGACCAACTTTGCGCTAAAAAACCTCGTTGGTTTTGATAACTTTTCAACAGGTTTGAACCATCAGCAGCAGGCACTGGTCAATAAATGTATTGAAGTATTAAGTACCGACGGTATTTATAATCCAAGCATGACCGACATCGAAACGCATGACGCAGTGCTCGTATTAGGTGAAGACATCACACAAACTTCATCACGTGTCGCGCTGTCAGTACGTCAAGCGGCAAAAAATGAAGGCCTAAAAATGGCGGCGGCATTACAAACACAGCCGTGGCTTGCTGAACCAGTCAAGCGTATTGCACAAAATGCGCTAAGCCCTGTCTATGTAATCGATGTGACGCAAACCAAGCTAGAAGATATCAGTAAGGTCAGTGTGGTAGCGACACCTGAAGATATCATTCAACTTGGCTTCAAAGTCGCTGATGAAATTGCCAACTTTGTTGATGACTTAGTAGAAATAACGGACCCACAAGCGTCTGAGCAAAGTGTCGATACTGATGTCAGTACTGAGACTGATGGTATGCAAGCGTTGGCTCAGCAAGTCGCTTATGATTTGATTCAAGCAGATAAGCCATTGGTTGTTTCAGGTAGCAGCTTATCTTCTACCGCTTTGATAGAAGCAGCGGCGCAAATTACCCAAGTATTAACCCAAAAACGTGCGGCAATTAAAGCAACTGAGCAACAGCAGGTTGAGGCACATAATGCCAAAGTAAATGCAGCACAAGCACAAGCTGCTGATGACCAACCTGAAGAAGATAAAGACTTATCTGCTAAACCAAACAAACCTGAAACAGGCGTAAATACAGAAGCGCAGGATGATGTAGAGCGTGAGCCTGCTGAAAACCTTGAGCTGAAAGAAGTAAACACTAAATATCAAGCACAAGCAGGTATCTATCTAACGGTTCCTGATGCCAATAGCATTGGCGTTTGTATGCTTGGCGGTCAGTCAGTTGAAGAATTGCTAGCTACTGATTACGATGTGGTTGTGGTGGCAGAAAACCAGCTAACAGATGCGATTGATGCCAATAAATTGACGCAGCTATTGACGGATAAAACAGTCATTGCGTTGGATCATCAGCTGCTTGATTGGCACAAAGACGTCGATATCGTATTGCCAGCCGCAAGCTTTGCAGAAGCAGATGGCACATTAATATCTGCTGAAGGTCGTGCACAGCGTTTCTTCCAAGTTTATGATAATGAATACTACCATCCGATGAGCAGCATCAAAGAAGGCTGGCGCTGGATACATGCTGTGCATAGCAGCATCGAGAGTCGTGATGTCGATTGGACACAGCTCGATGATGTGATTAATGCTTTGATTGCAACGCATCCCAAGCTTGCTGGC
Organism: Psychrobacter sp. AOP7-C1-14; assembly: GCF_052376135.1. Taxonomy (NCBI): domain Bacteria; kingdom Pseudomonadati; phylum Pseudomonadota; class Gammaproteobacteria; order Moraxellales; family Moraxellaceae; genus Psychrobacter; species Psychrobacter sp. AOP7-C1-14. The sequence goes on along the minus strand of NZ_JBQSVH010000001.1, from coordinate 591,841 downwards.
ATTAAGGGCGCTGCGCCTGAAGCGGACTATCGTATAACTGGTCTGAAAGTTGCGCGCCAGCCGCGTCGTTATTCAGGGCGTACCGCTATGCGTGCACCAATTTCGGTACACGAGCCAATGCAGCCAAAAGATTTGGACACCGGTCTAACTTTCTCAATGGAAGGTTATAGCGGTAAAGAAACACCAAGTTCAATGATTCCTTTTGCTAATGCAGCAGGTTGGAACTCACCGCAAGCATGGAACAAATACCAAGACAAAGTCGGCGGTCATCTGAAAAATGGTGATCCAGGTGTGCGCTTGTTTGATCAGTTAGAGCGTCTAGCCACTCGTCAATATGTTGCGCCAGAGGCCATGTCTGCAAATACCACTGATTTACAACAAGGCCAAGCCAAACTGGTACCGATTCACAATATCTATGCCAGCTCAATGATGGCCTCGCGCAGTCCAATCGTCGCAGAGCAGCTACCCGTTGCAGCATGGCGTATCGGTATAGATGATGCCAAAGACTGGAATATCGCCGCTGGTGATTACCTAGCGATTGAAATTGATAAGCAACAAATTACTTTGCCAGTACAGCTTGTCGGTTATTTAGCAGAAGGTTGTATTGGTTATCCAGTTGGACAAGTCAGTATCATCCACCCATCGATGCCAGCGTCGGTACGTAAAGTGGATGCACCAGTAACGATGATGGGCAGCATGGCTAACGATATTATGAACAACAATGACGCTGCACAAATTAACGCAGCGCCGACCACCACACAGGAGGTGTAATATGCAAGTTACCCGTATTATCCCTGATGTGCCAAACTTTTTGGCCAATATCATGAGCTTTGATGCTTGGTCTATTTTGTTTTTGGTGGGTCAATCCTTAGCCATTTTTTTGGTCGTGGTATTGGTTGCCGCAATTATGATCGTCTATGAGCGCCGTATGCTGGCCTTATGGCAAGATCGCTACGGTCCCAACCGTGTTGGGCCTTTTGGTTCGTTGCAGCTTATTGCAGATATGCTCAAGATCTTCTTTAAAGAAGACTGGACACCAAAATTCACCGATAAGTTCATGTTTACATTGGCACCTGCGGTCGCCATGTTTACTGCCTTGGCTTCGTTTGCCATTATTCCCATCTCGCCAACGCTTGGCGTGGTTGATTGGGATATTGGCATTTTGTTTTTCTTCGCCATGGCTGGTATTGCCGTCTATGCCGTGATGTTCGGTGGTTGGGCCTCTGCAAACAAGTTTTCACTGCTTGGTGGTTTGCGCTCTGCTGCACAGACAATCAGTTATGAAGTGTTCTTAGGTTTGTCGTTGATGGGCGTTGTTGCACTAACAGGTTCGTTTAACTTGCGCGCTATTGTTGAAGCTCAGGCAGACGGCTGGTATATCATTCCGCAGTTCTTTGGGTTTTTGACCTTTGTAGTGGCTGGTGTGGCCGTTACGCATAGACATCCATTTGACCAACCAGAAGCAGAGCAAGAGCTGGCCGAAGGTTATCATGTCGAATACTCTGGCATGAAGTTCGGTATGTTCTTCATTGGGGAATATGTCAACGTTGTCTTAATCTCTGCGTTAATGACTTGCTTGTTCTTTGGTGGTTGGCTTGCACCTTTTAATTTAGATATTCCATTTATTCCACCAGCTTTTTGGTTCATGATTAAAACGCTGTTCTTTATGACCATGTTTGTTTTGGCTCGAGGCTCACTCATGCGTCCGCGCTATGATCAGGTGATGAACTTTGGCTGGAAAGTATGTCTGCCTGTAACCTTGATCAATTTGTTGATTACGGCTGCGGTCATTTTGATCTTTTCCCCAACGCTGTAATCATCACTAGCCATCACTGATGAACTAGGGTAAAGCTGATAAGGATAATAATCCCATGTTTACTACCATAAAAAAGACCGTCGTTGGTATATTTACCATTGTCCGCAGCATGTGGATGGTCAATAGTCATGCGCTCAGACCGCGTGATACCATCCTTTATCCTGAAGAGCCGGTACCTGTACCGCCGCGTTTTCGTGGACGTATTGTCCTAACGCGTGATCCTGATGGAGACGAGCGCTGTGTCGCTTGTAACTTGTGTGCGGTGGCATGTCCGGTAGGGTGTATCTCATTACAAAAAGCCGAGCGTGAAGATGGACGCTGGTATCCAGAGTTTTTTCGTATTAACTTTTCACGCTGTATCTTTTGTGGATTGTGTGAAGAGGCGTGTCCAACGACAGCCATTCAATTGACGCCTGACTTTGAGTTGGGTGAATATAAGCGCCAAGATTTGGTCTACGAAAAAGAGCATTTGCTTATTTCAGGACCAGGTAAATACCCTGATTATAACTATTATCGTGTGACAGGTATGGCGGTAGCAGAAAAACCAAAAGGTGCGGCACAAAACGAGTCTGCACCGATTGATCTAAGGAGCTTGCTACCATGATGAATATTTTAAACCATCCTGAACTGGCTGGATTTTATTCGCTTGCAGCAGTGGCCGTATTTGCTAGTCTGCGCGTAGTGACTCAGGCCAATCCCGTACATGCTATCTTATCGATGATTGTGTCGTTATTGGCAATAGCCGGAATATTCTTTGTATTAGGTGCGTCATTTGCTGGTGCATTAGAGATTGTCGTTTATGCGGGTGCCATTATGGTGCTATTCGTCTTTGTGATTATGATGCTTAATTTGGGCATGAGTAATGATGAGCGTGAAGAGCGTTGGCTCGATGCAGGCACTTGGGCGATACCAACAGGATTGACAATAATCATTGCCGTCGTGCTCTATGCGATGATTGGTCTCAATCATGATGAAACCGTGATGATGGGTGGTACGACTATCTCTGCTAAAGCAGTCGGTACAGTACTTTTTACCAAATATATTATGTTGGTCGAAGTAGCAGCATTGCTATTATTAGCGGCACTAGTAGCTGCCTATCATCTCGGCAAAGAGACGGTCGATGAAGAGATAATCGGTAACGACAGCCAAGGCTTTCAACCAAGTGTGGGTAGTATCAAGCAATACGACAATGATAGTAATCTTACACAGCATGATGCCGTAGAAATGGCTAAGCCTTATGAATATAAAGAGGTTGATCCGCATGACTATGTAGGTATGAAAGTAGGTGCGAACAAAGTTACGCGCAAGGAGTCAGACTAATGGTACTAGCAGCAAGCGTGGCACAAGATGTGTCAAACGTGCCGTTTGCCCACGAGGTGGCAGGCTTAGTACAGCCAGCCGCTGAGGCGCAAAATGTACTGGGTATGATACCCATGAGCCATGGACTGATTTTGGCAGGTATTTTATTTGCTATCGGTCTGTGCGGCGTCATGGTACGGCGTAACTTCTTATTTATGCTAATGAGTCTTGAGATCATGATGAATGCGGCAGCATTGGCATTTGTAGTGGCAGGTAGTCGCTGGGTCGATCCAGACGGGCAGATTATGTTTATCTTTATTTTGACCTTAGCAGCCGCTGAAGCGTCAATTGGTCTGGCAATATTATTGCGTTTTTATCATCAGCGTGGGCATCTCGATGTCGATAGCGCCAATGAGATGAAAGGATGATGTCATGAGTTTATTACCATTAACCTTTATATTCCCGCTCATTGGCTTTTTGATTTTAGCCTTTATGCGTGACAAATTATCAGAGCAGGTCGCAACGATTGTTGGCGTAGGCAGTATGCTGCTATCAGCACTATGCACGTTAGTCGTTAGCTATACTTTTTTGACTACCAATCCAGCTGGAACGGTAGTAGAAGTTCCGCTGTGGACATGGTTCCAAGTGGGCGATTTTGCGCCACATTTTGGTTTGAGCTTTGATGGTTTGGCATTGACCATGACTGGTGTCATCACTGGGATTGGCTTTTTGATCCATTTGTTCGCCGCTTGGTACATGAAAGGCGATACTGGCTTTGCTCGTTTCTTTAGCTATATGAACTTGTTTGTGGCCAGTATGTTGTTACTGGTACTAGCAGATGATTTATTCTTGCTTTATCTCGGCTGGGAAGGCGTTGGTATCTGCTCTTATCTATTGATTGGTTATTATTACCATGACAGAGCCAACGGCCGTGCCGCGATGAAAGCTTTTACCGTTACGCGTGTCGGTGATGTGTTCTTAGCCTTCGGTTTGTTCTTATTATTCCGCGAATTCGGTACGCTCAATATTCAAGAGATTATTACGCGTGCGCCAGAAGTATTCGATGTTAATAATCCAACGATGATGCTAACGACCATGATGTTGGTTGGCGGCGCGATGGGCAAATCTGCCCAGTTGCCACTACATACATGGCTTGCTGATGCGATGGCAGGCCCAACACCCGTATCGGCATTGATTCACGCAGCGACGATGGTGACGGCAGGGGTTTATCTGATTGCCCGTCTACATCCGTTGTTTGAGTTGACCCCGGGTATCTTGTTGTATTGGGTCGGCGGCGTAGGCGCGTTGACGTTAGTCGTTGCTGGATTCTGTGCACTTGCGCAAACAGACATCAAACGTATCCTTGCTTATTCGACCATGAGTCAAATTGGTTATATGTTTTTGGCACTTGGCGTGGGTGCGTGGCAAGGGGCAATCTTCCATCTGATGACCCATGCTTTCTTTAAAGCATTGCTGTTCTTATCATCAGGTGCGGTCATCCTTGCGGTACATCATGAGCAAGACATCTTTAAGATGGGCGGTCTGCGCAAAAAGATACCATTGGTATTCTGGTGTTATATCGTTGGTGGCGGAGCACTCGCTGCAATACCTTGGGTTACTGTTGGTTTCTATTCTAAAGAAGCGATTCTTTGGGAAACTTATGCGACTGGACATCTAGTACTATTCTATATGGGTGTTTTCGGTGCCTTCTTAACCGCGATTTATACGTTCCGTATGATTTGGATTATCTTCTTCGGTGAAGAAAAAACCCATGCTCATAAGCTATCAGGTATGTCGTACTGGTTGCCTTTAACCGTATTGCTAGTGCTATCTACCGCTGTAGGTGCGTGGATTACGCCGCCATTAGAGGGCGTGTTGCCAGAAAGCGTTGGTCATTTATTAGAAGTTGCTGGTCAAGCGCATGCTAAGCACACCGCAGAGTATATCGCGATGGGTGCCATGGCAGCAGGTTTGATATTGGCTGCACTATTATATGTCGTTAACAAAGGTCGCTTGCTTACTAGCTTTAAGCGCTCACGTATAGGTGGGGCATTGTATCACTGGTGCTACCATGGCTTAGGTTTCGACGCGCTATATGATGTACTTTTCGTAAAACCCTTTTTGTTCATCGGCCGCTTACTTAAAGCCGACCCTATTGATAAAACGTGGTTACTGTTACCTAAGCTGGCTTCAGCAGGTAATAAAGTATTGTCTGCGACGCAAACAGGGTCTCTTCGAGGTTATGCCACAAGCTTTGGCTTGGGTATGGCTGTATTGCTGGTGCTGGTAATGATGACGGTGGTGTAAAAGATGATTGAGTTACAACAAACGTGGATGCTACCAGCATTAATTGCAATTCCTTTTATTGCAGGATTGCTATGCTGGGTGGTAGAGCGATTTAATAAACGTCTGCCGCGCTGGATTGCCTTGATCGGTATGGCGTTGACCTTTGCTTTGTCATTGGTGCTTTGGCAGCAAGGTGATTTTAGCGGTATGAGTAAGCAAGTCATTGCACCAGATGCTGCAGTGCCTTGGGTAGCAGAGTTTAGTGTGCCGTGGATACCAAGTTTCGGTATTAGCTTTCACTTAGCGCTGGATGGTTTGTCGCTGATGATGGCAGCTCTAACAGGCTTACTTGGTGTGGCAGCCGTTGCTTGTTCGTGGAATGAGATTCAGCGCCGCGTTGGCTTTTTCCACCTGAACTTGCTATGGAGTTTGGGCGGCGTTATTGGTGTTTTCTTAGCCATTGATCTGTTCTTATTCTTCTTCTTTTGGGAGATGATGCTGGTTCCGATCTATTTCTTGATCGCCATTTGGGGTCATGATGTGGTTGGCAAAACCAAAGAATACGCGGCCACCAAGTTCTTTATCTATACCCAAGCGTCTGGGCTTATCATGCTCATCGGTATTTTGGTATTGGTCATTATCAGCTATGCCCAAAAAGGGGTAGTGAGCTTTAACTATAATGACTTGCTCGGTACGTCACTTGGCGGCTGGGAATATCCAATCATGCTGTGCTTCTTCATTGGTTTTGCGGTGAAGTTGCCAATCATTCCTTTCCATGGCTGGTTGCCAGATGCGCATGCGCAGGCACCAACGGCAGGTTCTGTGGATTTGGCAGGTGTACTCATTAAAACCGCTGCGTATGGTTTGATTCGTTTTGTATTGCCACTATTTCCAGCAGCATCACAAGAGTTTGCGCCGATAGCGATTACCTTAGGTACGATTGGTATCTTTTACGGTGCATGGCTAGCGTTTATGCAGACTGACATGAAGCGTTTGCTCGCGTATACCAGTATCTCGCACATGGGTTTTGTGGTATTGGCGATCTATGCCGGGACATTGCTCAGCTTACAAGGTCTGATGATCCAGATGCTTGCTCATGGTTTGAGTTCAGCTGCACTCTTTATCATGGCAGGACAGCTATATGAGCGTCTGCATACCCGTGATTTGACCTTGATGGGTGGCATGTGGGGACAGTTCCGCTACTACGCACCGATATTGATGTTCTTCTGTGCTGCGCTGTTAGGTATTCCAGGTACGGGCAACTTCATTGGCGAATTTATGATTTTGTTTGGCTCATTTGCTCAGTATCCAGTGTTTGTAGTTTTCGCGACATTCAGTTTGGTATTAGCAGGTCTTTATTCGCTGATTTTGATTCATCGCGCACTATTTGGTAAAAACAACATCGCAGCGTTGGCAGAGCGAGAGACTAAGTCACATGGCTTACCCGCACGTAAACTAAAAGACTTGGGCAAGCGGGAGCTGTCATTGCTACTGATGTTAGCTGCTGGTTTGGTATGGCTAGGACTGTATCCACAGCCGTTCCTTGACACCTCAAGTCATGCGATGCAGTGGATCAATAACGCATATATATACAGTCAAGTGACACAGGTAGATGCGTCGCATCTGCTTGATGTAATGGAGGCACGTTAAGTCATGAATGATATTACGATGAATGATTTGATAGGATTGTTGCCTTACGCACCGATTATCGCCGTAGTGATTACGGTACTAACGGTTATGATCGCGATTACCTTTAAACGCTCGCACATGGTCACTGGTACGATTACAGTGGCAGGCTTAAACGTTGGCTTGTTTACTCTAATCGGGCAGATGATCGGCGTGATTGAAAGCGGTTCTATCGCGCCAAATACTGAGCAGTTATTCGTTATCGATAACTTTGCCCAATTTAATATGGTAGTGATTTTTATCTGTGCCTTGGCTTGTTGTACGCTGTCTTATGCGTATCTGGCCAATCTCAAAGATAATAAAGAAGAGCTATACTTGCTCATGTTGTTATCGACCATTGGTGCATTACTAATGGTAAGCGCGCAGCATATGGCGTCATTCTTTATGAGCCTAGAGATGCTGTCAGTACCGCTATATGGTTTGCTTGCTTATACTTATATGCGCAACCAGTCGCTTGAGTCGGGTCTGAAGTACTTGGTATTGTCGGCGACTGCATCAGCGACGTTACTGATGGGTATGGCCTTTATTTATGCAGAAGTTGGCTCATTAGCATTTAAGCCAATCAGTATGGCATTGGGCAATATCTTTGAGTCGCCATTACTGATATTGGGCGCGGCAATGATGATGTTTGGTATCGCCTTTAAACTCTCGGCTGCACCTTTCCATATGTGGACGCCTGATGTTTATGAAGGTGCACCAGCGCCTATCGCTACCTTTTTAGCATCAGTATCAAAAGTGGCGATGATGGCACTGGCAGTACGTTTCTTAATCGATACTGCTTTGCTGGCATTGCCATCAGTGCAAATGCTATTGATGGTCATGGCAACATTATCTATCTTGGTAGGTAACTTATTGGCAGTACGTCAAACCAGTCTCAAGCGTCTACTCGGTTACTCATCTATTGCTCATATGGGTTACGTGATGATCGTGATTGTCAGTATTGGCTCAGCCGCTGATAGCATCTCTAGTATGTACATGGCAGTGTATGCCTTTACCTCTATTGGTGCCTTTGGTGTAGTGACATTGATGTCGAGTCCATATCGCTTATCTGGTGAAGCTGATGAGCTAACTCATTATCAAGGACTATTCTGGCGTCGTCCAGTATTGACCGCCGTCATGACTATCATGATGTTGTCATTGGCTGGTATTCCGTTGACGGCAGGCTTTATCACTAAGCTATTTGCCATCTTGGCTGCTGTACAAGGTACCAATTGGTTCTTGGCGGGGATGATTATCTTGGGTAGTGCGATTGGTCTATTCTACTACTTACGCGTTTTACTCACGTTATTCAAACGTCCCAAGCAATTCATCGAGTTTGATGTGTCTGGACAATGGGGTATTCGTACTGGTGGTATCATGATCATTGCTGTGACGGCGATTATTCTATTCTTTGGTATCTTGCCAAATAGTATGATTGAGTGGGCAAGTTTGGCTCGAATTTGGTAATATCGCTGAATTAATACGACAGATAAGTCGCTGTGACCTATCTGTTGTTACGGTTAAAAAACCAAGATGCGCCAGCTTTATGATAAGCTTGGCGCATCTTTTTTTATGCTTACCTTGTTGGTACTTATCTTCTTTTGCCTATCAAAGGTAACTTATAAATATACAGTTTCATAAAGTATAAGTGACGAATAATTATGAGTGATAATATTCAAACAGTAACGGTGCTCAGTAAAACTACATGGACGCCAAATCTATTTAGCTTTACCGTCAGCCGTCCCGACAGCTTTAAGTTCACAGCAGGGCAGTTTGTGCGTTTAGGCGTCAATCCCAGTCAGTTGAAGTACTATCAACAGACTGATGCAAGTGATGAAACTGCTGGTACCGCATTGAATGAAGACGTTTTTCGTGCATATTCGATTGTCTCTTCGCCCTTTGATGAGGTGATAGAGTTCTTCTCTATTGTGATTCCTGATGGTGCATTTACCTCGCAATTGCAGCACTTACAAGTGGGCGATGAGCTATTACTTAACACTACGCCATTTGGGTTTTTGACTTTGGCGCGTTACCAAAAACCATTGCCAAAAGACTTATGGCTGCTAGCAACAGGAACTGGCTTGGCACCGTTTTTATCGATGCTACAAGATTTAAAGACATGGGAGGATTACGAGCACATTGTATTGGCCTATAGCGCACGCTCGCTCGATGAACTGGCTTACGTTGAGAAAATTGAGCGCCTACAAGAAGACTTCGGTACGCTGGTTGATAATCCAGCAAAGCTTATCTTCATACCAATTGTCACTCGTGAGCCTGTCGAAGGTACATTATCAGAGCGTCTGCCGAAGCTACTGCTAGAAGGTAGCTTGCAAGAGCGCGCGGGTATAGCGTTGGATATTGATACTACCCATGTCATGCTATGTGGTAACCCAGATATGGTAGAAGATACTAAAGAAGCGTTAAAAACATTAGGACTGGTGATGAATCGCCGCGGCGAGGGTAATATTGCCGTAGAGAATTACTGGTAGTTATCGGATTCAATAAAAAAACGCTGCATCTCAAAGGTTATTAGCCTTATAGATGTAGCGTTTTTTTATGGGATAAAATACTAGCGACTTACTCTTGGCTTGGCTCAGTCGCATCATCTATAGGGTTGATAGGACCTTGCATCAATTCAGGATCGTCATCATCACTGATGATATCTTCATTGCTACTGGCAGCCAGTAAATCGCGATAGTTAATCTGAGCCTTTAAAACCATTTGCTCTTCTTCTAGCTCACCATAGTTTATCTGTACCTTATGCAAGGTGCTCATGATTTTTTTGTTGTTTTTTAACCAACGATGGATATCGAGATAGATCACTTCGTCTTTTGCGCGAGCAATATTAACGTACGACAGAATAAAGCCTAAAGGGTCTTTTTTGAGCACACTGTGATAAAACCAAATCGCCAGTTTGATGCCTTGACGTTTAACGAAAGATTCACAGCGCAGATTTAATATATCAGTATACGTTTGCTGACCAAATACAAAGCGTTGCACATTGCGATCGAGTTGAACGTGAACTAAGCTAAAGTTACTTGCTACCTCGGCATAGATACCGCCTGCATTGACAGTGCAGTACAAACGAAACCAGTCATCATGCATCTCGACACGTAGTTCTAGAATGGCTTTCACATTGTCAGTGACAAACTTTTGTAGTGCATCATTAACGTAAGTCTGTGCTACTGGTAATGATAGTTCATCTTCGAACTTGTCCGTCGTCTTGTTATAGATATCTTTAACCGATTGGGCGATACGATCCCAACCACTGCCGAATGACTCGTCAAAACGATAGCCAATACTTTCGAAGAACTCATCAAAATTATCTGAATTATTCACGTTATCAAAGTCACTCAAACTTATTATCCTTATAGGGCGCGTCATTTAATCAGTGACGTAAAAATGGCTAAACAATATATGCAGGCAATCGTTAATCCAAACGAAAGCGAATGCTCTATAACTTCTAAATCTTTACGACCAACAGTAATTTTTATACTGGTAGGTAGCAAAAGCGAAAAAATCACCTTTAATACTAGTGCGTCTATGTCTATTAAACTGCTTAACCAAGGCGATGCACAGTTCTGGTTGTGACAATGCACAATGCCAATAATTCAATTGTGTTAAGGCAGTATATAACAAATACAGTGGCTTCAAAATGAACACGTGCGTTTTATAGCAACTCATTTGGTATAGACGGTGTTTCGTTTGTCTTACAGGTTCTCAAATGCATATCTATTAATCAGCGGCTAAGGTTACCAATCCTGCATGGCAGATGTCAAAATGCCGCCGCAGTGTTGATACTGGCGACATAATTCTATGTCATGTTATGATAGCGCCAGTATAAATCTTGCTTATCGTTACAATACTGATTAAATGGTGCCTTGTATTGATATGCTCACAATCTGAGATCCATTGTGGCCTATATAAAAGACTCACAGAGTTATCATTTTTCAGCGCAAGCTCCTAAGCGCAATATCAGCTTGCCTGTCGCTATTGTCATTGCGGTAGCTGTCCATGTGTTGATTATTTTCGGCATCGGCTTTTCCATGGGAAAAGACCCAGCTGCAATGATGCAAGACGTGGCAAAGGTGATGACCGACAACATGCAGCCCAATGAAGATGCACATTTTATTGCCAACGCTTCACAAGAGGGCGGTGGTACAATAGAAGAGCAGCTAAGACAAGAGAACAATCAGCTAAGTGCAATGTCTGCTGAGCAAATGAGTGAGACTCAAGACATCATTAACTTACAGCGCCAAGTTCGTCAGCAGCGCTACCAAGAAAGTTATCTACGTACGACGTTGAGCTGGCGTCAAGCCACGGTAGAGTCGGATAATGATAGCGAGCAAGCGCAAGATGATGCGATGGCGCAAGAAGAGCGTCTACGTAAGCAGATTGCAACCTTAGAAGCTCAATTGTCTCAGCGTCAACAGGTTTATGCAACCAAATCCAAAGTTGTAACGATGGATAGTAATTCGACCACGCGAGGTGCGGCAGCAGATTATATTAATACATTCCGCGAGCACGTTGAGCGAGTGGGTAATTTGCATTATCCTGTGCAAGCACGCGTTCAAGGTATTACGGGTGAGGTGCGGTTAATGGTGATCATCAGTAACGATGGGGATATCAAAGCTATTCGCTTACTTGAAAGCTCGAACTCTACGATATTGGATGAAGCTGCTAAGCAGTCGGTACGACAAGCTGCACCCTTTGGTAAATTTACCGAAGACATGAGCGATATCGTCGAGCTGCGCTTGATACGTACGTACCGCTATAGTGATACGGTTGAAGTAACGTATTAAGGTTAACCTATACAAGTACTAAGAATAAATTTACTTAAAATCAAGTCAATGAAAATACAGCTGTTAAAAACAACGCACTATGTTTTATAAGTACAGATATCAAAACTCATAACACACCGCTATAAAATAAAGAGTCATTATGGAATTTTTAGGTTTTACCGTAGATGTCGCGACTTTAACGAGCAATGCTTTAGAGCTGGTCATTAAAGTCGCTTTAGCAATAATTATATTTATCGTTGGGCGTTGGCTTGCCAAAAAGGCAGTCTCTTTTTCTGATCGACTGATGACGCGTAGTCATTTGGATCAGACAGTTGCCAGCTTTTTAAGTCGGCTATTGTATGGCGTGCTACTGGTTGTGGTGGTCCTAGCTGCACTTAGTAAAGTCGGCGTGCAGACTACCTCTGTCGTCGCGATCTTAGGTGGTGCTGCCGTTGCCATTGGTTTGTCACTGAAAGATCAGCTATCGAATTTTGCTGCTGGTATTATGATTGTGACGTTTCGCCCGTTTGTACGCGGTGACTATGTGCAGATATTGGGTCACACAGGGACGGTAAGTGAAATTAGCCTAGTTAATACGCATCTAACCACCACCACCAATCACGATATTATTATTCCAAACGGTGATATAACCACCAGTGCTACTATCAATTATAGCTCGCTGCCCAATCGCCGTGTCGATATCACACTTGGTATTGGTTATGACGCTGACATTAAAACAGCTAAAGATATTATGATTAAACTGGCTACTGATAATCCATTGTCATTCGCTGATCCAGCACCTATTGTTCGAGTTACTAACCTGGGTGACAATTCAGTCGACCTAACGCTCAATGTTTGGACCACAAATGACGATTGGTGGAGCATGCAGTGTGATTTATTAGAGCAATTCAAATATGCCCTGGATGATAATAAAATTGATATTCCATTCCCGCAGCGCAGTGTACATGTTAAAGGATTGGATATGTTGATGGGCAATAAAGACCAGTCACCAGCGCCATTACCTTCTTTAGATAAAGATAATAATGCCTAAAATGCGCAGCTTGTGAGTTAACAGATCAAGTAAAACAAACAGCCTCAACAATCATAAATAAGGATTTGGCAGCGCAAGATTTTTTAGAATGGCAATCTCAAACGTTTCCATTTCATCTTGCTCAGCCTGTCCAAGCTCATGATCAAAACCCAATAGGTGTAGCACGCCATGTACCAGTAAGTGGCTAATGTGCTGCGCCACGGTTTTGTCCTGTTCAGCCGCTTCACGTACCATCACTTCGTGACATATAATCAGCTCTCCAAGAGGCAACGTTGGCATCAGCTCAATGATAGTGGCAGGTAGTTCACTTGGATAAGACAAAATATTAGTCGCATAGTCCTTACCACGTGCTTCTAAATTTAATGCACGACCTTCGACTTCATCAGTAATATATATATCCAATGTTTTGGACTTTTCTTGCCATTGCTCAGAATCAATATCTGCAAAATAGGGTAGGGTCAGACCATTATTAATACGATTATCTATATAATCTAAAGTCGCCATCATGACTGACAGCAGACGCTCACGATTATAAAAAGTATCTAAGATCTCATCATTAATACTATCGGTCGCACTGATATCAAGTGCTGCTAAGTTGGCATAGTTGCTAGCGATCTTGTCATCAATATTGATGTTGTCAGGTTGGCTCATGTTGTTGTCCTTTTTATTATAAATAAATACGTTTTTCAGGTTGCATTGTTTGGGTTACTTACCAGCTTTTTTTGCCATATAAACAGCTTAATCACTGTCCATCTCAGTGCTACGTTCTTGGCTAATATATAAAGGCTACTATAGCTAAGTTGCTGGTAGGCTACTAGTAGTGAAAGAGCTAAATCCAACAAAATATTGGTAAGAAAAAACCGGACTACTGTTAGTAATCCGGTTTTCTTATACAAGATAAGTGCTTATAGCGAATGTCTGTAATCCAGTTGTTAGCTGGATTATTACAAACTGGCTGCTGCATCAGCCATCGCTTGCTTCCGCTCTTGTTCTTTTATGCGTTCAAACTTACGTTTTTCTTGTAGTGCCAGTTGTTCTTCATCAAACACATCATAGGCTTCGACAATTTGTTGTACCAACTGATGTCGTACCACATCTTTTGAGTCAAATTTTGTGATATGTATCTCTTCAATACCACTCAAGATATCCATCGCTTGCGCCAAGCCCGATTTATGACCGCGTGGCAAATCGACCTGAGTAATATCACCAGTGATGACCGCACGTGAGCCAAAGCCCAAGCGTGTCAAAAACATCTTCATCTGTTCAGGCGTGGTGTTCTGCGCTTCATCTAAAATGACAAATGAGTTATTCAAAGTACGGCCACGCATATAAGCAAGTGGCGCGATTTCAATAATCTGACGCTCAATCATTTTACCCACTTTTTCAAAGCCGATCATCTCATAGAGTGCGTCGTATAATGGGCGTAAGTATGGGTCGATTTTTTGGGTTAGGTCACCTGGCAAGAAGCCTAGCTTTTCGCCAGCTTCTACCGCTGGACGTACCAGCAAAATACGTTCAATCTCATTACGCTCAAGCATATCCACGGCACAAGCAACTGCTAGATAGGTTTTACCCGTACCAGCAGGCCCAATGCCAAATGATACATCAGAGCTCAGGACGTTTCTTACGTAGCGCTGTTGGTTACCACCGCGTGGAACGATGCGGCCTTTGCGCGTACGCAAACTGATGGGCGTAAATTCGCTAGCCTCATCCAAGTCTTCATCATATTCCATATCATCATGACCTTCTTGCTCATCTTCTTCGATATCTTCATCACGAGAGATGCTAGATTGGATGATGAGATGCAGTTCTTCTGCACTGATGTCTTTGGTGTTCTGGGCTTCATCTACCATTTTGTAAATGATACGTTCACCGCGTTCGACATTGGTTACATCGCCACTCAGGCAAAAATCGCCGTGGCGCTGCATGATTTTAATATCGAGGCGTTCTTGGATGTATTTCATGTGGTTGTTGTATTCACCAAGCACGGTTTTTAGCTGTGCTGGAGTCAATGATTCAAACTTTATACGGCGGCTCATGGAATCAGTCAAGCGATTATCCTTTTATTGTGTACCCAACGCTATGATTTGGTTTTAATGGCGTGACGGGTTGCAGAGATAAAATAGTTAGTGGCGTTACAGTGTTTTGGGTGTTGAAAAATCTTAGATAACAAAAATGACGGCGATATTATTATTTTTGTGGAAGGTAGTAAATGAAAGTAATAAAAGTCTTGCCTTCATTATGGTAGAGAATTTTTAAATTTCAAGCCATACATCTAGATAGATGGCGCTGTTTTTGTATGCTGATTGCAACTGCTACAGCGATTTTCTATAGATTGATTCGATGTTGCTATCAGTTCTATATAGTTCATCGCTATCCGTTGTTTGATAATGATTTAATAAGATTAAGATTTTTAAGTATTTATAAATACAAAGCTTACTTATGATGAAAATGGAGAAACCATTTGTCTACGGTTCAGGCCACGGCATAATAGACGATTTGTGGTAATCTATGGGATATACCATGGTTTGCTGCAATCTATCTAATAACTGCAGTAACATGATAAAAATTATAAAATAAAATCAGTGACAAGCGGTTATCTATCACTAATCAAACGCTTGTCTAAAAAATTATAATAGGAAAATAAAAATGCAAGATACTGATTCACATTTATCCAATTCTGACAACATATCTAAAAAGAAAGAAGCAATCACCGATCAGCAAGTGCTTATCGCAGGTGGTGGCCATGTTGGTTTGTCTTTTGCATTGCTATTGGCTCACCACGGTATAGCAAGTACCTTATTAGAAAAAAACAGCTATCCAACCATCAGTCCAACGGATGACAGTACGCGTAGTCATTATTTAGACAGTCGCAATACCGCACTATCACGGCGTACGGTACAGATATACCAAGAGATTGGACTGTGGGATGACTTACAAAGCCATGCTTGCCGTATCGACACCGTACAGATTAGTGAACAAGGTAGTTTTGGGCGCGCGCAGCTGAATAAAGCAGAAGAGCGCGTTGAGTCATTTGGGCAAGTCGTCGAAAACGCTTGGCTGGGGCGAAAGCTTTTATTAGCCGCGCAGCAAGAACCATTAATTACCTTAATAGATAATGCCAATGTGACGACGGTCCAACAGCAGGCCGATAGCGTGACGCTTAGCTTTAATTACAATGACGACGCGGAAAACGATCAGCAGCTACAAGCTAGCGTATTAGTCGCTTGTGATGGGCGCGACTCTACAGTACGCCAACTGCTAGATATCAGTACAACTACGTATGATTATCAGCAAACGGCTATCGTCGGGGTGGTAGAGACAGATACGCCACATGAGCATGCAGCGATTGAGCGCTTTAGTCCAGCTGGCCCGCTTGCCGTGCTACCACTGACTGACCCAGAGGGTGATGGCAATAATGAATATCAAAACGGCTATAGACGCTCGGTCGTCTGGGTCTGTCCAACAGGTGAAGAAACTAGATATTTAGAAGACGACGCTCATTTCTTGCAGACGTTACAGCAAGCGTTTGGACAACGTGCTGGCAAGTTTGTCGCTGCTGGTCGCCGCGGCGCGTATCCATTGACCCGTGTACTAGCGGATAAGCAAGTAGAAGGGCGCTGCGTCATTATGGGTAATGCCGCTCACACTTTACATCCTGTCGCTGGTCAAGGCTTTAACCTTTGTATGCGCGATGCACATGTATTGGCACAAATGCTAAATACACAGGTACTCAAAGGCGCAGATATCGGTGATGCACAGCTATTAAAGCGTTATGAAAAAGCGCGTCAAACTGATCAGAAGCGAGTGATTCGATTCTGTGATGCGGTAGTACATGGTTTTACCCATCCTAATCCAGCGATTAAGCTGGCGCGAAATATGGCGCTGTTGGCCTTTGATAAGTTGCCAAATATTAAACCACTAGTCGCCACTTATGCGATGGGTCTAAAATCATAGCGCTATAGTTAATCCTCTTTAAAAGAATGACAGCGTTAACCTCGCTTGAAGTATTGCCTATACATCGGCACTCGGTTGCCTTGTCTCTCTTTTAAACTGAGTCAACTATATGTAATTAAGATTGATAATAATTATTCTAATATTGAGCTATATTGAGAGACACCTTATGAAAAACACCCATACGTTGATTATCGGTAGTGGTATCGTTGGGGCGACACTTGCTCTAAAGTTGGCGCAAGATAAAATGCCAGTGACGTTGATTGATGCCCGTCCTGCGCGTGATGAATCAGCTTGGCAAAACGTACTTAGCAAACGTGATGCACGTGTCTATGCCCTCAGTATGGCCAGCATTAATTTGCTCAAAGATGTTGGTGCCTGGCAACATATTGCTACATCCAATCGCAAAGCAGACTACTCACAAATGCAGGTATGGCAGCTAAATGGTATGGGTGAGTTATTGTTTGGCGAAAGTGAAGATATTGGCGGCGAGGATAATAGTAGCAAAAATCATGCACCTACATTATTAGGTAGTATGGTAGAGCCAGCTGTCATCGAGCACGCACTGTGGCAGCGTTTACATGAAGATGATGTCAGTGACTATCTAACACTTATCGCTGGTCATAAAGTTGTCAATATGGATTGGCTGGGGGCGCAGCAAGGCTACCGTGTGACTTTAGACAGTGGCGAAGTGATTGATACGCGTCTACTGGTTGGCGCTGATGGGCGCGGCTCATTTGTACGTCAGCAAGCAGGAATTGGAGTAGATACGTTAGACTATAGTCAAACTGCCATCTGCTGTGCGATTCAGACCGAGAAGCCGCATCAGGCAACTGCACGACAAGCCATGCTACCGACGGGTACACTAGCACTATTGCCATTAGCAGATATAACCGATGCTGATCAAGAAAACCCGCAGCATTGGCAGTCTATTGTATGGACATTGCCACGTAATCAAGCATTGGCGTTGATAGAGGAAGAAGATCGCTTTATCGCTGATAAGTTAGCAGCTGCTAGCAATTACGAGCTGGGCGCGATTAATCAGATTGAGTCTATCGCTAGTTTTCCATTATCGGCACAGCAAGCGAAAAGCTATGTGGCTAACAACTTAGTGCTCATCGGTGACGCTGCTCATGGCGTCCATCCACTGGCGGGTCAAGGGCTGAACCTTGGTATGCTAGATGTGAAGGTGCTATATGAGCAGCTGATGCATGATTTTGTCCGTAGTGGCGGTACGCTTTGGGGCAACAATCAAACGCTACGTCATTATGAGCGTTCGCGCCGCCCGCATAATAGCATGATGATGCATAGCTTTTCTGCGCTTAACTGGTTGTTTGCAGGGTCGCTTGCTCAAATGCGTCCTGTGCAGCAGATACGTAATGAAGGTATGTACCGAGTCAGTAAAATCAAGCCTTTGATGCGTTTGTTTGCTAAGCAGGCGAGTGGGGTTTAGGGAGTATAGACAGCTACCCAAGCGCCGAGAAGAACACCATCAATACTGGCGAGACGATATTGATTAAGAAGCCAAAGCTAATCGCTAGTGGCACGACTTTTAGACCACCTGACTGCTGGATGATAGGCAAGGTAAAGTCTAAACTGGTCGCGCCACCGAGCCCAACCGCAGCGGAAGGATATTTACGCATAAATACCGGAATAAAAATTAACGCAAAAAACTCACGTACTAAGTCATTAAATAACGCGACACTGCCCCAAACCGCGCCATAAGCATCCGTCATGACAATCGCTGAGAGCGAGTACCAACCAAACCCTGACGATAGTGCCAAGCCTTTAGTCCACGATACGTCCGTAAATAGTAGCGCGAAAATAAGCCCGCCTGCCAATACCGCTAGCGTAAAGATGATACTCATTTCTACGCCGCGTTTATTGAGCAGCACCTCTTTTAACGTGATGCCCGAACCTTTTAAGCCTATACCGACCAGTAAAATCAAAATCATCAGCATGACGGTCATAGAGTTTTCAGGCGGCATATAATCAGCAGGCAAGAAATAGCCAATCACCATCCCAATCACCACACAAACTACTTGTGCTAAGCTACCTCGAATGCTCACCTGATGTTCTTTAGATTTTACACTTGGTTTTTTGGCATGCCATGGTCGAAAATGGTCAAACACCATGAGCGAAAATAATCCTGTGCCAATTGTCAGTATTGATAGGACAGTGACATATAGCGCAATTTCACCAACCTGACTGCCTAAGCCTTCTACCTGAGACAGCTCAATCCCGATCAACGCTAGGATGATAAATACTAAATATGACAAACCTTTGTCCGCCAGTTTTGTCATAGTAGGGTTAGAAGGAATGGCAAAGCCAATAAACATTGGCATTAATACTAGAACAAGGGTGACTAGGCTTTGCATGATGAAGGACTCGCAGCGTTTTTTATAAGGCTTTTTTAAGAAGCTGAAGATTGTACCATATAAGGTTAGCAATACTGATATGAGACACTGAGATTCATTGTAAATCATTGGTCGTTGTTGACTAAAGTAGGAAAAATTGAACGATTACAATGATGACAGTAAATACCTTTTTTAAACTATTTGAACGTTTTTGAGCATTCTGTAATTCTTTACCTTATAAACTTTTGTTGCTACATTAAAGTACTGAAAATATTTGGCTAGACTCATGTCGCTATATCAGCTTAAAACTCAGTTTCAAAATCAACTACGTCCGATAAGCAATACGTTGGTTGAGCAAAATGTTACCGCTAATCAAGTGACGGTATCCGCTGTTTTATTGAGCGTCAGCACTGCCTATATAATTGCTAAGCCAGCAGCTGAACAGCAGAGGCTATGGCTGCTATTACCTTCATCGTTGTTTGTACGGATGGCACTCAATGCCATCGACGGCATGATGGCGCGTGAACATGGACAGGCATCAACGCTGGGCGCAGTGCTCAATGAAATGGGTGATATTGTGGCTGATACGGCTCTCATTGCCAGTTTGGCTCCTCATGTTACTCAGCATGACTTACAAAAGAATTCTGAACGACAGACTGGCACGAGGAAGTCACTAACCACTCAGCGGCATATTAGTAGCATGGTGGCATTGAGTGCTGGTACCGAACTGCTCGGTATCGCTAGCAATACGATACTAGGGGTTAGGGCGAACCAAGGGCCTTTGGGCAAAAGTGACCGCGCGTTGGTGCTGGGTGTGCTTGGTGCTTTTATGGGGAGTAAGCTGCCGTTATCACTCTCTCATTTTAAAATCACTCCGCTATTCGTATTGACCGAAGCACTCCTACTCAAAACGTGCTTAAATCGTATACGCTATATGGCCAACCTATATTTGATGCATCAGCCGCCAACACTTCGATCAGTAACGCGTGAGTCGAAAAACAACTCACTATCTATCAATACCGCTTCATTTCGTGATACTGCTTTATCCCTGAATACTGATTTATCAAATAATTCTACTGACAACGCTTACCCATTGGAGCTCAAAGAAATGCCAACCACTCCGGTTAATAATCAAAAAATAAAAGAACAGGCCAGTGTTAATTTTGAGCAACCTTCACCCACAGCTATAAATGGTGAAATCATAAATGGTGAAAGTTGCTACAACGCTTATGATGGCACGGCTATTTATTATCGCTATTGGCTCACAATGCCATTAGTAGATATGCAAAAATCAACGATTAAGAAAGCCGCTCAGCCATTACGCCAAGTGATTTTATTACATCGTGGCCATGAGCATTCGGGCCGACTAGCCGAACTAGGACAGCAGTTTGCAGCAGCAGGCTATCAAGTGTTTGCGTGGGATGCGCGCGGCAACGGTCGCTCAGGCGGTATCAAAGACCATGCCGAGAGCGTCACTGAACTAGAGAGAGATTTAGACGGATTTGTGCAACTGGTCATCGGGAAAACTGGCATTGCTATCGAGGACACCTTAATCGTCGCCAGTAGTATCGGTGCGGTACTGGCGGCAGCATGGGTGCATGATTATGCGCCCAATATTCGCGGTATGATACTCGGCACGCCTGCGCTAAGCATTCGCTTATACATGCCCTTTGCGATACCGTCACTAAAGGTAGCACGTACGCTGGGTCTGATGTCACGTGTCAGCAGTTATGTCAAAGCACAAGTTCTGACCCATGATAAAGACGCGCAGCAAGCCTACAATGCGGATCCATTGATATCGAACAGTATTTCGACTGACTTATTGATTGATACTCATGCCACAGGTCAGCGTTTGCTTGATGATGCAGGGGCTATCACTGTGCCGACGTTCGTACTGTGCGCAGGTAAGGATTATGTGGTCGACAAGCAGGCTGAGCGCGCATTTTATGAAGCGATAAACACACCGACCAAACGCTGGCAACTATACCCAGACAGTTATCACGCAATCTTTCACGAAACCAATAAGGCAGATGTGTTTGCCGACTGTATAGATTTTGCTGAGCAGGTGTTTGCCGCGCCAGTACAAGCGCCTGATTTGAGTACCGCACATTTGGATAGCGCCAGTAAAGACAAGGTAGACCGCTTAGCGATTAAGCCATTCAATCCGAGCTTTGCTATTACTCGTTTTGCGATGCAGAAGTTCGGTCATGTCAGCGACGCGATTGCTACAGGGCTTGAACATGGGTTTGATTCGGGTCACTCGCTTGATCATGTTTATTATAATCAGCCAAGCGGTCAAAATAAATTTGGACATGCAGTTGATAAGTTTTATTTAAACAATATCGGTTGGCAAGGTATTCGTATACGCCGCGCGCATATATTGGAGCTGGCACGTTTAGCGCTCGCAGATATTAACGACAAAAACCAAAATACTACCAAACCATATCAACCAAAACTACTCGATATAGCCAGTGGTCATGGTTTTTATGCGTTTGACTTATTGACCGAGTTTACCGATTTGCATGCGGAGCTACGAGATTATGAGATGCATAATATTCAAGCACTGCAAGCGAAAGCCTCTAATTTAGCCATTACTGATCGAGTCACTGCCTGTCAAAAGGATGCGTTTGACGCAGCCAGTTATCAACAAGTAGAGAAGACGAGCAGTAGTAAGGTCGATAAAGGTTTTGATGTTGCCATCAGCTCAGGCGTGTTTGAACTGTTTTCTGATAATACGCTACCAGCGACGGCATTGGCAGGTATTTATGACAGCTTAAAAGCAAATGGTTATCTGATTTATACCAACCAACCGTGGCACCCTGAGCAGGAGTTTATCAGTAAAACCTTAAACAACCATCGTGGTAGCAGTTGGGTAATGCGTTGTCGCTCACAAGCGGAAATGGATCAACTGGTTGAGCGCGCTGGTTTCAAAAAGGTTGCTATGCGTATCGATCGTTTTGGTATCTTTACTGTGTCATTAGCGATCAAAACCCCGCCAGCTGATGATGAGTAATAGATGAATAGTCAGCAGGTTAAACCTTACGAGCGTGTGCAGCTATTTTCTGGAGGTGGCTCACGTTTTGGCTATTATTTGGGTAGTTATGCGGCATTGGTCGAGCATGATTTGGCACCAGATATTATCGTGGGTACTTGTGGTGGCAGTTTGTCTGCCTACTTGGTACAGCTTGCACCTGATCCTAAGGACTTGCAGGCGCTGATGTGTAGCCGTGAGCTGTATTCAGTTATCAAAGCGATTCGCCATGTTACTCCTGATGAGGCGAACAGGCGTGCAAAAATGCGCTATATAACGCATGCGCTCAAACGTTTGGGTTTGTCCTTATCACATCAATCGTCCAAAGCTCAGCGGCATCGGCAAGCAGATAGCTATGCGCGACTGTTAGATGAGCTGCAACAATTGGCGATGTTTCGTATTGATAATGAGGGGCAATGGCTTGATGAGCTGACTGGTGTCTCTACCAATAGGCATAATATCAATAGACATAACTCCTTTAACGCGAATGACACAACGCCAGAGATAGCCATTATCGCGAGTCGCCTGTATTCAGCACCTGCGGATAGCGATTTATTGAATGATAACTTGGCTAATAATAACTTGGCTAATAGTAGCTGGACTGATACGTCAGCCAGTAATCACCATGTAAAGCTGCAAGAATTGTTGTTTGCGCCACCGCTTTTGGCAGAATATCTATCAGACCTGCCTACCGAGCGCATGACATCACCGACGCATAGCTTTGCCAATGAACGGATACATCCCCCTGTTAAGCTCCTGACCCAATGGGATATTCAATCAGTGGTTCGCGCCTCTATGGCAGATATGTATTATTTACCGCCCACCCATATCACAGAGCTTGGCTGGTGCTTGGGCGGTGTGATTAACCTCACACCTATTGAGTTGGCCTGTCAGTTAGCGAAAACGGTATTTGCAGAGACCAAGGATGGTTATGATGCATGGCTTGCTGCCCCTGCCATTAAACGGGTTTTTGGTTTTGACCCAAATGCGCGGTTGGCCGCAGTACATAGTTATCAATCGAAAGCTGCATTGTCCAAATCCACATCATCAAAATCCGCACCGCCTCATTGGCTACCATTTGCCGATAATGCCCAGCAGTTGACGGGGAAAAATGTGCAAAAGCGGTTTAATCTACAGCAAATGACCGTCGAGCTGATACACGCTGATTATGATGGCTTTGTGCAGCAAATGCAGGCGCAATGGCAGTATGGTCATCAGCGTACGGTCGATTACATACAGCAGCATAAATTATGACAACTCATGCAGAAGATACCGCTAAAAACCGTGCGCCGCATATTATTGTTATAGGTGGTACAAGTGGGGTGGGTTTGGCACTGGCTGTGCATCATTTACAGCTTGGCTGGCAGGTGAGCGTGGTTGGGCGGCGCATGGCAAAGATAGAACATATCAATAGCCAGTATCCGACTATTCAGACCTATACCTGTGAGTTGACTGATGATACTCAAATAAAAAATTTACTAGAGAGATTATCGAGCATACGCTTTGACAGACTGATTTATAGTGCGGGCAGCTATACCAATGAGCGTACGCATCAGTTGAATCAAGCAGACAGTGATAAGATGTTAGCGATTAATCTGCAAGCGTTTGAGCAGGTATTTAGCTGGGCCAGCACTCAGTTAAAGCAGCAAAGCCAGTCGCTCGATGTCATTAAGAATAATATTACTAGTAGCAATGCCACTCATAATGGTGCCACTAATAATCTTAAGCCAAGCCTTATTTGTTTGGCATCCATTGCGGGTACGCTGGATTATCCTTATGCCAGCCTTTATGCCAAAAGTAAACGCGCGATGATAGCGACGGCCAGCGTTTATCGATTGGCGCTTGACCCTTATGAGATTCAAGTGACCTGCATTGCTTCAGGTTATATCGATACTCAAGCGCTGCGTGATTTAAACGACGGTGATGCCAGCCACAAGCCATTTATTATGAGTACGCAAACAGCGGTAACAAATATTATGAAAGCGATTGACGATGATGTTGAGTTGGCCGTGTTTCCAAAATCGATGCGCTACATTACTCGCACACTAAATCACTTACCTAAGCCATTACTCAACTGGATATTACGCAATAAACTGGATAAAGCCAGATAGCATGTCTATCAATATTTTGACTAGGTCTAACCAAATAACCAATACAGTAGGGTAAATAACGGCACCCCAATTAGTAAGCTATCCATCCGATCTAATACGCCACCATGTCCAGCCAGCATCGTGCCAGTATCTTTTACCCCATGTTGGCGTTTAAATGCTGATTCTAATAAATCCCCCGCAATACCGCTCACTGCTAAGCTGTAGGCTGCTAGTAAGCAAACCCACCAGCTAAAAGGCGTGAGCAATAATCCTAGAAACGAAGCCAATATAGCCGCAACTAAACTGCCAAAGACAGCACCTTCAATGCTTTTATTCGGGCTAATAGTCGGTGCTAGACCTCGTTTAAACAGCTTACGCCCAAGCAGTCGCCCACATAGATATTGGGCAATATCGTTGAACTGACTGGCAAATAATACGAAGAGTAAAACACCATATTGTTCGCGTTGCCAAGTCAATTGCTGTAAGGCGACAAGGCTAATGATGAGTGAGATGAAGGCAACACTCAGTAGCAGGTCTAAGGAGTTGAGCCGCGTATAGTGTTGAGTCAGATTGAGAGAGGTTTTCGCTAGCAGGGGAGTACTTGGCTGTAAACCTTGTGCTTGGAGTTTATGAATGAGCACGGCTTTACTGCGTAAACACCATAGACGTTTAATCTCGTAGCTGCCGCGTAGACCAATTAATATAAAAAATAAAATGAGCAGCCATTGATAGGCATATACTTGCAAATGAGAACCTTGCGTATCGTTCGTTATTTTTGCAATCACATAGCAAGTGCAGAGCGCGGCTAACATCAACCACCACGAGCGGGCTATCAGGTAGATTTTTGGCAAACGTTTGCGTAGACGAGGTACGGCAAGTACACTCCAAGCCAAGCTGACGATTATCATCAGGGCAATCACAAACACAATATCAGAAGCCATACCGTGGACACTCAAGAAAGAGATAATATTTTAAGCCTATCCATAATGATAGCTTAAATGCCTCTTTAACTATAGTGTTAGATATCGCCCTTGATGGGTTTGGTTATTATCTGTCGTAGGCTTAAATATGGTCAGTAACAGGTATCGGATAACGCTCGTCTTCTATAATGTGAGAAAAGGAGTTAAGCGTAGTTTTTCTTAATGGCAAAATGATACTGGTCAAAGGCGTTTCAGCTAAGTTAGGATAATCCTCACGATAATGCCCACCGCGACTCTCAAAGCGTTGATAAGCCGATTGGACAATCATCGTTGCTAACGCTAATTGCCTCACCAATTGAAAAATGGCAAGCTCACTGTCAGTAGTAGGGGCTTTACTACTCATATCAGATAGCATGATTTCAGTATGTTCGATTGACTCCTGCCACTGCTCAATTTGTCGCAATGCTTGCTCTAATTGTTTGGCACTACGTGTGATGCCCATATTGGCTGTCAAAAGAGCTTTCAATGCTATAGTTATCTCTGCAATATCTACGTCAGAATGAAATGCTTTAGCAGCCTTATAAGTTGGGAGTGTTGACTGCTTAGAAGAGGGCAAGATAACAAATTGCGTGTTTTCTAGTGTCGGATATTGCCAAATGTCGGCAGCTAACTGATGCAGTTTATAATAGGCAGTATGTGGCTGCGGTATTTTTTCTAAAGCTTCAGCCGTTTTCTCTAAAGCTTCTAAGTTCTTTAAGCGGTCCAATTTCTTTAAGTAACGAGGCAAGTTGGCTGCGATGTTACGACCAACCACCACACACTCCAACAATGAATTACTTGCTAAGCGATTGGCTCCATGTAGCCCTGTATAAGCAACTTCGCCTTCTGCATACAGCCCTGCAATATCGGTCAATCCATTGGCATCAGTCACCACTCCGCCACAACTATAGTGGGCAGTCGGAGCGACCGGAATAGGGTCTGTGGTCATATCGACGCCGAGTGCTAGCAGCGTCTGATAAATCTGCGGGAAATGCGCTTGTATAAATGCAGCTGGCAAGTGACTGACATCAAGATGCACGTAGCCAAGTCCGTTACTACTAATCTGATTGGCTATTGTCCGAGCGACAATATCGCGTGGCGCTAATTCAGCGCGCTCATCAACGTCTAGCATAAAGCGCACACCAGTCTGCGGACAATACAGTCGTCCACCTTCACCGCGTAACGCTTCAGATATCAAAAAACTGCTGTCACCTAATGCTAAGCCCGTTGGGTGAAATTGAATAAATTCTAAATTTGCCAAACGACAGCCTGCTTGCCATGCCATTATAACGCCATCACCGACGCAGACATTAGGCGCGCTGGCACGTTTAAATAATTGACCTAAGCCACCACTAGCGAGTACGACAGCTGAACTATGAATAGTGAGTTGACGCTCGTTGATATGATCAAAGACCAGCGCCCCTTGGCAATGTTTAATCTTGCTATCGTTCGTGCTAAAAGAAGAGTTACCAATCATAGGTGAAGTCAGTAACTCTAATGCTTCATGATAAGGCAAGATAATGATATTGACCGCAGTCTGTGCTTTGGTAGTTAAGGCATCCATCACGTGCTGACCCGTTGCATCTTCAGCGTGAGCGACTCGTCTACAGCCATGCCCACCTTCTTTGGTTAGATGTAGGTCACTGGTTGTTAAGCCATTAGTCCGCTGTACTTTATTTGCTGCTGTCGCATGTTGTTGTAGGGTCGGCGTAAAGGGAACGCCTTGCTCACATAACCATTGAACCGCTTGCTGTCCTGCACTAAGAATATCGGCCGTATTATCGGCGTCACATAATCCTGCGCCAGCGATGAGCGTATCGCTAATATGGTCGGCAACTGAGTCAGTGTCATCCAAACTGGCTGCAATACCGCCCTGCGCATAATGGCTTGAGCAAATTTCCAGGGCTGCTTTGCTCAGTACCATGATGCTCAGTGATTTTGGTAGTGATAGTGCAGTACTTAAACCAGCCAGTCCTGCACCAATAATCAGGACATCTGTCTGCCTGATATTATCCGCACCCTCTCTCATACTAGGCTGCCCCAACGTTAGCGAACAGCGCACGGTCGGCAACAATATCTCCACTCGCTGTGACACGTTGTTTTTGTGCTTCGGCAAAATCAAGCATACGTTGTAATGGTTTTCTAGCAGCTGTAGCCAACTCGGGCGTCATCAATACTTCACCACTACGCTGCGTTAAGCACTGTTCAATACCTTTTAGACCATTCATTGCCATCCAAGGGCAAAACGCACAGCTCTTACAGTTTGCACTCTCACCAGCAGTAGGTGCGGCCAAAAAGCGCTTGTTTGGTGAGCGTTTTTGCATCTCGTGCAAGATACCCAAGTCAGTTGCGACAATAAAGGTATCGGCATCCATCTCATACGTTGATTGCAAAAGCTTGCTAGTCGAGCCGACCACATCGGCTAGTTCAACCACGCTATCAGGTGACTCTGGATGTACCAATACTTTAGCCTCTGGATGTTCCTCTTTTAGTTGCATCAATTCAGTGGCTTTGAATTCATTATGTACTAAACAAGAACCCTGCCAGAGCAGCATATCGGCGCCAGTCTCACGAGCGATGTATTTACCTAGATGACGGTCAGGGCCCCAAATGATAGGTTCGCCTTGGGCCTGTAAGTGGCGGACAATATCGATACCGACAGATGAGGTAACCACCCAATCAGCTTTCGCTTTTACCGCGGCGCTAGTATTGGCGTAGACGACTACGGTACGCTCAGGGTGAGCGTCACAAAATGCTGAAAATTCGTTAGCAGGGCAGCCCAAGTCAAGCGAGCATTCTGCTTCCAAATCTGGCATGAGTACGGTCTTTTCCATGCTTAATATCTTTGCTGATTCACCCATGAAGCGTACACCAGCGACTACCAACGTCTGTGCGCTATGAGCTTGTCCAAAACGTGCCATCTCAAGAGAGTCGCCTACACAGCCACCCGTTGCCAATGCCAAGTCTTGGATAAAAGGATCGACATAATAATGTGCGACCAGTACGGCATTATTCTCCTTCAATAGCTTTTTGATATTTTCTTCGACCACGATGCGTTCAGCGCGGGGCAAGTCTGCTGGCATTTTAGCCTTGGCATATTCAATGTTCATCTGAGTGGCGATGGGATTGTCCGCACTCATGATAGGTGCGTCGTAAGGATATTTTTTCATAATGGCAGCCTTTGTTGGTGCAATAACGATAAATGAGTGCACTAAAAAACAGGTAATTGACATAATAAATTTATAAGTTATGTTAATTATGTTCATTTTGAGTATAATTACAAGTGGTTTTTCATACTTAAAAAGTCAGAAGGTTAAATTTTAGTGCTCAAAGTGACGTGTAGTTAAGTCATATCAGGCTTAAGAATGGTGCTAATTCATGCTCCTTGTAACTATTTATCGATATTGATTTTTCATACTTACAACCACAGACTATGATAGTTTTAGATTCAAGTTATAATAAGCAGTACCACAGCTATTGACCCCGATAGCTATTTGTAGTTCAGAGAAAAAGGATAATCCCCAAAGCCATGACGTTGTCTTATTCACATGCGCACCAGCAAGGTAGCGGCACGACAGAAGTGGTCGCTGTATTGGTCGCTATCACCGATCATATCGCGCGCGTTCTAACCGTTGACCAAGGCAAGCTGTTGCCAAATGGGCCACTTATGCCGCTACATCGTTCGCTGCAAGCGGGCGTACGTCAGTGGGTAGAAGAGCAGACGCAGCAACCGCTGGGATATTTGGAGCAGTTATATACCTTTGTGGATACCAATAGGCGCAATATCGATGGCCATGCATTGGTGTATGTGAGTTATTTGGGTTTGGTGCAAGAGACGCAAACGCAGGCGCTCCAAAGCAAAGCACTATGGCGAGACTGGTATGACTACTTCCCGTGGGAAAATCATCTGAACGGTATGCCCAGTATTATTATGGACTTTGTCGTGCCAGCACTACTCGAATGGGCTAATACTGCCACCGACTTAATCGTTCAACAGCGCAGGCGTCAGCGCATTGGCTTGTGTTGGGGGCTGGACGAAGCGTTTTTGGCAGGTGATAAATCGACAGGTAGTCAATCAGTCAAGGAACACGATAACGAAAGTAGAGAGTGGATTGCAGAGCATGTGTTACTGCGCTATGAGATGCTGTATGAAGCAGGTCTGATACCCGAAGCCCCTAATTATCCACCTAACTATCAAGCCGCTGACTTGCCAGAGGACTGGTCGCAACGTATAGGTGTACCCATGTATTACGATCACCGTCGCGTGATTGCTACTGCTATCTCAAGACTGCGCGCGAAGATTGAATATAGGCCGCTTATTTTTGGGTTGATGCCAGACGTGTTTACCTTATCGCAGTTGCAGCAGAGTGTTGAGGCGCTATCAGGCGTGCGCTTGCACAAGCAAAACTTTCGTCGATTGCTCGATTCACAAAATCTAGTGATGGAGACAGGTGAGAGTAGCAGTGCTCAACGCGGTCGTCCTGCCAAGTTATATCGCTTCCGCCATGATATTGAGCTACAGAGTTTATTGATGGATAGTAAGCTTCCTAAGCGAAAGTAACTAAGAACTAGTAACTAAACATAAGTGATTAAGCAAAATTAATTAGTTGCAAATAACGATGAGCGAGCGTCCAATAATATCTCATACTCGAAATTTGCTAGCAAAATAAGAAATATGTCACCTTACCTTGCAGGGCTGATAACTTTACGTTATATTTATGCTCATTTTGAGTTTAAATAACAAGCAGTTTCTATCAACATTATGCCTACATAAGGGTCAAAAATGACAACTGAAAAAGAGCCAGCATTGGATGACGTATTGCTCAAGCCATTGGTTGAGAATGCACTGACTGAAGATTTGGGTAGGCGTGGTGATGTAACGTCGCAAGCCACTATTCCAGCTGATATGCAAGCGCAGTTACAAATCAAGGCGCGGCAAGCAGGCGTGGTATGTGGTATCGATTTGGCACGGTTGTCTTTTGCTTTGGTCGATGCACAAATTGAGTTTATTGCCCAAGTACGGGATGGCGAAACGGTAGAGGCTGGAGCAGTGCTAGCTACTGTAAAAGGTAACGCACGTCACTTATTGACGGCAGAACGCACAGCACTGAACTTTATGACGCATCTCAGTGGTATTGCGACAGCGACCCGTCAAATTGTCGATAGTGTGGCGCAATATCCTGCGCAAATTACTTGTACGCGTAAGACTATTCCAGGCTTACGTATTGTACAAAAGTACGCCGTACGCTGCGGCGGCGGACGCAATCATCGCTTGGGGTTGGATGATGCGATTTTAATTAAAGACAACCACATTGCTATTGCTGGTGACATCAAAACGGCCATTCAACAAGCACAGAAATTTGCTGGGCATCTGATTCCTATTGAAGTTGAAGTCGATACGCTAGAGCAATTAGAGCAGGCATTGGACGCAGGTGTGAGTTTAGTGCTATTAGACAATATGTCCCCTGAAACATTGTCGCAAGCGGTTGCTATGTGTCAGGGTCGAGCAAAGACTGAAGCCTCAGGTGGTATTACGCCCGAAACAGTACAAGCAGCGGCAAATACAGGGGTTGATTTTATCGCGATGGGCTATTTGACGCACAGTACGACAGCCTTGGATATTGGGCTAGATTTTAGTGCATAAGTACAGAGATGATAAAGGCTAATAGTACTACAGCGCTCGATTTTATCGGAAGGATTATCACCAAGTTAATAAAGCGGTAGTATAAAATGACAGCTTGTACTAACAACCTGTTAAAGGCTTTTTCTACGCTGAAGGTCTACTAAGATGATATATAGGCATAACGGCGCAAAGTTAATGATTTTATTAGCTTATCTGCCTATGTTACAATATAAGCTATAATGCTATTTTCAATCAGATATTGTTTAGTCCGATATTGGGTCATCGTTGCACTCGCACGATGACCTTATCTTTTTGCACAAGCAGTATCAATAAACAAGCGAGCGCTCAGTGAATACTGAAATCATTAAGATAATCTTAGCCTTTTTGGTATTGATTAATCCCTTTAGCGCCTTGACGTTATTTTTGGATTTGACCCGCGGTTATTCAATGAATAATCGACGCAAGGTTGCGCGTGTTGCCTGTTTGACGATTTTTATCACTATCAGCTTTTTTACTGTGGCAGGTGAGGTGTTACTAAACGCGCTCGGTATTTCAATTGGTTCGTTTCAGCTGGCTGGTGGCATCCTAGTATTTCTAATTGCCCTTAATATGATGAATGGTGATGGCAATCCAGTTAAGCCCGATCAAGAAAATTTCGATGTCGATCACGTACAAGATTCGCCAGTTTCGATGGCAGCTGCTGTGGTTCCTTTGGCTATTCCAATGATGATTGGACCTGGTGGTATCTCCACAGTTATTATTTATTCTTCTCAAGTTTCTGGTGTTTTGCAGGTATCTGCTATATTGATAGCTGGATTATTTATCAGCTTATTTTGTTATTTAGCATTAATGGCGGCAGGTCGTATTAGCCGCTTATTAGGTGATACTGGCTTGAACATCATGAGCCGAATCATGGGTATGCTATTGGCAGCCGTTTCTATCGAAATTATTGTAGGTGCGATACGCACTTTATTTCCTAGTGTGGTATAACAGATTTTCTGTTCTAGGCCTCAATTCTCTGTTGCTTATGCCGCTATTTTGTTGTTAAAGCACATCAGCATAGTTTTGGAGTCGCTGGTCATTAAGATAAAGCTATTATCCTAACTTGTACTTATATTTGATTATTCATTATTTGAATTCTATACACGCTATAGTGTCTATATAAAAAAACCAAGTACATTTAGATGTATTTGGTTTTTTTATGAGTTGTACATAACGGCTATGTTTGCAAATGTTTAGCACGGCCTAACTTCTATATAAATGCCAAGCTAAGTACAGCATCAATATGCCTACTAGAGCATCCAGTATGTTCCATGCCTTAGGCTTTGCAAATAAAGGCCTGAGTAATCGCGCACCATATCCAAGCGCAAAGAAGAAAAAGAACGAAGCGCTAACTGCACCAGCGGCAAACGTCAATCTACTGCTTGCACCCGTAGAGACCATACCGACGAGTACCAATGTATCTAGGTATACGTGCGGGTTTAACCAAGTAAAACCAAAGCATAGTAGTAAGGCTTTTTTTAAGCTACTCACGACTTGCCCCTCGACAGTCATTGCATGTGATTTTCTAACGCTGGCATATAGGCTCTGCAAGCCGTAAACTAGCAAAAATAGTGCGCCTGCCAGTCTGGCTATGTCGACCACATGCGGATAGCGAGCTGTTACAGCACCAAAACCAGCGACGCCCGCCGAAATTAGTATCGCATCGCTCACCGCACAAAACAGGCAGATAAAAAAGATATGTTCACGTTTGATGCCTTGTTTGAGTACAAAGGCATTTTGGGAGCCAATCGCTAAGATAAGTGAGAGGCCGAGTAGGAAGCCAGCAATATAATCGGGAGCATTCATAATACGGTGCTTAACGGTTGGAGTGTAGAAATGTTGACATTTTGATTACTGGCAGGCCAGAAAAAACCTGTTAAGATACGCTATTGAACGAATGTATGCAATATGCGCACAATGTGAGTGTAATAGACGAGGGGCAGAGCAAGTCATGGTAGTCAGTTTGACAAGAATGCTACAGTCATTTGGGCAAGCTCAAGATGACCTACCATCATTGGCAGTAAAGAATGCTCAAGAGATGAGCGTCGATCATGAACAGGATGCTAGTAATGATGGCAATCCTACAACTCACGGGCGTTCTACACTGACGCCACCTGAACGTGTAAACCGCATATGCGATGCGTTGGCACAAGTGAGTGACAGCCAATCATCCACGCCTTTGACCGATCGCTATCTGAGTAATCATGCTCAAATGCGCCCAACCAATAGACCGCCTTTTGACCCAGATACTTTGTGGTATCTCAAACATGGACGTTGTCCGATTATGACTGAGCTTGTTGATGTGGTCGATGAGGCCACCCTAAACGCTATGCCTATCGAAGCTGTTGCGATATTAGACCGTATCAACGGTAAGCTAAAGCGCTATCGTGAGTGGAGTAGTGAGCTGAACGAGCAGCAACAGCAGCAACATAATGAGCGTCAGTTCGTCATCGATAAATTAGTCTCCGAAAGTATTCCTGAAGCATTGCATCATTATGAGCAGCTACAACGTTTTAGTCCGCATCGTACCAAAAATAATATGGTGCAGGGTAAGATGACTGCTGGTGATATGCTGACAGATTTGTTTTTAGAGATTGATTATGAGCTTGATGAATTACTAGACGAGTTGCATCAAACGGTTCTGAACCGCCTTGCCTCTACCCATCGCTATGTTAAAAGCCGTACGCAAAGTTAATACCTTTTTTAATAGCACTTTTTTTGTACATTCGAAAAGGTTAAGTGTTATCAAAAGATACAATCGACCCGGTGCATAACAATATAGGGCTTTAATAGAGCCTTATTTTTTTGTTTAATAATAACCATAAGAAGTTTGCCAAGAGATTTTGACAAGTAACAAGGACAATATAATGACCCAAATGACTGCGATGTTCGTAATGTTTGTTTTGTATGGGCTGTTGCCAGCGGCTGGGTTATATCTAGGATATCGTGGCATTAAAAAAGTCACAGCACCCAAAATGCTCGAATATAAGGCGATGCCGCAATTGGGTTATATACCCGAAAAAAGCCTGCCCGTCGAAGTAAAGACGGCTCTTGAGCAAATTAATACAAAGGGTGAAAAGCTGCGTGTCATGTATGGCGATACCAATAATGATGGCAAGATTGATGATAAAGATACCGTCAATGAAACTTATATTATGATTCAAAACTTGATGGATAGGCACGTACCGCTTGCTGTGGCTGATTATCGCCGCTTGCATGATTTAGATGATTCGCTTGCTGACACTACCAAAATCAAACATTCTAATGTCACTGGTAAAGAAGCTTTGTTAGATGTGCTTGAAACGATTAACACACAGTTCGATGACCTGCTCAACGCATCCTACCATCAAGATGGTCAAAAGCTACTCGCAACCAATCGCTATCTCCAAAAACGCTTTGATAATCCTGCTACTAATACAGGTATTCAAAAGCCAGATAGCAATACTAGCAGTGATGTAAATATCCAAGCGATTGAAAGCCCGACTGGTAAAAAAATGAGCGCTGAAGACATTAAGCTATAAATATAAAGTTGAATAGTAAAAGGATAAAGAGTAATCGTATATGAGTATTTTAATAGGCGTTGGCATTGTAACGACCGTCACCACCTTTTATCTAGGTAGAAAGGGCTGGCAGGCTTTTCATAAAGCTGTCGGTATCTCACCTGGTGTGCTCACTTATCATGATTATGAGGCGCCCTTATCATTAGCTGCATTAAGTTGGCAGCAGTTAACGTTAAATAGACAGCACTTAAGAAGTTTATCAGAGCAGCAACTGCGTCAATTAAAACGTATTGATGAAAAAATGAATAGTTATCACGCTTATCAAACAGCCCTGTACAGTCAACACAAGACACCGGCTATAACAGAAGCGCAGTTTGTGTTGAATAAAATGTTGCAAACACGGCTACCTGAAATGCTAGCCACCCATTACCAATTAACGAATACAAGCAGTGTGAGTAGTAAGAAGAGGCTGGAAGGTAATGAGTTATTGCAGAGTGTTTTAGACAACATCGAACAGCGTTTGGATAGACTACTGGCCCAAATGGACGAGGAGCAGCTACAAGAGCTGCGAGTCATGAAGCGCTATATTAATAGTCACGATAGCTGAGCCGTTATATCTATACTGAGTAACTGTGACCTCTGTAAAACAGACATAAAAAAGCGGCCAATGACTATTCATCATTGACCGCTTTTTTATGTTTATCCCAAATCTATTTAAGACTTGGAACAATATTAAACCAACTTAACTAGCGCTTATTATTGCGATCACGGGTGTTACGTGTACCACGGCTGGCAGGGCTAGCGCTACTTTTAGGCTTAGCACTGCTATTGCGGTTATCACTACGAGTATCAGTGCGACGCGCTTTGAGCGGTTTGTTTCTGATACGTTCTTGTTTTTCTTTGGCTGCACCATGTAAACCTGTGCCATAACGTGGGCGCAAGCTGACTAAGTCCGTCAACGTATTGATTTCTTTTTTATCAAGCTCTAAGAAACGACCAGTACGTAGCTCTTTTGGTAGAACAATCGTGCCATAGCGTGTACGCAGTAGGCGACTAACCTTTAGACCTTGAGACTCAAACAAACGACGTACTTCGCGATTACGGCCTTCTTTTAGCTGGACATGGTACCACTTGTTGACACCTTCGCCGCCGCCTTCTTTGATGTCTTCGAATTTTGCGACACCATCTTCTAACATGACACCAGCAGTCAATGTACGTGCGATATCAGGCGTCACTTCGCCCAATACACGTACCGCATATTCACGAGTCACTTCACTAGATGGATGCATCAAGCGATGTGCCATTTCACCATCATTGGTAAATAACAATAAGCCAGTTGAGTTAATATCCAAACGTCCAACCATTACCCAGCGGTCATGAGTCAGTTTTGGCAAACGCTCAAAGACAGTTGGGCGGCCTTCTGGATCTTTAACTGAGCAAACTTCGCCTTCAGGCTTATAGTAAGCAATAACACGGCGACGCTTCTCATTTTCAGAAGTGTATTTGATTTGACGGCCATCAACGCGAATCTCATCACCTTGCGAAACACGATCACCGATGGTCGCAGGGCCATTATTAACCGTTACGCGGCCAGATTTGATGACTTCTTCCATTTGACGACGTGAACCAAGTCCCATACGGGCAAGTGCTTTCTGTAATTTTTCATCTTTCATAATCATAACCTTGAGTCGGTGGGTTTACATTTCTCAATGTAAAAAAATTGGATTGGCTATTCTACGCTATTTTAACAAATTTAGCACGTAAACCAATACCTTACTACTTAATGACGTAGTCACTCATAAATACGTAATATCGTTTAATTCACTTATTATAAAAATTTATCAGCGTGCATGCTTTATCTTACGCTAGGATTTTGTAACGTACACAGGTACAATATTACTCTTAGTCAAATATTGACGAAGCAAAGGACAGGCATGCAAAGTATTTGCGCGCGCTGTCTTTATTTTTTATATCGTACCCTCTATTGGAGTTACTATGTCTACTGCCCAAGAATCCGCCACCGTTTTGGACGGCAAAGCACTTGCTAAACAGATAGAACAGGATCTGCGCACGCGCGTAGATACGATTAAGGATAAGACTGGCCGCACCCCAAGTTTAGCGACGATATTGGTTGGTGACGATCCTGCCTCTGCGACTTATGTCCGTATGAAAGGCAACGCCTGTAAGCGTGTTGGTATGGACTCTATACGTGTTGAGATGCCGAGTGTCACGACCACTGAGCAACTTATGGCAAAGATAGATGAGTTGAACAGCAATCCAGATGTGCACGGTATTTTGCTACAGCATCCTGTTCCTGAGCATATCGATGAGCGTGCTTGCTTTGAGCAGATTGACCTAGCAAAAGATGTTGATGGCGTAACTTGTCTTGGTTTTGGTCGTATGGCGATGCAGCAATCAGCTTATGGCTCATGTACACCGCAGGGCATTATGCATCTATTAGAGCATCATAATATCGAGCTATCGGGTAAAGAAGCAGTAGTCGTAGGGCGCAGTGCTATTTTAGGTAAACCAATGGCGATGATGCTATTGAATGCTAACTGTACGGTGACTATTTGCCATTCAAGAACTCAAGATTTGGCGGCACACATTAAGCGTGCAGATATTGTAGTTGGTGCGGTGGGCGTACCTGAGCTAATTAAAGCGGAATGGGTCAAATCAGGAACCGTCGTCGTTGATGCAGGATTCCATCCGACAGATGATGGCGGTGTTGGTGATATCGAAATGAAAGGTATGGAAAATATTGCCAGTGCTTATACGCCAGTACCAGGCGGCGTTGGCCCAATGACTATTAACACGCTTATTCGCCAAACCGTCGATGCCGCTGAAAAATCAGCGGGTTTGAACAACGGCTAAAAAGATAGTCATACGAATACTGATTGCCGATATATAAGGGGGCCTGAGGTAACATAGACTCAGGCTAAATCAACCACATTTCAGTTGATAGGACCTAAACATGGCTAAAAAAAACGTAGGTGTTCATGAGCGACTACAAGGTATTGGTAGAGGGTTTGTTGATGTCTGTCATTACGTTATTTTATTTCTAATCAGTGTGGTTGTCGTTTGGACCGCAGGAAAAGAGTTCGTTGGTATTATCCAAAAAGGCTCAGCGGATCTAAAAGACATATTGATGTTATTTATTTACCTTGAACTACTGGCTATGATAGGTATTTATTTTAAAACCCACCGTTTGCCAGTACAATTTCTGATATTTATTGCTATCACTGCCTTGTCACGCCATTTGGTGGTTGATGTACAAGCAGTTTCAGACTATTTTCATTTATGGCTGCTAGCGACAATTTCTGTGGCTATTATGCTATTGAGTGGTGCTATCGTAGTGCTCACTTGGACGGCAAAAACGTTTGGTCGTCCAGAGGATAATCTGGATAAACAGCATGCAAACCTAACGGTTAAAGCACTATTGCCTGATAATGCTCAGTCGCCCGATAGCCATACCAAGCATCGCCGCGAATAATTACTGTGAACAATTAGATAGCAGCATAAAAAAAGAGCGACCAGTGGTTGCTCTTTTTTGTGCTATTTAGTTCTATGAGAAGTATTTGGTACTACAACCATTTAAGTCTTTTAAAGTTGTAATACAGGTAGCTACACAAGGCGATAATAATGGCCATGATGATAAGATACGAATACTTCCAATGCAGCTCAGGCATAAAGTCAAAGTTCATACCATAGATACCAGCAATAGCTGTTGGTACGGCTAGGATACCTGCCCATGCAGCGAGCTTACGCACCACTTCATTCTGACCCATATTGACCATTGCCATATAGGTATTCATTACCACGCTTAGCATTTCATTGAGACCGTTGATTGCATCTATTGAGTGTAAGAGGTGATCGTTAACATCGCGAAAGTACGGCTTAGCCGCTTGAGAGAACCCAGAGACAATTTCACTCTTTTTATGATTGATAAAAAAGCTACAGATGTCTTGTACAGGTAAGATAATAGCGCGCATATGTACCAGTTGCGACTTGAGCTCGTAGAGGTTTTTTAGCGTGCCTTTATCAAACTCAGAGGTAAATACATAGCTCTCCTGTTCGCGCAGGTAGCGGCCCAATCTATCAGTAATTGGCATATAGTTATCAACGATAAAATCGAGGATAGCATGCAGTACAAAGATAGGACCCATGCGTAGCTTTTCGGGACGGCGATGGCAATGTTCACGGACAGGCGCATATGAGTTTGATGGGCCATTGCGAATTGTAATGAGGTAGTTCTTACCCATAAATATCGCAGTCGTACCATAACGAATGACATTGTCTTCGAGTTTGGCTGTACGTAGTACTACAAAGACCATATCATTGTCGTAGTTTTCGACCTTGGCACGTTGATGATCAGCAAAAGCATCTTCAATCGCTAGCTCATGCAGGTCAAAGGCTTCTTTTACTTTGACCATGGTTTCTAAGCTTGGGTCGTATAGCCCAAGCCAAATAAATTGACCATTATTACCTAGCGTACGACTCACATCATTGAGCGCCACTCTATTAAGGTTTTCACCTGTTTTACGTGAGTAAGCGTAGCAGTTGACTACCTCATCTGCACTTGATGAATCAATGTCTTCATAGCGTTCTGAGTCAGGATCGTAGACTGTCATGGTCTCGATAGTATCCTCAGTAGTAGCGTCCACATCCCCATAAATATAACTATCATCATCGTCCAAATAAAGATGCTTGTCATTCATATTGGCATAGATATGATTCATATTAGAATCAGGGGCAATATGAGCTGCTTTTTTGATCAGTTGATTATTATCATTTTCCATATATCTTCCTGTCATATAATAAAAAAATTCAATAATCCAAATATACCGTGAGCGCTGCTATGGTTTTATCGTATGCCGATATTATCTATAGGGCATAGCTTTTTAGCGTATCGATATCTACCAACGCCAATAGACTCTCGTGACACGCTTCTAGCTTTACTTGCGGTGCGATGTCGAAGTCCAATGCTTCAACCCAACGTAGGGCACAGATGCACCAGTAGTCGCCAGGTTTGAGACCAGAAAAGTTGTACTCAGGTAGCGGGGTGATCAGGTCATTACCGCGACTGGCAGAGAAGTTTAAAAACTCGCTAGTCATCTTGGCGCAAACAGTATGTTGACCGACATCATGGTTGCCAGTATGACAAAAACCATTGCGATAATAGCCAGTGATAGGATCAAAGCAACAGCTGGCAAGTGCGGTGCCTAAGACATTGGTTTGGTTGATGGCAGGGTTTGGGTGGTAATCAGATGACATAAGGCTTCCGAGATAAA
Source organism: Psychrobacter sp. AOP7-C1-14 (assembly GCF_052376135.1). Classification (NCBI taxonomy): domain Bacteria; kingdom Pseudomonadati; phylum Pseudomonadota; class Gammaproteobacteria; order Moraxellales; family Moraxellaceae; genus Psychrobacter; species Psychrobacter sp. AOP7-C1-14. Next base: position 552,096 of record NZ_JBQSVH010000001.1, on the reverse strand, counting down.
AATATGTGTTAGTGTATCATGAGTCTGTACAGAAGACGCTGCCGTAATCGTGCTCATTATCTTATGGATAACAAAAAACAAACCTCTCAACAATTCACCTAATATTGAGCCAAATACATCAACGATGACTGTTACATCTGCTAAGCTAATAAGCGGCAATTGAACTGTAATTAGATAGTGATTGTGGCTAATTGTCACTAGGCGAACCTTGAGCGCTATGCTAAACTAAAGCATAAAGTGCCTTGATTATTTGTCGCGATTTTTTAGCGCATAAAGATACTCGTCTTATCATTCTAAATTATACTTATTATTCACCCTTTTGCGGTTACCTGGTTTGTTTATAAATAATTGGGTCAATGATGTTGCGCGTTAAAAATAAATACACACAGCGTCAATACTCGGCAAATCACTCTTTAAGTACCGCATCAGTACCGCGTTTTTGGTAAGCGATACGCCAAACAAGGATTTATTGTGTCTGTTAGTTCTGATTCTGCAAAACCTGCCCAGCCAAATTCTACCAACGAAACAGTGTCTCAGCCTGCCGAAAATAGTGCTGCACCCAATCGCATGCCATACTTGAGCAACTTTGGCAGTGATGTTGCCAATAGTTGGCTGTTGCCTGACGGGGTGGTTGATGTCCTGTTTGAAGATGCGCATAAGCAAGAAGTGCTTAGACATCAGTTAATCGAGCAGCTTATTACTCATGGTTATCAGTTGGTTTGCCCACCGATGATTGAGTTTACTGAGTCTTTGCTAAGTGATGCATCAGAAGATCTAAAACGTCAAACCTTTAAAATCATTGATCAGTTGACGGGTCGTCTAATGGGCGTACGCGCTGATATTACGCCGCAGATTTTGCGTATCGATGCGCATTGGGGCGGTACGGGTATTGCGCGTTATTGCTATGTGGGTGATGTGATTCATACCTTGCCATCAGGTCTGTTTGGCTCACGTACGCCACTGCAATTAGGTGCTGAGATATTTGGCTGTGCGTCACTAGCGGCAGATATAGAGCTGATAGACGTGCTATTTACGATGGTGAATAAACTCAATATGAGTGCAGCGCTTCATATCGATTTGGGTCACGTAGCGATATTCAAACGTTTGGCTGAATTGGCCGAACTATCAGACAGTGATACTGAGCAACTGATGTACTTATATGCCAATAAAAACCTACCAGAGCTGAAGCGTGTTTGCCGTAGCTTACCAATGGGTGATGATTTTTATGTGTTGGCACGCTTTGGTCACGATATTGCAAACCTATTAGCTAAACTATCAGATACAGCGCAGAAAGACAGTCAGATTGCGACAGCAATCGACGAGCTACAGCGTCTGAAAACCTATCTACAAGATCAATGGCAGTGCCCAGTCAGTATCGATGTGACTGAGCTATCAGGTTATCATTATCATACTGGTATCGTATTCAATGGTTATATCAATAGCGAAACGCAGCCATTAGTACGTGGTGGTCGTTTTGATGGTATGCAAAGTCAGACGCAAACGTTACGCGCGGCCACGGGCTTCAGTATGGATGTCAGCCGCTTGCTGGCGCATACACAGCTAGATGCGCCAACCGTTGTCCTAGTTGATTTTGCTGCTTTGACTAATGCAAATACAGATGAAATGCAGACGCTATTGCAACAAGTGGAAAGTCTACGACAGCAAGGCTATCGCGTCACTATGCCGTTAGATGCACAGGACAGTCCAGATGATGTTACGCATCGTTTGAGTATGTCTGATGACAGTCAATGGCAACTACAGACTGTTTAGCTCTCTGATAATAGACCACTGAATGGCACACACAGCCAAAAGTATTCAGTACACATTACGAGAACGCAGAATTATTCGTTAGATATCTCAGTGTTTCTATTTCATGAATCACTGAGATACAAAAATATAGCTAAGAAAATCAGTTTAATTTTTCAGCTTTTATTGCACACACCTCAATACATAAGGTAAGGATTGATCATGGGTAAGAATGTTGTAGTTTTGGGTAGCCAATGGGGCGACGAAGGTAAGGGTAAAATCGTTGATTTACTTACCGAAAAAGCCTCAGCAGTAGCCCGCTTTCAAGGCGGACACAATGCTGGTCACACGTTGGTTGTCGATGGCAAAACCACTGTCTTGCATTTGATTCCATCAGGTATCTTGCGTGAAGGCGTCACTTGCTTCATCGGTAATGGCGTGGTGTTAGCACCTGACGCACTACTAAAAGAGATGAAAGAACTAGAAGCCAACAATGTACCTGTACGTGAGCGTCTACGTATCTCTCCTAACTGCCCACTTATCATGCCTTACCATGTGGCACTTGACCAAGCTCGTGAAGCCAAGCGCGGCACTGGTAAAATCGGTACAACAGGTCGCGGTATCGGCCCTGCATACGAAGACAAAGTAGCACGTCGTGCAATTAAACTGGCTGATTTGTTCCGTGAAGATCTAGAAGAAAAGCTACGTAATCTAATCGAATATCATAACTTCCAACTAACTGAGTACTATAAAGTTGAAGCAATTGATTTTGATGAGACACTCAAGCTTTGTAAAGAGTGGAAAGAAGAGATTAAGGGTATGGTTACTGATGTAACTGAAGACCTAAATCAACTACGTCTGGCTGACAAACATCTGATGTTTGAAGGTGCTCAAGGTACATTGCTAGATATCGATCATGGTACATATCCATTTGTTACTAGCTCAAGCGTAACCGCTGGTGGCGTGTCTACTGGTACTGGTATTGGTCCATTATATTTAGATTACGTACTTGGTATCACGAAAGCGTATACCACACGCGTTGGTAGTGGTCCGTTCCCAACTGAACTGTTCGATGATGTTGGTGCTCACTTAGCTAAAGTTGGTCATGAGTTTGGTGCGACAACTGGTCGTGCACGTCGCTGTGGTTGGTTTGATGCTGAAGCATTACGCCGTGCAGTAGTACTTAACTCTATGTCAGGTATCTGCTTGACCAAGCTTGACGTACTAGATGGTCTTGAAGAGCTTCTAATCGGTGTGGGTTACAACTTACCTGAGACTGAGTGTGCAGGCGCACATGATGCTGAATTCTATGAGTCAGTTACGCCTAAGTACGAAACAATGCAAGGTTGGAGCGAGTCTACCGTTGGTATTACGAACTATGATGAGCTTCCAGAAAACGCTAAAAAATATATCAAGCGTATCGAAGCATTGATCGGTTGCCCAGTTGATATTATCTCAACCGGTCCTGATCGTGAAGAGACTATCGTATTACGTGATCCGTACGACGCTTAATTTTCACTACAAACTTGATTAAATAGTTTCTAGTATCAGTGATAGAACCCCAATGCTGAGCGTTGGGGTTTTTGCTTTTGTTAGAACTTATAGCATTATCAATGACTAATGAACAATGAATTTACTTTTTTGCAAGGTATGGTCATAAATTAACCCTATCATTTGTAGCCTTAATCATTATAATAGGCAGCAATCCTATGTTGGCGCTTATGGTTATACATTGATATACCATGAGTTGTGCAAAACAGTCCAAGTCAACATTGTGGCCAAAGCAAAAACAACGCATTAATTTTTATATATTTTATTGAATTTATCATCTATTAGGAGCTTCTCATGGCTAACGAACGTACTTTATCTATCATCAAACCTGACGCAGTTGCTGGCAACCACATCGGCGCTATCTACAGCCGTTTTGAACAAGCTGGTCTAAAAATCGTTGCAGCTAAAATGCTACAACTTGATGATGAAAAAGCAGGCGGTTTTTACGCTGAGCACGCTGAGCGTCCATTCTACAACGATCTAAAATCTTTCATGATGTCAGGTCCAGTATTGGTATCAGTACTAGAAGGCGAAAACGCTATTGCTAAGCATCGTGAAATCATGGGTTCAACTAACCCAAAAGAAGCTGCTGAAGGCACTATCCGTGCTGACTTCGCTAGCAGCATCGACGAAAACGCAGTACATGGTTCAGATTCAGCTGAATCAGCAGCACGTGAAATCAGCTACTTCTTCAGCGATGATGAAGTTTGTGCACGTACACGCTAATATAGTAAATAAAAGATAAGCTTTTACGGCGTTCGATTTGTTTGTAGTAACTGCTATAATAAGACAGCTACGATTTAAGCTAATCTTACTTGTATAAGTTTTATGTTTACTTGGCTATAGACGAATTATTGACAACATTGGTTGTTTGTAATTGGTTTGCGAGACGGCTTATATCTTATGGGTATAGGCCGTTTTAGCTATTATTCATTGAAATTGTCGATGACTTACCTCATTATTAATTTTACTTAGCGTTATCAATCCCTTATCAGCATATTTTTTATCAATGGCTAATTTATTAATTGGTATTTGTCAAGCTGAAAAACTGCGCTCATAGCGGATTGCTCATGCACCCATGTATGTATGGCAAAGCCCATATAAATAATTGCACCGCTTATCTAAGCTTCTGCAAAAAGGTTACCTATTATGTCAACTTTTCAAGCACCTACTCAGCACGTACCTGCTAAGATTACTGATAGTATTAAACTAGTAGATGAGGCACATGCCAAAACCAATCTATTGGGTATGTCACAAGCGCAACTGGCTGATTACTTCAAGAGCATTGGTGAAAAACCATTTCGTTCCACTCAGGTAATTAAGTGGATATATCAGCATGGCGTGACAGATTTTGAGCAAATGACGAATTTGAGCAAGTCATTGCGGGACAAACTGTCACTTAATGCTTGTGTGGTTCCGCCCAAAGTGATTCATCGTCAATATAGTGATGATGGTACGCGTAAGTGGGTATTTGAAGTTACTGGTGGCTCATTTGTTGAGACGGTACTTATTCCTGCAGATGACAGTAAGTCAAATGGTCGTAAAACACTATGCGTGTCTTCGCAAGTAGGCTGTGCGCTAGACTGTAGTTTCTGTAGTACAGGCAAGCAAGGGTTTGAGCGTGACTTGAGTGCGGCTGAAATTATCGGTCAGTTATGGGTCGCTAATGCTTCATATATGACGGATGAAAATGAAAGCTTAGAAAACATTGATCATAGCCTATGGGAAAATAATGTTACCAATGTGGTGATGATGGGTATGGGTGAGCCGCTATTGAACTATAAACCTGTGGTTGGTTCAATGGAGCTGATGCTAAGCGATCATGCTTACGGATTGTCAAAGCGCCGTGTCACATTATCGACTTCTGGTGTCGTCCCGAAAATGTATCAGCTAGCACAAGACATCGATGTGGCATTGGCTATTTCATTACATGCGCCAAATGATGAACTGCGTAATGAGCTAGTACCTATTAACAAAAAATATCCGCTAGAAGAGCTGATTGCAGCGGCAAAAAACTATGTCTACGATGTTAATCCACGTCATAAGAAACACGTCACGATCGAGTATGTGATGCTTGACGGCGTCAATGATAGCAATGAGCATGCGCATCAGTTGGTTGCGTTATTGGACGGGTTACCAAGCAAGATTAACCTTATTCCTTTCAATCCGTTCCCACATGCACCGTATGACAAATCAAGCAACAACCGCATCCATGCGTTTAGCAATATATTAAGCGAAGCTGGTTTTGTTTGTACGATTCGTCAAACACGTGGTGATGACATTGATGCCGCTTGTGGTCAGTTGGTTGGACAAGTTGCCGATCGCACTAGACGCTCAGCCGCATGGCAACAGAGTATCAAAGATCGTGAAAGCGTTTAGTAATCCCTCTAGAATATAAGCGTGATATTCGACTGATATCGCGTTTTAGCTGTCTTTTTTCTGTCGCAATAGTAAGAAAATGTAGCAATGACGGTCGAGACTATAGAATGCGGCAATTAATAACAACTAAATTGTACTTAAAGGGGTTAAATCTATTAAACTGATGTTTCTTTGATCGAACGCATTGAATCCCAGTTTTATGATGGCGGCTATGATGACTTCTAAAAATTCTTGTCAGTTCAAACATCAAAAATCACTTTCTAAATCTTATAAGCAGTTAAGTATCAGTGATGCCCAAACTGCTTTGCCAAAGCGTGCAGTGCTATCGGCGGCGTTTGGCGTCCTTGTATTAAGTGGCTGCCAGAACACACCGACTAATGATTTGCTAGGCAACTCTCCTTATCAAACATCTACGCGAGCTAGTAATGATCGAAATTTAGATCAGCAGGAAATCGCCCGTGTGCGTACCTCACTTGCCGCGCAATACATCCGCAAAAATGAACTCGACACTGCACAGCAGCAGCTTGAAAAAGCCTTTGCTGCCGATAGCCGTTATGCGCCAGCCTATGATATGATGGGCGTTTTGTTGCAGCAAGAAGGCAGTCGTATCAATCTAGCCAAAGCCGATCAGTACTTCAAAAAAGCTATCGCGCTAGATAGAGACTTTGTACAAGCACACAATAATTATGGCGTATATTTGTCACAGACAAAGCGCTACCGTGAAGCGGCAGAACAGTTCGAGATTGCAGGCGCGTCGCTAGGCTATGAAGGCCGTATTGGTGCGCTAGAAAACCTAGGTCGTACTTATCTACAATTAGGTGATAATAGTGCCGCTTCAAAAGCATTTTTACGCGCACTTGATGGCAATCGTAATAGTATTATTGCTCATATCGAACTGGTGGATTTATTGCTTGAACAACAGCGTGTACCGCAGGCACAGAGACTGTATGATGAGACGCTGATATTGGTGCAGGGGCAGGGTGTTAGTCCGCGCTTGCTCTTACAAGGTATCAAGCTTGCAGCAGCACAAAACAATATAACTACGCGCCAGCAACTGGCACAGCAGCTTTTATCCGCTTACCCGTTAAGTGATGAAGCAAAACAACTTAAGACTTGGCTTAACAATCCAGAGGCACCATGGAAATGATCACCCCATCATCTAACACTCAATCTAACGCGCAGGGATCATTTGGTGCCGTGTTGCAGCAAGCCCGTAAAAATAAGCAAGTAACTTTAGAGGTAGCGGCGGCCGAGCTGTTTATTCTAAAGCGTCATCTAGAAGCACTAGAAAATGAAAACTTCGCGGAGCTACCACAGGCTGCATTTGCTCGTGGTTTTGCGATTAACTATGCCAAGTATTTGGGCTTAGATTCAGCTAAAATTGCTAGTAGTTTTGATGCCGCTTATCCCAACGAGTTAAAGGCCAAGTCAGCCAGTAATATCGACACGCCACTACGTCCGATGGGGACTTTGCAGCGTGATACTCATAACCGCATCCGCTTTAACCCCCTATTAATCATAGGTGTTATCGGATTGATTATTTTGGCGGTGTTCCTATTCCGCATGGTGAGTAACGCTAGCAAAGAAAATACCCAAGAGCCTGTAACAGCTGTTGAAGATATGTCAGCGATAGAACAAGCACAAGGTGCCGCCATAAACAATGATGCAAGTGGCGTTGGTGCTTCTGGCTCTGCATTGAATCTAGGTGATGCTGCAACGACTGCTAACCTAAACCTTGTATTGACAGATGACGCTGTGGTTAGCATCACGGATGCTGACGAAAACAGTCTTATAAATGGTGCCCAGTCTGCGGGTAATTACGACCTATCTGGTATGCCACCGTTTAATGTACAAATTGATAATATCGACAATGTGAGTTTGATGCTCAATCAACAACCAGTTGCACTAGATACGTATGCAACAGATAAGCAGGCTACTTTTGAATTGGCGCCGTAGTCAGTTATATAAGCGCCAAATTTGAGTACATTACATATGAATGTGTTGATTGAGCTGGTTTATATTATATATACAAAGGCCTAGGGCTTTTCTATTTTTGATTCAAGGATTTATGTATGTCAATGCCATCGCCTATTAATCGTCGTCAGACCAAAAAAATCTATGTCGGTGATGTCGCGGTTGGTGGTGATGCACCAATTAGCGTACAGAGCATGACCAATACTGATACCTGTGATGTAGCAGCGACGGTCGCTCAGATCGAGCGTTGCGTTGAGGCGGGCGCGGATCTGATGCGCGTATCTACGCCAACAATGGATACCGTTAAAGCATTTGGCGAAATTCGCAAATTGGTAAGCGTTCCTTTGATCGCTGATGTGCATTTTGATCATAAAATCGCTTTGGCGGTTGCTGAAGCGGGCGCTGACTGTTTACGTATCAATCCTGGTAACATTGGTAGCGATGCTAAGGTACGTGAAGTGGTTGCTTGTGCCAAATATCATAATATTCCGATTCGTATTGGCGTGAATGCGGGCTCTTTAGAAAAAGACATACAGCGTAAGTATACTGAGCCAACTGGCGAGGCAATGCTAGAGTCGGCAATGCGCCACATTGATATTTTAGAGCGTCTGAATTTTGACCAGTACAAAGTATCTGTTAAAGCTAGCAATGTGTTTTTGACACTGGATGCTTATCGCTTAATATCAGCGCAAATTGATAACCCATTACATTTGGGTGTGACTGAAGCGGGTGTCTATCGTACTGGTGCCGTTAAATCAGCTATCGCACTAGGTGGATTATTGCTAGATGGTATTGGCGACACTATCCGTATCTCCTTAGCAGCCGAGCCTGAAGAAGAGATTAAGATTGGTTTTGATATCTTAAAATCGCTTAATATTCGTTCGAACGGTGTAAACTTTATCGCCTGTCCAAGCTGCTCACGTCAAGAGTTTGATGTGATTAAAGTCATGACAGCATTAGAGTCGCGTTTAGAAGATATTCGTGAACCGATGGACCTATCTGTGATTGGCTGCAAGGTTAATGGGCCAGGAGAGGCAAAAGAAGCGGATATTGGCATCGTTGGTGCTGCACCTAGATCATTGGTCTATCGTATGGGTGAAAAAAGCCACCTTATCGACACAGGCAATCTAGTCGATGAAATAGAAGGTATGGTTCGCGCCCATGCAGAAGATTTGGCAAAAAAGCGTGAGAATGAAATCATTCGCGTAAAATAAGCCATAGAGTAGATTGATACGTCAGATTATACCGTCATAACATCAGTCAGATATAACGCTTATTTGAGTATACAAACGACAATAATAGAATACCTGTTAAACATTTAAGGATACGACCGTACCATGATCAAAGCTATCAAAGGTTTTAATGATATTTTGCCTGACCAATCAGCAAAGTGGCTGCATCTAGAAGCGATATTGGCTGATGTACTTGGTAGGTATGGTTACGAGCATATTCGCTTGCCTATCGTTGAACAAACTGATTTGTTTGCCCGTGCTATTGGCGGCGCCACTGACATCGTCGAAAAAGAAATGTACAGTTTTACGGACAAGTCTGAGCCACCAACACCATTAGCACTACGTCCTGAAGGTACAGCAGGTGCAGTACGTGCAGTTATCGAGCATAACTTGCTACGTGGTGACACGCCCAAGCTTTGGTACATTGGCCCAATGTTCCGCTATGAGCGTCCACAAAAAGGTCGATATCGCCAGTTCCATCAATTGGGTGTCGAGAGTTTTGGTAGTGCATTACCAGATGCTGATGCTGAACTGATTGCGATGACTCATTTGATGTGGAAAGAATTAGGTCTTAACAACGAGATGCGTTTGCAACTGAACAGTTTGGGCGAGCTGGATGAGCGCTATGCTTATCGTGAAGCATTGGTCACTTATTTGACTGATAAAAAGGACCAGCTAGACGAAGATAGCAAACGTCGTCTGACGACCAACCCTTTGCGTATCTTGGATAGTAAAGACTCGAGTACGCAAGCAGTATTGGCGGATGCGCCAAAGCTTGCTGACTTCTTGGGTGAAGAGAGTGTGGCGCATTTTGAGCAGGTCAAAACCTACCTGACTGCGCTGAATATCGATTTTGAAATCAATCCGCACTTAGTACGTGGCCTTGATTATTATAATAAAACGGTATTTGAGTGGGTAACAGATAAGCTTGGAAGCCAAGCTACCGTTTGTGCTGGTGGTCGTTATGATGGGTTAGTAGGTCAGTTGAAATCAATCGGTACAGATGGTAATAAACCAGTCAAATCTGAGCCTGGTGTTGGTTTTGCAATGGGACTTGAGCGTCTATTGCTACTGATAGAAGCAGTAGCCCCGATTGCTGATATACCAGCTTGTGATGTATTTGTTGTTGCTCATCCTGAGGTATACAGTGCTGGTATAAGCTATGCACAAAATTTGCGTCACAGTCGTCCAGACGTACGAGTAAAGATGGCTAGTGCCACAAGTCTAAAGGCACAAATGAAAAAGGCGGATAAGTCAGGCGCGGCACTGACAGTCATCATTGCACAGCAAGAGCTGGATGATAATACGATTAGTATTAAAGATATGCAGACAGGTGAGCAAAAGACGGTCGCACAAGATTGGCTATCGACTACAGAGAACTTTTCTCGTCGCTAGTCTATTTTTGATTAATTAGCTTTATTTGTGGCATCAGCAATTTAATGTAAATTTTATCAGGTAAATATATATGGCTCTGACACCTAGTTCGCCGAATGCAGATAACTCCATGCAAAACTTAAAGCAATATGGTAGTTATATTGTCACTGCGATTTTGTTAGCATTGGCCGCCTATTTTGGCTGGACATACTGGCAAGACAATCATGCGCGAGTAGATACCGTCGCCGCCGATCAGTATGCTGATATTCAGCAGCTAAATGAAGAAGTCAACTTAGCTTCACAAAATCCAGATTTGGAAGCAGAAGCTCAAGAAGCGCTTACCCAGAGTCGTAGCCAGCTAGACAAAGATATTGATACTTTGGTCAACACGCACGGTGAGTCGGTTTATGCATGGCAAGCGCTGATGATAAAAGCACGTCAACAAGTCGACAGCGATGATTTTGCAGCAGCGACTGAGACCTTCGAAAAAGCATTGGCTATCGATTTAGGTGATGCTGGTTTAGAAGCGATTACTCGTTTACGCTATGCAAAGACGCTGTTGGCTGCAGGCGATACAGATGCTGCATTGGCAGAAGCAAACAATGACATGCCAAGCTCGTTCGAAGCAAGTCAGCAGGAGCTGCTAGGGGATATTTACTTAGCGCAAGATAATAAAGACTCAGCGATTAAATCTTATAGTAACGCGTGGGAGCTATTACGTAGTCGCCAAGAAACGCGTGCAGTATTGGCATTAAAGATGGAGAGCTTGGGTATAACAGCTGAACCGATTGCTGAGCAGACCAGCCTTATTCAAGAACCATCTGCTCCTGAGCCGTCGCTGGTGATGGATAGTTCGAATGAAATCGCTGTCGAAGCAGGACAGTAAGTTAGCAGGCTAGACATTAAGTCAGTAGTATATTATTGAGAGTTGGTAATCACCCAAAGCTCTTTTTTCATATAACCTAATGATTACTAATTTGCTGTTGGCCAATTTACCAATTAATAATAATTTATCTGTAGTGAGAACATACAATGACTCAATCTATTCGCTCTAGCAAAATGTTAAACACGAAAACTATCAAAAAGACAGTCATGCATGTGGCTGTACTGGCAGTCATGAGCACAGCAGTGATTGGATGTAATCGCGGTATTAAGCCTGTTGTTAATGATCCGGTAGAGTTGGTACAAATCGCTCAGCCGATTAGCGTACTACAGCCCATTTTTAGTACAGATGTTGGCAACAAAAAAGCCAGCAAAAAAGATCCGTTAGATTTGCAAATTGGTTACGCTAGTGGTCAAATTGTTACTGCCTCACGCGGTGGTGAACTGTCAGGGTTCAATAGTACAGGTGAGCGTATATGGTCGATCAATGTTGAAGACCAAATCACTGGCGGCGTTGCAGTAGACGAATTGAGTCAGACAGCCATCATTAGTACTCGTGGTGGTAAGGTCATGGCGTTTGATAGCACGACTGGTGCAAAGCGTTGGCAGCAGCAGTTGTCAGGTTCGGTTTTGACGCCAGCACTGATTACTAATAACCGTGTCGTACTATCAGCGAACGATGGTTTCTTACATGGTTTGTCGCTGCAAACTGGACAGTCAGTATGGCAGTTTGCGACTCAAGTACCTGCTATTAGCGTTCGCGGTAGCGCTGCGCCAACTCTATTAGACAATGAAACAGCACTCTTGGCTACCGCTGATGGTCGTCTGCATGCAATTACCGTCGATAATGGTCTTCCGCTATGGTCAAGACGTGTTGGTGTAGGCACTGGTAGTAGTGAAGTTGAGCGCATGAGTGATGTCGATGGCAAACCTATCGTAGATAAAAATCAGTTGTTTGCGATTAGTTATAGTGGTCAGCTATTAGGTATTGATTTGGCCTCGCGTCAAGTGATGTTTGTTAATGAAATTGCGAGCCTCAAATCACTTGCAGTAAATACTCAGCAAGTCATTGCTACTAGTCTAGAAGGCAAAGTAGTTGCTTATGATCGCAACAGTGGCGAGACACTATGGGAAAGTGACGAATTGGCTTATCGTGACCTAACCAATCCTGTGATGATTGGAAACTATATCGCCATTGGCGACCTCGATGGTGTGGTGCATTTGTTTGACCCTGCTACGGGTAGCATCGTTAGCCGCGTAGAGACTAAAGGTGCGCTGACCAACTTGCAAGTCCAAGGTAGCCGCTTAATGACTCAAAGCACCTCAGGACAAGTTGCTATCTGGCAGTTAGTACGCTAATACTTGTACAAATGAATGCTTATCGGTGATTAACAAAGTGTAATATTGCATTATAACTGTTAAGCCTATTCTTGATTGTCATTTATGAAAAAAAACGCTGCTTAGTCAGCGTTTAGTGCCTTGTGTAAATTGCTTGTTTAAACATAGGCTTTCGCGTACTCTATGCGACCGATGTGCTATCCATATATACTACTTATTTATGTATAATGAGCCGTCCTATATATTATTTCTAATCGTAAAATAGCCATCTATTATTTTTGCTATTGTTCTATCATTCATTTTAATTCACGGTCAATTGCAGCATATCTATTACTATTGCTATGTCACTGGTTATAAGAGTAACTGTACTGCCCGTCATTGTGCCTTTCACTGAGAGTAACCCATGAGTATCAAGCCTGTGGTCGCCTTAATTGGTCGTCCAAACGTCGGTAAATCCACCTTATTTAATCAGTTCACAAAGAGTCGGCAGGCATTGGTCGCTGACCTCTCAGGATTGACTCGTGACCGTCAGTACGGTGATGCAGTTTATGAGGAAAAATCCTTTATCGTTGTAGATACAGGTGGTATCGGTGAAGCTGACGATGGTAGCGGCAATATCGATGATTATATGTCTGAGCAGTCGCATACAGCGATTCATGAAGCGGATATTATTGTATTTGTCGTTGACGCTCGTGCGGGTATGATTGGTGCTGATGCTGAAATTGGTAAGTTTTTGCATACATTAGGCAAGCCTGTCTATGTCGTTGCCAACAAAGTTGATGGCGTACACGATGCTGCCCCTGCTGAGTTTTATGCTTTAGGTTTGGGCGAGCCGTATCCAATGGCAGCCAGTCATGGTCGCGGTGTGGGTAACTTGCTTGAAGTGCTAACGGCTGATATGCCTGAGCAAGATAACGTAGTAGAGCCAAGAGGCTTGAAGCTTGCCATTATCGGTCGTCCAAACGTTGGTAAGTCGACGCTTGTAAATCGCTTGTTAGGCGAAGACCGAGTAGTGGTGTACGATATGCCAGGTACGACGCGTGATAGTATTTATATTCCTTATCAGCGTGAAGGTCGAGACTATGTCTTAATTGACACTGCCGGTGTACGCCGCCGCGGTAAAATCGATGAAAAAGTAGAAAAATTCTCTGTTATCAAGACTTTGCAGGCGATTGAAGATTCTAACGTAACCGTCATTGTCATTGATGCGCATGAAGGTATCGTTGATCAAGATTTACACATGATTGGCTATGCGCTTGATGCTGGTCGAGCATTGGTCGTTGCGATCAATAAATGGGATGGTCTAACGCAAGATCAAAGAGACTATATCAAACTTGAAATGGATCGCCGTTTTAGCTTTATTCCTTATGTAAAAATACATTTGATTTCAGCATTGCATGGTACAGGTGTCGGTAATTTATACCCGTCTATCTTGCGTGCACATAAATCTTCGATGTTTGAAGTATCGACCAACCGTTTGACTCAGATTTTGCAAGATGCTGTGACGGCCAATCCGCCACCGACCATTGCTGGTCGTCGTATTAAGTTGCGTTATGCGCATATTGGTGGCCACAATCCACCCGTTATAGTGATTCATGGTAACCAAACCAGCGCGCTCCCTAAGAGCTATCAACGCTATCTAGAGAATCAATTCCGTCAAGTATTTAAGCTAGAAGGCACACCGCTTAATGTGATTTTGAAGCAAAATGATAATCCATATGCTAACAAGAGCGATACGCCGACTAAAGCCAAAGCACAGCAATTGCGTCAACGTGAGCGTAATCGATCACAGAAATTTACCACCAAGGACAAAAAGCCTCGTTAATCCTATTATTTTAGGCTTTATATCTTAATTTTTGTGATTAATGTCATTGCGTTCGATAGCGTGATGACATTTTTCTATTAACACGCTATAGTTTGAGCTCTTAAGTAGTTATCTTGCTTAGCCTTAGCGCCTTAAAAATTATTCAAATGTTTTACTTATCACATCTTTAAAATACCTGTACTATAAATGAAAGCTGCCCGCGACTCAGTAGAGTGATATGAACAACCGTTCGTCTCAAACCATTCCTGTACTTATCTGGCGTTCTGTCATACAAGCTGTCGTATTGGCAGTGCTAGCAGGTTTTTTATTGCCTTTTATTTATGGTTTGGTACATCACTATCAAGAAAAAAGCCAGCATATTCAACAGCTAGCATCCTTATTAACGATGAGCGCATCGACTGCTGATGGGGCAGATGTTGTGGCTGAACAAGTTAATATCTTGTTGGAAAGCGAGCCGACTATTCAAAGTATTGTATTTTATGCAACCTCTGAGGCAATCGGAGAGGTAAACCCCTCGCTTGATGACTGGAAAAATGCTCTATTTGCGCATACTGTCAGCTTTAATTATCCAGTGGTTAGTAAAGACATTGATATTGGTAGTGTAGTCTCTAGTAATTCTGACTCTAATCAACAGCTCACAATGGCTCTATCAGATATTATGAGCGAATCATCAGCGCCAGATTCGTCGTCTGGGGTGACTACTGAAAATAGTACATTAATTGGCTATATCAATATTACGATGGATATAGAGTTACTACGTTTACATTGGTTCCAGAATATCCTTTGGTTATGGCTGGCAACAGTAGTAATGATTGTTGCTTTTGCCTTATATATATTTAGAAAGCTTAATTGGCCAGTCAAGGATATTGAAGCATTGACTCATGTTTGTGATATTGTCACAAATAACGCAGATATAGAGCAATTACCAGTTATTCAACAGCAATTCAATTTTCAAGAACTGACCCAAATTAGAAAAGCATTGATCGTGTTGTTTAATCGCCTGCAAGAAGCAAAACAAGGTTATGAGACTCTTGCGGCTTTTGAACAGAAATTGCACAACAAAGATGTGTCACTTGATGTGCAGTTGCACAATTTTCAAAGCATGATTTCTCATGAGTTAAAAACGTCATTGAATGCAATTGTAGGCGGTTTACAACTATTGGATCATGAGACTCTGAATACAGAGCAAAAAGATGCGGTAGAGATTATCAGTAGTGGCAGTGATAAATTGGTATTGTCTTTAGAGCATATTATACAGCTGAACCAAATCCAAAAAGGTCAGGTAAAAATCCATAAAAATGAGTTTAACCCATTACAGTTAATCGCCGACCTGCTAGCCAAGTTTGAAAATACAGCTAATCAAAAGGGCTTGAGGTTAATCAGTAATATTCATCATATAGACTATAGTCTATACGGCGATTCAGAAAAAATATATCAGATACTATCAATACTGCTCAATAATGCCATTAAATTTACGCCTGTCGGAGAAATTACGATTACGTCGCAACTGACACACTTTAATAAGAGTAATCGGTGGCAGATTAGCGTGAAGGATACGGGTATTGGTATCGACAGCGAGCACCTAGACGATATATTTAATCCGTTCTTTCAGGTGGATTCGTCGCAAACCCGCCAGTATGAAGGGTCGGGGATTGGCTTACCGATTGTTAAGCAAATGGCGCAACTCATGGGCGCCACTATTGATGTCGATAGTGTGCTTGGCGTGGGTACACAGTTTACGCTGACCATAGCGATGCCCAATCAACAGCAATCAAAACAGCAGCGCTTATTGTCTGGCCTAACGATTATTTATTATTACTATCATGAGACAGGCTCTTTATTGGATGAACTGGAGTATTTAGGAGCTACAATTATTTGTCGTCAAAGCTCTCAACTTGTCATAGAGGAAATGTGTAAGCAAAAAGTTCACATGGTGATGTTTGCTGAAGATGTTTTTCCAGAAAATGCAGAACTACTGGCTAAGCGGGTACGTCAGTATGAACGTAATGAGGGTAGTAAGAGTGAGCATCGTGCGTTATTGGTATATTGGTATCCGCAGCATCGGGTGCGCTATTTAGACAGTTTTGAGTATGGTTTAAAAGCAGCTGGCGTTGATTACTGTCATATTGCTACTTATAAAGAAAAAGCGTTAAGCGACCTATTAAGACAATGGTTGGTTTAGTCGTATTACTATTTATTAAATCCGTTTTCTCTGGTCGTCAGTCATAGACATTCTACTAAGAATGTCTTTCGTCTCTTCACTACCACCTCATTATCAACGCCCTTTCTAATTAGAGTAAATATAGAAAGAAAAAAGACGCCTACTTTGCGGCGTCTTTTTTAAACGGTTTTTGACCAGTATTACTTTCTAAAAATTTTCTTAGAAAAGATTCTTGACCCAGCGTACGATATGTTCCCAAGTACGGCTCATAAAGCCTGACTGTTCGATATCATTGGTTGCAATGATAGGAACTGAAGCTACCGCTTTACCATCAATGACAGCCATCATTTTACCAACTTCCTGACCTTTCTTAATCGGTGCTTCTAAGCTCTCAGGAACGTCAACCACCGTTGTGATTTTATTTTTCTGTGTTTTGCTGGTTAGAATTTGCAAGTTGTCGCCAGTTGCCAATTCTACTTCGTCAGCTTCTCCAAACCATACTGGAAGCTTGCTGACAAACTGTCCAGTGGGTGCTTTAGTAACGGTTGTAAAGTGCCCGAAGCCCCAATTAAGTAGCTCACGTGATTGATCAGCGCGCGCCTGTTGGCTTTTTGTGCCCATAATGACAGATATTAAGCGCATGCCTTCACGGTTACTAGAGGCGACTAAGCAGTAACCTGCTGCATTGGTATGGCCAGTTTTTAGGCCATCAACGGTTGGGTCAGTAATAAGTAAAGCATTACGGTTACCTTGAGTAATGCCATTGTAGGTAAACTCTTTTTCTGCGTAGATACTATAGTAGTCGCCACTGTTTTTGATAATAGCGCGAGCAAGTTTAGACAAATCTAAAGCGGATGCTAAATGGCCTTCATCAGGCATACCAGTAGCATTGACAAAGTTAGAGTTCTCCATGCCAATTTTTTGCGCTTGTTCGTTCATCAGGATTGCAAATGATTCCTCACTGCCAGCGATATGTTCAGCCATGGCTTTTGATGCATCATTACCTGATTGAATGATAATACCGCGTAGCATGTCGATGACGCTGGCGGTTTTGTTCACAGGCACATACATACAAGATTGGCTGCTACTACCACGGCACCATGCATTTGGACTCATCAATACCTGATCATCCTCTTTCAGATCACCTGACTCCAAGCGCTGCTCAATGATATAACTGGTCATCATCTTAGTTAGAGATGCTGGCGGTAGTGCCTCATTGGCGTTCTTTTGGGCCAAAATTTCGCCAGTGTTATAGTCCATCAACACATAGGCTGTATTATCCATCTCAGGTGGTTGTATGGCCGCGTTTGCCATTACTGCACTCATCGAGATACTTACACCAACTACCAGCTGTATCAGCTGGTTTTTCACACGCTTTACTGTCATATATCATTACACCGCATCATGGAACCAAATGTATTTATCGCTTATGTTTTGTACCTATTTTCATACATTATTTTAAGCAGCATGTCTTAGATGCAGTGTTTAAAATAATGTATTGGCAAAAATAGTGACGCCTACACAATAGACATAAAATTAACGCCTTATCTTAGCAAAATGACTACCGATGGGGAATCGATAAATGCAAAAATAAGGTCAGCTTGAAAAGAAAAACAGAGGCCTATCATATATTCGTCGTAACTATAATCTGATCAGCTTCTATGACAGAAAATTTAACGCTCATAAAAAAGCCTGCTGCACTGCTTGTGATTAACAAGTGAAGTGACAGCAAGCTTTGATACTATAAATACTTAAACAATTAGTTGATGAAGTTTGCCTAGTCAACGTTATAAAAGGTATATAGCGTTTGTTTTGTTATTATTGATATCGTCATTCGCAAACTATAATGCTAGTAACAGAACCAAGCTAACTAAGTGTCTAGTAGTCTGCGTTCGCTAAATCTTGACATAGTGCTTTGTTTTCTTGCTTTGAGAATCCCATCGTCCAACCGCGAATACCTTGAAGTATCTGACGATAGTCCTGTTGTGTAGATAAATATTGTATAGCAGCTTTTGGATCTTCTAAAGTCGGCATCAGTTCATGCAATTGGACAGTATACGACTTATAAAACCGCTGTTTTTGCTTGCCGTTTAGCATTGGTGGGCATATTTCTGATAGCACCTGCATTACTGCAATTTCGTGCTTAGTAATGTTGATACCAGATAGGTCTAGCGGAATGGTCGTACCAGAATCATTTGCAGCATTAGAAGCTTGAGACAGCATAGCAACAGACGTTATCAATCCTGCAATCCCAACTTTTGAGGCAGTGTTTGCTATCACAGAAGCTATAGATAATATCGATTGTTTATTCATTCAGTATTACACTCGCTCGTCTTTATTTAATGGTCATATGTTAATCGGTAAGAAAACAAAAGTCACATAAAATATTGATTTATGTGTAGATATCTTGTGAGCCAAAACCATTTTTTAGCAACATATCAGTAGCATACCTTAATGACGTTACTTCAGTATCATTACATCGGTTTGTATTGTTGTAGGGTGTTGCGTATTGTAACGCGATGCTTAATCGAGTAATTACTGTCTATTTGACGCAGATTTTGTCACGTCATTTTTATCATATAATCATCAGCGTAATACTAAGAATGATACTTTGCTCAAGACAGGGTTCGTGTCTTTATATTATTCAGTTATAATCGCCTATGCCATCAAAATGATTAT
This sequence comes from Psychrobacter sp. AOP7-C1-14, assembly GCF_052376135.1. Lineage (NCBI taxonomy): Bacteria > Pseudomonadati > Pseudomonadota > Gammaproteobacteria > Moraxellales > Moraxellaceae > Psychrobacter > Psychrobacter sp. AOP7-C1-14. The sequence goes on along the minus strand of NZ_JBQSVH010000001.1, from coordinate 532,955 downwards.
TTTTTACTAGACTGAAGCGTCATGTTGTTGGAAAATTAAAGTAATATGTTTTTACTTTGAATATGGTTATCGTCATTTGATGGCTGTTTTAATCAGAGACTGTACGACAGCAGAGTTATTCAATAGAAATGTAAGCAATAAAATATCAATCACATATTGAGTAGAAATGAGATTTTTAATTAGTAATGATGACGGTGTATATGCGCCAGGGTTATTGGCACTGTCTCAAGCATTATCAGCTATTGGTGAAGTGGTCGTCGTCGCCCCCAATGATGAACAAAGCGGTTATGCTAGCGCGTTGAGTGTCTCAAGACCACTGCATACGCACCAGCTGCCCTCTAAGTTTGTGGCGGTAAATGGCTCACCAGCCGATTGTATTTATTTAGCATTACATGAGTTATATCGTGATACTGATTTTGACTGTGTAATTACAGGCATTAACTCAGGGGCTAACTTGGGGCAAGATGTGATGTTCTCTGGTACCTTCGGTGCTGCATTGACTGCGCAACTATCTGGTATTCCTGCTATTGCAACGTCTTTGGTAGGTGGGGGCGTCAAAAATGGCGGACAAGAATCAGCCAGTGATTATAAAGTGGCCGCACATGAAATTGTCAAATTGCTTACTGAAACTTCGATTTTAGAGGTTCTCAAAAATTTGCCCTATCATGTATTAAACGTTAATATTCCTGACGTGCAGCATACCGATGATATCAAAGGTCGAAAAATAACCTCATTAGGTCATAAGCAAGTCGCTCAGCCAGTACGTCACATGATAGATCCTCGGGGTCGGGATGCGTATTGGTTGTCTCTACGCAAATGCAAAAGTGCGCGACCATTAGAGACGTCAGTTGATACGATGCAGGTGAATCAGGATATAATGACGGATTATCAAGCCATAGAGGCAGGGTGTGTCAGCTTGTCACCAGTACGTCTACATCATACGCCAACGGTAGCGCTAGATAGATTATCAACACTTGCGCTATAAACACTATAAGATATCATCCACACCAGCTTACTAAACACAACCGTGTTATGAGAATGTCAAAAAACTTTTGAGTGATATCAAGAGCTTTTGAATGATTAAACCATAAAAGAGCAACACAAAGAATAGGAACCTTGTATGAAAAAAATCATAGCTGGAGCGCACCTTGTTAAAGCCGCGTTGATCGGTACTATGGCAGTCGCTACTCTATCTGTAGTCGGTTGTGCAACTAAGCCTACATATCAATCAGCGAACCAGGCAGGTCCTAAGATTATTACTAACGCGCAAGGCGTCCCTAACTATCATCGTGTACAACGCGGCGATACGGTCAGCCAAATTGCAGGGCGCTATCGATTGAACTACCGTCAAATTGGGGCGATGAACAATCTAGATAGTAAATACACGATTTATAGTGGTCAATGGCTTAAACTGTGGCAAGGCAATGCGGCAACTACTGCAAGTAACAATCGCTACAGTGCCCCAGTTCAATCTCAACCAACTTATACGCCACCTGTGACCCAATCTCAAACACCAGCCTATGAAGCCACTGCCAACTCAACCTCTGGTTATGACTATCCTACGCGCAATCCAGTGACGCGTAATATTGACCCTGCTGCAGGTAATATGGGTATGTGGTTTGCAGGTAAAGTTGGTGATCCAGTACTTGCCAGCCAATCGGGAACTGTGCTTTACTCAGGCAATGGTTTACCAGAATATGGCAATCTAATTATGATTCGTCATAGCGATGATTACATCACAGCTTACGCGCACAACAGTCAATTGCTAGTAAAAGAAGGCGATACAGTACAGCGTGGTCAACGTATTGCTAGTATGGGTAGCAGTGGTCAAACCAATGAGGTAGGCTTAGAGTTTCAAGTTCGCTTAAATGGTAATCCTATTGACCCGCGTAGCGTACTTGGGCGTTAGATTTAGATAATAGCTACGGATAGCTTGGCGACTGTGAGCCATTTTATTTATTCATGTTTGAGATTTTTTATGAGATTAAAAAAGCAATACCTCACCTTTGTGCCAGCATTAGTGATGGTTGGGTGTACGAGTCAGCAAGCAATGCAGAGTAAACCTGTTCGTCAAGGCGGCGTTGAGATTACTCAAACTCAAACCGTTCAGGTCAAGCCAACACCTGCACCAGTGGTCAAGCCGCAGCCTGCGCCCAAACCTAGCTATACTAGCTTTTCTGACTGGAAGTCAGACTTTTCTATGCGTGCCGTATCGTCAGGCTATGATACCCAAGTGATCAATCGATTACTTGATTCTGCTTATCTAAATCAGCAAGTGATATCGTTAGACTCGGGCCAGCCTGAGTTTTCTAAGATGCCATGGGAATACGTAGATTCTGCTGTATCAAGTGGACGTGTCAGTGTAGGTAAACGCAAATTTGCCGAGCAGCGTGCTTATTTGTCTCAGCTAGAGTCTCAGTATGGGGTTAATGCAGAGATTATCGCTGCGATATGGGGTATGGAGTCATCGTTTGGTGCTGTGACGGGTAATAGTGATTTGCCAAGTTCGCTTGCTAGCCTTGCTTATGACGGTCGTCGTCAAGCGTTCGCTGAAACGCAGTTACTATCGTTAGCGACCCTGCTACAACGTGGTGACGTATCATGGTCACAGTTGGATGGCTCTTGGGCTGGCGGTATGGGGCAAACACAGTTTATCCCTGAGACTTGGCTCAAACAAGGTGTCGATGGTGATGGCAATGGACATCGTAACCCTTGGGCCACTGGTGATGCACTAGCATCAACGGCCAACTATCTCAGTAACTCAGGTTGGGTTCGTGGCTTAGCGCCATTTTACGAGGCAACCGTACCAGCTTCGTTTGATTACTCAGTAGTTGGTAGCAAACAACCTGCTGCCAGATGGGCTGCGATGGGCGTCGATACGATAGAGGATGTTTACTTAGATGCCAATACTCAAATGGAGCTATGGTTGCCAGCCGGTAAGGACGGTCCAGTATTGCTGTTGAGCCCAAATTTTGATGTAATTAAAGTCTATAACAACTCATCTAGCTATGCACTAGGAGTAAGCTTGCTTGGTAAGTCAATTGATGGACAAAGCGGTCTACGAAAGTCATGGCCTCGTTATGAGCGTCCATTATCGACCACGCAAGTGACTAACTTACAACGTCGTTTGACTAGTATGGGTTATGATACCAAAGGTGCTGATGGTATCGTAGGTACCAATACTCGCATGGCGTTCCAGCGCTGGCAAGCAGATAATGGTCAGACGCCAGATGGATTCATTACTCAAAAAAGTGCGTCTTCATTAGCGTCTTGGTGAGCTAAGATAGCTGCGATGATACAGTGGATAAAGGTGACTATTTTTAATTGTACTTAGTCATTGTTTATTAGCCACTGGTCATTAGGCGTTAGTTTACTTTGTTCTATAAAAAGCACCTTGCCTAGGTGCTTTTTTTGTCTCAATCTATGTTTGATTTTACCGACATCTTTAACTCAATGAATAATGCAATAAATATCAAATACTGAGACCAGTTCAATCTGATTTTATCTAAAACTTATCAGGACAAGGTTAATACAAGAAAGTTGATACTTTGAATGATAGACTCTAGATAATGTGTTCTTTAACGATGACTTTTACTCATAGTTTCCAATGACATTTTACAAAGACCATTTTTAATAACAGTTTCGATTACGAATAATTAGAACGACAGAAAGAGCGTGACCTTATGATTACCATGGAAGAATTACAAGCTGCGATACAGCAACGGATAGATAATTATCATATTACCGACTTTCCGCTACAAAAAAGAGCCGTTTACACTCGAGAGTTGCTAGACAGCCTAAATCATATACTGGCTCAAGATATAGCTTCGCCTTTCGATGTGCCGAGACAAAACCTGTCTGCGATGGATGGCTATGCGATTGCCATAGGTAGTGAGTTATCAGAAAAAAGTACGATAGAAATCGTTGGTGAGTCGCAAGCTGGCAGTGCTTATACTGGTGAAACAGCAGCGGGGCAAGGGGTGCGCATTTTTACTGGTGCAATCGTACCAGATTGCTGTGATACAGTTATTATGCAAGAGAATACGAACTTTGCAGATATCAGAGCGACCGTTGATAAATCTCGACCTTACAACATCACGCTCACACAGGCTGCTAAAGTTGACAACAATATTCGCTCACAAGGTGAGGAAATTGAGTCTGGTGAAGCCGTTTTAAAAATTGGCAAGCGCCTGAATCCTGCAGATATTAGCTTACTTGCGAACCTTGGTGTTAGCCAAGTTAACGTGTTTCAACCGCCCGTCGTCGGTGTGCTGGCAACAGGTGATGAACTTGTAGCTATTGGTAATGAGCTACAAAGCTTCGCCCAAATATATAACTCTAATACCCCAACGCTAAAAAGCCTGCTATCAGATATGCCTATCACTATTCGTGATTATGGCATTATTCCTGATAACTTAGAGCAGACAACTATTGCAATCAATGAGGCCATGCAAGACTGTGATGTGCTGGTCTCTACTGCAGGTGTCTCAGTTGGGGATTATGATTTTTTAACGACTGTAATTGAAACGCTAGGTCAGATTAACCATTATAAAGTGGCAATGAAGCCTGGTAAGCCTTTTGTATTTGGTGAGTTGAACAAAAACCTCGATAAGCCAGTATTGTATTTTGGCTTACCGGGCAATCCGCTCTCTACGGTCGTGGGTACGCTACAGTTTGTGATACCTGCATTATGGCAAATGTCAGGTGCTAGCGTGTCGGAGCAGCCGATGTCACTAACTATCAAAGCCAAACTCATCAGTGATATCAGAAAATCTCCTGGTCGCAAAGACTTTCAGCGCGGTGTATTGTCACGAGACGAGAAAGGTCATTATCAAGTTGAGTGCTTCTCAAGGCAGCAGTCACATAGAATCAAGCAGCTGAGCCGCGCTAATTGCTTTATTGTGTTGGACAAAGACAGTGGGAACGTAGCAGCTGGTCATGATGTCGTTGTACAACCGTTTCCTTGGCTACATCGCTAATTCATCGTTTGCCAATTTATTGTAAGGTGGTTGTACAAAGTGAAAGAGCCATTCTATAACCTTACACTGGTATGCTAAACACGAATAACAAAGTAGTGCTTATAGTAAGCAGTACTGATGGCAGTAACATATGATTGATGACAACATAGATGACAAACATAAAATAGATAGCTCGCAACTGTATTCACCGAGCTTGACACCTGCATTATCTGATAGCTATATAGAGCCTTTCTCAGTCGTGCCTACTGAGCAGATGAGTGAATACCACCAGCCGTTGACTGATGGGTTTTCACGCCGGTTGACTTATTTGCGCTTGTCGATTACTGACTTCTGTAATTTTCGCTGCGAATATTGCTTACCAAATGGCTATCAAGGTAAGCGCCCTGATGATGAGCTGAGTATCTCTGAAATTGCGACCTTGGTGCGTGGCTTTGCCCAAGTAGGGACTAAGAAAGTTAGAATCACGGGTGGTGAGCCTTCTATTCGTCGTGATGTTGTCGAAATTATCAAAACGATTAAGCAAACGGACGGTATTGAGACGGTTGCGATGACCAGTAACGGCTATAAATTAGGTAAACATATAGCCAACTGGCAAGCTGCTGGACTCGATCAGCTTAATATCAGTATGGACAGCTTCGATGCCGCTACTTTTCACAAGATGACAGGCTTTGATACCTTGCCGCAAATATTGGCTGACATGGATACATTGCTAGAAACAACTGATATCAAGCTGAAAATAAATAGTGTCCTAATGGCAGAGACTGCCTTTGAGAACTTAATCACGGCGATCGACTATGTCAAAGACAGACAAGTGACCTATCGTTTTATTGAATTTATGCAGACCAGTGATAATAGCGATTTGTTTTTTGCTCAGCATGCTCAATCTGATATTATCACTGATTATTTGTTAGAAAATGGCTGGCAGCCGCACGAGCGCGGTAGTGCCGATGGTCCAGCAGTAGAGTACAGCCATCCTGAGTACGTCGGTCGTATCGGTATGATTGCGCCATATGCGGCGCACTTCTGTGATACTTGTAATCGCCTGCGGGTAAGTAGCCAGGGCAAGGTGCATTTGTGTCTATTTGATCAAGGCAACTATGATATCCGTCCATACTTACAGCAAGGCGATATCCAAGGACTGGTGAACACTTTGCATAGCTTTATGCCAATTAAGCCTGAGCACCATCATCTGCATGATTCTAATAGTGGCATCATGCACAATCTGTCGATCATCGGCGGCTAAGATGTTTTGAGCCTGCAATCATTTTTTAACATAGCTTTTTTGATACAACGAATCTTGAATACCATTATAAAATAACACCTATAAAGGATTATTTATGAGTAAGCCTGCTGCACAATTTACACCACTTAATATCGCTGTATTGACCGTTTCTGATAGCCGGACGCTGGCAGAGGATACGTCAGGCCAGTACTTAGTAGATAGCTTGACCGAAGCAGGGCATCACTTGGCAGATCGTCAATTAATCACCGACGATATTTACCAGATTCGCGCAGTCATTAGTGGTTGGATTGCTAGTCCAGACGTTCATGCGGTTATTACAACTGGCGGCACAGGGTTCTTTATTAGAGATAGCATGCCAGAAGCTGTGAGTGTACTGTTTGATAAATCAATTGATGGTTTTGGTGAAATGTTCCGTCTAATCTCAAAAGATGAGATCGGTATGTCTACCGTACAATCACGAGCAGTTGCTGGCATGGCCAATGGTACGGGTATATTCTGTCTACCAGGTTCTTCTGGTGCGTGCCGTACCGGTTGGGAAAATATCTTAAAAGATCAGTTTGATAGTCGTACTCGTCCGTGTAACTTTGTGCCGCATTTTTTGGCACAAAATCCCAATCATACTTAAGCCACGATTGAGCTATGAGTGACATGCAATTGAGTTTGATGGTAAAGGTATAATGACACAGCGCTCAAATACTTTGGATAATTTGGCCAGTTTAGCCGGTGTGGTTATCTTGGCAGGCGGGGCATCGAGACGTATGGGAACGGCTAAGGCAATGCTGACGCTACCGTCAGGTGAGCAGCTGCTAGACTATCATGTTCGTCATGCGAGCAAGTTAAATACTCCAATCTTGATTGCAGATAATAGGCGTGGTTTTCAAGTTGGTTCAGATATAAATCTAGAGAACCCCAATTCGCCTGTTATACATATTAGTGATTACGGCTCTGATTCTGATAAGCAGATCGATACTGGCGGCGCATTGGTCGCTATCGAATCAGCCTTACAAACATTGATCGGTTTGAATGATTCAGGTGCATCAAAAAACGTACAAGCATCGTGGTTACTGGTTATCAGCTGCGATAGCTTAATACCAGCAACTGACTTATGGCAGAAACTACAATGTAAAATGAGCCTTGCCGCTGATGAGAAAGTAATTTGCCTAAAAGACGACAGTCATTTGTATCCATTGTTAGGGCTGTATCAGTTAAACATCGAGCCTGATTTAAAGGTCTATATAGATAGCGGACAGCGTAAGGTGATGCAGTTTATTGAGCCGACTGTGCAACCTGTACCATTTAGCAAAGCGTGGCAAAATCTAACCAACTTCAATACGCCTGAAGATTTTAAGCAGGCATGTGCCGCTCTACAAAAATAAAAAAATATCATATAAGAAAGGTTATATAAATGAGTGACAGCGTTCAGATAAATCAGCAATCTACTTTATCTCACTTGGACAGTGATGGTGATATTGCCATGGTCGATGTCAGTGGTAAGACAGCAACGACGCGAGAAGCTAATGCTACTGGTCAGATACGCTTTCCCAGTGAGATTTATGCGCAGATTAAAGCAGCTGATGGTATGACCAAAAAAGGTAGCATTACACAAACAGCTCATATTGCTGGTATCATGGCGGCCAAACGCACTCATGATCTGATACCGCTTTGTCATCCACTACCGCTAGACAAGATAGGTTTGAGCTTTGAGTACAACGACGCGCTCAGCAGCATCACGGTCAGTGCGATGGTCAAGGTTACGCATAAGACAGGGGTTGAGATGGAGGCGCTAACAGCGGTTAGCGTTGCTTGCTTGACTATCTATGATATGACCAAAGCGCTATCGCATGACATCGTTATAGATGATATTCATCTGATGAAAAAGACAGGTGGCAAGTCAGATTACAGTCATGCTTAAAGTGACAAAGTTGTAGAGTGCGTCATCAATCAATTAATTAATCAATAAAGATATGCTAAATGCCAAGCAAGGAAGCTTGTATAAGATGGAGAGGGTTATGAGTGCTATCGATATGACCGCTGATATCGAATCAACGATGAATATCAACGTCATGTATTTTGCTAGTTTGGCTGATGAGGCAAATTGTCAGCAAGAGACAGTAAGCGTACAGCAGGATACGTCACTAACTGAATTATACGAACAGCTTAGTCAAAAGCATCGCTTTAGCCGTCCACAGTCAGAGCTACGCGTTGCAGTAAATGACTATTTTGCTAAATGGACTGACCAGATAAATGATGGTGATAGCGTGGTGTTTATTACCCCAGTCGCTGGTGGTTAAATGAGACTGATTAATAAGCTATAAAGCCAGAACCAATATAAGTAGAGCAAGCAGAGAAAATACATGACCGATAATGTCCACGATCACTCAATGACCATCAAACGGAGTACTGACGAAGCTTACCTTATCGCCGAGCGTGATGGTTTTGCGCTACTAGATATTGCTATAGATGAGGATAGGCTTAAAGGCACGTTAGATAATGACAGCTGCGGTGCGTTTGTTTGCTTTGAAGGGCGAGTGCGCAACCATAATAATGCCACCAGCGTTGATCGCCTTACCTATTATGGTTATGAAGATTTGGCAATCAATCAGGGCCGTGCCATTATAGAAGAGGCCAAAAAGCGTTTTGAAATTACGCATGCTATTGCGATACATCGAATTGGTGCGCTAGAAATTGGCGATGTGGCTGTGTGGGTTGGAGTAGTGTCAGCGCACCGTTATCCAGCATTTGATGCTTGTCGCTGGATATTAGATACCATCAAAGCGGATATTCCTGTATGGAAGCAAGAATACTACGAAGACGATTCGTCTAAATGGCTCAGTAATAATGGTTAAGTCATTAGCTACGGTCTGTGTATCTGCTGGTCTGCTATTGTTACTAAATGCTTGTACGCAAGACAAAGACGCTAATACGCCGCTTGCTGATGATATCACTGAGCAACCTCACACATTGCGTATCGCTGCGGCTGCTAACTTATCTGATGTACTACCTCATATTATTGATAGCTATCAGACTGATAACAGCTCATCTGCCCAAAATATTTCAGAGATTGAAGTTAGTTATGCTTCTTCTGGTAAGTTATATGCGCAAATCAAAGCAGGGGCACCTTATGATATATTCTTGTCTGCCAATCAAGATTTCCCTGCTAAATTGGCTGATGAGAATTCCGCTAGTGTTACTAGTGAAGAGCGTAAACTAACCAAGCTTTTTACGTATACCAGAGGTCAACTAGGGCTCTATAGTGTCACCAAACCTTTAAAAGGTTTTACGCCAACATCGCTGGGTGATATGTTTACCAGTGCTGACTTTACTCAGGACAGTAAAGTAGCTATCGCTAACCCTGATCTTGCTCCTTATGGTGCCTCTGCAAAAGCCTATCTGCAATCACAAAATATGTATGATAAGTTGAATGCTCAAAAAAAATTGATACAGTCAGAGAATATCGGTCAAGCATTTCAATATGCGCATACGGGTAGTGTGGACTATGGTTTTGTAGCGCAGTCTCAGCTTGTTGCGATTAAAGTCAAGCCTGAGCAATTTATTACTTTGCTGCCAGCGTCTTACCCAGCTATCTTACAAGATGGGATAATCGTTAATAACACTGACCAAGCAGCAGACTTCACCGACTACCTGCGCTCAAAAGCAGGGCAGCAGCACTTCTTACAAGCAGGCTATCTGGCCGTCCAGTAATACGTTAGACTAACCCCTCTCATCATAGAACGAGCAGTGACATTATATGATTGACCAGTCTCTTATGTCAGATATGCTCAGTCCATTTTGGGTGAGCATCAAGCTCGCTTTTGTGACTACTTTATGTCTATTGCTATTTGTGACACCTATCGCTTATTGGTTGGCTAAGCCGAGTCGTATAAAGGCAATAGGACGTCTCAAGATACTGCTCATGGGCATCATTGCGATGCCTCTGGTGCTACCACCTACCGTGATTGGTTTTTATCTATTGTTACTGCTCAGTCCTAGCATGGGCATCGGTAAATGGCTAAACGAGCATAATATTAGCCCGTTGATTTTTACCTTTGAGGGCTTGGTCATTGGTTGTATTATTTACTCATTACCGTTCTATATACAGCCTGTTTATGCACAGTTTTTACGTATTCCGAAAAGTGTCACGGAGGTCGCTCATCTTTTAGAACCAAGCCGTATGCGACGGTTTATGAAAGTGGCCTTACCGCAAGCGCGCGTGGGTATTATTTTGGGGAGTTTGGTGAGCTTTGCTCATACGATTGGAGAGTTTGGGGTTGTACTGATGATAGGGGGCAGTATCTCAGGCGAAACCAAGGTGGTATCGGTTGCTATCTATGAGCAAGTAGAAGCGCTCAACTATGAGGTAGCGCACATGATGTCTGGTATTTTAATTATTATAGGTATAGTGATGGTGGCGTTAATCGCTAGTGTGAGTCGAATAAGTCAACGTCCATAGTATAGAAAAATTCGCATATAAGTTAAGTATTAGCTAGCACAGCTATATAGGTGAGACTTAAACAAAATCCATAGACACAAAAAAACCTCAAACAATCTAATGCTTGAGGCGAAACTTGCTTAAACCCAAAGGTTTAAATTCGTTTTAAATATGGCGCAGCGGACGGGACTCGAACCCGCGACCCCCGGCGTGACAGGCCGGTATTCTAACCAACTGAACTACCGCTGCTTAGGTCTCTTAGCTTGTTTAGCCACTTGCTAAGAAGTGGTGGGTGATGACGGATTCGAACCGCCGACATTCTGCGTGTAAGGCAGACGCTCTACCAACTGAGCTAATCACCCTTCGAACAATTGCTAGGCAATTTATTCAACATCAACCAAGCTCTTTAGTTTGTCACTAAGCTCCGTTGCTGTGGGTGTGTATTATATAGATTTACAGTTGGGTGTCAAATATTATTTTCATATTTTTAGAAAATAATTATAAACTGCCCTTGTGAGCTATACGAAATGGCACGCAAAGCCTTGTATTATATAGCATTGCCAAAACTCTAATTATTATCATTATTTGTTGTTTGGTGCTGAAAAACTACTATACTATGGATGCTTTATTCGTTGAGCACATATTGTCTGCTAAATATGGTTGATGGAGGCCAGTATAAATACTTTTACTATTCAAGATACTTTTACCAGCTGGACTTTGGGAGATTTGGCGGGTCTAGGCTTGGTGCTGAATATTGTACTTATGATAGTAATGACGCTGCGAGTGGTTTCTGTGCAGCGCAATATTGGCGTGTCTATTGCTTGGGTCGCTGTACTTTATACGTTACCAGTATTTGGTTTTATTGCTTACATCCTGCTCGGTGAGCCGATGATTGGGCGGCGCTATCGTGACCGCGTGGATCAAGCAAGTATTCTGATGAATGATATGGCACAGCGTGAAAACCTGATTTTTGACAAAGGGCAAGACTTACTACCAGCCAACTACCGTGGTGTTAGCCAGATAGGAACACGCTGGACAGGGCTTGGGGTATTTCCTGACCACCAAATGCAGTTGCTCACGGATCCTGCTTCTATTTTTCAGCGTTTGATTGAAGACATTCATGCTGCCCAGCATATTGTCCTCATGGAATTTTATATTGTCTATCCAAAAGGCCAGGTATTAGAAGTCATAGAAGCGCTATCCGTAGCGGCGCAGCGCGGCGTAGAATGTCATATATTGGCCGATAGTGTAGGCAGCTTTAGCTTTATTAATAGTAGCGTGCATCGTAAATTAGAAAAAGCAGGTGTCTATGTCCATCAGTCATTGCCAGTAGGGTTGTTCAAGACATTATTTAAACGTTCTGATTTGCGCAATCATCGAAAAATGGTGGTTATCGATGAACATATCGGCTATATCGGTAGTTTTAACTTGGTCGATCCAAGGTTTTTTAAGCAAAACAAAAACGTTGGTCAATGGATTGATGTGGCACTAAGAACGACCGGTCAGCATTCTATGAGTATCAACACAGCGATGGCTAAGGTCATTGTTACCGATATCGGTGCTGAAAATAATGACAATCTTGCTGAGCTGCATCAGCGAGTTAATAATTACACCCGTAAGTTATATGTGATGAATCCAACCATCAATGATCTGAATAGTCGAGTGAAAGTATTGGAGGATACGACGGATCCTCACGAACAGCCAGATATTGGTGCCACTTCGATTGTCGTACCAAAAATGCCTGTCGTAGACAAGGTGTTGGCACAACTTATCCCTTCAGCACCGCAGCTGACGGCTCATGTGATTTACAATACGCTAGTTACCGTAATTCATCGTGCTAATAAGCGCATCCGTATTACCACACCTTACTTTGTACCAGATGAATCACTATCGGGTGCGCTGGCGATAGCGGCTAAGCGTGGCGTTGATGTAACGATTATTGTGCCTGAAAAGGTTGACTCATTTTTGGTGCAGCACGCCTCGCAGGCTTATTATCAAGAATTATTGGATGCTGGAGTAACGATTGCATTATTTAGGGGCGGTCTGCTACACGCAAAAACAGTGGTGATTGATGATGATTACTGTTTATTTGGCACTGTCAATATTGATATGCGCAGCTTTTATTTAAATATGGAAGTCAGTTTGGCGATTTATACGCCAGAAATGGTCGCCCAAGTAGCGGACTGTCAGGAAGTCTATTTAGAAAACTGCCGAATCCTGGATAGTGATGAATGGCAACAGCGTCACGGATCAAAACGCTTGTTTGATAATGTTGTGCGCTTGTTTAGTCCTTTATTGTAGCACTCTGATTTTTAAGGTAAGGTAATCTATTATTATCGATATATTGTCGTATCAATATATCACTTTTATAGCTTATAGTTTTTAATTTGTCTATTTGCAAAGAGGTCACGCCCGTCTATGTCTGCATCATCTTTAACGCCACTGGACTATACTGCAGAAGGCTACTGGCAAGATTTTTTAGCTGGGCGTCCTATTGCAGGTGGTATCGCCTACGAGACTGAGCTGTGTGCCTGTATGCTAGACGAGTCACTTGAGAGTTTACAGCGTATCGACACGCTATTGTCTCAAGTGCGCCGAGAAATGATCAAGAGCGGTATATGGAATGAGGCGATGCTGTTGGTCGATGAGCGCTATCGTAATTTTATGGTGTTTTTGGCGTTTTATGCAGGTCGTGTATTGGCGCAGCAGTGGCAAAGCAAACCACATTGGTATGGACAGTTTGAGTTACGGAAACGTTACCCTGAGCTGTCATTGATCACCGATGATTTTTATCAGCATATGGCAGTTGGTTATAAGAATGACAACGTGGGTACAGAGCGCTTGTTTTTTGCCTTAGAGCCAATAGGGCTGCGTCTGTTTGGTCATATTGATCGACAGTTTGACGCAGTACAGGGCGGGCAAGTAGATAGTGGGCTGTATCAAGCAGTTAGCCTTAGACTACCAAATATTGTAAGCAGTAATGTTAATTCAACGTCCGAATTAACAGCTGGTAAAGCAACAACGCATAAAGTAACCACTCATCAAGTGACTGAGAGCATCGCTCCAAGCACGGATACAGATTCAGGTGCGCATGTCGGTACTAGCCAATTAAATACTCCCCTTAGAAAATCAGAGGAAGTAGGGGTAGAGGCTGAGCGTAAACAAGCCGATGCAGTTTTAACTGATAGTAAGAGTGGCTTAGCCACATCTGTTACGGTAACTGAGTTGCAGGCACGCGTAGTACCTTCTGAGTCAGCAAGTCTAATAAAGCCTGAACTGACTAAAGTAGCGCAACAACCAACTAACCCTACGTCACCTGTAAAGAATACATCGACGCCAGAGATGTTTGCGCAGCTGCTCATAGAGTTAGACGAGATAGCGGTACCACAACCAACTGGTGATATGCAGTATCAGCAAGCGCGTAAAGTACTGGATCAGTTCGAGCGGCATATTGCCAAACAAAACAAACCCCGTCGCCAAGTTATATTTTCAGATAATCACATCGCAGCCAAAAAGAAAGCTATGCTAATACTACAAGCTACTGCTAAAGATGGTAATACAGCGGCTATGTTACGTTTAGCCATGTATGAGCTGTTAGGCGAAGGTTTGACAGCGGACAGTGATAATTCTAAAAAATCTGGCGTAGAATGGGTCAATCAAGCCGCCAGCAAAAACGACAGCCGTGCTCAACGCCTACTCAGTAAAATGTACTACCAAGGAGTAGGGGTATCCCAAGATATAGATAGCGGTAAATACTGGTTAGAGCAAGCAGCGGATAATGGTCATGCAGAAGCGGCCAATCTGGTCAAGCAATGGCAGCAAGCAGAAATGCTGCTGACCACACAGAAGCAAGAGCAGCATAGCACCAAGCGTTATCAGCTGTTAATTGGCGCAATCATCGCAGTCGCTCTATTGATAATAGTTATTATCTAACAATCATTATCTAATAACTATTTACTCAGTAACTTTTTAAAAGCTTATTGTTGCCGCTTAAATTCAGGTAGAATTAGCGCGCTTTACATTTCCCCTTTTATTGTTTGATTCATAACTAATCTGGGCTGTTCCATGCCATCATCTAATACCACTTCTGACAACGCTTCAAATCTAATTGATCCTGTATCACAGCCTAGTCGTGCGGTACATAAGACACCTCTATATTATCAGTCTCTTATTGGATTGTTAAAGCCACTATATCGTCTGCAAGTGTGGCGTCGATCTCATAAAAATGACAATTATCAGCAGGAAGTCGATCAGCGTTTTGGCAAGCAGTATCCATCGCGTCCAGTGGTAAATGCTAATATCGACAAAGGGGTAATTTGGTGCCATGCTGTCTCATTAGGTGAGACCAATACGGTTGCGCCTTTACTAGATATGTTATTGGCCAATGGCTATCAAATATGGTTGACCAATACGACTCAGACAGGTTTTGCCCGTGGCGCCAGTCGTTTTGCAGAAAAGATAGCTCAGGGTCAGATGAGTCATAGCTATGTGCCAGTTGACAGCTCTGCTGTTATTGAGACTTTTTTGACCCATGTTTGGCCTATCGCTGCACTGTTTGTAGAAACAGAGCTGTGGGCAAATATCTTGACCAAGTTATCCGAGCATCGTATTCCAAGTATTCTGGTCAACGGTCGATTATCTGCCTCTTCTTTTCAGAGTTATCAAAAGATTGGCGCAGTCAGCGACAGTATGATGAAAAACCTCTCTTTGATTATTACGCAAGACGGCGATTCTGCCAAACGCTTTCGGCAATTAGGGGCGAGTAGCGCTCAAATTCGTGTGGCAGGCTCATTAAAATGGGTGATCAATGCGTCTAAACTCGATGATAATGTGGTAGAAAATAACAGTATTCATAATAAGAAAGCTGATCTACGAGCAGAGTTTGGTATAGCAGACCGTCCTGTGTGGGTAGCTGCGAGTACTCATGATGGCGAAGAGGCAGCAGCGTTGTTATTACAGCAGCAACTACTGTCTCAGTCTGCATTAGCAGATACGTTGCTCATTATCGTTCCTAGGCATCCTGAGCGTTTTGACGCAGTAGCAGATCTCATTCAAAAAACTGGGCTAAACATGGCTCGTCGCAGTGATGGTGACGCGATTGATGCAGACACGCAAGTCTATCTAGCAGATAGTATGGGTGAGATGATGACTTGGTATACATTGGCAAATGTAGCATTGGTGGGTGGTTCGCTGGTAGATATTGGTGGACATAACCCAGTGGAGCCTGCAAGTGTGGCTACGCCTGTACTGATGGGGCGTTATACTCAATCATGCCAAAGCGTGGTAGATAAATTGGCTAGTGTAGGCGCTTTATATCAGCCAAGTAATGACTCTTATTGTCCGATTGAGTCAGATAGTTCAAATAAAACAGATCCACAGATGGCAAGTGATAACCAGTTAAAGGCAAACAATAAACCCTCTCATAAGAAGACCGCTTATAACCATGAAGACGCTGCAAGTATCTATGTACAGCTGGAGAATTGGCTAAGCAATTTGACATTGGCTACACAGGCAGGGCAAGCAGGCGAGCAAATAACCGTGCAGCAGCAAGCGGTACTGACACGTCAATTTACGATGATTGAAGACGTTATCGAACTGTCTTCTAACCAAGATAGCTTATGAACTGTATATTATTGCCCGCTGAGAATTTCTCATCAGATACAGCAAAAATCGATACCTTATCTCAAGTCAGCCATGTGACCAAAGTGCTGGGCGCAAACATCGGTGATACGCTTAAAATTGGACAAATTGGTGCCAATCTTGGTACGGCTGTCATTGAAAATATTACCTCTGATAGTATTCGGTTAAATAACGTTCAGCTTAATACTGCGCCGCCAGCAAAATTGGATCTAACTGTCATTCTGGCGTTGCCGCGTCCTAAGGTGCTAAGGCGATTGATCATGGATATGACAGCGCTGGGTGTGCGCGATATCATTCTTATCAATAGTTACCGTACCCAAAAAAGCTACTGGCAAAGTCCAATGCTTGAGCGGATTGACGAGTTTGTATTAGAAGGCCTGCAACAAAGCATCGATACCATCGTTCCTAGTATTACACTACAAAAACGCTTTAAGCCATTTGTTGAAGATATATTTGCAAACTTAAGGAGCAATCGTGCAATTATCGCACATCCTTACAGTCAGCAGTCTTTTTCCGAGTTTTTACAACAGCAATCATCACAAAAGCTGCCGAATATAGTCTGCATAGGCGCTGAAGGTGGCTGGATCGATTATGAAGTAGAACTCCTGTCAACACAGGGCTGCACGCCTGTACACATCGGCTCTCGTATCCTGCGTACGGAAGCGGCGGTCAATGCAATTTTAGGGCAGTGGTTGCTTAAGTAAAGAAAATCGCTAGCACTAAACTATTGAGAATGTTGGTAAAAATAGCACTTAAGAAGTATTGCTAGAGGCTCATCGCTGGTACATTTGTCAGTTAAACAAATGTATTGATAATTAATCTCACTTCCATTAGTATGTTGCTTTGATATATTATGGCCTGACTACTGCTAACGCTTAGCAAGCCAGAGTTGTAATCACCATTATTTTGTCTCACCATCCGCCTTATTTTTTTTATAGCATTACTATGGGGAAAACCATGTCATTGAACGCTATCAGCGCTAATCTAACCTCTACGAAGCTTATCTTACCTGCAGCCGTATTTGGCATGATGTTGGGTCTGGCAGGTTGTAGTAATTCTTCAACCACAGAAGAGAGCGGAGAAGTAGAGTCAACAGAAGCAGGTGCTGAGCAGCAAACAGTAACTGACGAAGCTACGACTGCTGATGGTCAGACGGTTACTATCTACTCATCACGCAATGAGCAACTTATTAAGCCATTACTAGATCGCTATACTGAGCAAACAGGTGTCAAAGTTGAGCTAGTCACAGACAGCACTGGTCCGCTCATGGCACGTTTAAAAGCGGAAGGCCAAAATACTCCTGCTGATATGTTGTTAACCGTCGATGCTGGTAACTTATGGCAGGCTGCAGAGCAAGGTTTGCTACAGCCAGTATCCTCTACTGTGTTGGAAGCCAATGTCCCTGCAAAATACCGTGATCCACAAGGTCAATGGACAGGTCTATCACTACGTGCCCGTACTATCTTTTATGATCCAAGCAAAGTTAGTGCTGATCAGTTATCTACTTATGCAGATTTAGCCGATCCAAAATGGAAAGGCAAATTATGCCTACGCACGTCTAAAAAAGTTTATAACCAATCGCTTGTGGCCAGTATGATGGAGCACTTGGGTCAAGAAAAAACGGAAGAAATCGTTCGTGGTTGGGTAGATAACCTAGCCACTGATGTGTTCAGTGATGATACCAGTATGCTGGAAGCTATCGCTGCTGGTCAGTGCGAAGTAGGTGTGGCGAATAGTTATTACTACGGCCGTATATTAGATGAGAAACCAGATTTCCCTGTCAATATATTCTGGGCAAACCAAGACACGACTGGTACGCACGTAAATATCTCAGGTGCTGGTGTAGTGGCAAGTTCAGACAATCCAGATGGTACGCTTAAATTGATAGAGTGGTTGTCATCTGATGAGGCACAAGGTCTTTATGCCAGCTCAGACAAAGAATTCCCAGTAAAAGAAGGCATTGATGAGTCAGATATGCTCAGATCATGGGGTCCATTTAATAAAGATGATATCAGTGTGCAAAAGTTTGGCGAGCTACAAACTCAAGCGATTCAATTAATGGACAAAGCAGGTTATAAATAAGGGATCGCTAATAATAGTTTTGCCAACCTCAGAATCATAACTTTGAAGCAATAGTTTTTAAAGATTAATCATTTTAGATAAATTATCCAGATAATGACGATTTTGAGTTTGGTACAGGCTTACAAGGTCTCTATATATATGACACGGTAATGATAATATGATCACAACGCCAGACGCGTCTGTTAGTCAAAACGATACTGTCGATAATGGTATTAATGACAAGCAGACTGTCAGCCAAGACCGCGCCCTTCGTAAACGTATTATCTCGAAATCAGTCTTAGGGCTGATTTCGTTGTTTATGCTAGTACCGATTTTAATCGTGCTGCTGTCGTGGACTCAGCCAGTGGCAGAGATTTGGACACACATGGCAGATTATGTACTGCCACAAGTGCTCAAAAACACGGCAATCTTGTTGCTTATGGTGACTGTTGTTTCAGGAACTATTGGTACTGCTCTGGCTTGGGTTACTAGCATGTACCGTTTCCCTGGCCAGCGTTTCTTTTCGTGGGCATTGATGTTGCCACTTGCTATTCCTGCTTACGTATTGGCATTTGTCACTATCGGCATTATTGACTTTAGTGGACCGCTACAGACCGCTTTGCGCGATTCCGGTATTAGCACTGCCATACCTTCGATAAGAAACGTATGGGGTGCAGGCTTAATATTGTCGCTAGCGTTTTACCCTTATGTGTATCTGCTAGCACGTCAGGCATTTTTGTCACAAGGCAGGCGAGCGATAGAAGCGGGGCAGATGCTTGGTTTGAGTCGTAGTCGTGTGTTCTTTCGATTGGCATTACCGCAAGCACTACCTTGGATCATTGGCGGCTTGTTGTTAGCCAGTATGGAAACATTAGCAGATTTCGGGGCAGTATCGGTATTTAATGTCGATACTTTTACTACCGCTATCTATAAAGCTTGGTTTGGTTTTTTTAGTTTGACCACAGCAGCTCAGCTAGCAGCTTTACTCATCGGTGTGATATTTATCGTGGTATTGTTTGAGCAGTATTGGCAAGCTAAGCGTAGCAGCTCGCTTACCCAAGGTAGCAGCCAACGCTTTGACGC
The DNA here is from genome assembly GCF_052376135.1 of Psychrobacter sp. AOP7-C1-14. Lineage (NCBI taxonomy): Bacteria > Pseudomonadati > Pseudomonadota > Gammaproteobacteria > Moraxellales > Moraxellaceae > Psychrobacter > Psychrobacter sp. AOP7-C1-14. Next base: position 513,520 of record NZ_JBQSVH010000001.1, on the reverse strand, counting down.
TAGCAAACCTGCCAGACTTGCCATGACACTACTGTGTACGATCATTTTTTTGATGGCTTTCTTAATCCCTTTCTTGCAGCTTATCTATTGGACGGCACTGAATTTCCGCCAAGATTTTGATGCGCGTTACATTGATTTTGTCACCAATAGCCTCATGATTGCGAGTATGACCACGCTATTTATTGCTTTTTTGGCTATTATTATTGCGTGGATCAAACGGCAATATCCTGATAAATCGACTAAGCTAATGACCACTTTGGGCAATTTGGGCTATGTCGTGCCGGGGACAGTGTTGGCGGTAGGGATATTTATACCCATTGCGTGGCTTGATAATCAAATGATTGCGTTTGGTATTACATCACAGCAAGTACTGTCTGGCAGTGTCATTGTCATGCTACTGGCGCTATCGACACGTTTTATGACAGTGAGTTTTCAGCCGGTTGATAGACAGTTGCAGCGATTGACAGTCAATCAAGAAGCCGCTGCAAAATTACTGAGCGACAGTCCTTATCAGCGCTGGCGTCATGTGATGCTGCCTGTACTTAGCCCTGGTGTATTGACTGCATTATTGATGGGCTTTGTCGAAGTAATGAAAGAGATGCCTATTACTTTGATGACACGGCGTCAAGGCTGGGACACGCTGGCAGTACGAGTGTTCGAAATGACAAGCGAAGGTATGTGGGGACGAGCTGCATTACCGAGTTTGCTAATTGTGCTGGTTGGGTTACTCCCTGTTTGGATATTATTGCGTCAAAGTGATAAACACAGCTAATAGCAACAAAGCTAGTAGCAATAATTGGGCATAAGTTTTATAGCACACTTGTAGTGTCAGCTATATTATAATTTGCCCTGTTTTATCGATGGTTTTACTTACTAATAGCGAACTGGTACCGTCTATGTACACTGATTCAATGAAAGACTCAACGAATGCTAAGTCGGCGAAAGCTCGGGCTAACCATACGCCTGTAGCAAAATCACCAATGTCACAGACCAATATCAATCCAGTTCAGCCGAATAACACTGTAGAGCAAAACAACACCTCACAACAAAGTACTGAGAAACATATCGCGAACGATCCTTATTTTAGCGTGCAAAATTTAATCGTAGGCTATGACGATACTATCGTCGTCAATGGTCTATCGTTAGTATTGGAGCAAGGTGAGATCGGTTGCTTCTTAGGTTATAGTGGCTGCGGGAAAACCACAGCGCTAAGAGCTATCGCGGGATTGGAACAAAGCCGTGGCGGTACCATCTATTTAAACAACCAACGTTTAACTGAAAAGACAGCTCGCCAATCATTTGCAGTTGCACCAGCCAAGCGTGGTATGGGTATGGTGTTTCAAGATTATGCTCTTTTTGGTCATTTAAGCGTGGCAAAGAATATCGCCTTTGGTCTTAATAAATGGTCATCTGCCGACAAAAAGGCTCGGGTGGCTGAGATGCTAAGCTTAGTTGAATTAACTGAGCATGCAGACAAACGTCCGAATGAGCTTTCTGGTGGTCAGCAGCAACGAGTAGCGCTTGCAAGAGCGCTCGCTCCAAAGCCAAAACTACTGCTACTTGATGAACCGTTTTCTAATCTAGATGTAGTATTACGTGAGTCATTAGCAATGAATGTCCGTGATATTCTCAAACGTACCAATACCACAGCGATTTTGGTCACTCACGATCAAAACGAAGCGTTCGCGTTAGCAGATAAAGTAGGGGTAATGGATAAAGGGCGATTGGTGCAGTGGGCAAGGCCAAGCGAGCTGTATCATGAGCCCGTCAGTCCTTTCGTCGCTGAATTCGTAGGCGAAGGCGCGATGATAGATGGTATTATTAAAGAAGGTCATGTCGAGACGGCACTGGGTAACATTTATCGTCGTATGGAGGTCCATGATGAATCAGGCCAACCACAGTACTGTGAATATGATTATCCAAATGGCACGCCTATCAAAGTACTTGTACGTCCTGATGATATTATTCATGATGATGACAGTACGCAGACAGCTTTAGTGATTGGACGTGTTTTTCGCGGTGCCAACTACTTGTACCGTCTACAACTAGATGACGGACAGACGGTCTTATCTTTGGTTGCGAGCCATCATAATCATGCCATCGGCTCGCATATTGGCATTCTGCCTTTGCTAGAGCATGTCGTCGTTTTTGATGAAAAAGATATTAATGCCACTACTTGGTCAGAATACGATAGATCATCAAGAGTTAATGAAGAGGTTTAGTAGTCTTCGTAATACCTAAGCTAACGTTTAAACTCAACGTTTAGCTAGAATATGTAAGTAACGCCCAAGCCATTTGTACGGCTCCAATTGTGAGTAGCGTAGCTCCATTCTGATCACGGCATCTGGGTCATTATGTCCGCCACGTTTGAGCGGTGCATAATCATGAAACACTCGTAGACCACTGCTACGTACCGTTTGGTAGTTGTGCGCTTTGAGCCAAGACTCGACCTCTTCTTTGGCCACTGGATGATTCGGCGTTAAGCTTTTTATGTTATCTGCTTTGTAGTCATTATTATCAAGTAGGCTATCGAGTAAGTTAAAATTCCCCATGATAAGATTGCGATAATCAAAACTTGCTGGATTATAAAAACATAACGATAGCGCGCCATCATCTGTTAAATGCTGATCAAAAAAATCCATGACCGCCGCGGGTTCTGCCAACCATTCGAGTAGCGCATGCGACATAATCAAATCAAACTTTTCTGTTTCTGCCTGAGCCAGTTTTTCTTCAAGCACCTGATAAGGACAAACGTACCATGTGATGTCTAGTTCTTGATCGATTTTTTCTGCGCTCGCTTTTGCCTTCTCAAGCATATTTGCTGATATATCATTGATGACGACGCTATGACCTTGTGTCGCAAGTTCTATCGCAATTTGTGCAAGCCCTGCACCTACATCCAAGATACGTAAAGGTCGCCCAAGTACCTCACTCATCTGCGCGCTGTATTCAAAAATATCACGGCGTAGCACGGCCAATCGAATTTCGCCTTTTAAACCACCATAGACTTTTTTTTCGAAATGATCGGCAATAGTGTCGAAGCTACGATCTACTCGGTTTTCTTCTGATGATCTGGGTTGGTTTGATTCGAGTTGGTTATCTTGATGTTTAATTGTCATAAGTTATTCAGATCAATAAGTAAAAAGGATTCAAGCAATAAAAAGATTTAGCATGAACTAGCGTTTCAAACGTCTGTTAATTACCCATTTAAAAACGACCTTCGCTAGTACAATAACGACAAATACTACGATAACAAAAACCCACATACCATTGCCTTGTAGGTTTTCTTGGTAGGCTTGTGCCAAGTATGCTGATAAAGCCATAGCGACTAAAAGCGCTCCCCAACGGACATAAGGGACAGCACCATTGTTGTGGTTAGGAAAGCTAGCAACATAATCGCTCGAAAAGCTATATAGCACCATTGCTAAAATCCAAACGATTGCAAGAATGATATCCATAATAAAGGTAGCCTGTTAGATCGTTATTTAAGTGATATAAAAGATGAGTTAGTGTAGCGGTTAGAAATTTTTTGTCCAGTACCACTAAAAATAATAGTGTCATTAAAGTAATTTAAATCACAATATACTTATGAAAACCATTGGCTTATGTCCAAGCCAGCTGTAAGCGTCGCTATATTAGCTAGTTATCACAGTTTTTTGGTTGATATGATTTATATGCAAGCCACCTGTGAGTTCTGTGCTCAAGGTTTTAGCGCTCGTTTGAATATCGATGCTACATTAGATGAAATGTCATGTTGGATTAGAGATATAAATACTCACTCAGTGAGTCAAAATAAATCTTGTCGAGCTGTGCCAAATGAGTATAGTGTTTTTTGATTCAACCCTTATCATACATAGAAGTTAAACAATGAAACCAATCACTACAGCACTATTAGCTCTATTGTTTGTCTTCGCCTCTATTAGCCAAGCCCAAGCTCGAAATACGCCTTGTTCAGGAAAAATGGGCGGGGTGTCTCATTGCTCAGCAGATGGTAAATTCGTCTGTAAAAATGGCAAAATCAGCCAATCAAAAAAAACCTGCCATTAGAATTAATTTAGTGTGTGTCGATCATTGAAAATATCACTATGCATGAACCGTCCAGCTTGATTTTAATGGTGGTCAGAACCCCCCTAAATCAGCAATTTTGTGCTAAAATAGCTTCTTTTATTAAACATTGTTTTTAACAAAAACCGTATCACTATTTTCTGGTTGTTTTGCACGTATAGCAATGTTTTTTATGGTATGTATTTTGGTCATGACTGCGCATTGATGTGGCAGTATTTTTATATGATCTATGGGTGCCGTAAGCGATGTGTCAACGTTAGAAAAAGAATGTGAGTGAAGGAGTGTATATGAGCGAATCGGTCAGTCCTATTGGCATCGTAGATGAACTAAAGCAGTCGTATTTGGATTATGCGATGAGCGTGATCGTCTCGCGAGCGCTGCCTGATGTGCGTGATGGGTTCAAGCCTGTACACCGCCGCGTGATGTATGCCATGCACGTGCTATCAAACGATTATAATAAACCGTACAAAAAATCAGCACGTGTGGTTGGTGATGTTATCGGTAAATACCATCCACATGGCGATAGTGCAGTTTATGATGCCATCGTACGTATGGCGCAGGATTTCAGCTTGCGCTATCCAATGGTTGATGGTCAGGGTAACTTTGGCTCGATCGATGATGATCCGCCGGCAGCGATGCGTTATACCGAAGTACGTATGACTAAACTGACCCACCAGATGCTCGCTGATTTGGACAAAGATACGGTCGATTGGGAAGATAACTACGATGGTTCTGAGCGTATGCCAAGCGTGATGCCGGCGCGTATTCCTAACTTATTGGTCAATGGCGCGACGGGTATTGCCGTTGGTATGGCGACCAATATGGCACCGCATAACTTGACTGAAGTGATCAATGCTTGTTTGGCGTATGCTGAAAACCCACAAGTTTCAGCTGAAGAGCTCATGTCGCATATTTCAGGCCCTGACTTCCCTACGGGCGGTATTATCTATGGCCGTGCGGGCATTTTAGATGCTTATCGTACCGGTAAAGGCCGCTTGCACATCCGTGGTCGTTATCATATTGAGCCGATGAGCAATACTGGTGTCAATCGTGATCGTGAGCGTATCGTATTTACTGAAGTACCTTATCAGGCTAACAAAGCCAAATTGATTGAGCGTATTGCAGAGCTAGTCCGTGATAAAAAAATCGAAGGTATTAGCGAGATTCGTGATGAGTCTGACAAAGACGGTATGCGTATCGCTATTGACTTGCGTCGCGGTGAGACGGCTGAAGTCATCGTCAATAACTTGTTTTTGCAAACGCCACTAGAGTCTAGCTTTAGTATCAATATGGTGGCGCTCGATAATGGTCAGCCAAAACTATTGACCTTGCGTCAGCTTATCGCTGCGTTTGTCCGTCATCGTCAAGAAGTAGTGACACGCCGTACGATTTATGAATTGAACAAAGCCCGCGTTCGTGGTCACCTGCTCGAAGGTTTAACCGTTGCTCTAGCCAATATTGACGAAATTATTGCGACGATTAAAGCCTCTGCAAACCGTGGCTTGGCGCGTGAAAGCTTATTAAATAATACGTGGGGCTCAGGCAGTGTCGTTGCGATGTTAACCGCTGCTGGCAGTCAGTCAGTCCGTCCTGAGTTTATTGAGGGCGAAGATCCTAACGCGCCGTTTGGCCTAATCGAAGGCGAAGAACGTTATCGTTTATCACTTGAGCAGGTCAATGCAATTTTAGACATGCAACTGCATCGTCTGACTGGTCTAGAGCAAGACAAGTTGACTGAAGAATACCAAGACCTACTGCGTGAAATTGCGCATTTAGAGTCTATTCTTGGTGATTTTGATAAGCTAATGAGTATTATCTCTAATGAGATGATCGAGATTCGTGATAATTTTGGTGATGAGCGTCGTACTGATATTATCGATTCACGTATGGACTTTAGTCGTGAAGACCTGATTCCTGAGCAGACAGTTGTCATGACAGTATCGCGTACTGGCTACGCCAAAACTCAGCCGATTGATGACTATGTCGCGCAAAAACGTGGCGGTAAAGGCAAGTCGGCTACAGCAATGAAAGAAGATGATGTGATTGATCATCTAATAGTGACATCGACGCATTCTACTGTACTATGTTTCACTGATAGTGGACGTGTCTTTAGTCTACGTGGTTTTGAAGTGCCAATTGCCAGTCGCGGTGCTCGTGGTCGTCCATTGGTCAATCTAATTGGTCTAAATAGCGACGAAACCGTTACAACGATACTACCAATTCCAAAAATCGTAGAAGAGTCACCAGCGAAAAGTGATGCATCACTAGCAGACGACTTAGTAGATAGTGATGATTTAGAAGGTAGCAATCAAGCAGAGGCACCTTTTGTATTCTTTGCTACTGCTAATGGTACAGTGAAACGAGTAGAGCTGAAGCAGTTTGCTAATATTCGCTCGAACGGTCTGATTGCGGTTGGATTAGAAGACGGTGATAAGCTAGTCAGCGCTCGTATTACTAACGGTAGTCAAGAAGTAATGTTATTTGCTTCAAGTGGTAAAGCCATTCGTTTCGATGAGAATGATGCGCGTGCGATGGGCCGTACGGCTAAAGGTGTCCGCGGTATGCGTCTGGCTACTGATGAATTTATCAAGTCATTGGTCGTTATCGAAGATGATGTACACGAAATCCTGATTGCTTGTGAAAACGGCTTCGGAAAACGTACCTTTATCGAGGAGTTCAATACACAAAATCGCGGCGGTGGCGGTGTAATCGCTATCAAGACCAGTGAGCGTAATGGCGCACTAGTACGAGCGACTAAGGTTGACTCTACCGATGATATTATCTTAATCTCTGATAAAGGTACGTTGGTTCGTACTCCAGTTGAGCATGTCGCTAGCTCTGGTCGTAATACACAAGGCGTGACATTGATTCGTCTGTCAAAAGATGAAAAACTGGTCGCTATGGCACGTGTCGAGCACGAAGAAGGTGATGGTGAGCTTATCGATGCCATGAGAGAAGACGGTACGTTCGATGTAGAAGGTCAGGAGCAGATAGATATCGATGCGACAACTGATAGTGCTACAACGACTGAGGTTGATGATGTGATCGATATTGCAAATGATCATAAACCAAATGACGATGCATAACAGAATGGCGGATATTAGTCTTGGTAGTTAGCTTTTGAGCTTAGTCTCTTAGCATTTTCTAGAAAAAAGCCTCTGACGTCGTCGTCGGAGGCTTTTATTTTTTTTAATTCTCATTTTTATCAATAAGATAAATAAGGTTCTATTTTTAAGGCTGTTGCTATGTTTACGACCAATCAAACTTTTCAGGGAACTGTTGCCTCTGTATCATCGAGCTTTTTATTTGCGATGATGTTTTTATTTGGGCTATTTATGATGCCTTTAACTGGTACGCAGGTGGCATCATGGCGTGTGCTCATGATGTTGGTCAGTTTGGTGGTATTGGTCAGTTTTACTAAGCAGTGGCAACATGTTTTTGATTATATTAAGACGCTAAAGACCGCAAAGGACTGGTTGATTTTTGTATTGCCTGCGCCAATATTAGGTGGACAGATTTGGCTGTTTATGTGGGCGCCTGTCAATGGATTTGGTCTTGATGTCACTTTGGGATATTTTTTATTGCCGCTAATGATGATTGTGCTTGGTCGTTTTTTTTACCGTGAGCATATGAGTGTTTTACAGCAGGTAGCTGCGATATTTGCAGCATTAGGCATTGGTTACGATGTTTTTCAGTATGGCTCGGTCTCTTGGGTGACATTGTTTGTATGTTTGGGATATCCACCGTATTATCTATTACGGCGTACGCTTTCTGTTCCACCTATCACAGGATTGCTGTTCGATTTAACTTTATTGACGCCAGTTGTACTTATCATGCTTTATATGACGGGTGGTTTTGATGTGGCGGCACAAGATATGAAGTTTTGGTATTTGTTACCGCTATTGGGCGCTTTTAGTGCGATGGCGATGTCGCTGACCATGGTTGCCAGTAGCAAGCTGCCCGTATCACTATTTGGGGCATTGAGTTATATAGAGCCAATGCTGTTGTTTGTGTTGTCGATTACGATTTTGAGTCAGAGCCTTGAAGAGGGTGGCTCGTTATTTATGTATAGTATGATTACGCTTACACTGCTGGTTATGATGGTCGATAGTGCAGCAGGCTATATTGTTCGTCGTCGCAATGACCATTTATATGGCTATAGAGAACCGCAAGTAGGGGGCTTTCCACCACGTCGTCATTTCATTAATCAGCGTATCGATGGCGTGCTAAAAGCTCACCGTTTTCGTAAGATACGTCGTTATCAAAAAAAGATGAATAAGCTACAGCAAAAAATTGAACAACTTGATGTAAAATAAGCACTTACCTGCATTAAATTTACTCAATTCGGAAGTTTAAACACTAGATGAACAGTGGCATTGCTTATTCATTCTGACTTTGACATAATGCCGCTCATAATGTGAGCCTAATACATTAAAAGCGTTTATCTTAGATTACGCGACGACCTTATATGCAAAAGCCTCAGACGAGAACGTCTGAGGCTTTTGTTTTTTTTAAAAATTGCCATGGATGTGCCCCAATCTTTAAAGGCTGTTGTGATGCTGACTACTAACCAAACCTCGCAGGGTACAATCACTGCTGTCGCTGCAAATTTTTTATACTCATTACTGTTTTTATTTGGTCTACTGCTGCAACCATTATCAGGTACGCAGGTCGCTTCGTGGCGCGTGCTAACGATGTTTTTTAGTTTGGTATTGCTGGTAAGTGTGCTAAAGCAGTGGCAGCACATTTTTGATTATCTAAAAACACTGAAAAACGCTAAAGAGTGGTTTTTATTTATACTACCCACACCGATTTTGGGTGCGCAAATCTGGATATTTATGTGGGCGCCAGTCAATGGCTTGGGGCTTGAGGTAACGTTGGGTTATTTCCTATATCCAATGATCATGATTGTTGTTGGCCGCTTTTTTTACAACGAAGACATGAGCTTACTTCAGTGGGCTGCTATCGTATGCGCAGGTCTTGGTATCGCTTACGATATTTTTCAGTATGGTGCGATCTCTTGGGCAACTTTGTTTGTTTGTTTGGGTTATCCTCCTTACTATCTACTACGCCGCAAGTTAGCAGTACCGCCTATTACTGGTCTAATCTCAGATCTGGTACTGTTATTACCAGTCGTATTGGTCGCACTGTATATGAATGGCGGTTTTGAAGTAGCTATCACCAACCACAAGCTTTGGTATTTGCTGCCATTATTGGGCATTATCAGTACCGCTGCGATGTCACTAACGATGGTGGCGAGTCAAAAGTTGCCTGTCTCATTATTTGGGACTCTGTGCTACCTTGAGCCAATATTTTTATTTATATTCTCAATTGCAATTTTAGATCGTAACTTACATGACGGTGGCTCGGTACTAATGTACAGCATGATCTTTATCGCACTGTTAATTATGATTGCTGATAGCGCACTTGGCTATATGGCGCGCAAACGTGAAGACCGTCTACATGGCTACAATGAGCCGCAAGTGGGCAGTTTTCCACCACGTCGTCGCCTCAAAAATCGTCGTATCAAAGGTGTACTGATCGCGCATCGATTTCGCCAAATCAAAAAATATCAGCAAAAGATAGACAAAATGACGCGCAAAATCGAAGCATTAAATCTAGACTAGCACCGGCAGGTACGTCGTAGATAGTACTGATTGGTAGGTATTACTTTCTAGTATGTCTGCCAATTCACAGTATTAAAGAGATACGAATTACGCTATTATCGATAGCAGTAGTGCCACGATTGAATGAGCGTATGGCGCTATATCTGAGATACTATGGTTGACTTACTACAATATATAACTAGGACGGTTTATGTTACATCTTCATCATTTAGCAAACTCACGCTCATTTCGTATTATCTGGCTATTGGAAGAGCTTGGCGCTGATTATAAACTGACTTGTTATGAGCGAAACAAAGCATACCGTGCTCCTGATAGCCTAAAGCAAGTACATCCGATTGGTAATGCACCAATGTTAGAAGCGGACGATCGTGTGCTGATTGAATCAGGATTTATCATTGAGTATCTGATTAAGCACTATGATAAAGAAAAGCAATTCAAACCTGACGATAATAACGAAGCAGCTTGGGAAGCCTATACTTTTTGGCTACACTTTGCAGAATCTTCACTGATGCCGCTGTTGGTTATGCGTTTGGTATTCACCAAGGTGGTGGCTCAATCACCAATGCTAATCAAACCTATCAGCAAAAAGATCCAAGGTCAGGTTGAGAAAAACATGATCAGTAGCGGTTTGGAGAAGATGCTAGATATGATGGAGCATCATCTGCATGAAAACCATTGGTTTGCAGGTAGTGAATTTAGCGCCGCTGATATTCAAATGCATCTTGCAGTTGTTGGTGCCAATGCTGGTGCAGGTTTAGACCAGAGTAAATATACCAATCTTTTGAACTGGCTTAAACGTTGCGAAGAGCGAGATGCCTTTAAACGAGCAGAAAAAAGAGGTGGTCGTTTACAGTTTTAGACGAAACACATTTGCACAGTGAGAAATAACTTATTTAATAGTAAAATAAAAGGTTTTGTTTATCATAGACAAAACCTTTTTTAGGATAAAAGATGACAGATCTGAATAAATCAAATGCTTCAAATACAGATAGCACTACTGAAACACAAATTGATAGAGCCGCTATTAATAGCCAGCAAGTCTCTATCAAATCTTGGTCGCAGAAAATTCTGGTTGTCATACTATGCGCAGCGAGCTTTTATGGTGGCTGGAAGTCTTATGAATCCAATATGGTCAATGAGTGTACGGCCAATGGTGGACAGATGGTTGAAGCACAAAAAACCATGATGTGCCAATTATCATAACTGCCGATTGTTGTATATAAGAGATGTAACGCGATGCTAAAGTTAACATTTTTGGGTACGTCTGCAGGTGTCCCGACCAAACAGCGTAATGTGACTGCACTGGCAATAGAGTGCCTGAATCCGCATACCTCTGGCGCACAGCAAGGAAGTCGTCAACAGAACAATCAGAGTAAGAAATCGCGTCCATGGGTACTAATTGATTGTGGTGAAGGTACGCAGCAGCAGTTGCTGCATACCAAACTGTCTATGCATCAATTGGTTGCTATCTGTATCACCCATGTGCATGGCGATCACTGCTATGGATTACCAGGATTATTGGCCAGTGCAGCTATGTCAGGACGCCGTGAACCGTTGACACTGATCGCTCCAAACGCAATTGCGACATTGCTTGAGGCAATTAAACTAACCACAGAGTTGTATTTACCCTTTGCTGTTAACTTTGTAGCGATTGAAGACGTGCTATCTGAGAAACATGATACAAAAAAAGTGAATATCCGCTTAAGCGACCAGCATCAGCTTGATATTGATATCACAGCGCTATCACATCGAGTCGCGTCTCATGCATTTGGTATCACTCAGACCATTTATCATCGCAGGCTTGATAAGGATAAACTGCTGGCACAAGGCATTCCTGCAAGCGCGCTATGGGGTAAACTACAAAAAGGCGAGGATGTCATCACCGAAGATGGTCAGCAGTTATATGCAGCCGACTACGTCAATGATGACCTATCACGAATGCGAGTAGTGGTAGCAGGAGATAACGATACGCCAGCGTGTCTAACCGATGCACTGGTTGATACGGATTTATTGGTGCATGAAGCAACCTACACTCATGAGGTGCTCACTAAGATTCAAAGCAAAAACCCAGAGTTTGATCCGATGCATAGCAGTGCGCAATTGGTGGCTAGTCTTGTAGAAAAAAGCGGCGTCAATAATTTAATTTTGACTCACTTCAGTGCGCGTTATCAGGGTTTTGATAATCCTAATAGCAAGACGCCAAACATGGCATACATTCGTTTAGATGCTGAACGTGTCTATCAAGGCAGTCTTTGGTTAGCTGCTGATTTTGATCAATACATGGTCGATGGCGCGGTTGAATCGGTAGGCAATAAAGATAGCAGCCAAGAAGGTAGTGAAAAGAACAGCAAAGCCGACAGCTGCGTGCAGTATATAGGTTCTGCACGCAGTGATTAGAGATGGTCTAGTGTCAGATATGGCTTAGTATTAAATATGAGTAGCACCAGATATGGCTTAGCGCTTACTATCTTCAATTTTCAATTGCGTTATACCGCTCCAGTAGCGACTGAATTGATAGGCCACACGTCCTGAACGTCCACCACGCTCTGATGCCCAGCGTAGCGCATCCTTTCTAATCTTGTCAGGCACTAGCTGACTTTCTAAAATGCTCTTAGCATCACTATCCATATCAGCTGAGATTTTTTGCTGCTCCAAATTCAGATAATGCTGAATGATATGCAGATAAGTCTGCTGATCCATGGGGTGGAAAGTGAGTGATAGACCGAATCGGTCTGACAATGATACGGTTTCATCAATGGCCTCATAAGGATTGACTTCATCCGTCTGGCCATTGTAGATATTAATATTGTCTTTCATCATTTGCGGTAGCAGGCGACGGCGATTACTGGTAGCGTAGACCAATAGTTTGTCCTGTTCTGAATCAAGCGCACCATCAAGCACGCTCTTTAGCGTACGATAGCTCTCGTCTTGACTGTCAAAAGCGAGATCGTCACAGTATACGATGTAGCGGCAATGACAATCTGCTGGTAGAGCATTAATGGCAGCGCGAATCTTGTCTAATATTTGTAGATCATCGCGGGCAACCTCAATGATACGCAAGCCTTCATTATGATGGGCTTGAAGCAAGGCTCGAATTAATGATGATTTACCAGCACCGCGTGTCCCTGACATCAATACGTGATTGGCAGGATAACCTTTAATAAACTGACGGGTGTTTTGAACCAGTTTCGATTTTTGCTTATCGATACCATGCAAATCATCTAAGCTCAAAAACAGGTTGACTGATAAAGGCTGTAGATGGCCAGTGCGCCCGCCAACCCAGCGATAAGCCAGCTGGTTTGGATCGATTTCAATAGTCGGTGTCACCTGCTCTTGTAAGTATTGACTGAGTAAATCTAACAAAGGTGCGGGTAGGGCATAAGTAGGTTGATCAGATGGCGTGGTCGGGATAGTTGGTTGTGACATAGTGGCTCTAGCAATTAAAGTTATCTTTAATACCATACCCAAAAATACAATTAACGCTGCTAAAATTCAGTGCCCATAATCTTAGTGGCTACTAAGCGTAGTACTTGTAACCATTATTCGCGTTATTATTATTTTTGGAAATGATACGAATGGTAAGGCAGTAATCTCACTATATTATGAGAAACAATACTATGGAAAATAGTGCCAGTAATCCGTCTATTACGCAAGCTTTGCAAGCTCAGGCAGAGCAGCTATTGTCCATTATTACCCAAGAGTTAGTTGCACAGAATTTTAGTGAGATAGTACATCAACGTATTGCTCAACAAAGCACAGAACAAACACAAGACATCGAAGAGATTCATTATCAAGGCGTAACGCGTGCCCAGCATTCACAGTTTGGTCAAGTCATGATCAAATGGCAGATGATTGCTGATACTGATATGAATAATATGTCTTTTGATTTAACTCATGAAGCGGAAGCGCTAACTTCTGTAAATGCGTTATCAACAATCGAAGATAAGACTATCGCAGCGCCACTATTGGCTTATCATTGCGTAAACGTTCAAGCGCTAGAGGCGCCTCAAAAGCTAATAATCACCGTCATGCCTTATTACCCTAATGGTAGCTTGGCAAGACAGTTGAGTACTCAAAATCAGCATTCATTGACAGCGCAACGTAGGTATCACTTTTTAGTACAGTCCGCACATTTGATAGCTAATTTGCATCAGGCTGGCTGGTTGCATAATGATATTAAGCCTAGCAATATTTTGCTTGAAGGGTCTGACAATGAGTTGCCAGTAGATATTATGAGTAATGGTCTGACACCTGGATTATTACTCACTGATTTTGCGTTAGCACAACATATAACAGTGGCTAAAAGTCATCCAAATCTTGCTGGCACACTAGCATATATATCACCTGAGCGTTGGCAAGGGCAGGGTACAACAGCGCAAAGCGATATCTATGCATTTGGCGTCATGATGTATGAGATATTGGCAGGCAAGCGCCCGTTTCAGATAGCCGCTAACAGCAAGGATAAATCAAAAGCGTGGGCGATTCAGCATTGCCAGCAACCGATTCCAAAGCTGCCATCAGAATATAGTCACTATCAATGTATTGTCAATAAGGCATTGGCGAAGCGGATAAAGAGACGGTATCAGAGTATGGACGCTGTCTTAAAGGAGTTAACATCATTAGATGATAGCTAAGTTGATGATTTGATTTTCAAAAAATGACTGTTAAAAAGCGACTGTTTGTAGTATTCACATATTACCTAGTCATTGTTTTTTATGTTTGAATGGATATTCAGGCTCATTTTAGTCTAAGTCACTATAGGGTAATTTGAGATACCATACTTTTATGACAATACAGGAAGAAAATCATGGCTAAAGTACTTATCATTACTGGTGATTTCGTTGAAGACTATGAAAATATGGTTCCGTTCCAAGCGCTTCTAGCAATGGGACATGAGGTTGATACGGTATGCCCAGATAAAGCTGAAGGGGATAGCATTGCTACTTCAATACATGACTTTGAAGGGGATCAAACTTATACCGAAAAACGTGGTCATAACTTTGTTCTTAATGCGTCTTTTGCCGATATTAATGTCGAAGATTACGATGCTTTGTACTTACCAGGTGGACGTGCGCCAGAATACTTGCGTTTGAATGCCAAGGTTATTGCAATGATTCAGCATTTCGCAAATACTGATAAACCGATTGCATCGGTTTGCCATGGGCCACAATTACTGACGGCTGCTGGCGTGCTAACAGGTAAAAAAGTATCTGCTTATCCTGCATGTCAGCCAGAAATAGAAATGGCTGGCGCTGAGTATATCGATTTACCTATGGATGGTGCTATTACAGATGGACAGCTAGTAACGGGTCCTGCATGGCCTGCTCACCCAGCTATGCTAAAGCAGTTTGTTGCTTTGCTATAAGCTTTAATTAGGGCTTGTTGAAGTTTTAATAGGCCCCAGTATCGAGAGAGAATATATGTGCCAACTGTTTATTAGTGCTGATGATAGCTTGTGGAGCTCTAAAACCAAATCACTTCGAATTCAGGGAGTAGTTACCTCAATTCGTTTGGAAGTGTTTTTTTGGGATATATTAGAAGAGTTGGCATTTCGTGATCAAATGACGGTTAACCAGCTGATCACTAAGCTATACCTTGAGTCTCTCGATGCTGATCATGATATTGGTAATTTCACCTCTTTTTTAAGGGTTTGTTGTTCTCGTTATTTGTCTTTAATAGCCGATGGCGATCTTTTTCGCGAAACAACATCACCTTTAGAAGAGGTCGATGCAAAAAATATCATTAAACGTGAAACCCTCCGCAAAAGTCAACGTAATGCACTATTCAGTGACAGTAAGCAAAATATTTCTATTAATTAATGATGATTATAACAAGTGCATAAAAGCATTAGTAAAGCGGGTAGAGAGGCGCTTCTAGAATGCAGATGAAATTTTGCAGGGTTTAGAAAGGTTGTGAAAGTAGCTTAAAGCTTCTGATATGGTGTTTTACAGCTTTAACGTCAAATTTCAGACACAAAAAAACCTGCTAAGAAGCAGGTTTCAATATTCGGTCTAAGATGTACTATCCGAAAATGGTGGGGCTGGAGAGACTCGAACTCTTTTTGATATAGTTTAATATAAAGCAGTTAAAAATAAATGTAATTAAATCATACATTTATAAAAAACGGTTCTGATTGATTTAAACTGACTTCATACAAATTGCGTCAAAAACTGCGACATAATTTACGGCTTACATTTAATGCCAACATGCTCAGCAATGACATCTGCAATCTCACGAGCGAGTGGCCATTTTTTAGCTTGGTACGTTGCAAGCTCAGACGGATTAGAGATAAAAAACAGTTCCAGGATGATACCGCCCTCCCGTACGTAGCCTAACCGTGAGTGCTGGCCACTATTTTCTGGTTTAAAGCCCCCAGCAGAGCCACGAACGGGGATACCCATCACATCACTGACAGCGGTGCATAATTTTTGACAGATAACTCTGTCTTTTGTCTGTGCCAGAGCTTCGACACCAGTGGCAGTTGGTAAGTGAAATGCGTTGCAATGGAACTCAATAGCAATGTCGCCTTGTTTAATTAATTTGATCGCTTGGCGTAGGGTTTGGTTGTCACTGCCACGGCCATCTGTGACAACATCAATACCTAAATCTTTGAGACAGTACGCAACAATATTGCGCATATCAGTCGTAATCTCAGCTTCAGTGATATTACCGTTTACTGCGCCTGGGTCAGTATTGCTGTGCCCTGCTGTAATTACTACTTTAGTCATAATATTTACCTTATTTTAGGCATTAAAAAAGCCCCAAAATTGGGGCCGTGATTAATGTGGTTGTTATTTATCTATATTTTCAACTACCTTCTCACCGATTTTGTCAGCGACTTGCGCTGCAAACTTTGGACTCACAATGTCTAGTGCAACCATCAGATAGCCAGAGAATGCACCTGCTGGGATTGAGATTAGACAAAGCGGCAACAAGTAAGTCAGACCGAATTTCTTTTGCAGCACCTCAGCGATCGCGCTACCTGCTACAATCGCTGTGAAAATTAGAATTATCGATATTTTTACGTCATAGCCCTTTTTGTTGATACCGTAAATACCGCCAACAAATCCGCCAAACATACCGAATATTACCTGTGGAGTGAATGAGGTTACGACCTCTGATACCAAGCTCATTACGCCTCCTTAGTAGTGACTCGCTCTTTTAAAATCGCTCGCTTGATGATCTTATTACCTGTGAAAAACATGGCTGCTGCCCATATGCCAAAGACGACTGTTGCTGGTGTTATCATGCCGTGTTGGGCAGCGTAGTAAGCGCCTGTGATCACACCCCACGCCAATGATGAGGCTATCTGACAAAGTCCACTCGCTTTGACTGCTCTTAGTGATGGCACTAGCATTGCTATTACCTGTAGGACACCTAAAACGAAAAATCCTACAAACCACCAAATAGATACTGAGTCAAAAACCCTATAGCTGGGCATTGCTAATCCGCCAGTACCGAAAGCCTTATTGCAGATAAAAACAAGGCTGAAAGTTAGTATGAATAGAGCGTTAATCACTTCAGCAAATGTAATACTGATTGCTAAATATCGCTTTAATTTAATAAGTGATTTGCTTGTCTTTCTTGCTGATTCCGATTTACATAGCCATTTATTGAATAAAAACATCCTTAACAGTGTTTGTTTGATGTCCATAATAACCCTCAAAATTTAGTCGTAAAAAAACCGCCTAATTGGCGGTCGGATATTAATAATTTGTTAGATCAACAATAAAGAAATCTAACCTAACGCTCTCATCGATGGGTATGCTAACGCTAGAAAAAGATTGCAGCCATACATCAACCCAGTACATTAATACAAGTGTCCCATCTTTCATTGAAGCTCTAATGTCATAAGCATAGACATTTGCGCTATTACTAAATTTAATAATGCCCGTTGGCATATTGGTGAACAGTATGCCGATTTTTTTACCTGACCAAGCACCGCTTACGAACTTGTTTGTATATTGCCCCGTAAACTGACCACTGCTATTTTTTAACCAACAGTCTGATACTTTAATAGAGTAGCGTTCTAAGATATTGATCGGCAAGTTGTTGCTGTTGTATGTTTCATCACCATTGGCATTAAATAGTTGCAAGCCTTGGTTTGCCGATTTGCTTAGTCCGAGTTTAAACTTATACTCATTAATTGCTATAGTCTCTCCCGAACCAAGATTATCAGGCAAGATATAATATCTACCGTCCGTACCAGCAGGCGAAAAGAACCCATAGTCATAAAAATTTTCGGGCGGGTTGTCTATATGGAAAACAGACAGATACCCATCATCTTCATGTAGAGGTATTGAGCTACTTAGACTGGTTGTCAGTGTGTGATCTATTTGCTCGTGCAAACAAACAGGAGTGACTTCTGTGCTCAAAATTACACTATTGTCATCATTGAAAAATTCCAATCCGCTTGGCATTAGTAAACTCCATAGATTATTTTAAACGGCTCGTAAGTACCGTATTGCAGCCGTTTAACTATAAAGGTATACGTATTGCCAGAAATAGTTGCCACTATATCGATGCCGCTATAAAATTCATTAGCCATATAAAATGGTTTGCCAAGGACGAACCGACTATCAGTAACCGAGTACGTTCCAGCGTCGTTTATCATGATATTACCGAGTATTGATGTTGTTTGAGTGCTGGTGTCAATTACTGCGTCACCATTACTGTCAAAAACTTGTAATCCTGCTGGCATAAATAATCCTTTTTACCATAGTCCTAAACGAACCCTAAGTACGCCTTGGTTGTCATAAACACTCAACAGGCTATCTTTTATCTCAAGTCTAGCCCCTGATGTTGCCGACTTAAAATGACCTATTTTTGCTGCAACTACAGATAAATCTTCTATACTTGCCTTCGCGATGTAGGTGTTACGCATATAAGTGCCAGCAGGTACAGTTACGCCATCGATAACTTGTGGTGTAGTCAATATCATAAATGGGCTGTTGCCGTTTACATCATTAGGCTTGCCGACTGGTGCTGATATGCTAAATCTATCGGCTCGTATGTCAAACGCTGTAGGTTGCCCTTCTTCATTGATTAAGCCATAACCTGCAACTTTATTTCCTGAGTCAATGACTAGCGAATACTTACCACCAATACCTGTCACAACCTCTTTGGTTTCTTGCAGCGATACCGTATTATCGCCAACTGTGGCTTCAAGTGTAGTGACTTCACGAGCTAAAGCACTGGTCGCTGTTGCTTCTGTTTTAAGACGCTGGACTAACTGAGCATTGCTACTTGCAACCTCTGATTGCAAATTAGTAATGCGCTCATTAGCGGCATAATTATCACGAGAAACGGTTTTCCAGTACGTCCAATTCGTTGAGCGACTGGCGTTTGCGTACTTCGATGCGTCAGCATAGCGCGGCTTATAGTCAGAAATAATACCCTCTAGCTTTTCACCTTGAGCTTGAAGCTCATCGCCAGTATCTTCTTGAAAGTCGATAAAATCAGTATTAAATTCTGATATAGCAAACCATGCAGGGCTGACGATGGGACTGCTGTATTCAACCTTGGTGGGGTTTTTATACGTTATCTTGCTACGTGTCCACACGTAGTCGCCCTTATTGACTATTGGCGCACTGGCTGTCCAAGTTGTCGGCACAGTTAACTCTGACTGACTAACACCGTATTGCTCAACAATACTGTCAATACCTTGACCTATTTCGCCTTTTGCACCACTAGTACCGCTATCACCTTTTGCTCCTGTAATGTTCGTACCATTAACACTGGGCTTGTAAGTAACACTACCATCTGCGCCTTTCAACTTGGTACGACTGAACATATACTTTGACTGTTGCCATGCTGGTGCCGTGGTCTGCCATGTACCGCCCGTAGGTGTTGTTGCACTGCTAGACAAGTAGTATTCAACATCAGCACTTTCTATAACGCCATCAATACGCTCATTTGTATCAACAATCGCATCAATACGCTCTTGCGTTTCTGTACCGATTGCATCCTCATTCTTGCTGATTTTACTGATTTTGCTCGTAAGAGTTGCACTGAGTGATGACTCATCAATCTGACCTTGTATTAAATCCATGACCTTATCAGCACTTGCATCAGTTGTGCCTGTTACCCAGCTTGACCATGCAGACTTAAAGCCTAGCTTGTCAACAAGCCTTGCACGATAAGACTGAGACAAGTTACCTTGCAAACCTGTCACTGTATGCGTGTTGGTTGGGTAGCTGTATTGCCCTAGTAGTTTAACGTTAGTATTCGGTGCGCTGCCTGTCTCAATTTCAGTATAAGCGGCATCGCCTGAACCTGCACCAAAGCCCCATTTGATTTCCATGCCAAACAACACGCCTGTCGCTACTAATCCGACAATGGTTGGTGGCAGACCAACTTTGCCCTGTATGGCTGTTAGCGTTGACGTTGTAGGCTGTGATTGTACGTCAAACGCTGATACTGACCGCACACGCGCCATGTAATTACCGCTATAAACGCCTTCAATCTCAACTGACACGTTGCCTGTGCGGGGCACTTTAATCCATGACCCATCGTCCTTGCGCCATTCCACATCATAAGCGACCGCATCTTTGACTTGCGACCAGCCAATGACCAGCGTTGTGACTGTTTGGCCTTGTACGACACGGTGACGACTGGTGATTGTTACACTGGTTGGCGCATCAACTACATCAGGATTGACGATAGTGATATTGGTTGGCTGAACGTCTGTACCATAATCAATCGCATCATACTTTTGTGGCTCATGTTGGATTGCAGTGATACTAAAAGTTGCATCATCATTCTGCTTACTATTCATGACACGAAAGCGCATCAGCTTTAAATCGGTCGTTTCAATTGCCCATACGTTCTCGGCTTCTGCTGCTGTAAATGCTACATTAAGCGTTATCTTACGACCAGCAACTGATTTAATCGTGCGTCGTTCTGACTGGCCGCCGCCGCCATTAACAATAAGTATGTCACCAGCATTGGCCACAATATCACGATCAACGGTTACAACGTACTGAGCCTCACTGACAGCTGACACACGGCCGCCGTTGGCACGTCCTGCAAACAATTCATCTGACACATTGATGATATTACCGACTTGCGGTATAAAGCCATCTAATCCGACACCAAACGATACTTGGCGTGTCTCTAACTGCTCAGTTTTAAGTGCCCAAAGTCCTGCACGTTGAGCTTGTGCCTGACTGGTGCAGCCAAATGCAGCCAAATCGAGCACTTTAACGCCGAATTTGGCCATTGCTTTTTCGTCGCGAATGTACTCGTACTCGGTCTCAAACCCATTTAGCGGATTATCCCAAGCGACTTTCGCTAGTGTGTGCCGATCACGTGCTCTTGTGCCGGTATATTCAAAATTACCATCGATTACATTAGCGCGGGAGAATGTATAAACTGGGTCCTGTGGTACGTCTGCATCAAGTACGATGCGCTCACCGTTCCAGTAGGACATGGCACGGAATATACCAGCAATGTTGGACAACACTTGATAGGCATCGGCTTGTTTCTGTAGATAGACATTGCACGTAAAGCGTGGCTCTAAACCGCCTTGACCGTTCGATACCATCTGGTCGCAATACTGACCAAGTGCATATAGTGACCACTTATCAATCATTGTTATGTCTAAGCGCTCACCTAACCCGTAACGCCATTGTGTACATAAATCAAAGTACACCCATGCAGGATTATTGCTATAAGCGTCTTTAAATGTACCATCCCAAATGCCAGTATAAGTACGAGCAACCGCATCATAGTTACTTGGCACACGGATAATTGAGCCGCGCAAATGCACTTCTAGCTTTGCAATACTACTAAATGTCTCAGCATTGTACTGCAAGCCTAATAGGGCGGTGTTTGGGTAGCGTAGCTTAACATCGATAACTTCAGCCACAGCGTCAATGTACATATCATCTTGAATGTACTCGCTGTCGCTATTGGCGGTTAAGCGTCTAACTCTTATCTGCCAACCTGTCGTAGATTTTGGCAAGTCAATACGATGTGTGCGCTCATAACCTGCGCTGGTCTTATCTTCAATCTTAGTGTTAAGAACCTCAACATAAGCACCGCCATTCGTTTGTAGGTCAATCGCATACTGGATTTTATAGCCTGTTACATCGCCATTGTCAGGATTTGTTTTTGATAAACTGTTCCACTTTAAGCGAATACGAACCGCACTTAGTTGCGTATCAGTAAATGCTTTAATCCAAGGTTGAGAGCTACGTAATTCGACATTAATAGGTGTCTCATTGCTAACATCAGGAAAGCCTTTGATGTATTCCTGATCGTTTGTGCCGGCTCTAAAATCCCACGTTACACCGTCAAAATTACTGTTACCTGCATCATCTAATAATGGCGTACCGTCTAAGCGGATTGACTTGCCACCATCAACCAAACCTGAAACCTCGCCCTCTGCTAAACCGTACAGTAACTTTGCTGTACTGGTGCTCGCTACTGAGTCCTTTGCGATTGACGGCTTGCGTGACTCGCCCGAACCTGCTTTTGCGCCTTTGATTGCGATAGCTGTCATTATTGGTTATCCTCTGTGTAGATACCTGCTGAGCAAATAAACCCGCCTATATAGCGCTCACCGTAAAGTATTGGCACTGGATTGCCTTGCGCCACGGTTGTGACTGCGCTACCAAAGCCATAGTTTGCTCGGTTACCATCCTCGTCTTGATTGCCAAGCTCTGGCGTTGGCATAAGCAGTGATGCTGCACCGCCAAGCATCAAACCGACACCAGCGCCAACCATTGCTAATGACGTACCACCTGTAAATGGTGTTAAGCCCAATCCAACAACGACCATCGCAGCACCAACAACAACTTGCAACCAACCAAACGCATCACCTCCTGCGCCCATTATTTTGGGCACAATATGAATAACACTTGCTGATGTGGCATTACCTAGTTCTTTTTCGCCAATATTGCCCTGCTTAGTTTGCTCATCTAAAAACACGGCAAAGCGCATACCGTCTTGCTCAGCTTTTAGCATAAATATTTTAAATTCGGGTAATTGGCAAGCAATAGCATGTGTTGCCTCGGCTGCTGACATAACATCGAGCTTAAAAAACTCACCAAATTTGTCAGCAAGTACGCCGTGCAGGTGGATGGTTTTCATAAATTGCGCCTATAAAAAAGCCGCTAATTTAAGCGACTTGTGTTATTTAATTAGTGATTTATGCCTGATGATAATTGCTGCGCGGCGTTGCCATTGCTCACCGTATATTTCGCGTAGAGACTCACGGTTATAGGGGTGATGTAACACTAAGCTATCACCGATAACATCATCTGTACGCTCAGATTTGAGTGAGCCGTCACCGATAAAGACTATCGCGTGGTTCACATGGACAGTGCGACCTAGGCGACAAAGTATCAAGTCGTGTTTTTGGATGGTATCGACCTCAAAAAAACCCTCAGATTTAAAGTTATCAAGATATAGCGGCTTACTGTCTACGGACTCCCACCAAACGTCATCACGTTGGTAATCGCCAAGCGTTATGCCCAGTTCACGCTGATAATAGTCTTTAACAAGCGTGTAGCAGTCCATTAGGCCGTGGTGATACTCACGGCCTAATAACGGGGCTTGATAGCCGTCAGGCTTATGCAGCTCAACGTCGATGCCATTGGTGATAATCCAAGGCTTACTATGTAAATTCATCTGTACGCGGTCTGGCATACTTGGGTTTGTGCTGCCATCAGGATGACTATGAACATAAGCTTTAATTTTACCTTCTTTGGATGCGCCAATCAGGTCCATCGGGCATATCTCAAACTGAGCATTATCAGCAGCTATGTTGGTGCAGGGGATATACTCTGTGCCAATAATGACACCGCATGACTCACGCGGATATTCAGCATTAGCATGAGCGATAATCGCAGCTTTTATAGACTTGGTTAGCATGGGTTATCCTGATATGAGTGATGAGCTAGGGAATCCGCCAAATGGCAAAGGATTGTTATCGCCGAAGCGTAGACGGCAATCGCTTAGTCTGCCGCCGCATTTATCTTTTGATGGATCATCAGTAGGCGTGCCATCTTCGGTAAACATAGCTGTACCTGTATAGCCACATTCCTCACCGCGATAACGCCCATGTACCGCCCAATGGCAATACGATGTGATCTCACGGCTTGGTATGCGAGCGCCCTCAAAATCCACTGGATTTGATAGCTCGAAAGTCACCGCACTAGCGTTTTCACTTGTTTTCTGCTCGACATACCAAAGCTGCTTGCGGTACTCGTTAGCCGCTTGTGGGTTGCCCTCTGTGAAGTTTTCAGCATCTAAATACTTGGCTAGCGTATTGATGACGGTCAGCTTTGCCCCTGCAAAATCATCAAATTTCAGACACATAGCACTAATCGCGCCTTGAATACCGTCGATATTGTTAGCCAGTACAAAGCTTGGTGTTGATGCACGACCATCGCCGCGCATTTCCAAACCATCAGATTGTATCGGCATAGGACTGTATATACTGCCTTGCCAAATAATATCGCGACGAATTATATCCTCTGTGCCCGTGTTTGTGACTTTGTACGTGCTGCTGGCAAATTCAGTCTTACTAGCAAACTTAAAGAGATATTGCCAATCTTCAAAGCTCACATGACCATGCCAACGCATGATGCCAGCACCAAGTTTTGTAGCATCAAGCTCATAAAGCGTTACAAGCCCTGTGACTGAAAGCTTTTGTAGGTCTGACTCGAGCATACCTATACCTCCACATGATCTGAGTCGTCGATTTCTACATCGTTAAAACGCAAATCAATCCAACGACCGTCAGGGATGTCTAGCGGTTGGTTTAAGTCAGGCACAAACTTGAACGTACTCATATCAAAAATACGAGCATACGTTTTTAGCGTGATAACGTCATCTGTGTCGTCAAGCGTGACTGCTACTTTAGGATTGCCGTTCATGTCATTTGGTATAACGATGTACCAGCCATCTGAGCGTAAGCCTGTTGTACCTGTGATTGTATAGTCGCCTATACCGTTTTTGATATAAGTCGCAGACATGCTATCGCCATCATCATTACCCTCGATACGGTCGCTAAACACTCGCAATACTGGTGATGATGGCTTAATAGCTCCGTTGCTGTCTAAAGTTGTATTTGCTGTACTGTAGAAAGTATTCCAAGATGTAAATGTACCCGCGCTGTTTACTCTGGTACTTAAAGTGCCATTATTTCGACCCCATAAGAACTGGAAATAATAATCAGTCGGTGTGCTCCGCGTTGCAGGCATCGATGTTAGTAGTGCAATACTGCTCGATTCTTTGGCTGGATATGACGTATTTGTCTTACTAACTAAATAATATTTATCTATTGCCGCTAAATTTAAGTCAAAAGTTCCTGATATTTCATACTCTCCGCGCCATAAACCGAACGTGTTTCTCCAAAGTAACGTATTGTTTGGTAGATTGGCATCTGCACTGCCCACCTCTCGACTCGCTGCATTAGTCTGATTATTAAAATTATCTTTAACCTTACTCCATAGCACAAACTCGTTATCGCCAGTAGCACCGTTACCTGTGCCAGGGTTTGGAACTTGAATAGTCATACTATCTCCTAAACGCTCATAAATTGTTCAAAATTAAGTGATATTTGCCAGTAGTCGCCTTTACGCTGTGGCGTTGAATAGCTGCTACAGGTGTATTGCTTGGTCTCGCCAAAGGGGTCTGTCCATAGAAAAGGGATCACACCAGCATGCTCATCGATAAAATTCATAATGGGCTTAATAACATTATCAATCTGACCAGTTTTGGTGGCTGACCAGTTTCTAGTTTTGTTATTAATTCCAAACGATGAGAGCTGTGCGTAACCATCACCAAACTGGGTTTTATTGACCCTATGTTGTGTGGTGGGCGTTGCGCCCATATCCACCTGCCAAGGGAATGTCTTTATTGCCATTATAATCACCCACTAAAAAGCCCACTGAGTAGTGGGCTTATGGTTAGTTTGAAATAGTTTAGAGTGTTGGTAGTAGCTGAAAGTTGCCGTTAGTGTCCGCACGTATGCGATATCTTTTATCGTCACCTTTGTTTAGGGTGACTTCTACAGCGTCACTTACTGAAGGGCATAACCCGCCACGCGTATCAAATGACAAAATATGACGACCGCTTGGTACATTTAGCTTCACCGAGTCAGAAGGTTTAAGTTTTGCTACAACTTTATTGTCGATAGATAGTTTAGCAGCGCAAGCCGCGCCCACGATGCCGCTGTCGCGAGTGACGATGACAGTAGCGGTATCGGTAGTAGCAGTGTTATACAGCATAGGTGCTACTGAACTTGGTGCCGTTGTTGGTTTTGTAGAGCAAGCGCTTAACATGCCCATTGCGATAACAGCAAATAGAAACTTATTCATAATACCCTCTAAGCAATCAAACTATTATCATATCGACTTTTGTTGTTAGCGTCCATATAATATGCCACCTTGGCGGCGCTCTTTCATTAACTGCTGTTTGACAGCAGCTGCAATGGCTTGCCCCAACTGTTTGCCCGTCTTCTGATCAGCCTCTACGCTTGACGTACCATTACCGTTAACGGTCACATTGACGTTGACATCACCGCCCTTGCTCGCACCACTATCCAAGAACTGACTTAACTTCTTATTGTCATCAGCCTTTACTACGCGCTCATTTTTATCAAGCACCCATGTGCCTTCGCGTGGTACGCTCGCGATGCCGTCATGCGCTTGACCAACTGGCATAGAGATTGACTTAATATTACTAACAATCTCAGCGCCCTGCATAACTGCTTGCCCAATAATCGGTATATTTTGCGGGAAGCCGACAGCCATTGCCTTGGCGACAGACTGCTGAATAGCCATTGCAGACTGCGCAATAGCAAAGCCTTTCTCCACTGCAAACAACGCACGGTAGATACCTGATTGCTCACCAACAAATGATTTAGCAAACCCTGCTAAGTCACCAAACAGCGCCTCATTTTGCGTTAGCATTAAGTCACGTTTAGCATCCATATAGGCTTGGTCACTAGCGATACGCGCATTATTAGCAGTTTCGACCATATCGGTATGGGTCTGCTCGTACTGCTCAATAATTTTGTTTCGCGCGTCGTACTCGGCTTGTATTTTACCCATCGGCGTCGAAGACTCTAAGCCTGACAGCATGCTTTGTAAGTTTTCGCCCGCGGATATTTTATCTTTGCCAAACTGATCAAATCGCCCACGGATCAAGTTAGTGGCACCACTACGCAATTTATCGCGCTGCCCCTGCCATTCATCAAATCGTTTTTGCACAGCGTTGGTTGCTTTCAGTTGTGATTCTAGATGTTGTAGCGCTGTAGCTTGTTTGACATACTCATTAATACGAGCATCGCTAGCGCCTTTATACTTGCCATTATTGATATCGTATAGTAATGACGATAGCTCGCTATTATCTCCAAACAAAGCAACACGTTTTCTAAAGCTATTGATACCATCTTCGACGGCTTGTATAGCTTGCTGGGCCATGCGCTGCGCTTCAGTAACGACTGCCTTTTTGCCTTTCTTGATACCAACCGCCATACCTTCAGCAGTCTGCTCACCAACTTTCTTCATGACCCGTGATGGCGAACGAATATCCAGCACGCTCTTAGCTTTAGCAACTGCGCTTGATGCCATACTGCCGATTGCAGTAGCAACACCGCTTGCGCCTTGCTTAATACCGTTAATCAAACCGTTGACGATATCTCTACCGACTTGCAGCATACGACCGGGCAATTCTCTGAGCGTAGTCATGATGGTGTTTTTGATATTAATAATTGCGCCGCGAGTGTTAGCCACACCTCTATCCCAAGCCGCTTGCATGGTCGCAACCGTGTTCAAGACATAGCTTTTTATCTTATTAAACTCAGTGTTAAGCCCGGCACTGATAGCAGCCCAGTTTTTAACGACTAGATAACCACCGGCCGCAATCAATGCAATAGCCGCAACCACCGCAAGGATTGGACTGGTTAAGACAGCTAGTGCAGCATTGAAAGTCCAAGTCGCTGCGGCGCCTACACCTGCCGCCACTGACCAACTTGCGGTTGCCACAGTCATCACACCTGCTTGCACCGCTGCTGCGGCTGCCTGTACTTTCAATAGTATCAATGGCGCATTTGCTGCAATCAAAGCCACTGTAAGCGCACTTACTGCTACGCCTAGCGCAATAAAAGCAGGTTGATTCTCACTAACGACACGTTTTATTTCATCCCAGTTTTGATAAACCAAGGCTCCAGTCGCAAGCAATATACCAAGGCCTAGAACTGTTAGCCCCATCGTAGTGCCTAATGCGGCGTAGGCTAGCTTTAAACCATCAACAGTAGTCTTTGCTGCCGTAAATCCATCAACTGCTAGCTTTAGACCAAGTACTGTGCCAACTAATGATCCGCCAATAAGTGTGATTTGCTGAATCAGTTCGGGATTAGCAGACACCCATGTGCCGACAATTGCGACCATAGGGGTCATCTTTAGCAGCAGTTCATTTAATGCAGGTATAAAGGCATCGCCAAGACTCGCCACCACTCCATCTATATTGTTTTTGATTAGGACCATTTTATTGGCAGACGTTGCGCTGATTTTCTCAAATTCAACATCCATTGAACCAAAGTAATCCTTGGTTGTATTGACGGTCTCACCAAGCATTTCCCAGTTGTTTTCTAGTACGCCGACACTCCCTGCGAGCATCGTTATATCATCGCCAAATTCTTTACCGATGATCAAGGCGTTCGTGCCGATACGTTTTGACTGCTCTAGCTTATTGATAGCCTCAAGATAAGTAATAATGGCCTGCTTACCATCAGTTGCGACCAGCTTACTAAAATCATCAATATTTAACCCCAACTGCTCAAAGCCGATTAATTGAGACTTGGTGGCATTGTCCAGTGTAGAAAATGAAGTTAATAATGAATTGACCGCCGTAGAGGCAACCTCGGCAGGCTTACCCATGGCAATCAATGCGCCGGTCAAGCCTAACGTTGCGTCCTCTGACAAGCCAAAGACTTTAGCGACACCACCGACACGTTGCAGTGAATCAATGAGCTGGGCGGCAGTAGCAGGGGTGTTGTTTGATAGCGTATTAATCGCATCGCCCAGACGGTCGATATTTTCAATCGGTATCTGAAACACGTTAGCGATTTTTGCCATACTGTCAGCGGCTTGCTGCGCTGGTATATCAAAAGCAACACCCATCTTTGCCATGACTTCAGTAAAGTGAACCAAGTCTTTTTCTGCAATACCCAGCTGACCGCCGGTAGCTGTGACAGCTGCCAATTCTTCAAAGGTTTGCGGTATCTGTGTTGTCAGCGCCTGTAGCTCTTTACGCATATTTGCCAAGCCATTGCTTGAGGCAAAGTCTACAGTCTTATCAATCTCAGCCATCGAGGTCTCAAACGACATCGCTGTCTTTAATGATAATGCGCCCATACCGGCAAGCGCTGTGCCAACAACCGCTGCCGCTTTGGTAGCGCTCTTACCCATTTGCCCAAAACTGGTGCTAGAGTTTTCCCGTGCTCGCCTGAGCTCATTGTTATATCTGGCAGTGTTTGCCTCCATAATGATTTGGATTCTACTCAATACCGACGCCATATCGTCACCCTATGATTAATTGTGATTGTTTTGCGGATTGACTTTTGATTTTAGGAAGTCTTTTAGCGCGGCTGCTTGAGCTTGTGCTTGCTGTTTGGCGACTTGTATTCGTTGCTGTTCTTTTTGCTCAGGCGTTTGCATGCTATAGTCAAATAACATGAATTCTTTTAGCTCTGGCTTTTCCTCACCGCCATAATTCTGCTTGCGCAAAGTGGCAAACTGTATATCAAAAAACTTCCCACCGAACGGCTCTACGTACTCATAAAATGCTTGCCACTCGGTTAGCTCTTTTGATGTGATGTTGTCATCAATCCAAGCCACCGACTTGCTCAAATGAGCGGCAAGCCGAAACTTAAATATACGTAGCGGGTGGGCTATTAGTTTTTTGCAGCTTCTTCTTTTGCCTCTGGTTGCAGGGCGTTGATGTCGCTTGATGCGTCGAAGACTTTTGACACAATGGCAGATGGAAAGCCTTTGACCATTTCCAAGTCGTCATCGTTAAACTCTAAAACGCCGTTTTCATCACAGACCGAGTAGATAAATATCACTGCGCGTACGCCGTTATTTTTTGATTCTTTTTGCATATGACGCTCTAAGCCTTCACGCTCAGCAGCAGTCATTACCTTGATAAACACTTCACCAAGGTCGGGAATCTCAATGGATTTGACGCTGGTTTTTAACTGCATAAAATCCGCTTTGCTCAATACTTTTTTGGCTACTTGTTTGGTCATTTTGTTACCTGCTTATTAGTTAGGGATAATAAAAAAGAAAAATAAAAAGGCGTAGAGCCGGTTAGATCACTACACCTATAAACTTATTGCGTAATAACCAACGACTAGACTGTTGGCGTGACTTCTGAGCTGATAACCAATACACCTTCGACTTTTAGCATGTCTTTTTGCTCAGCGACCAAGTTAAACTCTTTGATCATACCGTCAAAGATAAAGTCTTCACCCGCAGCATCTACAAAGGTAATCTTATTTTTCAGCGTCGTATTGTTATTAAAAGCCGCTTTTAGCTCCATATGCTGAGGATCAGTCGGCATGTAGTACAAAGTAAACGCTATTTCTGACGTTTCGCGGAAGTTGGCCACTGCGTTCACAGTAGACGTGGCATCAGTAGGCGTCACATCCACCACTGTTTTGGGTAGATTAGGCATATCCATGCTGTTCAAAAACTGTACTTGGTTAAAAGTGGGCACATCATCGGTTGCAATACTCCAGGTGTACTGCGTGTTTACCAGCTTGTCGGTTGAAATAGCCATATTTGTCACTCTCTCATTTGTGGGCGTTATATCTGAGGCTAATGCCTGAGATTGCATAATAGCGGTTGCTATGTTTGTTTAATTGGTTTGCCAGATATGGCATTCGATACTTTGTCTAAATAGCTTGGCGTCGTCCTCATACATATATCGGCGACTGTCATAGTGAAAAGGCTGCACGTTATTTTTAAGTATCTCAATCATCTGATTCGTCGTGTCTTCACAGCCATCATAATTGCTGTGATAGACATCCAACTGCAAGTAAGCCATCTCGCGACCGGTATAGCCCATGATGACATTGGTCGCGTTGGTATTAAGCACGGTATAGACCAGATAAGGCAGCCCTTTCTCAGAGTCAGGTCTGACCAGTGGATAGACCTTATTTTCAAACAGCGCACTTAGGTTGCTGTATATCACCTCGCTAGCTTTCATTGTTTATCCTTGTTAGCCAATCAGTACCTTATCGATCTCAGCTTTCCACTTTTCTTTAAACTTATTCACGCCTTCTTCATGCTTGCTGTCTACGGCAGGTCGCAGAAATGGCGCGGCGGCCATCTTGCTAGTACCATTTTCTATAAAGTACCAATAGAATGCCTTGCCAGATATGTAGATGCCAACCGCGGGCTTTTCGGTATATCTCATTTGCTTGGAGCGTATATTCTTTTTGAGCAGACCTGTTCTCTCTGGGGCGCGGGCCTTTGCTTCTTTTTTGATAGGTTGGATGCCAGCATTAAGAGCTTTCATCATCACCTTTTTTTTGGATGTATCCGCGAGTCTGTCAAACTGACTTTCTAGCTCATCCAAGCCTTCTATTCTAAAATCAACGCTCATAATGGAATCCTAGGTAACAAAAAGCGCCATCAGATGACAGGGGTTTTTTTGATTGGGTAATCGGTTATTTAGTGGCTGGCTGACTAATCATATCTCGTACCGTGTCCAGATTGAGGTTGATTAGATAATGCTGGTGATTAACGAATTAGTAAATGTTTGATAATAAAAAACCCACCGATTGGTGGGTTTTTAGTTAATAAAATACTAATGGGTTTTAATCACAAGCGCCTGCTAGTTTAGCGCCATATTCTGCTTGCTCTTTCGTGTATTTATCACCCGCTGAAGACGACAACTGAGTCACTAAGCCTTCACATGAAAACCCTGTAAATGATAAGTAGTTCTCAGCGGACCTACCTGCTTGCTCATTGTAGTCAATATCCATGCTATCAACCGCAATAGTAGCGTCGTCAATATTGTAACCATCGCCAGCATCAGATGATAACTGGTTGATTAAACCATCTCGCGAAAAACCCTGAAAACTAATATAGTTTTTAGCCGATCTAACGGCATTTTTCTGCTGATTAGTCATACCATTGTCTTCTGCGACCACCTCAGTTTCAGAAATCATGGGCTCAGCGACATCAGCCGATGTCGTCGTTTGTGCCACTGTTTTTTCTGCGTCATCTGAGCCAAAGATAAGCCCAATGATAAACAGCGCAACAACAATAATAATTATCCACTTAATTATCTTTTTCATATCAAACATGCCCATAACAGTAAAATCAATAGACAAGTATATTACGAGTGACAACATTAATCTAGCAATCACAGAAACAAAGTAGAAATATTAGATGCTTTTTAACATTAAGGTTAAATGCTCACGACCGCTTCTGGCATCGGCTAAAGGTTCGCCATTTATCTCATAACGTCGACCATTATGCTCTATTTGCATAGTGCTATCGATGTCGGCACGGTAGCGAATGATGCAGCGCGCGATGGTTTGACTATTGGCGGCTTGAGCGATCAGCACGTCTTTGACGCTTAAAGGCTCCATAGACGCCCACAATTTTAGATATGTCGTCCATGTTGATGCCAGTACAGCGCCAGTAGAGGAGCGGCCACTGGTTTGTTTGAGTACAGTGATACGCTGCCGCAATGTACTCGCTTTTGTGTTAGCTTGCTGTTGCGCTACGAGTGCTCTCATGATAGCTCCTAAGTAACCACAGGGGTGCGATACGGGTAGAGTAAGGCAACAACTGGCTGGGGTAGATAGTTGCCATTGGTTGGGGCGGTGTTATCCACGTTGCGGTTATCATCGAAGTACCCAACCAGCATCAGAGCAGCCACTTTGATATCGTCATGTCCCGTTGCTGGTGTGTCTTTATCGATATAGCGATTGATAGCAGAGTCAGCTGCAGCGATATACATCGTCAGCGTGGCGTCATTAGCATCATCGTCATAGCGCAGATGATGTTTGACTTCCTCAAGTGTTACCCATACCATCGTCATCCCCTTTTGTGTCGTCGTTCGCTGCTGGCGTTTTAGTAAATGGATTGTCACTAGCGTCACGCTTAGCGATAGCAGCGAGGCTAAAGTTCTGCTGCTGAATCATGGGGCTTTCACCACCAGACACAGCGGTATAGCCGATTTTGGCACGCGCTTCATTCGGTGATAGTATCGAGCCGCCGACCGCTTTGGTTAGATATTCCATTTGACTGGACGAATCCATTCTTAACAGTCCGTCAAGACAAAACTCAGTTTCAACGCCGTTTTCTAAATCCAAGTGCTCATTGAGTAGGTTTTCGATACTCTCAAGATAGTGCTGTAGGCAATCGCTATAGTAGATATCGTTATAGTCGCTCACTTTACCAGCGGGCGGTGGTGCCAAGCCGACTTTAAACGCCGGCACACTAAACGCGGTACATATAATCTCACCTGACAGCTTGAGTTGCTCAACCAGCTGCGCATCTTGTGCGGCGACCGATATCGCTTGGTACGTCACACCATCACTAAGCACGGCGGTGCGGCCTGTGCCAGTGCCAGAGTAATTTTTGTTCCACTTTTTGCTCATCTCTTCTGATGTTTCTTTGGTTATTGCCCCTGGTGTGACCAAAATACCTGATGGACGCGATGCATTAGCAAAGAAAGCATGAGCATTGCGCTGGATACTGACGCCTTGACTCGCTGATAGGGCGCAAGCCGTAATAGGAGACAGGCCAACTAATGGGTGATAAAAGCAGTTAAAGCGGTCATGAATGATCTCAGACGCGGGCACAATAATGTCATCAGCTAAGTTAAACAGTCTATCGCGGCGCACTTGATAAAACACATTGCCATTTGGGTCAACAAGTGGCTTCACGCGCTCAGAGTTTAAGATAAGCAGCTGCCATATATCACCATATATGTCACGCACCTTCCACACATAGGTATTGCCGTGTGCCGTTTTTTGTGAGGCCCAGCATTCAAAAAACTGCTGCGTGTTTTGATAGTGGTTTGGTTTGGCCAATAGCTTATTGGCGCGGCTTTTGGTTTCTTGACTGACGCCTGCGACCCTTTTTTTGGTCTTTATTTTGAGCTTACCGATGTCGCGAGTGATAAGCGACATACAAGCAAACACGGCATGATGTCGCATTTGGTCGTTTTTACTGACTTCAATCTCTTCATTGCGTTGCCATGCGCCGGTGAATGGCTCATGTATCGTGTGCCAAACATCACCATTGACAGCCTGGGCGGTGTTTGCTGATTTTTTGCCAGTCATCCAATCAATAAACTTGCCCATAATGTTTACTCGTCGTCGGTTTTGGTGTCGGTTTTGGTGTCGGTTTTGGTGTCGGTTTTGGTACCTTCATTGGTGAGGGTACCATCGTCAGTTTTGTCTTTAGATTTAGATTTTCGCTTGGGTTTGGCGGGTGGTACCGCTTTTGCAAATCCAGTCACGATCAAAATATTACCTTCAAATTCGGTAACGTTATCGACCATACCTGCTGAGCCGTTGGGGGCGTCTTTGATGTATTCAATATCCATAATTAACCTCGTTTTTTAAGAGTAGATACGGATAGCGAAGGAATGGCACTACCAATACCTACTCGTAAAAAATACCAGCGCTATGACTGGGATTTTGGTTAGCTATCATTTTATATGGTTAGCTATTGTTTACGGGATAACGTTCGTGTAGTTAATATAAGATGCGGCTGTGACACGGCGTTTTGCCCATGTCATGTGACGCTCAGCACGAATTGCGGTCATGTTTTGCTGCCACAAGTTAACGAGGGTCGATGCCCCCATATCAATGGTCGCTTGGTCACTAAATGCAATCTCAACCGCGCCATCATCAGCCAAATAAAGCTCAGACGGTTTGATAAGTGCAATGACATCAGTGGCTGTCTCAGATTCGATGACTGGTAGACCTTTTAAAGTCTTTTGACCGAATGGCGCATCCATACCGCGATAATACGGATTGCCAAGCGCATCGCGCAGTTCACTCATATCACTTGCGCGGGTCTCACTCATCACATAATACGCGCCGTTTAGCGACAAGTTATTGCTAATAAATGTGGCGCGTAGGGCAGCAAGGTCGGCATTACACTCGGCAACGCCAACGCCAGTATGGTCAATCTTGGTGGCACCGTTTAGAACACCGGCTGGACGCTTGTCAGTCTGGGCCGCCGTATCAATAAACGTGTTATCAATAAGTGTGGCACATGCTTCGATCATGTCATCGCGGAGCATCTGATCAGTTCCGGGTGATGCTAGTTTAAGTAAGTCATCAGTACGAACAACGATACCAGCGAGTTTGTGGTGGTCGATTTTGACAGATGTAAATGTTGGGTTCGTAGCTGGCTTTGCTTCACCTTCGCCGACCCAAGCTGCCACACCGCCAGATGCAAGACCTGGGATTTTGGCATTAAATGGCGCAGCTCGCATCATAGGTGCCAGCTTATCAACGATGGTTTGAGCTCGTAGTAGCTCGATAAACTCACCAGCAAGCTGGTTTTCAACAATTAACGCGCTTGAGTTACTAGTGTCGAGCACGACCGCTTTTTCTAGCGCTTGGATGACACGCGGGTCCATACCTTGCGATTTGGCGATATCGATTGGGCTAACATAGTTGCCCTGCTTTTGTTGCAGTACGGCCAAAGCTTTTGCTTTTGTTAGCTGAGCAAAGCCGATACCTTTTTTGGCGTGGTTTGGCTTAACTGTCACACCTTTGTCGGCTTGCGTAGGGTCTTTTGCACCTTCCGCGCTTGCATTCGCTTGCGCGGCGTTTTCACCGCCTGCGGGTGTGGCGTTTTTTTGCGCATCGGCGGCA
Source organism: Psychrobacter sp. AOP7-C1-14 (assembly GCF_052376135.1). Lineage (NCBI taxonomy): Bacteria > Pseudomonadati > Pseudomonadota > Gammaproteobacteria > Moraxellales > Moraxellaceae > Psychrobacter > Psychrobacter sp. AOP7-C1-14. The sequence continues at coordinate 477,952 of NZ_JBQSVH010000001.1, read as the reverse complement.
TCTTTGATGATTTCGTCGACGCGGTCGAGATTCTTTTGTAGCTTTGCGATGTCATCATCAATCGCTTCTATCTGCGATTCTTCATCTTCATTAGTACTGCGATCTTCATCGAGTGATTTTTTGAGGATGCCAGTCTTAAGTCCTTTTTTAGACTTAATCGTGGCAAGAATCTGTGCGCGGCGTTGTTCCCAGGTCATAGGGGTTCTCCAATTTTAATTAACGGTATGCTGCCCCGATTTGGGTCAACTAAGGTGATGGTTTTGGGTTTTTGCGCTACTGGCTCATGATTAGCCAATGGCGCGGTTTTAACGCTTTTAGGTGTGGTTGTATCGGCCGTAGATTTTGGCGGCGTATCAATAGGGTTTTGAGCGTCCAAAAAAGCTTGCTTGATATTTTTTACGCTGGTTATCTTTCCATCAGGGTTTGCAGGGATAGTAACGGCTGATAACTCGTACCATTCCCACTCTTTGATGTGTAGGCCGTAGCTGTCATCAAGGTATTGGTACTCAAGCAGGCGAAAGCCAATAGACAAGCCCTTGACCAGCCCAGACTTGATAGACTGCCATGCCTCATCAATGCGATTTTTAAGCGGCCCGTCGTCCTCAATTTTGACGATGGTAGCGGTGATCTCAATGCCATCACTGGTGACCGTAGCGGCGGTGACTTCGCCAATCGGCTCATTGTGCTTGTGCTGCCACAATAACGGCATGGGCAGGGCAAACTGTGCGCCTTCCATATCCATGATGTCGTTGTCACGGTCCTGTTTGGGAGTGGAGGCGATGCCAGTGATGGTGCGTGTGTCGCCATCCTCGCTAATCTCTTTGACTTTTAAGGTGCTGTAGGCTTTGGTCATAGTGAGTCTCGTTATAAAATTTGGGCAAAATAAAACCGCCTAATTTGGCGGTGTATTATAGATTTGGATTATGCTGCGGCTTTGGTAGTGGCAGCGGTGCTCTATAAGTACCGTTGCATTTCTGGGTAAACTCTTTAAGTTTGATTATTGCGCCCTCAAAACTATCGGTTTTTTGCAGAAATATTGCGTGCCCAGTAAGTAGATGAGCATAAACACCCATCTCGCCTTTATCTAAATTACGATTGATATTTAAATGTGATAATTGACCGATATTAATAGCGGTGGTGCTTAGTAAAACGACTCTACACATAATCAAATCCTTAAATGAAAAACAGTGCCGGTCCATCAGTATTGGGTGCTTCTGGGTTAAGGCTCATAAGTGCGACTCCATTCAGCATGCCAATGACAGGGTCAATCTTGGCGGTGCCAGATTCAGCTTTGCTAATCATCGTACCACTACCGCGCACCACGGTACGAGAGTTGCCCACACACCACGCCATCATATCTTGGTCGGCATGAATGAGGTGTTTGCGCGCGATTTTGTTCTCAGAGGTCTTGATATAGCCTGCCATCTTAAAGCCTTGGCTGACCCCGATAAGCTTATCTTCAGGTATTTCTACAGCTGTCAGCTCTTCAATCAATGTGCCAATGCCTAGCGGGTCAAGCCCGATACTGTCAAGTTTGCCGCTGTCATGTATTTGCTTGCATAACTGAGCGACTTGCTCTGACTCATCACCGATGTTTTTTACGATGATAAGATCGCCATCTTTCTCGAAACCTTTTAGCATTGGGGCGATAGACATGCGGCGCTCTAAAGCAATTGTATGACACCAAGCGCGGGTCCATACCCACCACGGCTTAACTTGTACCTTTTGATTAGTGATATTATCAGTGTATTCGCGTAAGACAGTGGGCAGACGACCGATGGCAGCAAAGCCTAGTAAGTCATCAAGGCCACCGCCATCGATGCCGACAGTAATTACCTCAGAAGCTTCAATCAGCTCATCAAGCGTAAACGGCTTAGGCGCTTTAGCGGCTGCCCAAAACTCGGCGGCTGCCCAACGATTGGCACGTAGCGAGATACCGATTTGCACGTTGAGATGCTTAGCAGTAAAGTCTTGCAGCTCTTCTTTGCCCTCATCTTCTGCTTTTTTAAATTCACGCTCTAAGAACTTAACACTGACAGACGCCCCAAGATTGGGGTTAGTGATATACCAATTGTCTGGGTTGAGATATAACTCATCGTCGATGTATTTTTGTGGGAACTCATAGAGCAGGCCCAAGAACTGTGGGTCAACGACTTTGCCATCGCGTACTGCGCGAGCATAGTCTAGTTTTTGCTTAAAGATACCAGCAGGCTGCTCGTCAGGCATTGTACTAAGATATACCACGAACCCTTCTGGCCGTGATGCCAATCCGCCGGTGGCTTCACGCAACATTGATGCGGCGTTGGCGCGTTTGCCAAATAACCAAAGCTCATCGATGAGCACATAACTGAATTTACTGCCCCCTAATGTGTCAGATTCAGCTGCATATACCTTTAGGGTGGCATTGGTACCTAAATGCGTAATAGTACGCGTGTGCGGCGATACGTTGAACATGGCAGCCAGTTCGGGGTCAGCGCTAATCATGTCGCTTGCAGGGCCGTAACTGGCATTAGCGACTTCTTTCGTTGGGGCAATGATAGCTAAGCTTGCACTAAAGCGCTCATTGAGCACTAGCGCGATCATCATAATGCCAGCGGCAAGCGTTGACTTGGTATTCTTTTTACTGATAAGCAAAAAGAACTCAGTAATCAGCCGCTCTTTACTCTCAGTATTATAAGCACCAAAAATAGCAGCGATAAACTCACGAGCCCATTCGCGGGTGACTTCACCAGCGGCAGGGCTGCCAATCATATCGACTAGTATTAGGCTATCGAATATCTTGAGTGCAATATCAGCCACGTCCTGATTGAGCGGCTTACAAGGCATCAATGACTCACCAGCGACTATGCGCTTTTCCCAGTCGGGTAAGGCTGTCGACCAGGTTGTTATCATGATGAGCTCTTATTGCGTTGTCTTAGATGTGAGTAAATCCTGCTGATTGCCTAACGTCGCAAACCTACCGGTGTTAGTAGCAGTTTTAGCATCTAGCTTGCCTTGCTCTTTCTTACCAATCGGGGCAGGTTTCGGCTCTTCGTATTGAATAGCAATAGTGGCGCAGCTGATACGGTCTTTCATCGACTTGGCAGGATTTTTATATACAGTCTGAAAGAAGTGTAGGGCATTAACCAGCTCAACGACTTCAGCGGTTTCACCTTCAGTAGTTTCACCAGTCTTTAAAAGTTTAATGGCGCGTAATTCAGTGATGCGATCTTGAACCAACTCATCATCATCAAGATTTTTGAGTTGCCGTTTTGCATTAGCTTCGTTTTTAGCTTTATAGCCAGCGGCTGCCATCGCCTCTAATTCATCAAGGCCGTCAGCGACGTTTTGGCAGTACGCTTCCTTTCTTTTAGTTAGTGACATAATGAGAACCTTTCTCAATTAAATGTAATCGGAAAAATGGAAAAATAATTTCAATTTAGGATTTTTTTTGCGCGTGGGAGGTGGCGTGGTGTCCGCTGGGTTTGCCCAGAAATAAAAACACCTCCCCCCGGGTTATTTCCAAGAAAATATCTTAAATTTCTTGGCTTTCTGCATGCGTTTTCGGCTTATGACAAGCAGTGCAGATGGTTTGGAGGTTGCTGTCATCGTCAGTACCACCACGAGCGGCGTTGAGAATATGATCTAGCTCAAGCTCACCGCCAACACGACCGCAAACTTGGCAGGTATATTTGTCGCGCTTGAATATCTCATCGCGCTTGCGTCGCCAAGGTCGACCGCCGCGTCCGTGTCCCCATCTTGATTTAGGTTGATGAGTATCATTGACTGCTTTGGTACTGATGGTTGCGAGGCGTGGGCGTAGGGTTTTGAGCGCCATGCTTTATTACCTCCAAAAAGAAAACCCGCTGCGGGGGCAACGGGCTTAACTGGTGATGTTTGTTTACGTCTGCTTTATGATTAGGCAGGAACTTCGAATATGAGAAATATTAGGTCAAACTGTTCCATTAATCAATATGGCTTTTATTCATTGATGAGCTGTTCATCTATCTTACGCCTTACTCTGCGAGCGGTAGAGCGGATATCTTTTATTATAAATTCGATATGTTCTGAGTAATTGTTGCGCGACCAGGTCGCTTTAGATATCCCTGCAAATGCAGCTCTCTCATTACCTGACCAAGCAAATCCAGTGGCTTCGTTCACTGGGTATTGTAATTCCGCAAGGGCTGTAGCACTAAGTACTGCACTATGCTTATGAGGCTTGTCTTCATAGTTCCATCTGAGACCGTATCTAGCAGCGATGCGCTTCTGAAGGACTGGGTCAAACCCGCTATAGATATAATGATAGCAATCAGACTCTATCTCATGAATGTTTGCATAAGCTTCAGCAGCTGCTCTTAAGTATTCTTGGCGCATGATAAATATCCCCCGTTATTTATAGCCAATATATATAGGTTCAGGGTTGTGTCAAAGGTTAAGGGTTGGGCTTTAAACCCTGCACCTCTACAGGCCTTTATTTATAATACTTGTAGATGAAAGGTTAAGGGTTTAAGGGGTTTAAGGGTTATATTTACGCACGGGATAAAAACTATTTAGTGATTAATATTAAATATATTTAAGTTATTTATTTATTTCCCGCGCGCGCACAAGAAAAAACCCTGCAACGTCTGCTACAGGGTCTCGTATCGCTTGGTATTATTGGCTTGTAGAGGTTAAGGGTTTGATTTTAACTATGAACCTAACCCTTAAACCCTGCACCTAATTATTGTTTTGGGTCGTAAACACTATTGATTGCGAGCTTGAATCGGTGAATCTGTCCGCCAATCCAGTCTTGTTGACTACCAAACTTGTCAGCTGGATATGATGTCGGCATGGCTATAGCTAAGACCATAGCTTGTTTGGCGGCATTCATGTTAGGCGTTCTGTATTTTAGCCGTGATTTAGCTTCGCGTCTACCAATATATGTCATAAGTTTAGTTTCAGAGGTTGGCCGTTCGCCGCCTCTTTGGCACCACTGACGATAAACAAAATATAAGTCACTACTAAGGCAGCAGCAGTAAGGTATCTCTAAGTTATTATTCGACCAATCGTCGTAGAAAACCTCCCAGTTTGGTTGGCTTAATCTGATTACTTCGCGCTTGCTCTGGGTCATGATAGCCGGTGTATGTGCTGTCTGGTCTTTTAAGTCAGTCATTAGAAGTAAAGTATAAAAAGCACGTAGCATCTTGTCATCGGTGTCGGATAGGGCAGCCGCGACATTTTTTAGAATGGGTTCGGGAATCTTTTGTTGTGGATAGCAGACTACATGCCGTCTATCGTTTTGCTCCAGTGCTAAGGGCTTCATGTTGTTTGATAAGAATATTGCATTAACAAAGTTATCTTGCTGCCAGCCGCTCATAAACTTTTTACTGATATAAATTGTATTGCCTGTTACCAATTGCTTGACCATGCCCATTTGTGAATAGCTATCGCTGCCACTGAATATCTCTTCGAATAGCGCATATAACTTATTCGACACCCAATCATTATATTGAGAGTCAAGCTGACCTTGTCCCAATGTGACAGCATAGTCGCCATAGATGCGGCTCATGATGCGGTCAAAGAATAGCGACTTACCTGCGCCTTGCACTTCACCGTGAAAGATGAGAGCAGTATCAAGTTTGGTACCAGGTTGTTGCAATGGAATGGCTAGCCATCTAAGCACCCATTCATAGACTTCTTGTTTGCCTTCGCACAAATGTAATAGCAGGTCAGTGATCGGCTTGCACATCTTGGCCGCGTCTTCGATATCTGTCTCAATAGGTTTTAGTGGTAGACCGTCAAATGTATTGATAGCAATATCTTTGTCATGCTTGGGTGTTTTGGTGCGAGTAGGGTCAAACCAGATGTTATCCGCTTTGATAGTAATACGCGCCTCTGACTTAAGCCAAATCTCATACTCATTAGGGCGCGCTAGTTTGATGGTATCGACAGGCAGACGAATACGCTCAACGTCATCCCAAACCTCTTTGGTGCCATAGATAAGGAAGTAACGCTGAAACATCGATTGAGCTTCAACAGCCATCATCACGTCAAGGTCTTTTGCGACTTCTGACTTAGTTATCTTGCGGTGGGTCGCTTTCCACCATAGGTCGGCTAGTTTCTTATTGCCAATCTCATTAGCAAACTGGGTCTTTGTATACTCAATCTTTTGCTCAGTGTCATAGACTTTATTAGTCACTTTGCCGATATCAGTGATTTGAGCGTAGCGCTTGATCATCGCTGCCAGTCGCATTTCTTGCTCTACGTCAGCCGGTACATTGCCGTTGTGCTGTACGATGGGTGCAGCAGTACTATGGTCATCATTGGCAGCTCGCGTCACGATTGACTGATTGGCTAGCGCATGCTTGATTTGGCGTGCTACTTCATTAAGTCCAGATGCAGCGGCGAGGTCGTTAAAGTCTGTATGTTGTTTGCCTTGCATTACGCCGCATCCTTATCTATATCTAATATATCGAAGCTTGGGGTGACTATCTCACCATTGATGCTAATAGCAGCTTGCTGGGCCTTATAAATACCGGCGTTATATTCAACAAGCGGTTTTGGCTCTTTACCGTCAGCGATGTCTTTATCGCGCAGCTTGGCAGCAGTTGCGCTGTCATCATCAGCACAGATGATGATGCGATGATCAGGATATTGAGCGCGTATAGATTGGGCGACTGGTATTAGATTGTTTGCATTAAATGCGACAATCACGGGCAAGCTATAGCTCATTGCGTCAAACACAGTAGCGCCAGTGGCATAACCCTCACATATCAATATCACACCACCACCAAACATGGCTGAACTGCCAATCGTAAAGTAAGCGCCGCTTACCAAGCCGCCTTTTAAAAACAATTTTTCGCTATCAGGTGCAATGGTTTGCACGTTGACCAGTGTTATTTGTTGTTTGTCGGCATTGTGGTAATACATGGGGATGATTAAGTTATCATTAGCGTCTTGGCTCAACCCAATTGCTGAGACGTTTTTGCGTAGCAAATAAGGGTGATCGTCAGCTGCGGGCTTTGAGTTATCCCAAATGCTTTGGGCTCGACTGGCAGCATCAATGCGAGCTTGTCGCTTTTCAGCTTTCTCTGCTGCTTCACGTTCGACTTGCTGTGATTGCCACTGTGCGCGTTGCTCATCTGTGACCGTGCTAGTCGCATCAAGTCCTATTGCGCCTGCAATCAGCTTATTGGTTTCATAAACATCAAGACCGGTAAAATCTTTGACTAGCATAAAGCCGTTACCAGCGCCGCACTGTGAACATATCCAAGTCCCTTCACCGCGTTTGTCGTCACAGCGAAATCTATCTTCGCCGCCGCACATAGGGCATGACTGATGCTGATGGGCTGGTTTAGTGAAGCTGATACCAGCAGCAGGAAAGATAGTTGAGACATAGTTGCCGACAGCGGCTGCACGTATGGCATCAAAATCTAATGGGGTGCGTTTATCTGTCATTATGTCTCTCCATATTGCGCTTGGCGTTTTCTAAAATCGTTTGAATGTGACGCTGTAGTGCTTGAGCATCTTTTTGCATACGAGCGTATTCGTCAGGCTCAATAATTTTGTCAGCATAAGCATCCAGCGAGGTGCTATTGAGGTCTGCAAACTTTTGACCAAGCAAAGCAATATCAATCATTTCGTCGCACTGGTTGTCATCTTCAGGTAACAAAAACCACGCGGCGTTGCCATGAGCGCAGCAGATAGCATCCATAATGAGTGATGATTGTGTGGCGCTTAAGACTTGTTCAATAAGTGACGGCGATAACGTGTGACTTGTGCGCTTTGGGTTGACTTGCAGGGCCGCTGTATTGTAATTAAGCCCAAACGTCTCACAAATACTGCCAAGCGTGCCGCGTGGTTTCATCGCAGCTTGATAGACTGCTGCTTCTAGGTCTAATGCGCACTTTTCGGCGCGCTCTGCTGCTGTATATTTTTGCTTCGACATATTGCCCCCGTTATTGTCGTTCTTTTATTTCGGCTGTAGCGTTAAGCTAGTTGTTGTTGATTACTTGGATCGTTTGCTGGTTCGGGAGTGGGGAATATATCTGGACGTAACTCGTGACATGGGACGCCAGTAGCTTCGCTAATTTTTGCAACATACTTAGCACTAGCTTTTTTATCCCTAGAAACCATAACGCCGACGTTTGAAGATGTACGCCCAAGGCCGATTTTTACTGATAATTCTGCTTGTCCGCCTGCGATGTCGATTGCTCTTTGTAGAGCTAACAGTGTAGGCGGGATAGATTTAGAGTGAGTCATAAAATTACCTTTGTCTTTATTAGTTAGCAATATAATTACATTTGTAAGTCATATTGTCAATTACTTTTGTAAGTGGCGCATCATTTCATTTGTAATTATTATGTTTGTAAACTTTGGGAGATACTTATGGAACCTGACTTAGACACACTAGCCAAGCGCGTAAGGTTTGTACGAAAAGAGAAAAAACTTACTCAAGCACAGTTAGGCGAAATGATCGGAGCTGACCCATCGGTAATAGGCAACCTTGAGCGCCGCAACGGGAAAAGCAGTAGTTATACGGAAGCTTTAGCAAAGGCGCTTGGGGTTAATTTGTCCTGGTTAATATCAGGCTCTGGTGATAAACAGATTGAGAATGAGAATGCGCACGATATTGAGCACAATAATGACAAGACTAATGATTATGTAATAGTAGGTGGGACGACTGACTACCCGTTAGTCAATGTGCCATACAAAGACTTAAAGGCCAGCTGTGGTGGTGGTTACGTAAACTTAGAACATCCAGAGCAAAAAGGAATGATTGCGTTCACAGTCGAATTTTTGCGTGAGAACGACTTACCTATTGATGGTAATGGCTTACTGCTAATGCATGCATGCGGAGATAGCATGGGCTATACGATTCCCCATGGCACCTTAATGCTGGTTAATACTAATGAAAAAGAATATGACAATTTCATTAGTAACAAAATCTATGTTTTTAATGCCGATGGAGAGTCTATATGTAAGCGCGCATTTAAAAACTTAGATGGTACGGTAACCTTGGTCAGCGACAATGCTGATAAAGTTAGATATCCCGACCAAATTGTTAATAAGGATAAGTTCTATGATTTCAGCATGGAAGCTCGCGTACGATATACATTTAGTAAGCTATAAGGCTTCTTGAACATGCATCTTGTTAAATATTAATAGCTATCTACAAATAATTACATGAAGTAATTACATATAAACAATCAATTTGTAATTATAAAACTACTTATTATTGATAATAAATTACAAAAGTAATTGACAGTCTGAATTACAAATGTAATTATATACCCGTAATCAACAAAACGGGTATAACGTCATGTCTCAATATCAAACCAACGGAACGGTCCCACCAACGCGCGCTCAACAACAGATTGAGCGCCTACAACTAATCCTAGCTGAACGTAACCAGCAACTCCAAGCCGCTGAGCAGAAACTTACTCAAACCGAAATAACCAACAAATTAGCGCGTAGAAATACACGCTGGTTTATGGCGCTTTGCACCCTATTAATTGTCGCTATGACTGTAGGGGGTGTGGCATGAGCACTCAAAACAAGCTAGGTAAGATAATCACGCGCTTTGAAATCGGTTTTGATAACGAAACCAAAGTCGAAATTGATTCTTTAAAAGGCAAACTAGACGAAGTGACGCGAGCACTGTCAGTTAAAAATGACAGTCACGGCGACCGCTTACTTGCAGCCATGCAAGCTGAAGCAGCTAATGATGCGCCCCGCATTCCATTTCTTAAGAAGATGGGGCAATGGGTGTTTGAAGGGCAGGATGAAAAGTGGGTAAGTGCTGCCAAAGATGCTGATAATGAAGTTTGGTTGTTTCAAGTGCCATTAAAAGACTTAGCAACTAACGAGAATAAGGACTACTCGTTGTGGTATGCACAAGATGGTTCAAAAGCTAGATACCTTTGCGATCTTAGATCTAGTGAAGATTGGAAAAACAGTGCTATCGACCGTGAAACCGTCAACGATGTCGATTATCTAAGCGGCAACGGCTTAGACGAATGCGTCCCACATATCGATGATGTATTAGACCAACCTAACTGGCTATCTGGGTCAGTACCACAAATCACCCAAGCTGACATGCAGCTTATCTTTATCAAAAATCTATCCGAAACTCTTATACAGCGCATGCATAGCATGGACCGCTTTAGTGAAGATGATTATGCGGTTGGCAGTGACAAGTTAATAGCATGGGATATTTTGATTTACGAACCTTTGGGTGCTTACGCGATTTTAATGCGCGGACCTGGCCGAATTAATGTTGCGGACTTATTGCTCATTAGGGAGGGTGGGCCGATGGCAGATGCGGGATGGAACACTGAGAGCGAAGCATTTGCAACTTTGCGGACAATAACCGAAGCCGAACTACCAGCATTTCGTGCGGCGTTGGAGGCTTGCTATGCGTAATATCGCCAACATCAAGCCGAGTACTATCTTAGTATCGCTCATGCACAACGCCAAACTTAGCAACGCTGTCAGCCGTACCGCTTTACGCGATGCCGAAAACCAGTGGTGCAAGCATATTGCCAAGCCAATCGAACTACGCGACCAGCACACTCTGCTCGATGTCGCTGAGCAACTGCGCCTAATTATCGTGCAAGTCTCAGAGCGGCGGTGCCGTATCAATCCAATGTACTGGGCAGCGTTGGTACATTTAGAAGCTGACTTACGCAAGGCGTTTGCCCAAAACATCAACCTTGAACCGCTACTTGACATTGTAGCTGCCAATAGCGAACACAGTGAGGTGGCGTAATGTCTATAAACAAACAAACCCGTAAAGGGCCTTTGCTAATCAATGTTAGTGGCGCGCCTCACATTGGTGTCACTACCGCATGCGAACGTGTGCAACGTTGCTTAAATGCGCAAGGCATCATCACTGACGTCATTAAGCTTGAGCGCGGTATCGATGTAGTCAACTTTGATGATGATTATTTGCTTGGTGAGTATATGCACTTAGATGTCATTTTGTTCGACAAGCATCGCAATGCTGACTCCGCTGTCAAACGTCGTATGATTCATCCGCTTTGGGGTGCTGAGGGCGTCATACCTGACATCAGCGTCTTGCTCAGTTGTACGCCTGATAATTACAAGCGCCAAATATGTAATCGTATCGACAAGCGCAAGAAGTTTGAACATCACGGCTATTACCTGGCAATCGATAGGGAGCATTACGGTACGCGCAATCATCATGTCGTCAATATCGATGGTAAGAACGGGCAGCTATATGCAGCCGGTACGATTAAAAGTCTGATATTAAGGGAGCTGCGGCGATGAGTAAAACATTATCCCTTAACCGACGTGCTCATTTATTTGTCAGAGATGACGCACTATTTATCAAGCTGCAAACGCCGCATAACAAAATGCCAGATAAAGCAGATATTTATATCCTTAAAAAATTCAGCATCGACCGTCTAAAGGATATCCGGGACTGGGCCGATGCAATGATTAAAGCAAGTGAGATAAGTAATGTCAAAGCAGATTAAACGAGTCACTTTTGCGCCAAACAATTATGGCTTGCAATGGCTTGATGTAAACATGCACAGCTGGGAGATTGTCGGCGCGTGCGGGGAAGGGCGTCACCTGGTGGGCCGAGCATGTCGCTTGGCTGACCGTGGCAATAAAATTGAATATCGCACTGGGTCAACCTACACGGCTATCAATGCGACTGTTGATAAGATGGCTTAACACTAATCATTAATTTTTAATCGCCCATAAGGGCATAACTGGAGCAAGACTATGAGTAATTTAAAACCAACCGATACCACTAAGTTTTTGGGTGATCTTACTGGCGGCGCTTTCGCTGACCAAATCGGCCATGCATTAAGTGATGTTGCTGATGCAGTCGTTATGACTGGTAAGAAAGGCCAAGTGAAAATCACGATAGATATCGAGCAGATGGGCGACAAAGAATCGTTGCAAGTTGGTATCAAGCATAAGCTTGAATATACCGCACCTGAAAAGTTTGGTAGCCGTAAAGAAGATTATGCGCGCAAAACGCCGATGCATGTAAATAAAGGTGGTGAGATGAGCCTGTATGCGAATCATACAGCTGGTCTGTTTGACCAAACCAACCAAGAAACAGACGTCTAACCAAAGTCATCTACTACGATAAGCGGGTGCGCCAACACTTGCTTATCACTAACAAACAAACTCATCCTAATAGGATTATAACATGTCAGATTATCAAAACTACCAAACCGAATCAGCAGTTGCAGCCTCACTTGCGGCCGACAGCTCGCTATTACGTCATGAACTAATCAATCCGCATACCGCTCTGGTCAATCCAAGCGTAAAAGTGTTGGGTTTAGAGCAGTATGATGCGGGTCGTAGCCGTAAGCGCGGGACATTTGCAACAACTGATATTGACAGCTTTGCTGACTATATTGAGATCAACGCGCAGCCTGAACATATTAGCGTTTTTATTGATAAGAATCAGATGCAAGCTGTAGCAATACTGAACTTTGACGCGGATGATTTTGAGCAAGGTCACCTTGATCATCGAGCAGTTTTGAATGCTGAGCGTACTGTTATGTTTAAAAAACTGGTATCAATGCATGATATGGGCCGATGTAAGCAGAAAGTATTTGCAGAATTTTTGGAAGACTGGGGCCACAAGGTAATTGCTCGTGATGCTGAAGGTAATGAGATTGAAAACGCCAAAGCTATCAATGCAGTACGCAGTATTCGAATTGATGAAAGTGCGCAAACTGATAGTCATGCAGGTAATTACCGCGAGACTCGTTCGCGCTTGGAGTCGGTTGAAGCAAAAAGTATTGATGGCGCATTACCTGCGTATTTTAGTGTGAATGATGAGTGCTATCAGGGTATACCAGCGCGCAATCTTGCTTTGCGATTGGGTATTAGCAACGAAGACGGTCAGCCAGTCTTCAAGATTGAGATTAAAGCATTGCAGTCTGTGCGGGATGAGCTGGCAAAAGAGTTTGCTGACATTGTTGCGAGCCGTGTTTTTGATGGAGTCAGTGTCTGCATCGGTCAATTCCAGGGTTAAACAATAAATTAAGTTTTTAAGCCCTGCTCTTATTGTTTGGGGTAGGGTTTTTATAAGGATTTTAAAATGGCTGATGATGCTGATCGCGCAAATGACTATGTTGATTTAACAATGACTCAGTATCTGAGTCGAGCGCCAAAGTTTGACAAGCCGTCACTGGCTGAGTGCTTGGAATGTGGCGAGGATATTCCTGCTAAACGCCAAGCAATGGGTGTGGTAACGCTCTGTGTAGACTGCCAAAGCGTGTTTGAGAAAAGGGGACGGTGATGTTAAGTAATAATGAGCAATTATTAGTGATTACCGCCACAGCTATCTTACTGGGTATGCTCATTGTTGCAGTAATTTGGCTAGTATCGATTGAGTTGAATAAAGGGGAATGACTGTGAAAACTGCTAAGAAATATACAGCAATGAAGATGTTTCTTAAGGTATTCATCGTCATCAATGTTTTACCTATTTTAATCTTCTTTTGGTTGATGCTGCTGGGTCTTGACGGACAAACTCATAGTCAATGTGGTGGGGCATGGGCGACGCTGATCTTAGGTGTGATAGCGATGTTTGTGCATTTGCAGATAAGTTTGGAGAAAAAGTAAGATGGACGTTATTGAAATTATCAAATCAAATGTGCCTTTAGACTGGGTAACTCTCCCCCAATTTGCTAAACTTATCGGTCTACCGCACACACGTCTATATATCGCCAAAGAAAAATGGCCTGAAGGCGTGGTGTGGAAAAAGATTGATAACAAGATTTACTTTAGTTTACAGGGGTGGAATCATTGGATGAGTCAGCAGGGTATCCAAAAGGCGTTAGAGTGCGAAGCGGCAGCGTCGAAATTAATATCCCAATCAAAGGAGAAGGGCGTAGGTACTTCGTCCTCCCGTACACGGCGACGCCAAAGAATATTGCCCAAGCGGGAAAGCTACGAGCTAGTTTGATGGCTCGTAGAAAATGGGAGAATCTGACAGTAAAAGATATTGAATTAGCTTGTAATATTATCGATGAGACAACAGCAGATGATAGACCACTTTTTGCAGACTATGCGCAGCTTTATCTTGATAGCTTAGATAGTGGTAATACAGGCACTAGACGTAAATATAAAGGCATCCTTAAAAATAAGTGGATGCCTTTTTTTGCATCTATAGCAATTGCAGATATAACACCGGCAATGGTGCGCACTGCACTCGCACAGAATGACTTTAGCAGCACTAAAACTGCTAATGACGCACTCACGCCACTGCGCGGAGTGTTTGATTTGGCATTTATTGACGAAATTATTGAAGAGTTGCCCACTAAGCGTATCCGTAATAAGAAGACACAAAAGGACGAGCCAGATCCTTTTTTGCCTAATGAGCGTTCGGCCATACTTGACTATATGCAAAGACATTGGACAGATGATAAAGAGATTTGGTATCTATATTTTGTGTGGCAGTTTTGGACGGGTTGTCGCCCTGGTGAATCATTGGCCATAGACTGGGCTGACATAGATGTAACTAATCGACTAGCAAAAATAAGTAAGACGTTGAGCAGTGGCAAGGTGCAGCTGTCAACTAAGACCAATGAGATTCGTAATATCTATCTCAACGATAAGATATTGGTCGTATTGGATAGACTTAAGGCCCTCACTGGTCACCAGTCACGATTATTTATCAGTTTGCACACCGATGAGCCATGGACAAGACCAGATAAGTTGTCCGAAAAGTTTCAGGAAGTACTGCCAGTGATAGGTATAAGAGTGCGGCCTGCTTATAATTGCCGTCATACTTATGCGACGACGATGCTCAATAGTATGATCGATGTTTCTGCAGCGGCTTATCAAATGGGTCATGATATCATCACATTCACCAAAATCTATGCAAAGTGGATTAATACCGAGCGCATGCAAGCTGAGATGATGAAGCTTGATTATGGTGACTAACTGCCAAGTGTTTCTCGGTAGTTGAATCATAGAAACTGCGACAAAACTGCGACAACAGCACCTTTAATAAATAGTTATCAAATTTTAGGCAATAAAAAAACCTGCCCGAAGGCAGGTTTAGTATAGGTTTGAGACAATTTATTCACTATCCGAAAATGGTGGGGCTGGAGAGACTCGAACTCTCACACCTTACGGCGCCAGAACCTAAATCTGGTGCGTCTACCAATTCCGCCACAGCCCCATTTTCGTTACTCTATCATCAAAAGTGATTAAACTCAAACACTATCTAGATAGTTAACTGATTCGGTAGTGCGTCTCAGTGGTTGGCTATTATATAGAGTTTTAATTGTTTGGCAACCCCTATTTGCAATTATTTTTAATTATTTGATATTTATTTTTGGTACCTATTTTAAGTGTTTGATATTAATAGTTATTTATCATAGCGTTTTATGCGTTTATTTACTCTTTAGTTGTTACTCTTGGCGCAGAGATGTCCAGCTGTTGTAATTTGCGTGTCAGAGTATTACGGCCCCAACCAAGTAAGCTTGCGGCCTCTATCTTTTTGCCGCCGCTATGATTAAGTGCTGCTGTTAATAAAACGCGCTCAAACTCAGGTGTTGCTGTTTGCAAAATATCAGTTTCGCCTGTATTCAGGGACTGTTCAGCCCAATCAGCCAATGCTTGCTGCCAACTTTGGCTTTTAGGCATCTGACTATTTTGATGATTGTTTAATACATTACTATTTGATACTTCGCCATTTTGTGCCAAATGCTCTTGGCTTCCTTCCTCTGATTCTGATGAGCTGTGTTCGTCATGAAGCACTGCATTAGGTGAGATATTTTCAAGTAGCTCTGGCGGCAAATCTGTCGCCATGACAGTATCACCAGTGGCCATCACGGTTAGCCATAGACAGACATTCTCTAGTTGACGCACGTTACCGCGCCAGTCGAATGTCTGCATAATTTGTAATGCAGCAGGATGCAGATGCTTCGGTGTGGTACTCATTTGCTCTGCGGCAGATTGCATAAAGTAGAGGGCTAAGGCAGGAATATCTTCAGGGCGTGTACGTAGTGGTGGTAGAGGTAGTCGAATGACATTGAGACGATAAAACAAATCTTCGCGGAATCGGCTTTGCTTTACCAGCTCTTCTAAGTTTTGGTGAGTGGCTGCGATGATACGTACATCGACCTTTATTGGCTGCTGTCCACCAACACGATAAAACTCCCCGTTGGCTAGGACTCGTAATAGTCGCGTCTGAGTGCTAAAAGGCATGTCACCAATTTCATCTAAGAATAGAGTCCCGCCGTCAGCTTGCTCAAAACGTCCTTGACGCATTGTCGTCGCACCAGTGAATGCGCCTTTTTCATGGCCAAATAGCTCAGACTCGATCAAGTCGTGTGGTATGGCTGCCATATTGAGGGCAATAAATGGTTGCTGTTTACGCGGTGAATGCTGGTGTAGAGCGCTGGCAACTAACTCTTTACCTGTACCAGACTCTCCAGTAATTAAGACAGAAATAGGAGATTGAGCCAGCCTGCCAATAGCACGAAATACCGTTTGCATGGCTGGGGATTGTCCAATGATGCCGCTAGGATTCCCATTACCTTTGGTTTCGACTGCTTCTTTGTTCTTATTGTCTTTGGTTGTCTTACTAGCAGATACTGCTTTAGGTTTTATCGGATTTGCAGTGGAGGTATCAGACGTTATATTGGTATTAGGTTCATCTGAAAGGTTAACGGTAGCTGTTTCTAAACTGGGCTGATAATTGATGGCCTTATAAATTGTTGCAACCGCATCATCTAAATCAAAAGGCTTGGGCAAGTATTCAAAAGCACCTGTCTGATAGCTATTAATAGCAGAAGTCAGGTCTGAGTGTGCCGTCATAATGACGATTGGCATTTTTGGGAAATGCTGATGGACCCAGTCGCTAAAAGACAACCCATCCATCATTGGCATGCGAATATCGGTCAATATGACGTCAGGTAATTGCTCTGTTGACTCTTGCTGTTTTAAAGCATCGTTAAGGCGAGTCCATGCTGCCTGCGCTTGGGTAAAACTGATAACGGTCAATCCAGCATCTTCAAACGTGTCTGCCAACACCATACGTAGGGCTGCATCGTCATCGATTAACCACAATGTCGCAGGGTGGTCGCTGGGTGCATTGTTCACAGTTACTATTTGTGATTGTGATGATGGAGTATCGCTTTTAGGTTGGAGGTTGTCGCTATATTCAGTCATGTATTGGGCCTAATCAGCAATTATTGGTGGTAAGTTGGGGATTGGGTATGGAGCGTTATGAAACTTAGCAGCTTCGTATCATAATATATTTATGTCTCAGTGGTAGGTTGAGTAAATGGCAGGTATAGCGTAAATCGGGTTTGCTTCTCCTCTTGTTCTTTTGTCGAGCTAACATCAATCATACCATGATGATGACTGATAATATCTTGAACGATGGATAATCCAAGACCTGTCCCTGCTGCACGGCTGGTAACCATTGGGAAGAATATTTGATCGATCAGAGCTGGATCAATACCTGAGCCATTATCGGTAATGGTGATTTGCATCACTTGCTTGTGCTGCTGTCCTACGATTGTATGCTGAAAGGCAACCCGCGTTTGAATATGCAGCGTTGGTTGATAATCAGAACTGCTCTCAGTTTGTCTGGTAGCTTGTGGCGATTCTTGAGATTCTGAGATTTTATTCTGTTGCAGCGTTTGTTCGAACTCAGTCATCGACTCACAAGCATTGTTAATGAGGTTTAAAAACACTTGAATCAGTTGATCCTTATCAGCGCATAACTCTGGCAATGATAAATCATAATCACGCTGTAACACTACCTGTGGATACTGATTGGCCACTAAGGTTAAGACATGCTCTAGGGGCTCATGGATATTAAGCGTCTGCCAGTTTGGTAGTTGATTGGAACCCAGGAGCTGCCCAATAAGATGAGTTAATCGATCAGTTTCTGAGATAATAATATCCGTATAGTTACGCAGCTTTTGATTCATTTTTTGCAAATTATGCTGTGTGTCAGCGTTGGTAGCTGTCAAAGCACTATCAGCGCTAGAAGTGCTAGTAGTAGATGCGTCGCTGAATTTAATAAACTGTCGTTGTAGCAGTTGTGCTGCTCCGCGAATACCAGCAAGAGGATTTTTTATTTCGTGCGCCACTGAGCGTAGCATATGACGAGCAACTGTATACTGCTGCTGTTTGCGCTCCTCTTCAGAGATACGACTTTGACGATCTTTGCCCCACATCTCGATAATAAAATAGGGCTGCTGTTCATAGATGACTGGCGTGACGCTATAGTCAACTGACAACGATAAATTGCTATTTAGTGGTGTTTTTATAATGTGATCATGATCGATAAAAGGCTGCTGGTAGTTTTGCGATTGTACAAAGCGCTCGGTCAAAGAGTAAGCTGGCTCGCTCGAAGGCTCATTTGCATTCGTATCGTCACCAGCATTATCGATAGATATAGTGTCTTTAGACTTCAGCTCATCGGGTGCTAATAGTGTCAAGATTGATTGATTAATGAGTCTACCGGTACTAATAGCGAGTAGCTGCTCGGCTTGAGCATTCAAACGCGTGATGAAAAGATCATCGTTGACCCATAAGATAGCAGTGAATAAATGCTGAGATATAAATGTAAGATCAGGGGTTGTTTTAGCGGTTATAAAATCAGCGTTCATTAGTCATGCCCAAAAAAGTCAGATGCTTGAGATAATATTTAACCACAAATCAAGACTATAGAGCGGCAAAACTGGTGATTTTTGCAAAAAAAACGTACAATGCGCTCAGCCAATTTATCTCTAGCAAGGTCAGCCATGTCCAAAACTTCTACCGAGTCAGTGAATACGACAGCAACAAATCCTCTATCTGCCGTACAAGACACTGCCACTATCTTCAATCCTGCTGCGCCTACAACAGTACAAGAGCAGGGCCAGACAGATATCAGTCAAGCAGATACTAAACAACCTTACCACCATAAAGCCAATCACAACCAAAATCGTAGTGTAGCCCAAAGCAGCGATGCTACTTCAGCCTCGACTGTCAATGCGACTGCTACGATGCCAGTTAGTGCAGCGCCAAAGATTGGTTTTGTGTCACTAGGTTGTCCAAAAGCATTGGTAGATAGTGAGCGTATTATCACTGAGCTAAGCCGTGATGGCTATCAAGTAGCCAGTGATTATGATGGTGCTGACTTGGTCGTGGTAAACACTTGCGGCTTTATTGAGTCCGCAGTACAAGAGTCGCTTGATGCAATAGGCGAAGCCATTAGCAAAAACGGTAAAGTGATTGTCACTGGCTGTTTAGGTAAAGAAGCAGAAAAAATCCGTGAAATGCATCCAGCGGTACTAGCAGTGACAGGCGCGCATGCCTATGACGAAGTGATTACAGCAGTGTCGCAGCATGTGCCCAAGCCAAATCGCAACGAAGATGCGAACTATAATCCAAAAATAGATTTGATCGATGAAGCGGGTATCAAACTGACCCCAAGTCATTATGCTTATCTAAAAATATCAGAAGGCTGTAATCACCGTTGTACGTTCTGCATTATCCCAAGCTTGCGTGGTGATTTGGTATCGCGCCCGATTGATAATGTAATGAACGAAGCGCTGGCGCTTAAAAAAGCTGGCGTGAAAGAATTGCTTATTATCTCGCAAGATACCTCGGCATATGGTCTTGACCTAAAGTATAAAACCAGCTTTTGGAATGGCATGCCGCTCAAGTCTAAGTTTTATGACTTATGCCAAGCATTGAATGATTTGGGCATTTGGGTTCGCTTGCATTATGTCTATCCGTATCCACATGTGGACAAAGTTGTTGAGTTGATGGGTGAGAAGAAGCTGCTCCCTTACCTAGATATTCCGTTCCAGCATGCCAGTCATCGTATCCTAAAAGCGATGAAACGTCCTGCGCATAGTGAAAATACCTTGGCTCGTATCAAAGCATGGCGTGATATCTGCCCTGATATTGTGATTCGCTCGACCTTTGTGGTTGGTTTCCCCGGCGAGACAGAAGAAGATTTTCAATGCTTACTTGATTGGTTGGTTGAAGCACGTCTTGACCGTGTGGGTGCATTCACCTATTCAGAAGTAGAAGGCGCAGTGGCCAATGACTTGCCTGATCATGTGCCTGAAGACGTTAAGCAGTCTCGCTATGAGCGACTAATGGCGCTACAACAGGATATCTCAGCGCAAAAGCTGCAAGAAAAAGTTGGCAAGACCTTAACGGTATTGGTCGATGAAATCGATAGCGATGAAAATATTGCTATTTGTCGTAGCTATGCTGACGCACCTGAAATTGATGGTCATGTCTATGTTGATGACATCAACGCTCAAGTTAAGGTAGGGCAGTTTTTAACAGTGACTATCGATGATGCTAGCGAATACGATCTGTTCGCCAGTTATCAAGGCTAGATATCCAATAAGATATGTGATGAAAATTGCCCAATGATGGGCAGTTTTTGCTACAATTAGCGCAATTTGGCCTTTTTAATACGCTTAGCTGTAAGTGTAGCGTTGTGGACAAACTCGATTTGTATTTTACCGATAATTTTCTTTATAATTTCATGATAACAAGGTGACCTCATGTCTGACAAAAACCCGCGTTACGCTCGTATCTTGCTGAAACTCTCCGGTGAAGCCTTAGCTGGTAGTAAAGACATGGGTATTGATACCGAAGTGCTTGATAAAATGAGCTTATCTATTGCTCACTTACGTGGACTTGGTGTTCAAGTTGGTATCGTGGTCGGCGGTGGTAACTTATATCGCGGTGCTCAGTTACAAAAAGAAGGTCTCGTTGGCCGTGTTACAGGTGATCAGATGGGCATGCTAGCGACCGTTATGAACGGACTGGCAATGCGTGATGCGCTTGAGCGTCGCAACATCAAAACTCGTCTGATGTCAGCGTTACCGATTGGTGAAGTCACCGAAAGCTATAGCAGTCGTAATGCGATTCGTTATCTCAAAAACGGCGAAGTTTGCATTTTTGTTGCAGGCACGGGTAACCCGTTCTTTACCACTGACACCGCTGCCTGTTTGCGCGGTATCGAAATCGAAGCTGGTTTGATTTTGAAGGCGACTAAAGTTGATGGTGTCTATGACAAAGACCCAAGTCTAAATGATGATGCAGTCAAATATGACGGTCTAACTTTCGATGAAGTACTAGAGCAAAAGCTAGGTGTCATGGATTTAACGGCTATTGCATTATGCCGTGAGCATAACGTACCGCTACAAGTGTTTGATATGACTAAGCCTAATGCATTGTTGAATGTCATTATGGGTGAAAATGAAGGCACACGAGTTTTTCATTAATTGATGCGATACTGGTAATTAACGTCAGTAAATAGCTAACGATTAGCAAAAAATAATTAATATCCCAATAGCAAATAAAAGATTTGTCGGTAACGATAAATAAGGATACACAATGATTAAAGAGATTAAGCAAGACGGCGAAGCACGCATGCAAAAAACGTTGGAAGCGCTTGAAAGCACTTTCAGTAAAGTTCGTACTGGTCGCGCGCATCCAGGCATGTTGTCAGGTGTGATGGTTAGCTACTACGGTTCTGATACACCATTGAACCAGGTGGCAAGCGTTAACGTTGAAGACTCACGTACTTTACTGGTCCAACCGTTTGACCGTACGATGGTACAAGCAGTAGATAAAGCCATTCGTGAAGCAGATTTAGGTTTGAACCCAATGACCGCTGATGTGATTCGTGTTCCGATGCCAGCTTTGACAGAAGACACTCGTCGCGACATGCAAAAGCTTGCACGTGGCGAAGCTGAAAGCAGCCGAGTATCTATCCGTAATGTTCGCCGTGACATGATGAACGACATCAAAGACTTGGCAAAAGAAAAAGAAATCTCAGAAGATGATGAGCGCCGCGCTAGTGATGATATTCAAAAAATCACTGACAAATATATTGAAACGATTGACGCTCGCTTGAGTAAGAAAGAAAGCGATTTGATGGAAGTTTAATACTGATATACTTGTTATTTATAGCAAAAATCAGCTCGGTAGATTACCTGTAATTGAGCAGCCAATACTTTATAGTTATTGGCTGTTTATTATTATGCAGACTGATATAGTCAATCCTCTATAAAAGAGCTAAAGCGTTAACCTCGCTTGGAGTATCATATATATATCTGCACTTGGTTGCTTTGCGCTTCTTTTAAACTGAATCAACTATATGAAACCATATCTATATTATGCTAAAGACATTGATTGAACTGTGTTCATCGTGTTCTGAGCATTAAAAACTAACAACGCAATTATGATAAGTTAGTGAATTATATCGGTGGCGCTTTTTAATCGTCATTGCACACGTTATTATTATTTTACTTTAACAATAAGTAAGTTCGCCTATGTCCACTTCAGCCGTTTTGGCGCCCGCTAGCCTTCCCCGTCACATCGCCATCATTATGGATGGTAATAATCGCTATGGTAAGGCCAATGATTTGGGCCACGGTCAAGGACATGTGGCTGGCAAAGATGCGCTTGATCCTATCGTCGAATATTGTGTCAGTACAGGCATTGAAGTGTTGACCGTGTTTGCGTTTTCTAGCGAAAATTGGCAAAGACCGCCTAGTGAGGTAGCACTGCTGATGCAGCTACTCACATCGACGATTCATGAGCAAATGCCGCGCATGAATGAGTATCGTATTCGCCTACGCTTCATCGGTGATCGCAGTCAACTCAGTGAGTCATTACAGACTCTAATGGCTGATGCAGAAGAAAAGACGGCAGATTTTGATGCGATGACACTGGCAATTGCGATTAGCTACGGTGGACAGTGGGATATTGCAAATGCAGCAAAACAACTGGCTCAGCAAGTGCAAGCTGGCGAATTGAAAGCTGAAGATATGAGCGAAGAGTTGTTAGGTAACTACGTACAATTGGCCGACACCGCAGCAGTAGATATGCTGGTACGTACGGGCGGTGAGTATCGTATTTCCAATTTTTTATTGTGGCAATCTGCCTATGCTGAGCTGTTCTTCACTCCTACATTGTGGCCAAATTTTACAGCAGAAGAGTTGGCTTTGATGATTGCAGAGTTTGCTAAACGTCAACGCCGCTTTGGCAAAACCAGCGAGCAGGTAGTGACAGAACAGCAGTCTCACTGAGCAGCGAGTGGATAGATAAATTCAGTCGGTATGTATAACTGGTCAATAGTGCTGGTTTATGCAATGATAAACGGCTTAAATTGATATCAATCGCTATCACTAGGCCATAGTTAGTTAGCTGCTATAATGCATTTTTTGACCATCTGTTCTTCATTATTATAAGGCTCGATAAGTATGTGGCAACGAATTAAGACGGCAATTGTTCTCGTTATTATCGTTGGTATTGCAATGTTTGCGAGCCAAACACCTATTTTATTTGCACCATTATTGGCTATCGGCGTCATCATTGCCGCTCATGAGTGGGCCAAGTTGATGCCTAAGTGGCGCCAGCCTGCCGTATTTGTGTTAGTGGTTTTGGCGCTCACTATATTATCACTAATGTTCAAGGTGACTTGGCTATTCTGGTGGGTAGCTTCGTTAGGTATATGGCTGATGGCATTGTCTTGGGTTCGAGTCTTCCCGACACAAACGAGATGGTACGGCAACCAGCTGGCAATGATGGGTGCGGTTATTTTGACAGCATCTATTACAGCGATGTTCTATCTCTGGCAGTTATCTGCGTGGTGGCTGCTGTATGTGTTCTTATTAGTATGGTGTGCAGATAGCGGCGCATATTTCGTTGGACGCAAGCTTGGCCGCCGAAAAATGGCACCCAACGTTTCACCCAATAAAAGCATGGAAGGGCTGGCTGGTGGCCTCGTTACTGGGCTGTTGGTTGTGGTAGCTATCAGTGTCTTTAAACTACAGCTGACGGGTGTACCATTAATCGCATTTGTATCGTTATCAGCCATCACTATTCTTGTATCTGTACTTGGAGACTTGTTTGAGTCGATGCTCAAACGCCGTGCTGATGTAAAAGATTCAGGCACTATTTTGCCAGGTCACGGTGGTATTCTTGATCGTATCGATTCATTGTTGTCTGCAACACCGATATTTGCACTTGGTTTTTGGGCGATACAGCAGCTTGGTTTAATAGTGGTGTAGGGTTATATAGCAGCACTGTTCTGTTTAAACCTTTTCTGTAGTTTATTCTCAGTAATATTGATATAAGTGAGCCAAGTGCAAGCAATGTATTAGTATAGCTAGCGAAGTTACCAGAGCAATAGTTTTGTAGTAGATAGACAATATTCTATTTTTATTATTTTTAAGTATCATGGGCATTAATGGTTATGACGCAACGCATCTCCGTACTAGGCGCGACAGGCTCGATTGGCGATAGTACCTTAGCAATATTGGCGGCTCAACCGCATACCTATGAAGTCTATGCTTTGTCAGGTTGTCATCGCTTGGACAAGCTATTTATGCTCTGTCAGCAGTTCCTGCCGAAGCGCGTCAGTGTGCCGACAGCAGCAGTGGATGATTTTGCTAGCAGACTCAAAGCAGCGGGAATCGCTAGTGATGTCGTTGGGGGCGAGTCAGGATTGGTAGATATCGCTACTGACTCACAGACTGATACGGTTGTAGCAGCAATCGTAGGTGCGGCAGGACTGGCGTCTACATTAGCAGCAGCACGTGCAGGCAAACGTATCTTATTGGCTAATAAAGAGGCGTTAGTCATGGCAGGTAAAGTTATGATTGGTGCGGTCAAGAAGCACAAAGCTACTTTGCTGCCGCTCGACTCTGAACACAATGCCATCTTCCAATGCTTGCCACTCGCTATTCAGCAAGATAATACGCAAATTCATCAGACAAATCATGGTGTCCGAAAACTATGGTTAACAGCCTCTGGTGGGCCATTTTTGCAGCAGCCATTCGAGCAAATGCAGCAGGCAAGCGTCGCAGAAGCGGTCAAACACCCTAATTGGTCGATGGGCCAAAAGATATCTGTCGATTCGGCCACGATGATGAACAAGGGGCTTGAGTTGATAGAAGCCTGTCACTTATTTGATTTGCCTGAAGACAAGATAAATGTGGTCATTCATCCACAAAGTATCATTCACTCAATGGTAGAATATAGCGATGGTAGTTTTTTAGCGCAGCTGGGTAGTCCAGATATGAAGACGCCAATTGCGCATGCGCTGAGCTACCCTGATCGGATTGATAGTGGCTCGCAGCCATTAGACTTATTTGCACTTAGTGGTTTAGAGTTTATTGAACCTGACTTGCAAAAATTTGTCTGCTTGCGTTTGGCTCGCCAAGCAATGCAAACGGGTACGCAAGCCACGATTGTGCTTAACGCAGCAAATGAAATTGCAGTAGCAGCATTCCTAGATGGGAAAATTCGTTTGACTGATATTGCTGACATTAACGAACAAGCGTTAAATGACATACAGCTGCCACCGTTAAAAGAAACCGCTGATATAGAAGATATATTGGCAATCGATAAAATTGCGCGCCACCTGACTGATAAGTTAGTAATAAAGCTAACATAATCGTAGCAAGCGTCCCTTAGCTGATACATAGTTTTGATAAACGAATACTAGCGAAAACGTTAATAAAAATGCTGAGAGACAATACCGAGAAAAAATTATGACGTTTTTACTAACAGTTCTAGCCGCTATATTTGTCTTGGGCCCACTTATTGCCTTACACGAGTGGGGGCACTACATCGTGGCACGGCTTTGCGGTGTCAAAGTGTTAACGTACTCTATTGGTTTTGGTCCGAAAGTTTTTGGTTGGACTAGCAAAAAGAGTGGTATCGATTATCGTATCTCAGCATTGCCACTCGGCGGCTATGTAAAAATGCTAGATGAGCGTGAAGGTAATGTTGCGAAAGATGAGCAGCATCTTGCGTTCAATCGACAACATCCTCTCAAGAAAATTGCTATCGTTGCAGCTGGCCCTATCATGAATTTTGTCATTGCTATCGCGCTATTTTGGGTGTTGTTTATGACTCCATCTGAGCAGTTGGCGATTAAGATCGGACAAGTACTACCAGACACGCCTGCTGCGATGGCACAATTACCAGTCGGTGATAAGATTATTGCGATTGATGGACACGACGTGCAGACATGGGAAGGTATTAACTACCGGCTTGCAGGACGTATGGGTGAGACGGATAAGGTTAGTATTACCTTGCAGTCAGATGCCCAAACCGAACAGTCGACTAAAACCTATCAAGCACCAGTCACGCAGTTTATGCAAGGCGAGGCTCAAGGTAAAGACGCATTAACCAGTTTTGGTATGTTGCCGTGGCAGCCACAGATTGCTCCGATTGTAGGCGGCTTGGCTCCTGATGGCGCAGCTAGCCGCCAAGGGCTAAAGGTTGGTGATCGTATTACTGCTATTGATGATAAGGCAATTGAAGACTGGATTAGTGCCACACGTATCATCCGTGATAATCCTGAGACGCTATTGAACTTCACGGTGTTGCGTGATGAAAAGCCTGTACAGTTGC
The DNA here is from genome assembly GCF_052376135.1 of Psychrobacter sp. AOP7-C1-14. Classification (NCBI taxonomy): domain Bacteria; kingdom Pseudomonadati; phylum Pseudomonadota; class Gammaproteobacteria; order Moraxellales; family Moraxellaceae; genus Psychrobacter; species Psychrobacter sp. AOP7-C1-14. The sequence goes on along the minus strand of NZ_JBQSVH010000001.1, from coordinate 451,583 downwards.
AGATCATGCCTCAAGGCAAAAAAGACAACTTGGGCAATGATTACGGACAGATCGGTGCGATGGTGGATCAGACCGAGATTGTTATCTCTGATGATTATAAGACCACCGTGGTTTACGGCCCTAGTGAATCGTTAGTTAAGTCGTTCGAAAAAACTGAGCAGCTAGCGGTAATGACCGTAAGCTCGATGGGAAAAATGTTGTCAGGTATGATTGGCTTAGACAATCTATCAGGACCAATTACCATTGCCAAAGTTGCTAAGCAAAGCTTTGAGATCAGTTGGCAGATGGTATTATCAACAGCAGCACTGATTAGTTTGAGTCTTGCCGTTTTGAACCTCTTGCCGATTCCAGTATTGGATGGTGGTCATATTGTCTATCATGTTATTGAGCTAATACGTGGTAAGCCACTATCTGAAGGTGTGCAAATGGTCGGTCTAAATATTGGTTTACTCTTGCTGGCAGGTTTCATGGTGTTAGCAATTGGTAATGATATCAGTCGCCTATTTTGAACAGCTAATGAGCAGCATGGCTGATAAAGCACGATATACTAGAGGTTTTACGCCTATTACAGGCTGATTATTGTTATGATAGGCATGCTACTCTGTGTCGCAGCCTCTGTACTAATCGTAATTTTTAGTTTATTTTGTGATGCAATTTATATAAAGTGTTCTGAGTTACCCTTGCATGGAGTTATAGCCCTATGTGAATGGGTTAGACAATACGTGCCTTTTAACTTAATTTAAGCAATTTTTTTATTGACGGATAGTGTTTATGCGTACGCCTTTAATTATGAGTGCGGCTGGGTTGCCGTTAGTTGTAGCGATGATGAGTATGCCAGTACAGGCTGCAGAATTTGTAGTAACTGATATCGGCTTTAATGGTCTACAACGCCTAACCCCTGATAGCCTCTATCCGGTCTTACCTGTTACGGTAGGCGATACAGTGAATGATAGTAGCTTAGCTGCCAGTATCAAGGCACTATATGCAACTGAGAATTTTGCTGATATTCAAAGCCGTGTCGAAGGTGGCCAGCTAAGATTTGACGTCATTGAGCGTCCAACAATCGCTGAAGTAACCTTTGAAGGTAACAAGCTCATTCCAAAAGAAGGGCTTGAACAAGGTCTTAGCAACGCTGGTCTATCAACTGGTGACGTGCTTAAGCAGTCTACTTTGCAAGGCGTGGCCAATGAGCTACAACAGCAATATGTTAGCCAAGGTTATTACAATAGTAATATCGAAGTAGAACAAACAGTCCTAGACGGTAACCGCGTAAAACTTGACGTGAAGTTTATAGAAGGCAAGCCTGCTAAAGTTGTTGATATCAATATTATTGGCAATCAGCACTTTAGTGATGAAGAGATTAAAGACGTCTTCGCGGTAAAAGAGTCTTCATGGACGCAACTGCTATCTAAGTCTGATCGGTATGCTCAAGAAAAACTGGCTGCCAGTCTAGAGAGCTTAAAATCGCTATATCAAAACGACGGTTATGTGCGTTTTTCAGTTGATAATGCTGTATTAAACATCAGCGAAGACAAAAGTAGTGTATTTATTGAAGTCAGTCTAAGCGAAGGCGAGCAATATCAGTTTGGCGAAGTGAACTTTTTAGGTAAGCCTACCTTTGAAAATAGTGAGCTAAGAGAACTGGTTGCCTTTGAATCTAATGAGAAGTATTCGCAAGCAAAACTAGACGCTACGACAGATACTCTTAAAAGACGCTATGGCAATGAAGGCTATTATTTAGCTCAAATTAGACCAGTTCCACGTATCAATGACGATACTAAAATGGTTGATGTCGATTACTATATTGACCCTGCACGTCCTATCTACGTTCGCCGTATCAATTTTACCGGTAATATTAAAACGCAAGACGAAGTGTTGCGTCGTGAAATGCGTCAGTTAGAAGGTACGCTATCTTCTAATGAAAAAATTCAGCTGTCACGCACGCGTTTGATGCGTACTGGATTCTTCAAAAATGTCACTGTCGATGTTAAACCAGTACCTAACCAGCCAGATCAAGTCGATGTAAATTATGTGGTTGAAGAGCAACCTTCTGGTAGCTCAACGATTGCCGCCGGTTACTCACAGAGTGGCGGTGTGACTTTCCAGTTGGATCTGACTCAAAATAACTTTATGGGTACAGGTAACCGCGTCAAGGCTGCACTTTCTCGCTCAGAGACTTATGATTCTTATAGCCTAGGTTATACTGATCCGTATTTTACAGAAAACGGTGTTTCTCAAGGTATTAGTGGTTACTATCGCAAAACCAAATATGATGATGATAATGTTAGTAACTATGTGACTGATTCATATGGTGCGACACTAAACTATAGTTATCCTATTGATGAAACCAAACGTCTTAGTGCCGGTCTGAATGTGGACAATACAAAGGTTCGTGGTGGTCGCTATCTAGGGATATCTAATGCTCAGGAGATTCTAGACGATGGTGGTACAAAAACACCTGAGGTTGATACGGATGGCGTTGCAAATTTCAAAAATGACTATCAGACTTACAATCTATTGTTTGGTTGGGACTACAGCACTTTAGACCGCCCAGTATTTCCTACTAAAGGAATGAGCCATGCGGTTGATGCAACTATCGGTCTTGGTGATGCTAACTATCAAAAGCTAACTTATACTGGCAATGTATACTATCCTGTTTATAAAGACGTAATCGCGCGTGGTTATACTAAGCTTGGTTATGGTAACGATTTACCGTTCTATGAAAACTTCTATGCTGGCGGTTATGGCTCAGTACGTGGCTATGAATCATCTACTCTAGGACCTAAGTCACAAGTTTATCTTGATGCGGTCAATGATCCAGATAATCAAACTTTTACCGGAGAAGAGGTTGGTGGTAATGCGCTAGCAACGTTTGGTGCTGAACTGATTTTGCCAATGCCGTTTAAAGGTGATTGGGCAGATCAGGTACGCCCAGTATTGTTTGCTGAAGGAGGTCAGGTCTTTGACACGTCTGATAAAGAAGATCGCACTTTTAACGATTCAGATGTTCCGCTATTGACCCAAGATAATGACTTCCGCTACAGTGCTGGTGCTGGTATCACTTGGTATACGCCAATTGGTCCAATTTCACTTAGCTACGCGGTACCATTTGGTGACAAAGAAGGCGATGAGACTGAAAAAGTCCAGTTTCAGATTGGTAATACATTCTAAATTAGTGACATTACTCTCATTTATTTGAATAATTTTAAAGATTGTCTCAAATAGATAGAAATATCATTAGAGCTTAGTAGGTCGTCAAAACGCATTGTTATTTTGGCGACCGTTTCATTTATAACCATATTTTATTAATAGTCATTATGATAACGATTGAGCAACTCATTACTCGAATTGAGCAGCGTCAGCCTATTATTAATAAGGCTGAGCTTGATACTGATCAATTGTGTCAACCATTCAGTAGCGTCGGTAGCCTGACGACGGCCAGTCAGCAGCAGCTAAGCTTTTTGGCAGACCCTCACTATATCTCTAGCTTGGCTAGCAGCGATGCAGGCGCAGTATTGGTGACGGAAGCATATCGTGACCAAGTGCCTACCTCAGCAATAGCGCTAGTTGTCTCAAATCCATATTTGGCCTACGCCAGTGCTAGTCAGCTGTTTGCGCGTCATTCTTTATCTAATGGGATTCATTCGAGTGCTGTGATTTCAGAGAGTGCTGTTATTGGCGAGCAAGTTAACATCGGCCCTTTTTGTATGATTGGTGACCATGTGCAAATAGGAGCGCGCAGCTCACTCGATGCTCACGTTGTGGTTGAAGCCAATACTCGTATCGGCACTGATTGTATGATTAAGTCACAAGTCGTTGTCGGTCCTGAGTGTGTTATCGGCAATCACGTTAGGTTGCATGCAGGGGTAAGTATTGGATCTGAAGGGTTTGGTTTTGCTCCTACTAAAGATCCTAGCAACACGGGTTGGGAGCGCATAGCTCAGTTGGGCCGTGTCATTATTGGCGATTATGTGCGAGTTGGTAGCCAAACGTGTATCGATCGTGGCGCTATCGATGATACCGTTATTGGCAATCATGTTATTATTGATAATTTGGTACAAGTTGCTCATAACGTCCGTATCGGTGACGGTACTGCTATTGCTGCTCAAACGGGCATTGCGGGTAGTACTACGATAGGTAAGCGCTGTATAATAGGTGGCGCTGTCGGTATAACAGGACATATTAAGATTACAGACGATGTCGTTCTATCTGGGATGACCATGGTAACCAAATCCATTAAAACCGCCGGTTCATATTCATCTGGTACTGCTGCGATGCCGACTGCTAATTGGCGACGTGCTGCGGTACGTTTTCGTCAGCTAGGCAGCAACTAATGCAAACACAAACAAATAATAGATATTCAAAACACAGCAAGGAAGCGTCACTATGAGCAGTAACAATATAGATACCCCAACTGATGAAGACGTTAAAAGCTTGGCTGAGCAAGGTCTTACATTACCATTAACGTATCATACGATTAAGCACTATTTACCGCACCGCTATCCTTTTATGCTGGTAGATCGTATCGTCGCTTGTACGCCAGGTGAGTGTATTACTGGTATTAAAAACGTGACTATCAATGAAGAGTTTTTTAACGGTCATTTTCCTGATGAGCCGATTATGCCAGGTGTATTAATGGTAGAGTCTATGGCTCAGGTGTCAGGAGTGCTTGGCTTTATTAGTGCAGGACTGACTGCAGAAGACGGTTACCTCTATCTGTTTGCAGGTGTGGATAAAGTCCGCTTTAAACGTCGTGTGATTCCTGGTGATCAACTTATCATTCGTGCAAAAACCGTGATGCAAAAACATGGTATTTATAAGTTTGATTGTACTGTCCACGTCGAAAATGAACTGGCTGCCAGTGCCCAAATTATGATTGCACGTCAAGAGCAATAAGAACCTATTAAAACAAAGGATGTTTAAGTTGGTGATAAGCCATAACATATAAAGGGCGATATCTAAATCGCTCGTTATAATTGTATAATCAGCTATATGTAGATTCGACAACGCAAATGGTATTAGCTTCGTTAGTAAGACTGAAATAGCGATACGTTTTTATTATTTACTCGCATCAAATGATACAAGGGTCCATATTATGAGTCAGATTCATCCTACAGCACTCATCTCACCGTCCGCGCAGATTGACGAGACTGCCATAATTGGGCCTTACTGTATCGTTGGTGATGAAGTATCAATTGGTGCACATACGGTCTTGCATAGACATGTTGTTGTGACGAAGCTGACTCGTATTGGACAGCACAATGAGTTTTATCAGTTTGCAAGTATTGGTGAAGACCCTCAAGATTTGAAGTATGCAGGAGAGCGTACTTGGCTTGAAATCGGTGATCACAATATGATTCGCGAAGCCTGTAGTTTGCATCGTGGTACAGCACAGGATGGCGAGCTAACCAAAATCGGTAGCCACAACCTGCTGATGGTAAACACGCATGTCGCACATGATTGTGTGATTGGTGATCATAACGTATTGGCAAACAATGTGGGTGTGGCAGGGCATGTGACTATTGGCGATCATATCATCATCGGAGGCAACTCAGGTATTCACCAGTTTTGTACAGTAGATGACTATAGTTTAATTGGCGGTGCTAGTTTAATTTTAAAAGATGTGGCTGCTTTCACTATGGTGTCTGGCAATCCAGCTAAAACTCATGGTATGAATGTTGAGGGAATGCGCCGTAAAGGCTGGTCAAAAGAAACTATTAACGCATTGCGTCAAGCGTACCGCGTGATTTTTAGGTCAGGTCTGACGACGGTACAAGCACTTGAAGCCTTAAACAATGAGCTACTACCTCAAGAACCAAAGATTCAGCTGCTTATTGACTCACTACAAAACAGCAGCCGCGGCGTTGTACGCTAAAAAAATATTTCTCGATTGATGATGAATCTTATACTTTTAATAAACCAAATTCTTATATACTAAAGATGAATCACATAAAAGCCATAACTATTTGTTATGGCTTTTTATATTTATGAATACTTGACTTTTTTGGTCGCTTAGCAGAAACTGAGCGTTTATGATATTGTAAACAATTCTTTCTTAATGTTGCTGGACGCTTTACATCGACGCGTTTACTAAATAGTCGGATAATAAGACTGACTATTTATGTTTATCAAGGAAGATTATCAGCAATGTTAATTGAAGCACGAGGACGGAAAAAATGGCTATCAATAAACAAGAACATGCACAATGGAGCTCAAGCTTTGGCTTCGTGTTGGCAGCAGTAGGCTCAGCAGTTGGTTTAGGAAACATATGGAAATTTCCATACATGGTTGGTGAAAGCGGTGGCTCAGCTTTCGTTATTGCTTATTTGTTTTGTATTGCGCTGGTCGGTTTTCCGATATTGGTTGCTGAATGGTTAATTGGTCGCCGCGGTCAAAAAAACCCAGTCAATACGTTTGCAGACGTAGCAGCTGATGAAGGTAGGTCTCGTAGTTGGGGGATTGTTGGTGCTACTGGTGTTTTAGGTGGTTTCTTAATTCTATCGTTTTATAGTGTCATCGGCGGCTGGGCTCTTAACTACATTACAAAAATTTCGTCGGGCAGCTTTGTAGGTCAAGATAGTGACTCTGTCGCTGCAACTTTTGATGCTATGCTAGCCTCAGCTGGTACGTTGACAATCTGGCACACAGCTTTCATGATTATAACGGCTGTTATCGTTGGTATCGGTGTGACAAGTGGTATTGAAAAAACCGCTAAAATTTTGATGCCATTACTAGGTGTAATTCTTTTCGTTATCGTTGGTTACAATGTGATGAATGGCGGGTTTGGTGAAGCAGTCGCTTACTTATTCACGCCAGATCTTAGCAAATTGACTGCTGATGTTATGCTGGCCGCATTAGGTCACGCATTCTTCACGCTATCAATTGGTATGGGTATCATGGTTGCCTATGGTTCTTATCTAGGTCGTGAAGTGAACCTATTAAAAACCGCACGTACCGTTGTTATTTTAGATACCGTTATTGCTTTGGCCGCTGGTCTAGCGATTTTCCCGATTATCTTTAGCAATGGTTTAGATCCTGCAGCAGGCCCTGGTCTTATCTTTGTGAGCTTACCAATTGCTTTCGGTAGCATGAGTGCAGGTACCATCATCGGTGCATTGTTCTTCTTGCTTATTACCTTTGCCGCTATAACTTCATCTATCTCGTTACTTGAGCCGACCGTTGAGCTGTTGGAAGAGCGTACCTCAATGAGTCGTACCGTATCGACTATCGCTGCAAGTACCGTAATTTGGTTATTAGGTATTGCCGCATTGTTATCATTTAACCTATGGTCAGACTTTACTATTATGGGTAATGGTATCTTTGATGCATTGGATAAACTTACCAGTAAATTCCTATTACCTCTAACAGGTCTTGCCGCTATTTTATTCGCTGGTTGGAAAATGAATCAACGTAATATCCAACAAGAGCTTGGGCTGTCTAACGGTGCATGGCAGTTGTGGCAAATTGTTGCGAAGTTCATCGCGCCAATCGCCGTTGTAGTAGTATTCGTAACTTCATTGATGGGATAGTAGTTATCATCGTCGATTCTATCTGAATCATTGGGTTATAAAAGCAGCACAAAAAAAGGGCCTAAGATTATTCTTAAGCCCTTTTTGATTTCAACAGATTTAGATAACAAGTAGTGAATGCTAAACAGGATTAACGCAAGTTTAATTCAGGAACCGTTTGACCGCGTTTGGTATAAAATTCGCTGACAAACTCATCAAATTTATCTTGCTCGATAGCATCTCTGATACCCTGCATCAAACGTTGGTAATAGCGCAAATTGTGAATAGTGGCTAGTTGAGCGCCCAGCATTTCTTTGCACTTATTAAGGTGATATAAGTAAGCACGGCTAAAGTTTTGGCAAGTATAGCAGTCGCATTCAGGATCTAACGGGCCTTCATCATTGCGATATTGGCTATTACGAATGCGTACCACTCCAGCATTATCTGTATCGCCTGTCACAAAGTAATGGCCGTTACGGGCGTTACGCGTTGGCATCACACAGTCGAACATATCAACGCCGCGGCGTACGCCTTCAACTAAATCTTCAGGCTTACCAACACCCATAAGATAGCGCGGCTTGTCTGCTGGCATATCATCAGGCAGGTAGTCTAAGACATCTATCATCTCTTCTTTGGGTTCGCCAACGGAAAGACCGCCAATGGCATAACCATCAAATCCAATTTCTAGTAGACCTTCAAGCGACTGCTGACGCAAATCAGGATACATACTGCCTTGTACAATACCAAATAGGGCGTTGGTGCTGCCCAGTCTGTTGTGCTCATCAACACAGCGCTGTCCCCAACGTAGTGATAGCTCCAAAGATTTTTTGGCTTCATCATGAGTCGCTGGATAAGGAGTACACTCATCGAACTGCATGACGATGTCTGAATTCAAGCTATACTGAATCTGCATAGATTTTTCTGGTGAGAGAAATATCTTTGCGCCATCGATAGGCGATTTAAAATTCACGCCTTCTTCGGTGATTTTACGCATTGCGCCAAGGCTAAAGACTTGGAAACCACCTGAATCAGTCAAGATAGGTTTGTCCCAATGCATGAATTTATGCAAGCCACCAAACTTATCAATGACTTCGGTACCTGGACGTAACCATAGATGAAAGGTATTGCCCAAAATAATATCAGCACCAATGGCTTCGATATCACGTGGCAGCATGCCTTTGACCGTGCCATAAGTACCAACAGGCATAAAAGCAGGCGTTTGTACGTCGCCATGATTGAGGTGAACTGTACCACGGCGTGCACGCGTTGCACCGCTGGCCGTTTTATGTAAGACAAATTGCATATGATAACCGCTATTTAAGCTATGAAAATGGCGCTAATTATAGCATTGTTGGCGATTTTTTTGGACATGGATATTTAGTGCTAACGATATATGGTCAATATATTTTTCGGTGACTTTATTTAACGTCGTCTTGTTATAACCAAAAAACACAGAGAGCACGTTAAAAGATACAGACAGGGCTGACGCTGTATTGATACAGTAGAAATTATACAAGTGAGGTAATAGTTATTGCCAAACTACGCTTTTAGACGCTGGAGATACAATATGAAAAAAACAGGGTATTTATTATTGGCAGGTGGATTATTGTTAATATCGAAAGGGGTGGCGGCCGCTGAGACAGAAGAGCCAGAGTATACGTTACTGGCACAAACAGATGACTTTGAGTTGCGTCGTTATGATGAGCAACTAGTAGCGCAAACATGGGTGAGTGGTGACCAGGACTCAGCAAGTCGTGAAGGGTTTAAAGTGTTAGCGGACTATATTTTTGGTAACAACACAGCACCAAGTGGAAGTATTAGTAAGATTAGTATGACTGCACCTGTCACGATGCAAGCTGAGAGCACAGACAGCAGTGAGTCACAGAAAATTGCGATGACAGCACCAGTCAGTATGCAACAGGAAGATGGTAAGTGGCGCGTACAATTTACGATGCCTAGTCAATATACGATGCAAACATTGCCTAAGCCAAACAATCCAAACGTTGAGATTATAGAAGTACCCGCACAGACGTACGGTGTGATTAAGTTTTCGGGATTGGCAGGCAGCAAAAAAGTCGCAACTAAAACGGCAGAATTACAATTTTGGATGGAAAGTCAAAAACTAAATGTGACAGGACAACCTGAATTAGCGCGTTATAATCCACCTTGGACGCTACCATTTTTACGTCGCAATGAGGTGATGATTGCGTATCAACCCGAGTAGTAAGCAACCCATAAAAAAAGACAGCAATTGCTGTCTTTTTTGTGCTTAATTTAGGGTGTCTGCGTTAGACGTTTTGCTCGCGGATGATATTAAGCATACGGCGTAATGGCTCAGCAGCCCCCCACAATAACTGATCGCCAACGGTAAATGCGCCTAGATACTCAGGACCCATATTAAGCTTACGCAAGCGGCCAAGGGCAACAGTTAGGGTGCCAGTGACGGCTACTGGAGTTAGACGATCCATAGTGGATTCTTTGTCATCTTCGACTAAGTCTAACCACTCATTACCACTGTTTTTGAGAGCAGCTTCGATCTCTTCTAGTGGAATGTCTTTTTTGAGTTTGATCGTTAGGCCTTGTGCATGACAGCGCATAGCACCGACACGTACACACATACCATCAATAGGAATCGTACTGGCTTCGTCGTTACCTAGAATTTTATTGGTTTCAACGCCGCCTTTCCATTCTTCTTTTGACTGTTTATTTTCTAGCTGCGCATCGATATAAGGAATCAAGCTACCTGCAAGCGGTACACCGAAGTATTGCTTAGGGAAGTCTGCTGAGCGCTGAGTCTGAGCGATTTTTTTATCAATCTCAAGAATAGCACTAGCAGGGTTGGCCAACTCGTCTTGGACAGCATCATGTAATACACCCATGCCATTGATGAGTTCACGCATATTGTTTGCACCAGAACCACTAGCGGCTTGATAAGTCATCGCGCTGACCCATTCAACCCAGCCCTTGTTAAATAGCTCACCGATAGCCATCAGCATCAACGACACTGTGCAGTTACCACCGATAAAGTCTTTTTTGCCATTGGCTAAAGCGCTATCGATCACGTTGCAATTGACGGGATCAAGGATAATGATACTGTCATCTTTCATTCGCAATGTACTGGCTGCGTCAATCCAATAGCCGTTCCAACCACTATCACGCAATGGTTGATGAACTTTTGACGTGTAGTCACCACCTTGACAAGTAATAACGACATCACAAGCAGCAAGTGCTTCAATATCATGAGCGTCTTTTAGTTGGCTGGTTTCAATACCATCAAACTTTGGTGCATCACCACCAGCATTACTGGTAGAGAAAAACACAGGCGTGATGCCATTGAAGTCGTTCTCTTCCTGCATACGTTGTATCAGTACTGACCCTACCATACCGCGCCAGCCTACCAAACCTACTGTTAAATCACTCATGAAGTTCAATCCTATTTACAATTATTTGTTGCATCGTCAACCGATAACAATGCCGTGAATAGCGCGAAAAAGCAAGGCGTTTCGGCCATTATTTGGTCGTTTTCGATACACTATTTACTATGTTGACTATAACTTTAAGTTATTACTACTGAAGAAGTACTTGGCTATCTAGCGACCTCAAAAACATAATATTCAACAAAGCGTTCACTATACCGAGTGAGCTGATATTGTAACGTTTTATGATAGTTGTCGCATATTTGAGACTCATCAGTAGGCGAGAATCTTTTGAAATGATAAAGTAAGTCTCAAGCATTGCTTTTTTAACATTGATTGAGTTGCCACCACGCTATTTTTTATCAAATAAAAGTTTAACTAATATATATCATCAACACTCCAATCAACGGTTAGTATCTACTTATGGATCTATCACTATTATATTATGCCTTGCAAGGTCTAGCAGTATTCATCGCATTTGTCACGATGTGGGGCTGGTTGCCGCTGGACAACTGGTGGGTACGTGGCGTTGAGTTTCCACGCATTCAAATAATGGTGCTTGGGGTTATCGCTTGGGTCGGTATGATAATTTTTTTCTCAGAGTGGGAGCTAGGGCAGTGGGTATTGTTTGTTGTGTTAAGCGGTACGTTAGCATTTCAACTGAGAATGGTACTGCCTTATACCAAACTGTGGAAAAAAGAAGTCCAAAAGGCAAAGGACAAGCCCGAAGGACAAGCGCACCAACTAAAACTGATGGTATCAAATGTATTGACGCCCAACGATGAAACGCAAAAACTGGTGGATTTGGTTAAGCAAAAGCAGCCTGATATTTTAATCACCCTGGAGAGTGACAAAAAATGGGAGCAAGCCTTACATCAAATTGAGCCTAATTATCCTTATACAGTGAAAGTGCCACTGGATAATTTGTATGGCATGCATTTGTATTCTAAACTTGAGCTTATCGATCCTAAAGTTAAATATCTAATGATAGATGACATACCTTCTATCCATACTCAGTTGTGCTTGCAAGGAGGCCGTGTCGTTTGGCTATATTGTTTGCACCCTATGCCGCCTAGTCCAACTGAAGCGGATAAATCTACCACGCGCGATGCTGAGCTACTCATGGTAGGTAAATACATAAAAGAAAATAATCAAACCGCGATATTGGCAGGTGACCTTAATGATGTGGCTTGGTCAAAAACTACTCGTCGTTTCCAGCGTATCTCTGGACTGCTAGATCCTCGCATTGGTCGACATTTCATTAATACTTTTCATGTTAAATATCCATTCTTGCGCTGGGCTTTAGATCATATTTTTCATAGCGCGTGCTTTACGGTAGTTGATATCGAGCGTATGCCATCTATAGGGTCTGATCATTTTCCTGTGATGACTACCTTACAATATGAGCCAGAAGAGACAAGTAAGCAAGAGGGCAATACGCCTACTGCACAAGTAGAAGATATCCAAGAGACTGATGATAAAATCGAAGAAGGCAAAAAAGAAGGCGAAAAAGTTTCAGAAGAACATAAAAAAGAGCAACGCAGTTTTGGCTGATAAAAGACGCTATTTATTAGCTGTAGTACATAGAGATGACGTAAGCATATGCTTACGCAAAATAGAGTCTTTAGCTTCTATCGGCACTGAATTCATTGGCATATAATACAGTCATCAACACAAGGATATGCATGGATGTGGTGTTGAGACAGTATGAATAAAAGCACAGGTCAGCCCGCTGTCTTAAATAATACTGTTAAATGACTTAGGATGAGTCAGCATGGAAGAGAGATAATAACAACAACATGAAGTATTGAAACCCTGAACCAATCGCCCTAGGTTCGGGGTTTTTCTTTGTGTATAGGTTATGGTTTGGAAAAGTTCAGAATATTTATCTTTGAGATGTTTTCAAAGCTTGCAGTTAAATATCTAACTGCGCAAATAAAATAAGGGTATACGCAATGGCATATACCCTTATTTTATTTAAATCAATTCAATACTTTCGCTAACTCAGTGCTATTAGCTTATTGCAATATATTAGCCAAGTATCTGAATGTAAGCGCCAGCACGTAGCTCTTGTAGCCAGTCTTCTTGAGCTTGTGGGGCTAGGCGTTGATACAATGCTTGACGCGCCATATTACGACGATATTGCTCGCTAATATCTTGTTCACGCTGACCTTCAACTTTTAGGATATGCCAGCCAAATTGTGTCTTAAAAGGTGCTGAGTAGTCACCAACTGCTGTATTCTTCATTGTGGCTTCAAATGGCCCAACCATATCCTCTTCGCTAACCCAATCAAGATCACCGCCACGTCCAGCAGAACCTGGATCGTCTGAATACGTCGAAGCTAGGCTAGCAAAGTCAGCACCGCCACGAAGTTGCTCGTACAAGTCATTGATTTTTTGTTCAGCAAGCGCATCAGTCTGTAGGTCATCGACTTTTACCAAAATGTGGCGAGTATGCCACTGTGGTACTAGCATTGTATTGCTGGCTTTCTTATCAGCCAGTTTGATGATATCAATACCTTCAGGAGTTAATAATGGCTCGCTTACGGTACCAACGTCTAGCTTAGTAATCTTGCTAGACAGCTCTGTCGGTAAAGAAGCGGCCTTATGAAAGCCCATATCTCCACCTTGCAATGGAATCGGATAGCTACCTTGGCTAGCAGCAACGGCTTCAGCGACGTTGACGTTTGGCTCAAGCAAACGCGTCCGCAGGGCTTGCGCAACTTTCAGTGCTTCTTCACGTTGAGCGGTCGACAAACGACTATAATCATCTATGTAAGGAACACGTACGTGAATGGTTTGATATTCACTTTGGTTCAGGCGCTTAGCTTCAGGTGAGGCCAGAAACGCATCAATATCTTGCTCGCTAATACGTACTCGGCGAGTAATTTGACGCTGTTGTAGCGCTTGAATAGAAGCTTCTTCGATCAGTTGAGCACGTAGATTGGCATAACTGCCAGGTTGCGCTGCATCCAAGCGTTGCTGCAATGCCGAGATGCTATTAAGCCCTTCAGCTTGAGCGATTTGAGCAAGACGTTGATTGATCTCTGCTTCATCAGCAGATACCCCAGAGCGCTTCGCCATTGTCAACTGCAGCTCACGTAAAATAAGCGCGTTTAACACTTCAGACTGTAGCTGTGCTGAATTGGCAATAGGCTCTCCAGCAGCTTTTGCACGCGCTTGGGTTTGCTCGATAGCATTGATCAGTTCGCTTTTTAAGATAGCACTTTCATTGACCAAGGCGATAATACCGTCTGTGCTATTGGCTGGCGTCAAACGATTGACTGAGTTTTGCGTAGCAGAGGCAGAAGCTTGAGCCGCTTCAGGTTCGACAGTAGCAGCGTTGGCACTTAGCGTAAAAGTAAGGCCTGCCATAGATAGCAATACTGCTCTGCTAGTCTGACGTAAAGAAAAAAATCTCATGATGCTCCTCATCAATGTCATTGCATCGGATGGTAGTCGGTCAACTCTATCCAATACTCTTAATAATAAAATATTCGACAGCGTTTCCCTTAATAGGGGTTCAAACAGTGTCTTATATATATTTATGTAAATAAAGCTAACCTAGCAAAAAATTGGTTAGTCTTTCCAAGCTGTCTGTACAGGTTCAAAGCCCAAAACCTTATCAGCAAGCAATCGTGTCAAGCGGCTGCTACCACTGCCAAGTCCGTTTAATCTAACTTCTGCCATTATGGCTTGTGTCGGCTTATCTTTCACGTTTAAGTCATTGTAATAGCGGCGACCATAAACAGCAAAGCCGAAACAGCAGTCTTCGTAATCAACGCCGACGAGTGAATCAAGCATTCTGTCACTGTCAAGATCATATTGACCTTGAGCCAGTATGCGCCAACTGTTATTAATAGGGAAAACAGCGGAGGCGGTAAACGCCGACAATGGTAACTGATCGGTATTGTCATCACGCTGACGTTTGACATAACCCACATTGAACAAGCTATTGTCTGACGGCTGATAACGCAGTTCAGTCGTAATATAGTTTAAGTCATAATTACTGGTTAAGGCACCGCTGACATCAACCCAAAAATTATTATAGGGCTGAGTGCTGGTATCCCATACCATACCTGAAGAAGACGAAGTGAAAACTGGCTGATCGTCGTCAAGTGTTACACGTCCATCATCTAGATAGAACTGTTCTGCAATGCTACCATCAAAACGTGTCACACCCGTTGCATCGATGTAACGATAATTGACGCCAGGCGTAATAGAATGTAGATCCTGCAAACGATCATGACCTAAAAACCAACTGTCTGAAAATAACTGCTCATAGTTAATAGAGGCAATACGCGTATTAAAGTTAGGGATGTCATTTTGGTTCTCATACGGCGAGTACGTATATTTTACGCGCGGACTAAGTAAACGATAGCCGCCCATCGTATCGTCAAAAGCGCCAAATGGTGAACCTGCTTGGTAAAAATTCAGACCAGCATCAATACTGGCTTGCGGAACAAAGACAGATTGATTGCCATCTTCTTCACTAAGTTGGTTATCCGCTAAACTATCTTCATCATATGAGGTATAAAGATGCTGCAAGCTAAGTTTGGGTTTGATGTAACCCCAAGAATTTTCCATCGGATAGGCAGCGCTTAGTTTATTATAAATGCGTGTGCCACTCTTCTCATTTTCAGAGCCGTCATCGATAGATTTTTTGAAGTATGCAGAGTCGTGAACACCAGTAATATCGAAGTGCTCGGCCCAAGGCAGTCGATAATTTAATTTGAGTTGTGGCAATCGTGAGTACGGCTTATCTTTATCTTCCAACGCCTCACCATTATCAGTGAAAGCATCTAGAGTCTGAAAAGTTTCTACTTTTAACTCACCATCGACATAATCGTTGTAATAATTGACGCGAGCACGACGTGGCAAGTTTAAGGTATTATCCGACAAGCCCAACGTATCGAAGTCATCAAGGTAATCGGCATCCGATACATAATTATATTCGGCATCAGCACTCAATCGTGGAATGCTTTTTGATGACCAAGTGTGGTCATAAAACAAGCTGGTACGATCTTCGTTATCATACTCTTTATCGTTTGGTAAGTATGAACCGTTTAAAATACCTTCCCCATAGCTTTCAGTCAAATAGCGGAACTCTCCTGATAGCATAGGGTTACGATCAGTATAGATATGTGTATTAAGGGTGGCATCATAGTTAGGTGCCAAGTTGAAATAGTATGGAATATCAACTTCAAGGCCGTTTTCACTACTGACGGTAGCACTTGGCAATAAAAACCCACTACTACGACGGCTGTCTATCGGGAAGTTAAAGTAAGGAAGGTAAAAAACAGGTATGTCAGCAACACGGAAAGTCGTATTGTACGCTTCGCCGCGCCCCGTATCGGTATCTAGATCGATACTTTTGGCTTCAAACTGCCATTTACGGTTGGTAGGTGGGCAGGTACTAAACATAACCTGATCCAACTCGTACTCACTATCGTTGGGTCTGTTTAAGTGTTTGGCATAGCCGTGTGCTTGCAGTCCAACACTGGCAAATGCCACATTATTAGCCGTTGATTGACCAGTTTCAGTATTGTAATTTAAGCTGTCCGCCACACCAATGAGGCCACCTTGTGCCGCTCTATCATTAAAGCCAGCCTGCCCATTACGCGTACGTTGTATAGGCTGTCCAGTCGCATTATCTGTAAACATAACCTTGCCTTGAGCAGCAGCAACGCCATTGTCCAAGTCAATCATGACTTGTTCTGCTTCGATATGCTGGGTACCTTGATCAATTTTCACGTTGCCAGATAGCTCAGCATAATTGACATTGTTGTAATAACCGTAATCAGACTCGGTAAACAATGGGGCTTGGTTGTTCGGAACGCTAGCCACATTTGGTGCTGGTTGTCCGTTTGTAGTACCTGTTTCATTCACAGCACGTTGGTAATTGGGATTGCTTTGCGGATGTACCCACTGGCCTTCGCAGCGTTGGGCACTGTTCACGGCATTTGGCAACAGACGTAAGTCTCTACCTACCTTTGGAATCGTTTGTGCCGCAGGCATGGCGTTGTTATGAGCATTATTCGTTTCAGCACTGCTAGTTTCTTCAACGTTGTTTAATGTAGAAGCGTCGGTATCTGGTGTCAGCTCATAAAATTCTGCTAAGCGCATTAGGCTGGCTTGAATACTCTCATCATTAAGATCTAGTTTGCCATTTTCTGTTGTTATCGCTTTAGGAACAAAGGCGTTGCTATCTGCCTCAGCATTATTTGTTTGATCACGGGTTTCTGTATCTAAATTAACAGTATTGGGAACTTCATTGCTAAAAGCATCAGAGTCAGTAGTTTCATCAATACCTGTAATGTTTAGGTCGTTGTTCTCCGAGAATCTGCTCTCTAACGCAGTATCATTCGATACAGTCACATTATTCGTATCAGCAAAATTAGCATTATCTTGATAGTTATCATCTAGAACATCTGTTTCTTGATAGCCGTCACTATTTTGGGTACGACTAATATTATCGGCGTCAGTCGCTATACTATTAGAAACATAGCTGCCCGTACTGTTCGTAGTGAGTGGTTCAGTTTTTTGCGTATTGGAATCACCAATAGCAGCACTGACAGTTAGACTAGATAAGCCTAAGGCACCAAATAAGATCAAGCGGATGCTTTGGTAAAGCGGAGAATATAACAAGGGCACACCTATGATTGCAGAGCTTATTGGATTGCATGACTGAGTTTAGTAGCGGTATCACCGAACGATATAAAGTAGTGAATGAGCGACTAAAATATGACTAATGTATTCTCAAAAATTTGGATGTTTTACATATAATGACGACTAATCATAGTCAAAAAAAACCAAATCAGCTACACTATTTACCAAAATTTATAGTATAGCCATGCTGATTTTTAAGTAGCGATAGCGATTCTATCTGATATTAGGTATTGAATGATATAGCAATACGTCTATGACAGCCTGTATAGCACTGCCACATATCGCTATTTTAGCAAGTATTTGTCTGACTTATCACTACTTTAATTATTTATGATTTATATTTAACCAGCGATGCCCAATATGACTGACAAAACGCCTTTAGAGACTGATATGATCGAAAACAACAACAACCGCCAACAGCAATTAGAGCAGTGGTTACAGCAAGTGTTTTTAGATCAAACATTTAGTCTGGACAGCTTACCTGGCGACGCTAGTGCGCGCCGATATCATCGAATCGAGTTATCAGAGACAGATAATAGCGCCAATAAACACTATATCGTCATGGACTCTGCTGACGAGCAGGATGCGATGCTGCAGTTTATCAATGTTGCTAAATTGATGTCACCCGCTGTCAACGTGCCGACTCTGACTGCACAAAATGTAGAAAAAGGGTTTTTGGTATTACAAGATTTTGGCACAGTAGAATTTGCCCATTTGCTTGTCGATGCATCCGCAGACCAAATCAATGACTACTATCAGCTAGCAATGCAGACATTAGTCGCGCTACAAACGGTAACAGTAGAAACGGCGAAGTCACAACACCAGCTGCCAGATTATGATATAGCACTATTAGACCGTGAGATGGATTTATTTAGCGAATGGTTTATACCTTATATTGGTGTAGCGCTAAACGAGCAAGTCTGGGGGAATCTAAAAGCCGCATTAGTGAAAGGAATTTTACGACAGCCACAAGTGGTGGTCCATCGTGATTATCACAGCCGCAACCTCATGCAAGATCAAGCAGATAGATCTCAGTTGGGCGTGATTGATTTCCAAGACGCCGTCATTGGATCGTATGCTTATGACTTAGTGTCGTTAGTACGCGATGCTTATGTCGATTGGTCAGAGAGCCAAATATCTACATGGATTAGTGACTTTTGGCAGCTACAAAAACAAAGATCACTAACTACTGCTGATAGCGTGGTGCAGTTTGAAAATGATGTGAATGTCATAGGCGTACAACGTCACCTAAAGGTATTAGGAATTTTTATTAGATTGTCTGAGCGTGACGGCAAAGACCGTTATTTGGCGGATATCCCTAAAGTCATGCGCGATCTAATTATTGAATTAAACTGGCTTGCCGAACATGGCAGTGATGAGCTAAAGCAATCAATTAATCCTTTTAATCAATGGCTACAAGAGGCAGTGCTACCTGCTTATAAAGAGAAGTTTACCTCAGCGTAGATAACGCTCAGCTACATTAATTTGAATAATAAAAATAGGAGCGCAGATGTCTACCTCTACGATTACACAGGCCATGATTTTGGCAGCGGGTAAGGGCACACGCCTACGTCCGTTAACACTTGAGACGCCGAAGCCTTTGGTTGAAGTCGCTGGCCAACCGCTTATTGTTTGGCACATTAAAGCCTTAAAAGCAGCGGGTATTACTGATATCACAGTTAATGCGTCATGGTTAGCAGATAAATTAATGAAGACGTTAGGCGATGGTTCACAGTACGGCGTAAATCTGCACTGGTCAGTAGAAGACGATGAACCACTTGAGACGGCGGGCGGTATTTTTCAGGCATTGCAATCAAGTAAACTAAAGGATGAACCATTTATTCTGGTCAACTCCGACGTATGGACTACCTATGACTTTTCTCAATTAACAGGCTATGCGTTGGGAGCGGATCAGCGTGCGCATTTATTATTGATTGATAACCCAGAGCACAATAATGGTGGCGACTTCGCGATTAACAACGGTCTTGCTAGTGAGCAGCCGATTGGCGATGCGGACAAGTATACTTTCGCTGGTATTAGTGTAATGTCACCAAAACTGGTAGAAGGTCTGGTGTCCGGGCAGCCTGCGGCTTTAGCACCACTATTAAAGCAAGCAATGATAAAGTTTCAGATCACTGCTGAAGTGACGACAGACAATTGGATAGACGTGGGGACATCTGAGCGCTTAGCACAGGTCAACGAGTTTATTGAACAGAATGATATCGAGCATCAGGGTAAACCAAACTGATGAATTCGAGATAAATAAAAAGCAGCGTTGATTATTCAACGCTGCTTTTTTATGTATGTAGAAATAGTTGTCATAGCAGTTTTAGATACTACGTATGATTAGGCAATTATACTAAACACCCATGGCCATTTTTATTAGCTGAGCAATGGTAAACACCACTAAAAACCCTGCCACATACAGACCCAAAAACCATGCCCATTGTGATTGTTTTTTACTGAACTTTTTCATAGAGATCTCCTGATTAGCGTATGAAGTGTGGCTACCATCTATAAACGATGATAGCCATCCCTTTTAGCTGATCCGTTACCTGCCGCGATTAGCGACTAGTACATTGGATTGTGATCAGATTTACCTTTAAAGGTATAGTAAGCAAATGCTGTATAGCTCAAGATAATCGGTAACATGATACATGCGCCAATTAGCATAAATGATAATGAAGTATCAGCCGCAGCCGCTTCATAAATCGTCATTTGATACGGTACGATATAAGGGAATATGGCAAAACAAACCCCAATATAACCCATTAAGAATAGAGCCACCGTTAATAAGAACGGACGATACTCACGCTCAGTTTTTAAGTCTTTACGCATGATAAAGAATAAAAGCATGACGATGATAGGCATAGGAGCGAGGTATAACAAATCTGGGAAACCAAACCATCCTTCTAATGCATCGATGTCTGAGAAGTACATAAATGCTGTGACTACAACCATCGCAACCAATAAAGCAATGAGCATCCATTTAGAAACTTGGCGTGCCCATACTTGTAACGTGTGCTCTGTTTTTATGATGAGCCAAGTAGAGCCAAGCAAGGCATAGCCGATAATCATGGCAAATCCACACACTATAGAGAAAGGTGTGAACCAATCAAAAGGGCCACCAGTATATAAACGGTTACTGGCTTCTAATCCTTGTACTAACGCCCCAAGCATAATACCTTGAGAGAAAGTAGCAATGACTGAGCCGACAAAGAAAAAGGTGTCCCATACATGCCTACGTGCAGACGACTTGAAGCGAAACTCAAATGCTACGCCCCGCATGATAAGACCGAACAGCATGGCAGTTACTGGCAAATATAGACCTGTCATGATGATGCCATAAGCAACTGGAAACGCTGCGAATAGTCCACCACCACCTAGTACTAGCCACGTCTCGTTACCGTCCCAAAATGGCGCGATTGAGTTCATTATACGGCTACGGTTTTTATCTGAACCTGCAAATGGGAATAGGATACCGCAGCCTAGATCAAAGCCATCAAGCAGTACATAGACAAAGACAGATAAAGCAATCAAACCGCCCCAAATGAGAGGTAAATCTAATACATCACCGAAGTTAAACATTAGCGTAACCCTCCATCATCGACATCATTTGTAGGCTCATCTAAGCCTTCTTCAGTACTTTTAGCAGGATTACTATCACCACTTAACGTGCGACCTTGACTTTCGGTCACTGAATGTTCGTAGAAGTTGTCTTCTGCGGGATCTGTGTAAGGCTTAGGCCCTTGAGCAATCAAGCGCAAGATATAAAAACTGCCTGCACCAAAGACAAATATGTACAGTACGATAAAGCCAATCAACGTGGTAGCTACTTGTTGTGCCGCAAGTGGGGACATACTTTCAGCAGTGCGAATGACACCATAAACCGTCCAAGGCTGTCGCCCTGTTTCAGTGACGAACCAACCTGCTAATAAGGCGATAAAACCAAGTGGTGTCATCATCATCCACGCTCGGTGGAACCACACACTGTCAGTATTGAACTGCTGTTTTTTGAAGTATTTATACAGACTAAATAAGCCGACTAATACCATTAGCGTACCAATACCAACCATGATACGGAACGCCCAAAACACGATAATCACTGGTGGTTGGTCTTCAGGCGCCCAGTTTTTGAGGCCTTTAATTTCACCATCTAATGAGTGAGTGAGGATTAGCCCAGATACGTAAGGAATAGCGACTTCATATTTGTTGGTCTGGTTTTCTTGATCGGGGATTGCAAACAAGCGTAATGCGGCACCGCGCTCATCCTCCCAAATACCTTCCATCGCAGCAACTTTAGCAGGTTGATGCTCAAGTGTATTTAAACCATGCTCATCACCAATCAATACCTGCGCAGGCGCAACAAAGATGGCCATAATCATTGCCATACCTAGCATTACACGGCCGTGTGCGCGATGTTCAACGTGTTTTTTAGATTGAATATAATATGCGCCGATACCACCAACAACAAAAGCAGTTGTCAAAAATGCGGCGGTCATCATATGAGCATAACGGTAAGGGAACGATGGGTTGAAGATAATTTCAAGCCAGTTGGTTGGATAGAGCAGGCCATCTGCACCCATCATAAAACCTTGAGGGGTCTGCATAAAGCTGTTGGCAGCCAATATCCAAAAACCGGAAATCAATGTACCGATAGCAACAATGGCTGTTGAAGCAAAATGCATGCGTTTGCTCACGCGGCCCCAACCAAATAGCATAATACCCAAGAAGGACGCTTCTAAGAAGAACGCTGTTAATACTTCATAGGCGAGTAAAGGACCTAGAACGTTACCGGCTTTATCAGAGAATACTGCCCAGTTAGTACCGAACTGGTAGGACATTACCACGCCCGATACCACGCCTAAACCAAAGACAACAGCAAATATTTTTACCCAGTGCTTGTAGACTTCAGCATAGATAGGTTTACCAGTTCTCAACCAACGAAACTCAAGTACCGCAAGCCAGCTGGCAAGTCCGATAGAGAAGGCGGGGAAGACAATATGGAACGAGATAACAAAAGCGAATTGGATACGCGCAAGCATCAGCGCATCCATCTGGTCAATCATAAATGTAGCGAACATAAAAGGTTACTCTCATCTGTTAGCTGAATAGCGCTGACTTCCATACAACGCTCAAGTAACTGTCCGTAACTATCCATAGATCAAAGCGGCAAGCATTACGGGCAATAGCTCAGTGTCATGAGCTTAGCACTATTAGGCATAAATTGTGGCTAAGTCTGCGATTCACTGTTTAGCTGAATTGAATAATTTATGTCCTTATAAATTTATATATTACTGTCGTGTGCTATAGATATATTATGCGCCTACCTATATACACACGCAAGCAACCTAACCCGTTAGTTGCAGACCTAAGAGTCATCAAAATAACATAAATCAAACATTGAAAAATAAAATTAATATTATTAAAAACAAAGTAGTACGCGTGAGAATGCTGCTTATTTGAAACCTATAACCTCAACTTAAAGGTTACGATTCATACGTCAAAAACATTATGAAATAACAAAAATCTACATCATTCTTGAAGCTGCTTATGCAAAATTCTTCGCAATGTCAAAATAGTCTGCGGGTTGGTCTGAATACTATGACCGCCATTGATGATGGTTTCTGATGCAGCCCCATCTAGATGGGCACTGCTATAGGGAACGATACCATCTGATAATCGCTCAGTCAGTGCTTGACTGATATCATCATTGACCGTTACAGCAGCAACAAGTGGCTCTGATGGTAGTTTTGATGTCTCAGTATTGTCGCTGACATCCACGCTCGCCGTTTCATTTCCAGAATTGTCTTCTACCGCTTGAGACAAATCGATTTTGGCACCGTTTGGTTGCGTTTGTGCGAGCCCTTTAGTGATATCAGCATCATTATTAGCAATAATGGAATGGTAGGTAATACGCTCATTCATAGTTAGGTTTTTGGTTAACTCTATAAAAGAGGACTTGTCACTTAATTGGCTAGCCCCGTTTTGTAAATACAGCGCGCCTAGTGGGTTTTGCGCCAAATCACCTTGTGTAGCAATCGTTGCTAAGTTATCTGTGACTGTCTTAACCAGACCTACAGGTAAGTAAACGATGCGGCGTAATGCACGGGTAAACCAACGATCTGCATAATCCGTACCACGGAAAGGTGCAGATAGAAAAACAGCACTGTCTACCTGCGGTAATGCTTGTAGCTCAAAGCGTTCTTTTAACTCATTTTCGCCAAAAGAAGTCCTTAGCGCGTTACGGATTTTCTGTTTTTCACTGTTAGAGAGCATATCTTTATCATCGAGCTTATCCAAATCATTGACTAAATTTTCGTCAGATAGCATCATACGAGCGATGACGGCACCCATACTGTGACTGATAATAACACTGTTTTGACTGGCACGATTTTGCCCGTTGGGATCAGTTTGCTGATATGTACTGTTGATCAACTGCTGAATCTGGTAGCGATTTTCTAAAATAGGCAGGTTGGTTGGATAGAATATTTGCCAAACTTGGTAATTATCGCGCAGCTTGTCATCATTGAGAATATCGTTGGTTAGGTTGACCCACGTGGCTGGGCTAGAGGCTAGCCCGTGCAACATAATCAACACGCGCTTATCAGGGTCATAGGGCTCGAGCATGAAGAGTTTGGGTAGCTGAGCATCTGGCTGGCGAGTAATCAAGTTTAAATAACCGACGCCATCTAACTGGTTTTCTGATAGCCATAATCCGTATCCTGCTGAAAAATTGGCTGCCAGTGGGTAGTCATCGTTGAGGATGTTGACGGATTCAGTTTGGTACGGATTATACAAATGAACATCAAGCTTACGACTACTCAGAACGTCTAATACGCTATCGCCATCCGGCTTAATCAGACCAGTCAATAACAAATGTCCAGTAGGGTAAATACGTGAGCTTGGCTCACTATCGTCCGTGTTTTTCTTCTCATTTGTCAATCGACCAGATAAGGACGCGGCTAATAACTGACGGATTGTAGTGGTATAGCGATCATCCAATGATGCCACTAAGCTGATGCCTAAGCCGGGGCGCTTACTCACTGAGTTTAGGCCAGAGAGCCGCAGCTGATAAGTAGATGTTAGATCTGCCAGAGCAGAAGTTTGTTTATGGGCATTTTGCAGATAGTTGTTTTCGTTGGGTAAATAAATACCAAGGTTGTAGTCATCTACTGTTACTTTCATGACTTTAACTTGATCTATTGCTTTACCTTTTAGCGGTGGTCGATTGGAAATTGCTGCCTCATTGCTATTATCACGCTTGGTAGACGTGATCGGCAGATACTCTACTGTTGTATTACCCATCAACTTGTTAGTGTTTTCAGTTGATTGATAAATTTGAGTAACAACGTCGTTACTAGCAGCGTTGTAAATATCTTGGGTTTGAATATCGTTATCATTTGGAATACGGTTTTGCGTATGAGCACTACTACTTTGCCCAGCACCTTCAAAGTCATGGGTCAAACTGTCATAGAACAGATAGGTGTAGCTATATTTGACGGCATTAAACAGTCTTGCTTGATAATCGGTTAAACACAGATCAGTCTCTTTTTGTTGCGTTTTGGCATCTTCATCACTTAAAGGAGCATTGGCGTAATACGGATCAAGCGGTGGACGTGCAAGCGAATTACGGCAACTCTCTGAATCAGATAATTGACGTGCTTTTGCATAATGTAGTTCTGCAAAAATAGCCAAAGCAGGGCGATAATGCCGGTTGAGCATACTGTCAGAAAGCTGAGTCAAACATAAGTTAAATTGCTGCATACAGGCTTGTTCATTCAGTCCTGCTGACAGTAAAGCAGATGCTGTATCACTGCTTAGCGCGTTGTCAGTGACTATATTGCCGCGCTGAGCAGAGATCGTCTTGGCAGTGGCCTGTTTATCTACCGTCACCGTACTACATGCTGGTAGCAATACCGCTGCTGCCAAAATCATAAGCGAAGTAATGGGCAGGGTTTTTTGATTAATATGCATTACTGTCTGTTTGCTGAAGCCCGCGAGAGTCATAAGTCAGTCCAATGAATGGTAGTTATGAGAGTATAAGTAATGAAAGTAGCAGCTGATAATGAGTGTAGCGCAACTCTTGGCGTTAGACTATTCATTTGAGGATATATAAAGGCATGTTTTAAAATGAATGCATTTCTAATAGCCGAAAAAAAGCGCTTTTGTTTTATAAATCTAAAACAAAAGCGCTTGGTATTTTAATCTTAAATTATTTATTAAGGCATCTATTGGTTAGCGCCTTTATCTATTTCTATTGGTTAGCGCCTTTATCTATTAAAGGTATTGTCGATTAAAGACTTATCAAGTAAAAGTCTTATGAATCTAACCCTCAACCCTCAACCCTTAAAATTTTAATTACTAGGCTCAACGAATATAGCGTTTCTATGCACTTGGTTTTACACTGATATCAGGAGCAGGAATATCCCAAATATAGAACTTACCTTCTTCAACGAGTTTGATTTGTTGAGGAATGACAGTGTTGTTAGGATGTTGCCCTTCAAGCCGACGTAATCGCTCTAATGCATTCTCACGGCGGTCACTAAGTAAATCTGACTGTGCCAAACTTTGTTCCGCTTCGGTATATCCTAGAGATACCGCTTTATCTAGATACTTTTGACCTTCTTTAAACCCGCCACCTTCTGATAGCATCATGCCATATAAGAAATTAGCCTCACCACTGTCAGGTTGCAGCTTGATCGCGCGATCGACATACTGACCACCACGTACCGTATAGTCTGAACCCAAGTCTAAGTTACGGCCCATACCGTTTAGTTTGGCGGCACGGAGCAATACATCATAAGAAGCGTTTGGCGACTTAGCATATGGTTCGATCCAATCAGCCAATACTTTGATTTTCTCACGCGTATAATGACGCTGCGTGCGGTTAGGGAAGTTTGGTGGATAGTGGCGCGCATTAGGGGTTACGTCAGCGATAAAATCATCTAATAAACTGACATCAAGCTTGTCAGTACCTAGCCCTTTTTGTTGCGGGATCAGTACGGTTTTGACAAAGCTCATGTCCGAGAGCTGTACTTGCGGTGTAGGAATATTAGAAAGCTGTCCGCTACGCAGATCGATACCAGTAGCTGTCATTGGACCAGGCTCATAAACGCGAGTCGTGCCGTTCATGACAGGTGCAGCGGCAGGGGTCATCATTTGCGGTGTTTGAGGCTGAGCAGTACTGGCAGATGCGTTGTTTTGCTGAGTATTGCCTAGCTGCATGTTAGTTGTTTGCGAATTAGTCGGCTGGCCGTTACTAGCAGAGGTTGCTGGCAAGCTTGTCTGTGCAGTGTTGGATTGAGCAGGGCTGATAGCTGCATTAGGGCGAGCAAGACGGATCACACGTTTGCTTGAGTCCATTGCACTAGGTACAGCTGTTGCAGTGGCATCAGTTTCTGCCGCATTCACAGGTGCAGATAACAGCATGGCACAAGTTGCTGCCATGACGGTCAATGTTGCAAACTTCGGTGACTTAATAGAGTGGCTACTAGGGAGAGTCGCTTTCATAAAAATCGTTACCTTATTTAATTTATTTGGTTGTTATTCATTGATCGGACGGTAATATAAATAGCGCATTACTGCAAAATCGTACAAATTTTTAATACCGTAGCAAATTAAGCTTCAGGCTATCTATGGTAGGATTGTTAATCGCTAGAATTAAGTACACCTACGTAAATTAGTGAAGCTAATGATGATTAAAAAATTAGCGACAGCAGCAGCTAATAACAGTGTTTACAAATGGTAAGCTATAAGTGATAAGCGGTATCTTTCATACGATTTGCCATCCATCGCATGGTTCGACGTACCGGAGGTGACAGGGCAGCGCCGCCACTTGCAAGTGCAAGTTCGCGATGGTGTAGCTCTTCCTTATCCATCTGGGCTAGTATTTCTTTTGAGCGCTGATCATGTTCAGGTAACTGCTTGATATGATCCTGTAGATGCTCGCTAACCTGCGCTTCTGTCTCCGCTACAAACCCTAGACTAAACTCATTCGAAATCGCGCCTGCTACCGCACCAAGTCCAAAGGACATACCGTACCAAAGCGGTGTAAATACGCTGGCATGGCTACCAAGCTCACTCAAACGAATCTCACACCAGACCAAATGATCGACCTCTTCTTCGGCCGATTGTTGCATAGCTTGTTTGACACCACTATCTTTCGCGGCAAACGCTTGGCCATGGTATAGACCTTGCGCGCATACTTCTCCTGTATGATTGATACGCATAAGACCTGAAACGTGCCGCGCCTCTGTGATGGTTAGCTCAGGAATCTCATCGCTACTGACGGGCAATGGACGCGTACTTGGATTGGAATTTGGCACGACAGCCCGTAATGCCTTATCGACCCCAAGTAACAACTGGTCAATTTTAGATAAAGGACGCAGGGTCATAATTCACTCCTGATGGTGTTAAAAACTGTCAATAAAATAAAGTGTGTTACCGTCCAAAAGCAACGGTATTATGCATCTTACTATAACAAGCAATCCAAATAATCTGCTCGAATATTGCGGTCTAGATAGCTCGTAAATAACTCATAGATAGTCGCGAACTGCGATAGCTATCATAATGATGATTAGACTGTATTTACGGAGCTATACCGTCGTTGGTTTGGATAACAGCATGCTTAACATGCTTGTTGAGTTTAATATATAAAAACGTGCCAAATACGATATTTAGTAGCCCTGTCACTAGGAACAGCTGCGGTAGCGTAAACCCTAACGTGTTTAATATAACAATGGCAAAAATTGCTGATGTGACCATAAATATTGCGTTAAAAATATTATTCGCCCCGACAATGCGTGCTCGATGACTCTTAGGTGCGTAGGCTTGCATAGATGCATATAGCGGTACGATATACAAGCCACCACTAAATCCTAACAAGAACAAGTCGGCAAAAACACGCCAGCTACCATTTATATTAAACAAATCACCAATGCCAAGTAATGTGTCATTATTCACATTTATGTCTAAACCTGAAAGCGAAAAATACAAATCAATAGCAAAGATACTTAATCCAGCAATACCGAAAGGCAATAAATGCAAGCTAACTTTGTTTTTGGTTAATGTTTTGCACATCACTGAACCGATTGACACGCCAACAGAAAACAATGTGAGTAAGAAAATAACGACTGACTCATCACCAAGCAGAATCACTTTGCTGAACTCTGGTACTTGGGTCAAAAAAGTCGCACCATAAAACCAAAACCAGCTATTACCAAGAATGATACAGAATAAAAAAGGCAGAGAGTATAAGTAACGTACAGTCGCTAAGCTAGTTGTAATGATATTCCAGTTAATCTTTAGATTAGGCTGCATCGCTGGCATATTAGGAATATAACGTGCAGCTAAGTATCCCAAAACAGCGACAACCAAAACCGTGGCACTAATCCAATACAGTGATTGTGATAGCTGAGTTAAAACACCAGCGACAATCATACCGACTAAAATAGCCAGCGAAGTACCCATCTGAAAAAGGCCGTTGGCGCCGACCAGCTCCTCTTCTTTCATTGCTTGCGGCAGATAAGCGTATTTAATCGGTCCAAAGAATGTCGAATGTGTGCCCATCAAAAACAACGCGACGAATAGCAGTGCATACCATTCGAAGACGAAGCCCACCGCAGCAACGGCCATAATGACCAGCTCAAGTAGTTTGATAAATCTTGTGAGCTTTGATTTTTCATACTTATCAGCAATCTGTCCTGCTAAAGCTGAAAACAAAAAGTAGGGCAGGATGAATAACATGGCGGCCAAGTTATTAAGGATGCTGACCTCTACACCCAACTTACTGGCAGCAGTATAAGTCAGCACCAGTATGAGCGCCTGCTTAAAAACATTGTCATTAAAGGCGCCCAAAAACTGGGTAAAAAACATAGCGCTAAAACGACGGCGCTTAAATAACTGAAACTGGTTGGACATGGGTATTCCTACAGATAAATCACGGCTAATAAATAAAAGAGGGGCGCTGAATGACGGATATTATGTGATAATAATCACAAATTTTATTAAAAACTATATCAAGGTGCGGCATAGGTTTTATCAACATTAAGCCGTATAATAGCAAGGCTTCGCTGAAAATACATGCAGTCAATGCTATGATTCGATATTTAACTAAGTTATGATTTATACATTTTATGTGATGGCATTGTAGGCTATAAATAGTAATGAAAACGAAAGTGCAATCCATCAACACTGTCTATAAGCTAGTAGGTTTATCAGGCAGTAGACGCACAGTGTGAAAATCGACACTATAGATAACCAGTCGTAAAATTCAAGTAGTAAACCATTAATTCTAGATAACTGCTATAAGTTTATTCACCGGTCAGAATTGACGATTGTTATCGTTGATAAGATTGTGCCGCGTGAGCTGACAGGACGTAAAGATGATAAAGCAGCCTTCAACTCGAGCATGCAAGGGTCTAATGATGCAGCGTGACACGATCATAATCAAAAATGATAGTAATAACTTAGGTACGTATTCAGTAGAGACGCGTAAAAATTTCAGACGCTCAGCACTGTGCACTGCGCTTGCGACCAGTTTGGTCGGTATTGCACCTACGGCGATGGCAGACACTACCAGTAGTGTAGATAATAACGCTATCACTAGTTCATCTGCTGTTGACCAAGTGGACAGTAATCAAACGGTTAGTAACTCAAGTAGCGACAGTCAAGCTCCTAGCGATCAGGCATCTATCAATCAAGTAGCTACCTTGTCAGACGATGATACTCAGTTAGATATGGCTCTAGATGCGTTACGCCTAAAAAAAGCAGTAGAACAAGGTATCATCGATCAGTCAGTATTGGACGACTATAGCGAGCAAAGCTTAGGAATTAAAAAACCTAACTTGACAGAGTCAGGCTCTACAAGCTCGACAACGCAAAATATCAATGCCCAAAACCTGCCCTCTCAGAGCAGTAATTTACAAAACACAACGTCTCAAAGTAACAGTTCTCAAGACCTAGATGCTTTCGCTGAGACTCCAAGCACTCCATACAATCAAACTAATGCTCAGTCAATCGCTTCTAACGACGAGTTGTTGCAACAAGCAACTGCGATCCAGCAACAAGGCTATCAAATGATGACGCCTGAGCAGATCGATCTTGAGCTAGCGGCAATAGATGCGCAGAACGCCCAAGATATTGACAGTATGGATTTCAGCAACAACGACAGTGATTTTGATGCGCCAATTGCTACATTGGATGATACGACATCGCCAATCGGTCTCGATGTAGAGCTAGATGCGGCAAACTTGCCAGCGCCTAGCAATCTTGATACGTTGGGTAGAAATGAAATAATAGAGGAACAGAAACCCGCAGATGAAATGGTGTCACGTCCTATTGAAGTGAGTGGTGAAGTTAATAATGAAGATGTTGTTAGCAATGAAACTATTGTTAAGAGTGAAAATGGCCTGACGACTGATGATAGCAGTGGTGAGGTAATAGCCGGTACGACTGAGCCTGCCAATGAAGAAGGTACGACAACAGATATTATTAATCCTAATGACTATCTACCAGATTATCAAAATGATACTCAGGCCGTCGACCAAAGTATCGAGCAAGCCAGCAGACCAAGGCCACGAGCGCGAAATAGAGGTAATATCGTCACGCGTCTCTATAATCGCCTGTTCAACGATGGTGGCGTGGTGGCTTTACCAAATGTAGAAACCACTGTTTATCTAGAGCAGGTATCAGCTGAAGATGCTCCCGATGGTGAGGCTAAGCTCGTCGAGGCTGACAATGATATTCAGCCGATGAAAAATATTAAAGCGGCGCTTGATGATACGTCCATTCAGTCAGTCGTTGACTTTACTGCGGCATTGCCACGTTTGCGCGAAACAGCACAGAATGCTGCTAAAGCCGTTGGTTACTACGAGGTTGAGCTACGTTTGACCCAGCCTGATCGTGATACAGTCAATGTTGTGATTGAAGAGTTGGGCGAGCCTGTACTGGTAGACAGCCGTATTATTGATATTCGCGGTGAGGGCAGTGAGCAAGAAGAGTTTGCAATGCTTGAGACAGATCTGCCGCCGCAAGAAGGCGATATTTTCAATCATCGCGTATATAAGAGTAGCAAGGCGGCTTTAGAGTCTCTAAGCAATACCTACGGGTATTTTGACCAGTACTGGTTGAACAAATCCGTGGATATTATCTTACCGGACAATAAAGCAGATGTTTCGTTGGTTTATAACACCGGTGATCGCTACGAATTTGACGATGTGGTGTTTTTTACGTATGACAAAGAAACCAATACGTTAACCCAAGACCCTGACAAGCTACCAGTAGAGCTTTCATTATTACAACAGCTCTATGGCTTTACGCCGGGCGAGCCGTTTTATGGTCCAGCAGTTACAAAGTTCAGTAATGACTTGTCAGCAACTCGTTACTTTAATACAGTCAACGTCGAGTCGATACTACCACCAAATGATAGTAGTGAAGCTGGTACCTTAGCGTTTGACAATGCTGATGTCGATGACAACGCTGCATTGGATGACGATATTAACAACGTTGACAGTGATAGCATCGCAGATATCAGTAGCAATGATGGCGCAGACGCCTCAAACGTGACTGCTAGCACAGAAGATACGGTTAATGATAATAGCGATATAGGTGCAGAGAGTGATAATACTCTAAGTGCTAACAGTGGCGAGACGGTCAATGAAGCGGATATCGCTGCTATTGATTTTGAGGCTGATGAAGCGACCCTTGATAAGCTACAAGCCATCAGACAAAAAGCAGAGCGACTAAGCAGCTTGCCGAATGACCGTGTGCTTGATGAAAAAGAGCAAGAAGCCGAAAACTTACTGGGTAAAATTAGTGATTCAATCAGTAATGTCGCACAAAAGATATTCCCTGATGAAGAGAGTCTAATCGCTGATGAAAGCTTTGTACCACCAACCCTAGATGGACGTAAAACACCACAAGATGTTGCAGAAAGCAAGAAAGTACCGCTATACGTTTTTGTATACGCGGACAAACCACGTGATGCTCAGGTCGGTCTTGGCTATGGCACAGATACTGGCGTTCGCGCAACCGCAAAAATAGATTATAACTTGATTAATCGTCAAGGCTACCAAGCAGGTGCAGAAACAGAAGTGTCGAGAATCAGCAAGAACGTGGCTGTCTATGCTAGTCGACCATGGAAACACCCGCTTAATGATAAGTTAGATGGGCGTCTTACCTATGAAGAGGAAGTGATTGACCAAGGTGAAGGTAATTTCGATCTATCGACTAGAACACTAAAAGCGGCTTTGGCACGTAATATCCGTAGTGATACTGGCTGGAATCATAGCTACTCTGTGCGTTACCGCTTAGATGAGCTTGAGACAGGTGTTGATGGTGCAGAACTAGATGATCTTCCTATCCGCTTTACCTCCTCAAGTCCGAAACAGCGCGCGCTATTGTTTGGCTACGGTGTCAATAAAACAGATACTGACAACGCTACCAACCCAACGCAAGGCATGCGCCAGTACTACTCAATCGAGGCTGGAACGGATAGCGCATTTAGTGATACCGATATGGCGATCATTCGTGCAGGCGTTAGTGGTATCTATAGCTTTGGCGAAGACAAAAAGCATCAAGTATTAGGTAGTGCCAATGCCGGTTACATCTGGGCGGATGATTTTTATGACGTACCTTATAAGTTGCGTTTCTTTGCAGGCGGTGATCAGAGTATTCGCGGTTATGACTACGAGAGCCTGTCACCACTGGACAAAGGCTATTTGACGGGCGGACAAGTACTCGCGGTTGGTAGCGCTGAGTATAACTATGAATTCAAACCAGGTTTCCGTGGCGCATTTTTCACTGATGTCGGTAATGCTTACGACGAAGATTTTGACACTGAGACGAAAGTGGGTGTCGGTGTCGGTATTCGCTGGGCATCGCCTGTAGGAATGGTGCGTGTCGATGTGGCTGCTGGCGTGACCGAAGAAAGCATTCCAGTACGATTACACTTCTTTATTGGTTCACCGTTATAATCGTTTAATGTCGTAGCTCCAAATGTTCTATTTATTACTTATCGTACCTATTGCTGGTCTTCATTTTTTAACGTAGTTGAGTGTCATGCTGACAGAAAATACCCCGCCCGATAATGCACCAGATGAAGATCCAGCACAGCGTGATGCCCGTGCTGTTAAGCGTTGGTATCCATTGTCATTTCTGCTCAAACTTCTGGTATTGGTACTTATTGTACTAGCCATCATGTTTGCCATCTTTTTTTATGCAGCAGGGACTGATGCTGGTACAAAGTTTATATTAGAAAAAATCAGTGTTGAAACAGGTATTGATTTCAAATACGGACGCGGTAATTTGCGCGATGGTATTTGGGTTACTGATATCGATATTGAAGCGACTGAGGATCTTGAAGTACAGGTAGATAAAGCCTATGTCAAAATAGGCTGGCGCGCAGTGTTTGCAAAAGAAGTACATCTGAGTGAAGCAAACATTCAGACTATAGAGATTCTCAATAAAAAACCGCCTACTGGTGAACCGTTTGATTATAAGACCTTAAAACTGCCAGTAAACTTGCGTTTTGGCCAAGCAAAAATTAAGAAAATCACCTATAAGCAAGTGACTAAAGATCCTATTGTTATTCAAAACATTACGGCTCGTGATCTGACGTGGGTAGGTAGTACGGTGACAGTTGGCCGTGGCGACTTGCAGTATGCCGATATCGTGAAAGTCAGTGCCTTACAAGGAGAGATCGACTTACAAGGCGACTATTCACTAGATTTGAGTGCGATTGCAGAGGTCAGTGCCCTTGAAAAAGCCTATATCGACCCATTAAACATCTCTGCTACGGGGACGCTCAAACGTACTGTTGGCAAAGTACGCAGTCGCTATAATGATAGTGATGTTAAAGGTGACTTTGTGGTACAAGGGTTAGACTCAGGTGCACCGTTTAATGCAAAATTACAGTGGGATGATGTTCTTATTCCTTACGCTGATAGTCAAGATATTCGCCTACAAAGCGGTACTGCTACTGCTACTGGTGTGATTTCTGAAATACGGCTGCGTATTAATACTGAATTGACGGCCAAAGACATTCCATCAGGTCATTACCAAGGCCGCGCCGTTATTGCTGACAGTCAGCTACGTATAGATCGCCTAAGTGCTGACGTACCAGCTGGACGTTTGGCATTACAAGGTATTCTAGATTGGAAAGACAGTTTTGAGGCCACGGTGCGTGCGACAGGTAATGATTTTGATATTCGCCGTGCTATTCCTGATGAGTATACCGACTTCAAAGCTTATGCCCCGCAAACCCTCAACGGTAGGCTT
Organism: Psychrobacter sp. AOP7-C1-14; assembly: GCF_052376135.1. Classification (NCBI taxonomy): domain Bacteria; kingdom Pseudomonadati; phylum Pseudomonadota; class Gammaproteobacteria; order Moraxellales; family Moraxellaceae; genus Psychrobacter; species Psychrobacter sp. AOP7-C1-14. The sequence continues at coordinate 416,710 of NZ_JBQSVH010000001.1, read as the reverse complement.
TCATTGCGTTATCAGCAGCAGAATGCTACTGGTAATACGCAGATTGATGCAGATTTACGTCAGCGTGATGGTGAGCACATTAATGCCAATATAATTCAAGGTAGAACCTCTGCTAAATCTAAGCAGGTTGCGCCTTGGTATATTGATGCCAACTGGAAAAACCTAATTCGCCGTAACGTACCCAATATTGGCAATATTAATAGTCCTAATGGGCAAGCGAACGTTATCGTTCGTGGTTCGACCCTATCAGTCGATGCCAATGCCGTTATCAATGAGCTCAATGCTGCTCCCAAGGGTAGCTACGATGTACGTATACGTAAGGCTGGCGATGTCATAGATATCAGTCGCCTTAACTACAACGGTATAGTAGGAGATTTATCGGGTACAGGACAGATTCAGCTAGCGAGCAATCAGCGTCCACTAACATGGCAAATTGATGCCAGTACCAAAGGTCTACTCCCTAAAAAGTATCGTAGTGACTTACCGATTGAACGTCTAACAGGCAATATAAGCGCGCGTGGCCGATTGTTGAATATCACTAAAAATGGCGAAAATGGTCAGCGTCACGTGATTACTTTAAACAATACGGATATGCAAGCACAGCTTGATGCGACCCAAGCAGGTCGTGCTATCGGTATCGCAGGTGCTGGTGATGCCAGTGTCGATATCGTGGCTGGTGAGCTGTCGGTATTCGATGCACGTTTTGACGGTCAGATTGATACGGCAGATGTACCGCAAGGACGTCTGTCTATCGATGCTGCGGGTACGCCAAAGCTGATTAGTATTCGTAAGCTGAACTATCAGGGTGAAGCTGGTGCAGTTGATGCGAAAGGGGTTATTGATTTACGTAAAAATATCGGCTGGAATGTAGATGGTCGTTTTGATCAGTTCAATTTGGGTTATTTTTTACCCAATAATCCAGCGATTATTACAGGCGATCTAAAGACCAGTGGTGAATGGCAAAACGCGCCAAACAACAGCAATACCGCTAGCAGCTTGCAACGCTTTGCCGTAAATTTCAACGGTATATTGGATGCTGAGCAATTGCCAGCAGGCAAGCTGAACATTCAAGCCAATGGTGACAGTCAGTTGATACGTATCAATCGTTTCAGTCACGTAGGTGCGGCAGGTAGCATTGATGCCAGCGGAACCGTTGATGTGCGTCAAGGTGTTGCGTGGGATATCAATGCAGTTATGAATCGTTTTAACATTGGCTACTTCCTAAAAGATACCCCAAGCCTTATCACTGGTACTATTGATACAGATGGCCGCTGGAGTGACACGCAGCAGAGCATCAATATTAAACAAGTCAATCTGAGTGGTATGTTAAAAGGCCAGCAACTGAGTGCCAAAGGCAGCTTATCGGCGAAGATGCGTTTACCTAAAGATGTAGCAAGTTACTTCAAGCGTCTACAGACCCAAGATGCCCAAACACAATATGAACAAGTAAATGCTTTAATTGATAGTCTGAACGCCAACAACCTTGTGCTGCGTTGGGGCGACAACTATGTTACGGCTAATGGCAATGCCAAACAGCTACAAACCAAAATTAACATCACCAGTTTAGATCAACTATCAAACCAATTGGCTGGTAAAATCACTGGCGGTGCCACGCTGTCTCAACCAGTGGGTCAAGCATTGCCTACTATATATATTGATTTGGTCGGTGAGCGGCTTGCGCTACCTGGCTTTATATTGCGCCAAGGCAGTGTACGCGGAAAGCTCGTCAATTTAGCCAATAGCCCAAGCCAACTAGTCGTGACTGCTGAAGGCCTAGATGCTGCTGGGCAAAGCTTTGATAATGTCAAAGCATCTTTTAATGGGACAGAAAAATCTCATGTGGTCGATCTAAATATAGCCAATAAGCAACTCGATGTTGGTGCTAGGGTTAAAGGCGGTTTTGATCGAGACAAGCTAAGTTGGTCAGGTGTCATTGGAAAAGGTCAAATCAAATCCAAATATGCGACTTTAAATCAATTACAACCTGCACAGTTGATTGTGAATTTACCTTACAATCAAAATGGTAAGAACCAGGATCTAAAAGTACAGCTTGCCTCTCATTGTTGGCAGGCTGCGGATCAAACAGGAAAACTGTGTCTACGAGAAAAATTAGTGGCATCGCCAGACCAAGGTGAAGTTGATGTAGCGTTGCAGAATTTAGATGCGTCGTTATTCTCAGTGTTGTTACCAGAAGATATTGATTGGAACGGTAAGATTAATGGTAAAGCTATTGTTGGATGGCAACGTGGTCGTCCACCAACCATCAATACCACCCTATACTCAGACAATGGCAAGATTGGCCTAGCTCAAGACGGTGAGAGCACATCGATGACTCTGCCGTACAAGCGCGTGTCGCTCATCGCTTTGTCTGTACCTGAAGGCATCAAGCTACGTACTGATATCAATACCGGACGCGGTGCCCGTGGTTATGCTGAAGTGATTGTAGATCCTTATAAGGACCCTAAACCAATCTCTGGGGCACTAGTGCTGAACGAGCTTGATCTTGCGATATTTAAGCCTTTCTTCCCTGGTATGCGCGTTCTAAGAGGTAACGCCACAATGGCTGGTGGCTTAGGCGGTACCTTAACCAAACCGCAGTTCTATGGTGACGTAAAACTCTCTAATGGCCGTATTGCCATGCTTGATTTGCCAGTGAATCTGTCTAAAGTAAATGCTGAAGCCAAAATTCGTGGCACGCAAGCAACGATTGATGGCACTTTTAATAGTGGTACAGGTGAAGGCGCATTAACTGGTACAGTCGACTGGCAGCAAAAATTACAAGCCAAATTGAGTATCGTCGGTGAAGGTTTAGTTATTACCCAGCCACCACTACTGGTAGCCGAGATTGATCCTGATATCGACATTATCGTGCGCCCAGGTGACCGTTATGTCGATATAAAAGGGGCGATCAGTGTGCCGTCAGCGACCATTCGTCCGCCTGAAGCCAGCGAAGACATCATCACTCAAACTGAAGATGCAGTCGTACTAGATCGTCGTTTGATTGGTAATATTGAAGAAGTACTGGCTATCTCAAAACCTTGGTCAATCAATGCTGATATCGGTGTTGATTTAGGTGACGATATAAATTTCCGTGGTTTTGGCGCAGTCATTCCATTGGCAGGTGCAATTAATATTACTCAGAATGGCACAGGCATCATGCGTGCCAGAGGTGTTGTACAGGTTTCACGCCGTACCAATATTAATGCCTTTGGACAGAGCCTAGAGCTGAACTATGGTCAAGTCCGTTTCGATGGTGATGTGATGAAGCCTAGCTTGAGTATTGAAGCAGCCAAAACGATTAATAGCAAAACAGTTGGTCTACGCGTCAAAGGAACGACTGAAAGCCCCAATATTACTGTATTTAACAATGCAGGACTGACCCAGCAACAAGCAATGAACGCGTTGGTAACGGGCCGTATCGATAATAAGAGCGCGACGCAAATCAGTGAGCAGGGGTTTAAGTCGCAAGTAACTAATAATTTGGCCGCTGCTGGATTGAGCTTTGGCCTTAGTGGCACCCGTAGCCTAACCAATCAAATTGGACAAGCTTTTGGCTTACAGGGTCTGACGGTTGATGCTTCAGGCAGTAGCGAAGATACCAATGTTAATGTTACAGGTTATGTGACACCTGATTTGTACATCCGCTATGGTGTGGGCGTTTTCAACGCACAAAACAGCCTTTCTGTTCGTTATCAGTTGACACGTCGTATCTATGTAGAAGCAAGTTCAGCTGCAGAAAATGCAGTGGATGTGGTCTATAGTTGGCAGTTCTAACTCATTTATTCAGTAGAAAGCCGCTTTCTGATTGATAAAGACACTATCGTCGATAGCTTTTAGACTGTATAACTCATAAAAAAAACGCCTTCATTATGAGGCGTTTTTTTATGAGAACATCGAAAAAAGTTTTGTTGAAAGAAACGTTATTTGGTTAAAATTAAGCGGTTGTTACGAGTTAGGCGTAGTCGATACTCTTCGCCTTCATGCTCGATACGTACCTCTTTAGTTAATGCAAATAGATGTTGTGATTGCAAAGTAGGTAGACGGTTTTCACGACAGTTTAAATAACGAGAGATGACCATGCTCATAGTAAATTCCTTTTGAAAAGAAGTGGCTTAAAAATTGGCTAACCATAGCGTAATTGTTTATTAACGATAATAATTATCATTTAGATTTGATAAATTTGCAAGGCAATTGATAAAATAAAATGCAGTTATTATGTAAACTTATCTAAATCCAATGTCATAAACCATCTTGAAGTAATTTTTTATCTATATAAATTAATAGGTTAGGCGGTTATTCTATATAAGACGCTCAGCCTATAAAAACCATTAAATTATCAAAAATAATCAAAGTGAACGTCGAAATAAAGGATACAAGTATGTCGAATGAGCCAGATCAACAGTCAGAGACGACGACTAAAACCAATAAATTAAGCATCGTCAATGTCGCAGTAGCTGTTATTCACCATAAGGATCAGTACTTACTAGGATTTCGAAATGCCGCTCAACATCAGGGCAACCTGTACGAATTTGTAGGCGGAAAGATAGAGCCAAATGAGCACGCAGAGCAGGCATTGATAAGAGAAGTGGCTGAAGAAACGGGTATACTGCTTAATGACAATACGATCGTTAAGCTCGGTCGCTTACATCATGATTATGGCGATAAGCAAGTCAGCTTGCAGGTCTATAAGATTGAGCTAACAGCAGAGCAGTATGAGCAGCACAAATACTGTGAGAAAGGGTTAGAAGGGCAGGCGTTGACGTGGGTAAGTAAGTCGCAGCTTTTGGCAGGAGAGTATCATCTGCCCGCTGCTAATAAGACAATCCTTGAATGGTTGAAACTCCCGTCGACGATAGCGATTACATATCCTTTGGCACATTTTGAAGCGCAGTCAAACCCAGAAAGTGCGTGGCTAAAATATCACCAAGAAAAATTAGCATCAGATTCGTGGGTGTATATTCGCTTGAAGGACTCTGACTCAGAGAGTGTTGCCGAACAATTGATGAAGCAACGTCCAGATATTTTAGTGATTCTACCTAACGATAAGGAACAATCTTTAGATGACAAGCACTCTCCAACAACTGATGATACAAAGACTACTCAGCAAGTAGTTGCCAAGCATTTGACACACTCTACACTAATACAGTTATTTGACGAGGTTGACAGTTCTACAGCCCGCATACAGTCACTGTCCAAAGATTACCCACTTATCGTCAGCTGCCATGATGTTGCGAGTATCAAGGCTGCCAATCAGCTAGCCAAAGCTCGTCTAAACCACAATCTGCCACCAGTCATAGGCGCATTCTTATCTCCTGTATTAGCGACGCAAACGCATCCTGATACACCGCCACTTGGCTGGAAGGCGTGGGAAAGTTTAGCAAAGTTGGCAGATATGCCTATCATTGGTTTGGGTGGTTTATCGCCCACTATGGCTGAGGAATTAATAATGTATGGCGGTATTGGCGTGGCAGGGATTCGACAATTTCATCAATAATATGATTTGAATATAGGTCATAAGCTGAGATTAAGCGATGAAAATCGATTAACGGCCGTTGAATATTTATAAACTCAGTAAACGTAGATTACTAACTTTAAATTTATTTATCCAGTAAGTAACGATGTGTGCGCCCTACATCATAAACCCATCGTTATTTACAAACCGTTGCTTTTCCCTACATTGAGCTACTGTTTTAGTAGTCCAGTTGTCTTTAATATATATTGCATATTTACGATACGTTGATCTTATTTCTATAGATGACTGACTAAAAGTAATGTTCAAAATATAATAATAAAAAAAGCTTTTATACGGTTACATTCTGCACAAATGATTTATATCAAAGCAAGTGGCTTACAGAAAACGAGATCAAATAGGTGCCGTATACAAAGCGTTTTTAACAATCACTATTTAAAAATGGTACTCCTATGAAAACCAATAAGTTACCTGAGTCAGCGTGGAATGATTCACAGGCAGCTGGTTCTTACCTTCAGCAGCCCAAAGAGTCGCTCAATGACAGTGAATATGGCGATAGTGCGCAACAAACAAACCAAGCTAGCAATGATGCTAGTTATGATCGCGATCGCTCTAATGATGACAGTCATGACATGGCTAGTAGTTATAAGTCATCTGGCTACAAGTCATTGCGAGAGAAGCAAAATCAAAAGCAAAATGAAGATGAGCCGCTAATGTCAGGGCAGGTAGATGATCAAACAGATGACCTAACCAATATTTCTGAACAAGACACCGCGGCTGAGCGGATTAGTGTTTCATCGAAAAACAATAATTCACCCTACAAAGAAATACCAGAGCGCATATTTATGAATGGACTTATCAAACATACAGGCATTGCCTTAGCGATCATTATACCGTTAGCAGCGTTTTCAGCCTATGCAGCCACGCCACCAATGAACGCGGCGAATCATGGAACATCTGATAATGCGATGAGCGAGAAAACCACGACCGATATGTTGTCAGTCGAGCCAAGTGATATTATTCATAAATCTGCAAGCACGCCAACTACCGTAGATAGCGTAGACTTAAATACCTATGCGGGTACTTGGTATGAGATTGGCCGTTTGCCGATGTATTTTCAGCGTAAGTGTGCTGGAGATGTCACCGCCAATTATGCTCAAAAAGATGATGGTTCAGGAATTACGGTTACTAATAAATGTGTGAGCGAGGACGGTTCAGATATTGTCGCCGAAGGTTTGGCAAAACCAGTAGATGAAAGCGGTAGCAAGCTAAAAGTGACGTTCTTACCGAAATGGATACGCTGGCTTCCAGTTGGCCGTGCCGATTATTGGGTATTGGCACGCGATGCAGATTATAAAACTGCGTTAGTAGGGACGCCAGATAAAAAATACCTATGGCTATTGGCACGTTCGCCAAATATCAGTCAGGAAACTTATACCAAATATCGCCAAATTGCTCAGCAGCAAGGTTATGACTTGAAAGAGTTTACATTGACATCGCAGACCAACCAAACGGTGAGTCTGGCGCCATAATAAATTTAACTGAAATTACTGCTTTAACTAATTAAGTTCTACAGTAATTCTTATTTAAAATACGTCCCGACAAGGCAGCATACATTGTTGCCTTTATTCTCATTGCTGTCTATACATGAGAATGAAACTCATTAATATTATTGGCTAAGCGGTTACTACTGGCAAAATGAGGCGTTTTAGGCTAAAATCTATGCGATTCAAATACTCTAGTGTCAATAACCTATATTGATAGTGGTTGATTATCATATTAGAGTCGCCATTTAGAGCATATACGACCTATCTAATTTACACTTCTTCATATTTTATTGATCATACATTACTGACCATAAGGATGTTTCTCGTGAGCAACGCTGATACCTTACGCCAATTACATCAAGACCACTTGAACAACTACAACACTCAAGAGCAACAAGCGATTGAGCTTATGGGGCTGCTAAACAAGCTCTATAACCAGCAAGACGTACAAGTGACTTTGTTTGGCGAAACGCTAGACTCTACCTCAGTTGGTCAAATACTTGCTTTGCATCAAAAAGTAGCGCTACGCGACCATGGCGTCAAAGCTATCGATATCGCTGATACTTTAGCGATGGTAAAAGTCATTTCAGAAAACACTGATATCCAAGCCACTCGTGTCGATGTTGGGCAACTGATTGTCAACGATACTGATGTACAAACCGCTCTACAGTCTATTAACAACGCTAGTGCTGTAAACGGCGCGACGGATGTTGTACTTTACGGTTTTGGTCGCATCGGTCGTATCTTGACTCGCCTGCTATTATCACAAGCGTCAAGTGCAAAAGGTCTACAACTAAAAGCTATCGTGGTGCGTCCAGCCGCTTCTGGTGACTTGGCTAAGCGTATCTCATTACTTGAGCGTGACTCAATCCATGGTAGATTCTTAGGTGGCATCAGCATTGATGATGATAACAACGGTATGATCGTTAACGGTCGTTTTGTACAAGTTATCTATGCCAAAGACCCAAGCGAAATTGACTATACTGCTTATGGTATCGACAATGCGCTCGTTATCGATAATACGGGTATTTGGAAAGATGAAGCAGGGCTTGGTAAGCACTTACAATCTACTGGCGTGAAAAAAGTACTATTAACCGCACCTGCTGGCGGTGATATCAAAAACGTCGTTTATGGCGTGAACAATAATACCGTTGGTGACGATACGATCGTTAGTGCTGCTAGCTGTACGACCAACGCCATCACACCAACGCTAAACGTATTAAATGATGAATATGGTATTGAAAACGGTCATGTAGAGACTATTCACTCATTTACCAATGATCAAAACTTAGTTGACAACTATCACAAATCAGACCGCCGTGGTCGTAGTGCTGTGATGAATATGGTTATCACTAGTACTGGTGCCGCAAAAGCTGTTGGTAAAGCATTACCAGAGTTAAATGGCAAGCTAACTGGTAACGCTATTCGTGTACCAACGCCAAACGTCAGCCTAGCAATCTTAAACGTGAATCTAAAAACAGCACCAGCAAGTGTTGACGCATTGAATGAGTTCTTGCGTAAAATGGCTAATAGCAGCACTTGGCAGTCGCAGATTGCTTATACCGATTCTACAGAAGCGGTATCAACTGACTTTGTTGGTACGACTCATGTTGGTATTGTCGATGCTCAAGCCACTATTCTGACTGACAACCAAGCTATCGTATATGTTTGGTATGATAACGAAGTAGGCTATAGTACTCAGGTATTGCGTTTGGCGACTCAAATGGCCGGAATCAGCTACGCTCATATTCCAGCATAGAGTACCAACTACAGTAGAGCAATAACGTTATACCAAGTATAGTAGGGCTATAGTGTCATAAGAATGATGCTATAGCAGATTCTACTTTTAATAGCTTGGCAAGATTTTAACTGTCATACTTAAACACCCGATAGTCCGATTGATTATCGGGTGTTATTGTCATAATGGGCACTAAGTAAAAGTAGCATTTATACAGTGTTCGTTGTGCCATAAAATATAGCAAAACCCCAAAATATAACCGTTGGTTGTAACCAGTTTATAAACTGGATTGTGAATTAAGGAACGTAAGATGCGATTTATTGATGAAGCCGTCGTAACGGTAAAAGCAGGTGACGGTGGTAATGGAATCGCCAGTTTTCGCCGAGAAAAGTATGTTCCACGTGGTGGACCTGATGGTGGTGATGGCGGCAAGGGCGGAGATGTGTACGTCATTGCAGAAGACAACACCAACACCCTAGTTGACTATCGCTATACGCGTCGTCACGACGCCATGCGTGCTGAGAACGGCCATAGTAGAAACTGTTCAGGCAAAGGATCTGATGATCTTTATTTGCCAGTACCAGTGGGTACGACGGTAGTTGATACCGAAACAGACGAAGTATTGGGTGATTTGATTGAGATTGGCCAGACACTACTGATTGCCAAAGGTGGTGATGGTGGTCTAGGCAATACCCATTTCAAAAGTTCAACCAACCAAGCACCGCGTAAAGCGACATCAGGTTTTGAAGGTGAGCTAAAAGTTCTTAAGTTTGAGCTAAAAGTAGTGGCTGATGTTGGTTTGATTGGTTTGCCTAATGCTGGTAAATCGACCTTTATCCGTCAAGTATCTGCTGCTAGACCAAAGGTCGCTGACTATCCGTTCACTACGCTAGTGCCAAACTTGGGTGTGGTCGATATTGGTCGTCATCGCTCATTTGTAATGGCAGATATTCCAGGTCTTATTGAAGGTGCATCAGATGGTGCTGGACTTGGTATTCGCTTCTTAAAACATGTTGCGCGTACGCGTCGTTTACTACATTTAGTTGACGTTAAACCAGTTGATGGCAGCGACCCAGTCGAAAATGCTCGTGTTATCTTAAATGAACTTGAGCGTTTTTCACCTGAACTGGCCAACTTACCGCAGATTTTGGTATTAAATAAAATCGATCAGGTCAATGACGAAGATTTGAACGCACTTTGTACACACATTGTGGCAGAATTGGGCTGGACAGGTATGGTCTTCCGTACTGCAACGCTAACTGGTGAAGGTGTTGATGCGGTAAAATATCATTTAATGAACGATATCGAGCTTGAGCGTGAGCGTGAAATCGAAGATCCTATCTTCGCTGAAGCACAAAAAGAACGTTTCGAGCGTTTAGAAGCTGAAGTACGTTTGAACACTGAAGCACAGCGTGAAGCGTATCGTGCAGCTCGTAAAGCGGCACGTGAAGGATTGGATACGTCTGATTTTGATGATGATGACGATGGCGTTGAGGTAATGTACGTTCCTTAAGCTAGTATGCTTGAGCAGTTATACTTAAATTGTAAACTTAATCCCTACACTCAATTTATATGAAAAAAGGAGTTTATATGGCAGATGACATAGCAAACACGGTGGAAGAAGCAAGATTTGTTAAGCAAACTCGCAACTTTGATATTCAGCGCGTTATTGTCAAAATTGGTTCATCGCTGTTAACTAATAATGGTCGAGGGCTGGATCGTACTGCCATATATGAGTGGGCAAAGCAGATTGCTCGCCTGCACAAACAAGGGGTTGAAGTACTGCTAGTATCGTCAGGTGCTGTCGCTGAAGGTGTCGTACGTATGGACCTTGATGAGCGCCCTAAAAAACTAGCAGCATTACAAGCTTGTGCATCCATTGGACAGATGGGTCTGATTGAAACATGGTGGTCAGCATTGATTCAGCATGGTATTCAAAGCTCACAACTATTGCTGACTCATGATGATTTATCTAACCGTAGTCGTTATCTCAATACCACAAGCGCGCTGACGCAGTTATTAGAATGGCGCGTACTCCCTGTTATTAATGAAAACGATACCATCACCATTGATGAGATTAAATTCGGTGATAACGACACCCTAGGTGCAATGGCAGCCGCGATGGTTAATGCTGACTTGTACATTATCTTAACCGATCAGGACGGTGTCTTTACTGATAACCCACGTGACAATCCTAATGCAAAAATGATTCGTCAAGAACGTGCGATGGCTGATTATTTGTTTGATATTGCAGGGGACGGCGGTAAGCTAGGTCGCGGTGGTATGCTAACCAAAATTCGTGCTGGCCGCCTTGCGGCAATGGGCGGCTGTCCAACCGTTATCGTCAGCGGTGCCATCGATGACGTGATTACCCGTGTGGTATCAGGTGAAGCAGTAGGTACATTGCTGACGACTAATGATGAAGATAAGATCATCGCGCGTAAACAGTGGCTGGCTGCGCATCTACGTATGTCAGGTAGCTTGGTCGTTGATGCAGGTGCTGCCAAAGCATTGACCGAGCAAAATAGCAGTTTGTTACCAGTAGGTGTTGTCGAAGTCCGTGGTGGTTTTGATGAAGGTGATGTTGTAGAAATTATTCATCAAGATACTGGCGAACGCATAGCTGTTGGGCAGGTTAATTTCTCATCAAATGATGCACGTCGTGTCGCTCGTGAGCGTACCGAACATTTCGATAAGATCTTTGGTAGTAACGAAGAACGTGTCGTCATGGTACACCGTGACAACCTTGCATTGACTGTATAACACTTCTATTTAACTCTTTATCCCATTCATTTTATTCAGCACAACATCTATTTATAAATGTGGATATTGTGCTGTTTTGGAGATTTGCACATGAGTGCTTCAGACGGTAGTAACTCGGTTCAGCAACAGTTTGCACCTTTAAAAAACGATAGATTACTACGTGCATTGCGTTTTGAGCCCATTGATACCACACCAGTATGGATGATGCGCCAAGCTGGTCGTTATTTGCCAGAGTATAAGGCAACGCGTGCTGAAGCAGGTGATTTCATGAGTCTGTGCAAAGATACAGACCGCGCGACTGAAGTGACTCTACAGCCATTGCGTCGTTATGATTTAGATGCCGCTATTCTATTTAGTGATATTCTAACTATTCCTGATGCGATGGGACTGGGGTTATATTTCGAAACAGGAGAAGGCCCTAAGTTCAAATATCCTATTCGTGAGCAGGCGGATCTTGATAGATTGCCAGTACTTGAGCCAAACGATTCTTTAGACTATGTGATGCGAGCCGTCACCAGTATCCGTAAAGCATTGAATGGTCAAGTCCCATTATTTGGTTTTTCTGGTAGTCCGTGGACATTGGCTACTTATATGATAGAAGGCGGTAGCTCAAAGGATTACCGTTATACTAAAGGCTTCTTGTATAGCAACCCTGACTTTTTACACCAGTTACTAGATAAGCTGGCAACATCTGTCATTGATTATTTAGATGCCCAAATCGTAGCGGGTGCTCAAATCGTTCAGATATTTGACAGCTGGGGTGGGGCACTAGGTCATCGTCAGTTTATCGACTTTTCACACAATTACAATAAACGTATCGTCGCCGAACTAAAGGAACGTCATCCACAAGTACCTGTCGTGTTATTTACTAAAGGCGGTGGGTTGTGGCTTGATATTCAGGCTGATAGTGAAGCAGACGTATTAGGTCTAGACTGGACGATGCCGATTGATCGTGCGCGTCAAGTATTGACCGAGAGTCAGCGTCAATTGACCAAAAAGCATAAAAGACTGCAAAGCAGCAAGGCTCTCCAAGGCAATTTAGATCCAGCGACGTTATATGGCTCACCTGCAACTATTCGTTCTGAAGTGAATGCTATGCTTGATCGTGCTTATGCTGATGGTGAAAAGACTGGTTATATAGCAAACCTAGGTCATGGCATCACTCAGTGGGTCAACCCTGATAATGCCAAAGTGTTTGTGGACGCAGTACACGATTATAAAATTTAGGATATTTAGAGATTGATTCTATATTTGTAGAGTTGTATGCATTATAAGCAAGTATAGAATCTATCAGTGCATATTTAGTATTTACCATGAAAAAAGGTGTCTTATGATTTCAGCAGCGATCGTCGGTGGTACAGGCTATACAGGTATTGAGCTTATTCGCTTATTATCTTCTCATCCTGAAGTTTCTATTGATTTATTAACTTCTCGTAGCGAAGCTGGCACTCGTGCTGATGAAATCTTCCCAAGCTTGCGCGGTGTGTCTGACATTGTTTTCAGCGACTTAGGTGATAATACACTTGCTGCATTACAAGAATGCGATGTCGTGTTTTTTGCGACGCCGCATGGCGTAGCGATGAAGCAAGCTGAGGCGCTTACCCAAGCTGGCGTCAAGGTTGTCGATTTGGCTGCTGATTTTCGTTTGCAATCATTGACGGACTTTGAGCAATGGTACAAGCAGTCGCATGCCTGTCCTGAGTTGTTAAAAACAGCAGTTTATGGACTACCAGAAGTTAATCGTAATAAGCTCGCTGATGCTTTACTAGTGGGTAATCCTGGATGTTATCCAACGACTGCAATTTTGGGTCTAAAACCGATTATCGAAGCGCAGAATAAACAAGAAGAGCGTTTGATTGAGTCTCGTATCGTTATCGATGCGAAATCTGGCGTATCTGGTGCTGGTCGTCAAGCATCGCTTGCACTCAATTACGCTGAGTCAACAGACAGCTTTAAAGCTTACAGCGTTGAAGGTCATCGTCATTTACCTGAGATTGAGCAGGGTATTGCGCAGTTATTAGATAGCCAGTTCGCGCACCGTGTTCGTTTTTTACCACACCTAGTACCGATGATTCGTGGCATGCTAAGCTCTATCCATATGGAGCTGACTGATGCAGGCGCGGCTATCGATTGGCAGCAAGCATTTGAAAATAACTATGCATCAGAGTTGTTTGTTGATGTCATGCCGAAAGGTCTTTACCCAGATACGCGCAGTGTTCGCGCCAGTAATCGTTTACGCATTGCGGTACATCAGGACAATGAGCGCGCTGAGCTAACAGTTATCGTTGTTCAAGATAACTTAGTCAAAGGTGCTGCTGGTCAGGCTGTACAAAACATGAACGTGATGTTCGGTTTTGATGAGTCACTGGGATTGAACTTTGCACCGATTGTTCCTTAATATCAATTACTTCATATTCCAATCATTCACATTTACGGTGCTAGGTATTGATTATAAATTCAGCTATAATGATTTGCCCTTACTCTTAAGAGATACCGTCTAAATGCGTGTTCAGTTCGTACTACGCTTTTGCTTACAGCCAGCACGTCTATTGTGTAAAGACTCGGTTATACATAGCTTGGAGCGCAAACAGCATTCCTTTGGAAACCATAGCGCTTCTATAAGTGGTGTTGATAGCTCACAACGTGGGGCTTCTACATTGGTGTTGGTGCTATTTGTAGTGGCAATACTAGTGACAGCAGTGGTTGGGCTGGTATTCGGTCACAAGCTTGGCTATCAACGTGGTCTCCATTTAATGGAAACAGAAGCTAAGCAAGCAGTTATTGATAGCACTAAAGCGACACAAGCACTAGAAGACTTACGCCTTAGCAACAAGATAGCCACCAACCAAGCGGCAACTGCTAAACAGGAACTGGCTATTAGTTTGGCTAATTTAAAAGATTTGCGTGACAGCCAACAAGAACTAGCGATAGAAAATAAACAAGTGTCACAGCTCAATGAGTTATATTCGGATGTCATTCGTAAGAAAGGTGGTATGCCTCTACAAGTATTAGGGGCAAAGATTTCGCCACTACCTGAAAATGCTTTTGAGTATGGTTTTGATATTGGGATGCTTAGTCGCGATGGTCAAGCGAAGCTCTTGACGCCTGTCTTGACGCTACTTAATAATGACGATTTTGTAGAAGTGCCGCTCGACCCTACTTATCATATGATCGAAGGTATTGTTCGGATACGTGGTCGCTTTGTAATGCCATCGGGGTTTAGAGCGTTGCAAGCAAAACTGACCTTGCAAGCTGGTGGTCAACAGGTAGAGCAACTGTATGACTGGAAGCTCGGTGACAATGTGGATAACATGCTACCATCGCTCTTAGATTTACCGGAAATTGATGAAAGTCCTATCGTACCTTAATTACCTCATGTCTTAACAACATACTCAGTGACAATAGTGGATAGTGTGGTTGAAATCGAAGCCCAATAGCTCCAATTAGTGGTTGTGCTTTATACCATGCTTTATCGCCTGCCTTAGTAACACCTTCTATCTTAAACTTACCTTATAATTATATTTTGATTATGATGAAAAAAATGATATCACAAACCATGCCAACGGTTGCCGATTGGCACTTCCCCAATATGCCTGCTCATCGTGCACAAGACGGTGATACCGATGGTGAAACGTCACCGCAAGCAGATGTATTGGTTGCAGAGCCTGAAATAGCCAAACCGCCCATGTATGCGGTCGTTATGTACAATGATAACTACACGCCGATGGAGTTCGTTGTATACATACTGCAGTCAGAATTTCGTCATAGTATGGATTCTGCAGTCGAGATTATGTTGACTATTCATAATAGCAGTAAAGGTATTGCTGGTATTTATCCCAAAGATATCGCCGAAACCAAAGCCAAAAAAGTAAATAGTCTGGCACACCGTGAAGGTTATCCATTACTGACCCAAATTGAACCGCATCAAGGCGAGTAGAGCCAGTTATTAACTTTTATATCGGTATGTCGCTCTATCAAAAATTTTACCTGCTATTTTTCACCTCTAATTAATTCATATCAAAGCTCGCTTTTATAGTGAGCTTTTTCGACTTTTCAGTCATTCTCCTTGTATGCAAGTAGTGTCTCTCAAAAATGGATTTATTATCCATAGAGTATTGATTTTTATAGCAAACAACCCTATCTATTAAAGATTCCCATTTAATAGTTTTAGACTAAGCACCGTAGTCAAAGCTGCTAAAACCACGTCATCACTAGATTCTCAAGTATCAATATCTCTTTTTACCCAATCAGTTTTTCACTATTTAATATTCGTTGTTAGAGTTGTCACTATTAGCTCGTAGCACGCTTTGATACATTTTAGTCTGTGTTAATAGATTGACTCCGCCGAAGTATCGTGTTGATATAAAGAAAAGCGGCCATGGATAGTGATGATTACTGTTGGCTGATAGCGAGATTATAGTATTTGATAAACAGTCTACCGCTCACCTCATTTATTCATGACTTCTAATAATACGAACATAGCCCTTGAACAATTCATCTACCGCCCTGATTTACTTACTAACTCATTCATAAAACTATCAATTATAAAGATAGATATAACCGTAGGAAGTTGTTATGTTAAGTCGTCATCTTGAAGTTTCTCTACGTTTAGCAATGACGCTTGCGCGCCAAAAGTCGCATGAGTATCTCACTGTTGAACACTTACTGTTGGCCTTATTAGAAAACACCCATGCTGCCAATACGTTGACTGCTTGTAATGCTAATGTCTCGGCGTTGCGTACTGAGCTTGAGGTTTATATTAATAAACACACGCCAACTATCGATGCTGATACAGAACAGTCTCCGCAGCCAACTCAGAGCTTTGATCGTATTTTGCAACGTGCTATTTTTCATGTGCAGTCGATCGGTGGTGGTCGTTTGGTTGAAGGGTCTGATATTTTAGTTTCTATGTTTTCAGAGCATGATACTTATGCTGTCTACCTGCTCAAAAAACAAGGCATCAGTCGCCTTGAGCTAACTCAGTATTTATCACATGGTCAAGATAAAGAAGAGCCCTCTGAATCGCGCGGCTCAGCAGGCACTGAGCGCCGTAGTGCCTCTGAAAAGACCAGTAAAGATCCTTTAGTTGAATTTGCGACTAATCTAAATCAGCGAGCCGCTGAAGGTAAAACGGATCCTTTGATTGGACGTGCCTCTGAGATTGAGCGTGCTGCCCAAGTATTATGCCGTCGCCGTAAAAACAATCCATTGCTAGTAGGTGAGCCTGGTGTGGGTAAAACCTCTATCGCAGAAGGTTTAGCATGGTTAATTATTAATGACAAAGCACCGAAACCACTTAACGGCTGCGTGATTTATAGCCTTGATATCGGCTCATTGATTGCAGGTACTAAATACCGCGGTGACTTTGAAAAACGCATGAAGTCATTGCTTGATGCGCTAAAGAAAAAACCGAATGCAATCTTATTTATTGATGAGATTCATATGATTATTGGTGCTGGTTCATCTATGAGCAGTAACATGGATGTATCGAACCTTATCAAGCCAGCGCTTGCCAATGGTGAACTGCGTTGTATTGGTTCAACAACCTTTACTGAGTATCGTCAAGTATTTGAAAAAGACCATGCATTGTCACGTCGTTTTCAGAAAATTGATGTCAAAGAACCCAGTGTGGATGACACCATCGATATCTTACGCGGTCTAAAACCACGTTATGAAGAATTTCATAATGTTGAGTATACGGATGAAGCGTTAGTGACGGCAGTACAGCTATCAGCTAAACATATTCATGAGCGTTTCTTGCCTGACAAAGCTATTGACGTAATTGACGAAGCAGGTGCTTATAAGCGTTTAGGCGTAGTGCCTGATGTCGATGATATCGAAGCTGAAGAAAGCTTTATTACCGATTTAGAGCAAGATTTTGATGCACAGATTGATACTGATGAAGAAGATATCGATACTGATGCAGATAACGAAATGCAGGATGAGGTCGTAGCTGCGAAAGCAAACGATGGTAATGAGTCAACAGAGAATGTGAACTTATCAAAAAGTCAAAAACCACCAATGAAAATTGATGTTGCTGATATTGAAGCTATCATTGCTAAGTTAGCACGTATTCCACCCAAATCTGTATCAAGTGATGATAAGAGTATCCTTGAGCATTTAGATCGAGATCTTAAGCACTTGGTGTTTGGTCAAGATGAGGCGATTGGCACGCTAGCTGATGCTATTAAGTTATCACGTGCAGGATTGAAAGCACCTGATAAGCCAATTGGTTCATTTATGTTTGCAGGTCCAACTGGTGTGGGTAAAACAGAAGTGTCACGTCAATTAGCGAATCTGCTAGGTGTAGAGTTAGTCCGCTTTGATATGTCAGAGTATATGGAAGCGCATACGGCTTCACGTTTGATTGGTGCACCTCCAGGTTATGTTGGCTACGATCAAGGTGGCTTACTCACTGAAAGAATCAATCAGCATCCACATTGTGTGTTGTTGCTTGATGAGATTGAAAAGGCGCATCCAGATGTATTCAACTTGTTACTACAAGTAATGGATCATGGTACGTTGACTGATAATAATGGTCGTGTGGCAATCTTTAAGCAGGTCATCGTTATTATGACAACGAACGTCGGTGCTGATAGCATTAGTCGCTCGTCAATGGGCTTTACCCAACAAGACCATAGCCGTGATAATACAGAGTCGCTCAAACGTGTCTTTACGCCAGAATTCCGCAATCGTTTAGACGCTATTATCCAGTTCAATCCTCTAGATACGTCAGTTGTTGTATCGGTTGTTGATAAGTTCTTGGTTGAATTACAAGTACAGCTTGATGATAAGCAGGTGACATTAGAGATTGATGATGATGTACGTGATTACTTGGCGGATAAAGGCTATGACCGTCTAATGGGTGCACGTCCGATGCAGCGTCTGATTCAGGATGAAATCAAAAAACCACTGGCAAGTATGATTTTGTTTGGGGATTTGGTCAATGGCGGTGTGGTGCATCTGACCTTAGAGCCTAAAGTCGATGACTCTAAAGAGAGTGATGCGATGAAGCTTGATAAGGCCTCAGACAAAAGCTCAGCTGATAGCCGTATTGTACTGACAGTCGTTGAAACTCATGAACCACATTCTGATTCTGAGTTTCTAGCCAGCTAAGTTTTTTAATGTTGACATCATAAGAACGGTTACCGCATTACTGCGGTAGCCGTTTTTTTGTTGCTATAATTCACCAACAAAGCGCACACCGTTTTTTGTTAGTATGATTATTTACAGTAAACTGGCTTTAACAAAGCTACGGAACTTATAACAAGATAACAAGTATAAAAAGGACGCACTATGGAATTGTTCGATGAACCGACAACCAAGACTCCAGAACAAAAGCAAGCGATTTTAGACAATGTCCGTTTACCAGAGGATTGGAAAACGGCATTAGCAGATGAATTAACGTCTGAGAATATGGATAATCTACGCGCATTTTTAAAGGAAGCCTATCAGTCCGATGATAGTATCTATCCTCCTGCACCATTGATGTTCAATGCGCTTAACCTCACGCCTTTGTCACAAGTCAAAGTGGTAATCTTGGGCCAAGATCCTTATCATCGTCCAGGTCAGGCTATGGGGTTATCATTTTCTGTTCCTAAAGCCATTCCAAAACCACCATCGTTGAATAACTTGCTTAAAGAAATGGCAGATGATATTGGTATTCGCCCCTCATCGCATGGTGATTTGACATATTGGGCGCAGCAAGGTGTTCTATTGCTTAATAGCTCACTGACTGTACGAGAAGGCGAGCCAAACAGTCATCAGAATAAAGGTTGGGAGCAGTTTACGGATGCTGTCATTGATGCAGTTAATGAACAGACAAAGCATACCGTATTTATTTTGTGGGGTAGTAAGGCCCAAAAGAAAGGTAAGTATATCGATACGGATAAACATTTGATTCTGACAGCGGTACATCCATCACCATTGGCAGCAAACCGCGGCGGGTTCTTTGGCACTAAACCCTTTTCTAAAACGAATGATTACTTAGTGCAATATGGCCAAACGCCAATTGACTGGCAACTACCACAATAAATGCAAAATACACAGCACATGAAATTAATATCGCCTCTGTCTTCAAATATTCAAACCAGCACCTTTTGGTCAGTTGAAGATGTTAAATGGATGCAACAAGCTATTGAACTTGCCAAACAGGGTGCTGATCGAGGAGAGGTGCCAGTAGGCGCTATACTGGTACATGATAATCAAATTATCGGCCAAGGATTTAATCAACCAATCAGTAGCCATGATGCTACTGCTCATGCTGAGATAGTTGCCTTGAGAGACGCCTGTATACGTCTAGAGAACTATCGCTTACCATTGCAGACTACCTTATATGTCACTCTAGAGCCTTGTACGATGTGTATCGGCGCATTAATCCATGCGCGTGTAAACAAGTTAGTATATGCAGCGAGTGAACCACGTGCTGGGATGGTTGGTAGTCAAATGGACTTGTCGTTACAACCGTTTTATAACCATAGTATCCAAGCCTACAAAGGGTTATGCAGCGAGCATAGTAGCCAAATATTAAAGACGTTTTTTCGTGAGCGTAGGCAGGCTGCAAAAAAGAATAAAGCCAGTATGTAAACTAAAAAGATTAATAACAAGATATCCGTCTTGGTGCTAGTGGTTACGATGATTTTTTGCTATAATATCGCCCTATTTAATAGCACCCATCTCAATAGACTATTAAATAATGACCATTCGAATAAGTACTGTCTTATTAATAACATATGATAAGTGATATTAATAACGCATATTATTGAGTAAGTATTATGACTAGTTTTACATCTGACAATGTTTTACTCAATAGAGATGATAGCCGTACTTCATCAGTGCGTTATCCTGTTATTTGTATCGACGGTCCTAGTGGCGCTGGTAAAGGTACGGTTACATGGCGTCTAGCACAAATGCTGGGCTATCAACTGTTAGACTCTGGCGCGCTTTATAGAATCGTTGGTTTAAAAGCATTTGAAGCAGGTTTAATCAACGCAGATGCTAGCCAATCGATTGACGAAAAGGCCGTACTGGCCTTGACTGAAAGCTTAGAGATAGCATTTGTACCAAATAATGATTCAGGACGTATAGATATCATTGTTAATGGACAAGCGGTAGGTGAGCAAGTACGCAATGAAACAGTCGGTGGCTACGCATCACAGATAGCAATCTTTCCACAGGTGCGCCAAGCATTGCTCAAGTTACAACAAGATATGGCCACTCGTTCAGGCTTAGTGGCTGATGGTCGTGATATGGGTACAGTCGTCTTCCCAGATGCTGATGTCAAAGTGTTTTTGACGGCTAGTGCTGAAGCGCGTGCAGAGCGCCGTGTGGCACAGTTATCGAATGCCGGTCAGACAGCAGGTTTTGAGGCGATTTTAGCGACGATAAAAGCGCGTGATGACCGTGATGAAAATCGTAGTACAGCGCCATCGAAGCCTGCGGCAGATGCATTATTACTGGATAGTTCAGCGCTCAATGCTGATGCAGTATATGAGCAGGTCAAAAAGCACTGCCAAGATAAAGGTATCTTTTTCAATAGTTAATAATTTAATAGCTAGTAAAAACAACATATTAAGTACTAAAAACTTCCCTACTAATCATGTTTTTAGTATAAAATAACACGGTTGAGTTAAATATTATCCAAATAGCAACAAAAAATTAGCTTATTTGAAATATAGCATTCGATATAAGACAGTTGTTGTTAGTCAGTTTTAGCCATAATGAGCTCGCTATCAACAAACGTTTTTTTATATGATTGCATGGGATATAAAACCAGTATTTCGTTCTATACAATCATAAATTTGATCCGTACTGTGCTGGACAGGATACGGCTATACAAAGGTAGACATAATGGAATCATTTGCTGAACTATTTGAAGCGAGCATTGAAGAGCAGGGCCTAGATATCGAGCGTGGCTCGGTTATTACAGGTGCTGTTGTGGCCATCGATAGCGATTGGATCACAGTAGATACTGGTCTTAAATCTGAAGGTATCGTCGCTCGTGAAGAGTTTTTAAGCGAAGAAGGCGAACTTGAAGTTGAAGTTGGCGATAGCGTTGATGTCGTAGTTGAAGCGGTTGATAACGGCATGGGTCAAACCTTGCTGTCACGTGAGAAAGCTAAACGTGTTGAAACTTGGAACTTCCTTGAAAAAATCGCTGATAACGATGAAATCGTTAAAGGTATCATTTCAAGCAAAGTTAAAGGCGGTTTCACTGTAGATATCGGTTCAGTACGCGCGTTCTTACCAGGTTCATTGGTAGATGTACGTCCTATCCGTGATACAACGCATCTTGAAGGCAAAGAGCTAGAATTCAAAGTCATCAAACTTGACCAAAAGCGTAACAACGTTGTTGTTAGCCGTCGTGCAGTTATGGAAGCTGAAAACTCAGCTGAGCGCGAAGAGCTATTGAACAAGCTTGAAGAAGGCATCGAGATCGAAGGTATCGTTAAGAACCTTACTGACTACGGCGCGTTCGTTGATCTAGGTGGTATTGATGGTCTATTGCACATCACTGACATGGCATGGCGCCGTATCAAGCACCCATCTGAAGTTGTTGAAGTTGGCCAAGACCTAAAAGTTAAAGTATTGAAGTTTGACCGTGAACGCAACCGTGTTAGCCTAGGTCTAAAACAACTTGGTACTGATCCTTGGGATAACGTTGGCGGCACTTACCCAGTAGGTAGTGTTGTAAAAGCTCGCGTAACCAACTTGACTGACTATGGTTGTTTCGCTGAGATTTCTGAAGGTATCGAAGGTCTAGTACACGTATCAGAAATGGATCATACCAACAAAAATATCCACCCATCTAAAGTTGTTCAAGTGGGTGATGAAGTTGAAGTAATGATTCTTGATATCGATGAAGAACGTCGTCGTATCAGCCTAGGTATCAAACAAACTCTAGCTAACCCATGGGACGAGTTTGATAAGAAACATGAGCGCGGTGATAAAATCACTGGTACTATCAAATCAATCACTGACTTCGGTATCTTTATCGGTCTAGACGGTGGTATTGATGGTCTTGTTCATCTATCTGATATCTCTTGGAACGAAACTGGCGAAGATGCTATCCGTAACTACAACAAAGGCGACACCGTTGAAGCAATGGTACTGTCTGTAGATGCAGAAGCTAACCGTATCAGCCTAGGCGTTAAGCAGTTGAGCTCTGATCCATTCAACGAATACCTAGTGAGCAATGACCGTGGTGCTATCGTTAATGGTAAAGTAAAAGAAGTAGACGCTAAAGGCGCTACCATTGAACTTGCTGACGAAGTTGAAGCTTATCTACGCGCTTCTGAAATCCAACGTGACCGCGTTGAAGATGCTACTAAGCATCTGACTGTTGGTGATGACGTTGAAGCGAAAATCATCAGTGTTGATCGTAAAACACGCAATATCAACTTGTCTATCAAAGCGAAAGACGAAGCTGAAGAGCGTCAAGCAATCAAAGAACTAAGCAGCACAAGTACTACTGCCGCTACTGGTTCTGATGCACAGCCAAAAACTATTGGTGATTTGATCAAAGAACAAATGCAGTAAGCTGTAAACCATTGATATAAAAGTAATATAAAAAAAGCGACTTCGGTCGCTTTTTTTTATGGTTAGCTTTTATCAACACGGTTAGTGATAGAGGTTTTTAGCCAAATGGGCAAACTCTTATTCCCATTTACGCTAATATCCGCTATCATTTGCACCATTGAGTAACGAGATGATAGTTATAAGCTTTTTATAGTCATGATGCAATTCTGAAGATTGGTTTTAAAAATTCAGTCTTTATAATTTAATTATCCATACGCATTTTTGTACTATAGAGCATTGACTCATCATTAGCTTATCCATCAATCAATAAGGCAAGTGTAATAATGCAGCAAGCGATTAACAAATCTGAATTTATTAGTAATTTGAGTGCAAACTGTGACAGCATGGCAGATACCGTGGTTGATGACGCAGTGCGTGAAATTTTAAATTTGATGACCCATACTTTAGCCAATGATGGCCGAGTCGAAGTTCGTGGATTCGGTAGTTTTTGTCTGCATCATCGCCGTGCCCGCATGGGACGCAATCCTAAAACAGGCGAAAGTGTACCTGTACCAGCTAAAGCGATTCCACACTTTAAACCAGGCAAAGCTTTACGCGAAGCAGTAAATGATACGGTAAGTTAAACTAATACTGATTATCGAGCTGTTCAATATTTATCATTCCAAACTGAGGTAACTGTCTCATGCGCTTTTTACTATTTGTATTGCTGTTTTTGAGCTTTGCTTATTCGCTTGGTTTGGTATTGGCAAATAATACTGAGGTCGGAGTCAACCTGCTGTTTTCGCAAGCACCTACGATGAATCTAGGGTTGCTACTGATCTTGTGTTTAATACTTGGCATCATCATTGGTATATTGCTTGCACTTCTTATGTTCCGTGTATTGCAAAATAAGTGGGAAATTTCACGTTTGCAAAAAGCAAATACAAACCTACAAGAGCAATTGACTCAAGCAAACACAGTTATCGATCGTCAAGCAAGCGCGCCAACAGTAGATGAAGCTGTTTATGGTGCTTCTGCTACCAATGGGAAAAATAGTGACGCGACTAGCCTAACTGAAGGCTCTACTCTGACTAAGCGTAAACGAGATTGAGTTATTAGGTGATCTGCTAGACGATAATTCAACGACCTTGTTGTTGACCTCAAATAAGATACTTTGATAACTTCAAAATATATGGTAAACCCATGAATAATGTAATTAACTCTCCAGTTGTCGTCGCTTTAGACAATATGACGGTAGAGGCGTCTTTAGCGCTGGCTGACCAGCTAGATCCATCTCAATGTCGATTGAAAGTCGGTAAAGAGCTGTTTACGCGTTGTGGCCCTAATATCATCAAGGCATTGCATCAACGTGACTTTGAAGTGTTTCTAGACTTAAAATTTCATGATATTCCTAATACCACTGCTCAAGCCGTATTGGCTGCTGCAGAGCTTGGTGTATGGATGGTGAATGTTCATGCTAGCGCAGGTCTAGAAGCTATGTCGTTGGCAAAACAGCGCTTACTAGATAGAAATCTTGATACATTACTCATCGCAGTCACTGTATTAACCTCTATGGATAGCGAAGCGTTAATGCAAACAGGTATCACTGATAGCTTAGATGCCCAAGTGAGCCGACTGGCACAATTGACTAAGCAAGCTGGTTTAGATGGAGTGGTATGCTCGGCTCAAGAAGCAAAGACACTTAAATCATTATGTGGTCAGGACTTTAAACTGGTGACGCCTGGTATACGCCTAGCTGAAGACAGTGCGGATGATCAAAAACGTATCTGTACACCAAGTCAGGCATTAACGGACGGTTCTGATTATTTGGTTATTGGACGTTCGATAACTCAAGCTGTAGACCCTGCTGCTAAACTACAGACCATACTTCAAAGCATTTAATTTTGAGTAGGTATTGAGTAAAAAGACAGCCTAAATGGCTGTCTTTTTACTTTTTGATGGTATAGAAAAAACTGCTACACTACTTAAATTTATTCTTATAATCTTTATAAAATATAATAACTATATTAAAAACGCTCATTTAGATAAATAGCAGTACTACTATTATGAGCGTTTATCGCTAATTAATTTTTTAATAATAACACTACTAAATGATGTTGGATAATATGAAATTACAGATATTGAGTGACTTACATATTGATAGTTATGCACGTCAGTCGCACCCCGTTGGACATATTCCTAAAACTGATGCAGATTTAGTACTGGTAGCAGGGGATACTGCTAATAGCGACAAAGGTATGCCATGGTTACAAGAACAAGCAGCACGCTTAGAAGTTCCCCTGATTACTATCGCTGGTAATCATGAATACTTTGATGAAGACGTATTGAGCTTTGATCATAAACTGGCAACCTGGGATAACTATGATACTGCGTCCGAAAAGGGAGTTCGCGTATTACAATGTCAGCATATCGATATTGGTGATATACGCATCTTAGGCTGTACGCTTTGGACAGATTATCAGTATCATGCCAATGAAGACACAATGGCGGCTGCTCGTCATTTTATGCGTGACTATAAGCAAATCTATGCAGGCGCCGAACTGTTTTCGCCTGAAGTATCTATGCAGATTCATGCCAAGCATCGTCGGTGGCTACAGCAAGCGTTAATTGAATCTCATAAATTAGGTAAGAAAACAGTAGTTATGAGTCATCATAGCGTCAGTGCGTTATCGGTGTCTGAAAAGTATGCTGATTTACCAAGTAATGCTGCTTTCGTCAGTGATTTATCAGGATGGATGCATGAAGATTGGGCACCGGTGCTTTGGGTACATGGACATACTCATGAAGCATTTGATTATAAAGTCGGTAATACGCGAGTGATTGTCAATCCACGAGCCTATCCTAATGAGGTCAGTAGTACGGCACTAGAGTTTGCTTGGGACAAAGTGATTGATATCGGCTAGAACCGTATTAAGTATCTGATAAACCTTTACTTACGCTAGACATAGACTCTTTTGAATAAAGCGTTTTATTTGAAAAAATGAAGAGGGTATATCAGATATATTGCAACTAGGTTTGTCTGTTGTTCATTCCTGATAAGAAATCTGCTAGGCTTGTTGTCATGAGTAAATATTTGAATAACACCCTGTCAAAAATATCTGCTGACAAGCTTGCGAGTCACATACCAAGCGCGCCTGCACCTTCGCACCTGCCAGATAGTATGATTCCCTCTGTCAGCTTATTGCCTGAAAATAAGCGACTCATTCTATTTACGAGGCATTCTTTACGTGAGCGTTCTGATGGTAATGGTTTTGCCAGCTATCAGTTACCGTTGACGCCTAAAGGCCGCGTATTGGCCAAGTCATGGGGGCGGTGGTTGTCAGGTCATTTACCATATTCGCTCGACGTCGATAGTATCTCTAGTCCTATTGGGCGTTGCATCGATACCGCGCAGCTGATGCAAGAGGGAGCTGGTCTAAAGCGTGATATTACACACCAGTCGCTGTTGGTAGAGCCTGGTAGCCTCGTTACTGAGCCTGAAATAGCCAATCCAGTGTTCAAAGAGATTGGTGTCCTAAATTTCATTAATCGTTTTTTGCAAGGCAATCTCGAAGGGACCAAAAACACCTACCAAGGCGGTCTGGATATTCTGTCGCTTTTTTACCAGAATCAGCCGCAAGATGGCCATTTAATGCTCGCTGTGAGTCATGACACGCTGCTATCTGCGTTCTTAGCAGTTATGTTCGATGTGGTAGAGATTGATTGGAATGATTGGCCAAAGATGATGGAAGGTGTGTTTCTATGGTTTGATGACAAGCCCTTTGATCAAGCGAGTGCACATTTCATCTGGCGAGGTCAAGTATATACGCGGCCGATTAATTCATTATTAGAGGGTTATCGAGCAGCTGGCTATCACCCTAGCAAATTACTATTGCCACCAGAAGTACAATGGAAGTGATGTCTTATCTAAATATTGAAATGAGTTGATAGGAAGTTGTTCATTTAATATATTCGAGTAGGCATAAAAAAACCTTGCTCCAGTATTAGAACCAGTAGCAAGGTTTTAGTCATTACGCTATAAAAGCGCAATGCGGTCTAACCAACACAAATCTTAAGCTTGTAGGCCTTTGATTGTTTTGTTTAGGCGGCTCTTACGACGAGCAGCTTTATTCTTATGAATAATACCTTTGTCAGCCATACGATCAAGAACTGGTACCGCTTTTTTGTAAGCTTCGGTAGCCGCGTCATAATCTTTAGCTTCGATAGCCGCATCAACACGTTTTAAGTAAGTACGAACCATAGAGCGTTGTGACGCAGAGTTCTGACGACGTTTGGTGTTTTGACGGGCGCGTTTACGAGCTTGTGCAGTATTAGCCACGCGTATCTCCTTGATAAAGATAGATAAAAATATGAATGTTGATTGCAATAATGGGTTTAACAATCATCGGTGACGAGCAGCCGTCTCGTCAAATATGATGTCGATGTCTAATATTAAAGTAGCTAATATGAGTAGAGCATCGTAAGCGTCAGAGCTGTTTGGAATAATTAAACAGCGTTGACGTGTAAAGCCGATTATCTTAGCAAATTATTGAACTAAGGACAATATATTTGATGATTAATGCTCAAAGAAGTTACGTAATATCATCGAATTTGAGTCATTGTAGTAACTACATCAATAGTAAGTGCTGATAGACCTAGGTAGTTGATAAAATCTCTTACAATATATCCTATATAATAGCGTCAGTTATTGAGGAATTTAGGTATGATATTCTAACGACAGACCTTGATATAGGTATTTTCTCATCAATATAGTTCATCTAAAGTTATATAAGTGGATAGAGTATGCAGCGAAAAGCAATTGTGATTGGCGCAACAGGGTTAGTAGGGCAGCATTTGGTAAAGCAACTGAGTGAGCTTTATGACACATTGATTGTGCTTGCTCGTCGTCCGCCACGCTATATCAACGCCAGCATGCGTTTTTATCAAATCAACGATTTTGATAATTTATCTGAGGTGTTTGCAAGCGTTGGTGCCGATCGAACGACAGATGCTTTTAGTTGTCTAGGTACGACAAAAAAGCAGGCTGGTAGTGATGAGGCTTTTCGTAAAATAGATCGAGATTATAATGTAAATTTTGCCAAGTTATGTCGCGATAAGGGAGTGGAAAATTTCTTTTTACTCTCTTCAATGAATGCTGATATTGACAGTCGCTTTTTGTACAACCGAGTTAAGGCTGAGACAGAGCAAGCTATTATGGCGTTTGGTTTTGGACAATTGGTCGTCTTTCGCCCATCATTGTTGCTTGGTAAGCACAAAGGTCGTCCACTTGAGAGCATGGGCCAAAAAGCTTTCAAGATTATCTCGCCTTTGGTGTCAGAGTCGCTGTCGTTACATCCTATTTCTGCTAAACGTGTTGCTAGCGCTATGGCCATGAGTGCTCATGATATCTATCATCGTAGTAAATACCGTATTGAACCTCAAATTAAGCATACTGATATTATCGAAAATAAGCAGATGTTAGCGATGACCCGCGTTAAAAAATAAAGAGACCGTTTTTTTTGATGACAGAATCAGTTTTGAAATTAGGAAGCTATAGATATTAATTTTTGATCGTAATATAACGAAAATACTAGAGGAAAAAATAGCAGCTATTATCTAAGCATTGATAAGTATTGAAATACCAGTCAGTTGAGTCACTAAAACAAGGAGCAGAAGCAATGTCAGAATCAATACAAATGGATAGAGAAAATTTTGTCACTTGTGATTTATTGGATGCCCATCCTGAGTCGCAAGTATGCTTACCAAATATTGAAGGTAAGTCATTCCATCATTTTGGTGCGAAAAATAGATTCTGCGGTGAAATCGTGACGGTCAAGTGCTTCGAAGACAATAGCCGTGTTAAGTCACTGTTGAATAGCAATGGCAAAGACAAAAACGGTAATGGTAAAGTGTTGGTCGTTGATGGTGGTGGCTCTATGCGGTGTGCATTACTAGGCGATATGATTGCACAATCAGCTATCGATAATGGCTGGGCTGGAGTTATTGTGTATGGCTGTGTTCGCGATGTTGATGATATGGCAGAAATGAATCTTGGTGTGATGGCGCTTGGTTGTATACCGCGTAAATCAACCCGCCGTGATGAAGGTCAAACGGATATTGAAATCAGCTTTGGTGATTTGACGTTGAACTCAGGTATGTTTGTCTATGCAGACAACAATGGCATTATTGCAAGTAATGAACCTTTAACAGCGTAGACTATCATTAGTTTAAATTTAATATAACTACAAACAAATCTATATTACAAACGACTATAAAGCCAAAACCCAGTTCTATGACAGAACTGGGTTTTTGGGGTTAAAAATAAGCAATTCGTTAGTATTTTTCAAGCTCTGAGAGCATTTGCTCTCGCGCCTTATAAATCCTGCGTAAGCCAAGCCATAAGCTAATACACATCACGATCAGCACCGAAGTAAAAGGTAAGCCTGTACTCACTGCACCTGCTTGAATAGTTTTTAGAGCTTGCGCGCCGCCGCCATAAAGAAGCGCAATAGCAATAAGACCTTGAGCAACAGCCCAAAATACACGCTGGTATATGGAAGCTTCAAGCTTACCACCTGCTGTAATCGTATCAACTACCAAAGAGCCTGAGTCCGATGAAGTCACAAAAAATACCATCACTAGAATAATAGCAATTAAAGAGGTAATGGTTCCTAGAGGAAGATTTGCTAGCATCTGAAACAAGGTTAAGGAAGCATCACTAACCCCTCCTGCTAGCTCGCCAACTTGATTGTCATACTGACTCAACCCTGACTGTCCAAACACCGTCATCCAGACGATGGTCACAAGCGTAGGGGCTAACATTACTGAGGTAATAAATTCACGTACCGTACGGCCTTTTGAGATACGAGCAATAAACATACCTACAAATGGCGACCAGCTGATCCACCATGCCCAATAAAACACGGTCCAACCGTGAAAGAAGTCACCATCACTGCGGTCTACAGGGTTAGATAAGGGAATAATATAAGTGGCATAATCAACGACTGTGTTACCGATTTTGCTCAGTAGTCCGAGTGAGTTACCAACGAAAAATACAAACAGTAGCAAGGCTAAAGCGACTAACATATTCACGTTACTCAATAGCTTGACCCCGCCATCAAGACCACGTGCCACTGATATTGTGGCAAGAGCAGTGACAACAACTATAATGACAATCTCAAGCGAATTACCCGCAAAGTCCCAACCAAAAAGGTAATTAAGCCCGCTGGCTGCTTGTTGGGCACCCAAACCTAATGAAGTCGCTAAACCAAATATCGTCGCTAGCACGGCCAATATATCAATAATATGGCCAGGTAACCCCCACGTTTTTTCTTTAAAAATAGGATAGAATACGGAGCGCATGGTCAACGGGAAGCGGAAATTATAAGCAAATAGGGCCAATGATAAACCAACTACTGCATAGATACCCCAAGGGTGTAAACCCCAGTGATACATGGTTGCACCCATAGCTGCACGGTAAGCTTCAGGGCTGTCTGCTGCTACACCGAGTGGTGTACCTGCCCATCCGCTTGCATAAGCTAACGGCTCAGCCACACTCCAAAACATAAGGCCGATGCCCATACCAGCTGCGAATAGCATTGAGAGCCATGAGTGCCGATTGAAGTCAGGTTTGGCGTTTATACCGCCAATTCGGATGCTGCCATAGGGGGATACAATCAATATCAGGCTAAATACTACCATGATATTAGCTGTGCTGATAAACAGCCAGTCAAAACTATTGACTACCCAATCTTGAGTACCATTGAGCCAAGAGTTCGCTATATTAGGTAGTAATAATGCAAATAATACAAAGCCAATAACGGCAATAGCGGTAAAGAAAAATACAGGTCTGTGTAAATCTAAACCCAATATTTCAGTGTTATTTTCACCAGTTTTATGCTCAGTGGTATAGAGTCTGCGGCGAAACTTTTCGAGAAGATGCTTTGGGATCTGTTTTTGCTCGTTCATAGGTGACGAATCTCCTGATGAGTTAGCTGAGCTGGACACCGTCAAAGTATCGACTATTTATTGATAATCAATAGTTTTTGGCAGCTACAAGCTTTAGATTTTAGGTAATGTAAAAATGCTTTTACAGGGTTATAAAGAGTACAAGTTACTGAGCAGTTGACACTCATTTAGAAGTATTTATAGGAGATAATAGGTAAACGTTTATCTAGAAATAATCACATGCTAACCATAAAGAGTGAGCTTAAAACGGTAATGGTCAAAAGCGTGCCATACTAACAAACTGTTTGGTTTTGTCAAATCGTATTGGTAATTGTTCAAATATTCGTATAATAGCTTTCTAATTCCTTAATTCTGATCCTATCTGTTATGCCTATCACTGCTTTGACTGACGCGTTTGATCCTATTAACCAGCAGTTGTTTCCTATCCAAAATGCCGAGCGGCGTTGGCTAGCCCCTGTCCATGGTGCAGTCAGTAGTTTGTGGCTGGCAAGCTTGGTTCAATCGCCATTATGGAATGTTGCCGAGCGATTAAAAGTCGTGGTTACACGCGACCAAAACCAACTTAATCAGATAGAAACCGAGTTGGCGTTTTGTGGCGTCGATGCCTACGTGTTTCCTGATTGGGAGACGCTGACTTATGATGAGCTGTCACCACATCAAGACATCGTCAGTGAACGTATCAACCTATTGACGGATATGCCCAAAACGGGCGTGCTCCTTATATCGATACAAGCCCTTATGCACCGCGTTGCACCGCCAAGCTGGTTAATTGGTCAGCATTTTGATTTGAGTGTTGGCGATCGGTTTGATATCAATACCCAACGTGGGCTATTGGCAAAGGCAGGCTACCGTGCCGTTGAAAATGTCTTTGAACCAGGTGAGTTTGCAGTACGTGGCAGTATTATTGATATCTTTGCGATGGGTCAGCCGTTCCCTCTACGTTTAGACTTGTTCGATGATGAAATCGAAACTATTCGTTTTTTTCATCCTCAAACGCAGCGCACCTTGACTGCCGATGATCTGAAGGCGATGTTAACGGGCAACGATACCAGTATGGCGAAAGAATCGCTGTCATTACTGCATAAGATGCCAGATATCTCTAAACCTATCGAACAATTTCAAATCTTGCCTGCAAAAGAGTTTCCGCTTGACGAAGGGCGTGAAACCTTCCGCACGAACTTTGCTGCTATGTTCCCTAATGCCAGTAGCCGCAAATCTGAGCTCCATAAAGATGTGATGGCAGGAATTGCCAGTAGTGGGCTTGAATATTATCAGCCGCTATTTTTCAATTTAAAAGATTGGGAGGCTGAGAGTAGCTTATTCTCTTATTTACCAAGTGATGCATTGTTTATCACCGATGAATTAATTAATGAAAGACAAGCTGACTACTGGTCACAAATTCAGCGCCGCTACGAAGAGCGTCGGCATGACATTGACAAGCCTATTGTAGAGCCAACACTGCTGTATCTATTATCTAACGCGCTTAACGAACAGCTTAACCAGTATCCACGAGTAATATTAAGTGCTCGCGATGAGGTGGTTCAGAATAAGCAACAAGGATTGGTTACAATCAAGGCACAAGAGCCGCCGCAGTTAGCAGTCAATCATCAACAGTCTGAACCATTATCCGAATTGCTCGACTTTTTGGATACGCAATCGAAAACTTCAACACCCGTACTGATTGTTGCAGAGACCGCAGGCCGTCGCGAGATTCTCATTGAACTGTTTAAGAGCAAGATTGATATCAAGGCGTATGATAGCTTTGAGGCATTCTTAGCCGCAGATAAGGCTAGCGCTACCAATAACAGTCATCTACCGCATGTTGGTTTGACTGTGGCACCAATCGAACGTGGTGTCTATGTACCCGAACGCTTAGTATTGATTAGCGAAACACAGCTATTTGGTCGTCAAGTCTTGCAGACACGCCGTCGTCGCCAAAGCGGTGTATCAGAAGAGTTTTTGGTCAAGAGCGTCACTGAAATAACAGATGGCAGTCCAGTGGTACATATTGAGCATGGTATTGGTCGTTATAATGGCTTGATTACTTTGGATGTGGGCGACGGCGAGCAAGAGTTTATTCATCTAAAATATTCCGATGATGCTAGTATCTATGTACCAGTCGCCAATTTGCAAATGATTAGCCGCTATAGTGGCGGTGATCCAGCTTTAGCACCGCTTCATAAGATTGGTAGTGGCAAATGGGATAAAGCCAAGCAAAAGGCGTTAGAGCAAATTCATGACGTCGCTGCAGAACTGCTTAATATGCAAGCAAGGCGTGAGGCCAAAGTTGGTATTCATTTCAAAATAGATCCATCGCAGTATGAGCTATTTGCCAGTCAGTTTGCCTTTGAAGAAACCGCTGACCAAGCCAATGCCATTCATGCCGTGATAGAAGACATGAGACAAAACCAACCGATGGATCGTCTTATTTGCGGCGATGTTGGTTTTGGCAAAACAGAAGTAGCGATGCGCGCTGCCTTTATTGCTGTTAGTGCTGGTTATCAGGTTGCTGTATTAGTACCTACAACATTGCTTGCCGGTCAGCATGAAGACAACTTCCGCGACCGTTTTGCAGATTGGCCGGTTCGTATCGAGAGCTTGTCGCGCTTTGGTGGCAAAAAACATCAAGAAACAGTACTGGCTGATTTGGCTGCTGGTAAAGTAGACATTGTCATTGGTACTCATAAACTGCTACAACCAGATGTGAAATTTGCAAACCTTGGACTGATGATTGTCGATGAAGAACATCGTTTTGGCGTGCGCCATAAAGAGCGTATCAAGGCCATTCAGACAGATGTCGATAGCATGTCTATGACAGCGACGCCAATTCCTAGAACGCTCAATATGGCGCTCTCAGGCATGCGTGATATGTCGATTATCGCCACGCCACCTGCACGTCGCCTTGCTATCAAGACCTTTGTGATGCAAAAGACAGAAGCATTGATGAAAGAAGCCATATTGCGTGAGCTTCTTCGCGGTGGTCAAGTGTATCTTCTACACAATGATGTTGCTAGTATTGAGCGCATGGCAGAGACCATTCGTGACCTAGTGCCAGAAGCGCGAGTAGGAGTAGCCCATGGGCAAATGCAAGAGCGTCAGCTTGAGCAGATCATGCAGCAGTTTTATCATAAAAAATTCAACGTGTTGGTTTGCTCTACCATTATCGAGACGGGTATTGATGTGCCTAATGCCAATACGATCATTATTGAGCGCGCTGATAAGTTTGGTCTTGCGCAATTACATCAGCTGCGTGGTCGAGTAGGACGTAGTCATCACCAAGCATATTGTTATTTATTAGTGCCTTCTCTAAAAGGCCTTAAAGGTGATGCCAAGCGACGTTTACATGCGATTGAACGGGCCAATACTCTGGGTGCAGGGTTTATGCTGGCAAGTGAAGATTTGGAGATTCGCGGTGCAGGGGAGATATTGGGTAAGCAGCAAAGTGGTAATATGCAAGCGATTGGCTTCAGCTTATATATGGATATGCTTGAGCGTGCGACTAAGGCGATTAAAGCTGGTAAAGAGCCGGATCTAAATACACCGTTATTGCTGACCAGTGAAATCAACTTACATAGCTCCGCCCTCATCCCAGAAGAGTATCTACACGATGTGCATCAGCGTTTATTGTTCTATAAGCGTATTAGTAATACCGATGATAAAGAAGCCTTAACGGATATTCGTACGGAGATGATTGACCGCTTTGGGGCACTACCAGATCAAACCAAGCAGTTATTTGCCATTCATGGATTACGTTTACAAGCAGAACCGCTTAAAATCAATAAGATTGATGCCAATAGTAGTAGTATGACACTAGAGTTTGCGCCAGATACCCCAGTTGATGCATTAGCCATTATTAAATTGATCCAATCAAATGGTCAGCATTATCGTATGAATGGCGCAGCTGGTATTCGTTATCAGAATGCTGATAAACTGGCCACACCGCAGCAGCGCGTGACGGTCATACAAGAGCTGTTGCGCTATTTTAGTGAGCATATGGTGACAGAGTCTACTTAATACATAGCTCGATATAAAGCAGGCTAGGTAGTTGCTATAAGCCAATAAATCATGGCGCTATTTTATCAA
Source organism: Psychrobacter sp. AOP7-C1-14 (assembly GCF_052376135.1). Classification (NCBI taxonomy): domain Bacteria; kingdom Pseudomonadati; phylum Pseudomonadota; class Gammaproteobacteria; order Moraxellales; family Moraxellaceae; genus Psychrobacter; species Psychrobacter sp. AOP7-C1-14. The sequence continues at coordinate 381,624 of NZ_JBQSVH010000001.1, read as the reverse complement.
CCAGATAACTGATAAAATAGCCAAACTAAGTTTTTAACTTTCTGTATTCTTATTTGCATTAAACAACAAGAGAACCGTCATTATGTTCCAACTTCATCATAAACTTGCTGCTGATAGTTTTTTAGTGGGGGATTTTCCATTATCCACTTGTCGTTTAATCAATGACTGTCAATTTCCTTGGCTTATATTAGTGCCACGTGTATCAGGTATCAAAGAGCTGTATGAGCTATCTGAAGCTGATCAAACGCAGTTCTTACGAGAGTCGAGCTGGTTATCGAGTCAGTTAGCTAAGACTTTTCAGGCTGACAAAATGAATGTGGCCGCTCTTGGGAATCAAGTGCCACAGCTTCATTTTCATCATATTGTCCGTTATCAAAATGATATGCAATGGCCAAACCCAGTATGGGGCGTGCCAGCTGTTCCATATACGAAAGAAGTATTGGCGCAGATGCAGCAAACATTGATGATGGCGCTACGTGGTCATCATCAAATGCCGTTTGATTGGCAAATGGTATAATCAATCTATTCTACCTTTAATTAGAAATAGATTGAATGCTAATCGTATATATGAAAGAGAAGGCCAGATACTTAGAAGTATCTGGCCTTTTTTAATTAAATTTGAAAAAAATTATAAGGGAGAGGATAAACTGGACAAAAGGTCGCTTTTTAGTAACCAATGACCTATGTTTTAACTTATTTCGAAAGTATAATATATTATTAAATATATCTTATGGTAAATCATCATAAGGGCAAATAATACACATGTGCTAGTGTGCTTTATCCGTCTCTCTCGTATCGTTCGAATCATTTAAGTGAACTTCATATGCCTTTTTCAGAGACGTTCAAATCGTTGACGCCGTTAAAGGCAGGTCAAACTTGTCGATTCGATTATCCTGAAGTGTTTGTTCTAATATTCACTGTTATACTACTTGCACTGCATTTTGAGTTTCGCCCACCAGCCATGGCGCTTCTAGTCATTGTTACCCTACCAAGTTTGATGATTTTAATTTATAACTATCGACGCCAAACCAGTTTTTGGACATCTAGTATTGTTATCATTCTATTGTCGGTTGTCATTGGAACGTTACAGTTCTGTACTGTTATATCGCTCAGCTTAGTGTCTCTAATTGGCATCCGTATTATTTTTAGTCGCCCTGACAATCAACTGAGGTTAGTTGCAGTAGCTCTAGTGACTGCAATTATTTTCTATTATGTCAGTACTATCCTAAGTAGCAATGAGCTGGACTGTGCAAATGGTTGGTTACCACCTATGGTAATGTTAAGTAGTATGACCGTTATCCTTTGTCAGTTTCGACGCATGTACCAAGAATATACTGGTTATAAAGCCTCTGCATATAAAGCTAAAAGCCGTGTAAGAACAATGGTCTCAGTGATCAATAAACTGACTCGATTTGTACCACCACAAATTTGGGAACCTATTGTCAAATCAGATAGCCCAGTTAAGGTTTCTAATAAACGCGCAAAAATAACTATCATGTTCTCAGATATTGTCGGCTTTACCGAATTGTCTGATAGTCTAAGTTCTGATAATTTGGCAGATATTCTCAATACTTATATGCATTGCATGACGTCGGTCGCTGATAAACATGGTGCAGTACTTGATAAGTTCATTGGTGATGGTATGGTATGCTTTTTCGGTGAACCGAATAGTCGTGGTTCGCGTCAAGATGCATTAGATTGCGTGGCGATGGCAATTGATATGCGCCGCGAAATGCGTACTCTGCGCCAAAAATGGCGGTTAATGGGATTTGAAGGTTTATATATACGTATCGGAATCACAACTGGCTATTGTCACGTCGGTAATTTTGGTAGCAATAGTCGGCTTAGCTATACAATTATTGGTAAAGAAGCTAATTTAGCTTCTAGACTTGAGGCTTGTGCTGGTAAAGATCAGATATTGGTTAGCGAAAGCACTTACGACTATATATGCCACAACTATGAATGCGCACACGTTGCAGCGCTTTGCTTAAAAGGTCTGGATGAGAAGGTTAACGCGTGGCAAGTATTTGATCCTAGTACCGATACAGCAGGTCATCTGTCTAAATGGGTCGACCACACATTGCCTGGTTTCAATTTGCATTTGAATTTCAAAGATATGAAAGACAATGACTATCAAGATATTAGAGCTCGCTTAAATTTTGCGCTGGAGCGCATAGAGCAAGAAGAAAAAATAGTAACGAGTACAGCTGTAGAAAGTAAACGTGAAGACTTTAATCGCAAATAAGTATTTTACTCTATGCAGTCAAATTTTAAAGAATTTACGTAAACTTCAGTCAAAGTATCGAGTCTGAACTTTGTACTCAACCGATTTATACTTGTTTTGAATTAAACAAACTCTAGGTAAACATTTGAGGGTCGATATCTTAAAATCTTATATAAAAAAAGGCCAGCTATCACATAGCTGGCCTTTTTAGTCATAGCTGGAAATATTATCAATGTTTAATGGTTTTCTTTGGCATGATTAAGCGTATATTTAGGTACTTCGATGGTTAAATCTTTATCATCAAGCATAACCTGACAAGACAAACGTGAATCAGGTTCTAAGCCCCAAGCACGATCAAGTAAATCCGCTTCGACATCATCCATTTCATCTAAACTGTTGAAACCTTTACGTACTACGACATGACATGTGGTACAAGCTTTTGACATCTCACATGCATGCTCGATTTTAATACCTTTTTCTAATAGTGCTTTACATAAGTTTTCACCAGCCTGTAATTCAACTTCTGCGCCTTCAGGGCAAATTTCGTGGTGAGGTAGTACGGTAACTTTTGGCATAAATTATCTGTCCGATGCTAATCAATTTAAAAAATATTAGAAGTTAACTTAATATGTTAGCTAAGCTATATATATCGATATATTTGTTACCAGTCTTGGGCATTAGTACCTGCCATACTGGTCTTGACGCTTTGATTCATGATACGTGCAGCAAAGGCATCACTATGTGGCTTGAGCTGTGCCTGCTTTGCTTCAATAAGCGATAAATCATCAGTACTGAGAGATGCACGTAGCGACTGGATATGCTCTGCTAGTGATTGCTGCTCATCAGAAGAGAGCAACGCTGAAAATTCGTTTAGTGCCGACTTTAGTGCTAGTACTTCGCGTTCCGCTTCTACTTTCGTCTCGATCAAAGAGCGTGCATTTTTATCTTCTTCTGCGTGTTTGAACCCTGAAATAAGCAGCTGTTCTTTTTGCTCATCTGATAGCCCATAAGAAGGCACGATCTCGATTTTACTTTCTGTTTTAGTCGTGGTTTCTTGTGCACTAACAGTAAGCTGGCCGTTAGCGTCAATACTAAAGGTGACTTCGATACGAGCAAACCCAGCTTTCATTGGCGGGATGCCATACAGCTCAAAACGTCCAAGAGAGCGACAGTTTTCTACCGTTTCGCGCTCACCTTGCACCACGTGAATCACCATACCTGTTTGACCATCTTGATAAGTGGTAAACACTTGGCGTTTTTTCACAGGGATAGGCGTGTTGCGCGGAATCAGTACTTCGACCAAACCACCCATCGTCTCAAGACCTAGCGATAACGGTGTCACGTCTAATAATAGTAAATTGTTGTCACTATCACCATTAACCAATTGATGAGCAGTCTGGGCAGCACCTAGAGCAACAACCTCATCTGGATTCAGACGGCAAAGAGGCTGTTTAGCAAAAAATTCAGTCACGACTTGCTGTACTGCGGGCATACGAGTTGAACCGCCCACTAAGATAACTTCATCTAAATCGGTAGTAGATAGCTTGGCATCACGTAGGACTTGTTCACACACACTTAGCGTACGGCGACTAACAGGCTCTACGATAGCTAGTACATCTGTACAGCTCAATACACCTTGATAAGACTGTCCATTGACATCAACACTAATATCCACTTGTTCAGTATCAGTCAATGCTTGCTTATAGGCTTTGGCTTGCTGAGCTAGTATTGATTTGTCATGCAGGCTGACGTCTTTTGGATCGATGTTTAATTGTTTAATGATCCAATTGGTAATAAGACGATCAACATCATCGCCGCCCAGCGCGCTATTACCACCCGTTGCCAATACTTCAAAGACACCATCAGTAAGCTTTAAGATAGATACATCAAACGTACCACCGCCCAAGTCATAGATTAAGTAATAGCTCTCTTTTTTACTGTCTTCTGATGATTGGTCAAGCCCATAAGCAACTGCAGCAGCAGTTGGTTCATTTAACAAGCGAAGTACGTTGATCCCCGCTGCTTGGGCAGCATCTTTGGTTGCTTGGCGCTGTGCCTCATCAAAATAAGCTGGAACCGTAATCACGGCACCTTCAATGCTATCTGCAGGTAAGGCACTCGCTGCACGTTGTTCAAGAGCGGCTAAGATATGCGCTGATACTGCAACAGGAGAAACCTCGCCTTGTGCCGTAATAAAGGCGGGCATGTCATCTTTACTGCCAGACAACTCATAAGGATGAGAGAACTTAATATCAGCTTGGCTACGACCCATAAAACGCTTAGCCGAGACGATCGTATTTTTTGGATCATCCGCTAAATGCGTTAGGGCATCATAGCCAACTAATGGCGTGCCAGTAGCTGGATAATAGACAACAGACGGTAATAACGTATCTGTCGCTGCGCCTGCCTCTAAGACTTGTGCCTTACCTGAACGCACTACCGCGACCAACGAGCGTGTAGTACCAAGGTCGATGCCCAAGCCAAATTTATGTTGGTGAGGTTGAGCGCTTTGATTGGGTTCAGCAATTTGCATTAAAGACATAAGGATAACTCAGAGATAAAATGAATAAGTAAAATGGAGCATATGCATTGCGAGAGCTTAGCGTCTGTAATATCACTCCATAGAATAAAGGTTCTGACAGTCTGATGCGCTTAGACTTAAAGATTATACGGTATCATGGTCACTATTTTAATCAAATATATAGAATTTAACTTGATAGTGAGAGATATACCCACAGCTGTTTAGACGTACAGGTCATCGTCATCTGAGTGTGATGAATTTGCAACGTCATCAAGCCCCGTCGTCACATCAGCATTTAGCTTAACTAAAAATTTTAGTTTCTGTGTCGCATCAATCGCTGTTTGCCAATCTTGATTTTGATAAGCGTTATTAAAGCGTTCAGATTGATTTTCTAGACGATCTGTAATTTGAGGATGTAGTTGCTGCAAGGCCGAAAGGTCTTTGTCTTCGATAGCGTCATCTAAGTCCATACGCATCTGCATCGCATCTTCTAAGAAGTCCAAATCTGCGATTGAATGCTCTAGATTTTGTGCTTGATCCGCCATGTCTAACAAATAACCAGCACGGCTATCAGGAGCGCTTAGAGTTTGATACCCTTGATTGATTAGAGCTGATGCTTTTTCAGACTGTAGCTGTGCTTGAACCATGTCAGCATGGTTCTTAGCAACATTATCAGGGTGATAGCGTTTCTGTAGTAGGCGCAAACGTTGATCTAGGCTGTTTTGATTGATCTCAAATTGTACAGGCTGCTCAAATAGGGCAAAGAAGTTATCAAACTGTGGTTCTGAAGTGATGTCTGTCATAATCTAATGCCTTTCTTTTTTATTTGTTTTTAAAGTCATTGCCAAGCTAAGAATATCTGAGTCGCTTGATGAAGTAACTAAATTAACCATTCTTCATAGTTGTAGTAGAGGTAATACACTGTTCGTATGAAAAATTATTTGAACATAAACGATCAGCTTTCAATTATCAAACAATCAAACTGTAAAAGACTCACCGCAACCACATTCACCTTTTTGGTTAGGGTTGGTGAATTTGAAGCCTTCGTTTAGACCTTCTTTTTCGTAATCCATCAACAAGCCATCTAAATACACTAGGCTTTTGGGATCAATAAAGATGCTAACGCCGCGACTCTCATAACGCGTGTCATTTTCATCAGGGGTATCTACAAACTCTAAAACATAAGCCAAGCCTGAGCAACCCGCCGTACGGATACCAACTCGAATGCCTTCGCCTTTGCCGCGATTGTCCAAAAAGTCTCGAACATGCTGAGCGGCGCGTTCTGTCATTTCAATCATGCCAACTCCCATTGACTATTAATCATAAACATCAATAAAAAAATATAGATAAAATGGCAGTCATAATTATAAGATTGCCAAAACGATAGGCTTGCAACTATCAGAAAACAAAAGGTGACAATTACATAAGTGTCATTGTCACCTCTTTAGCGTCAGTAGCGATTATATATCGCTACTTTAGCGTTGCTAATACAACGTAGCACATATGCTAGTAGGCTTAGCTTAACTTAGATCGCAGCTTCTTCTGCTGGAGCTGCTGCGCCATGCTTACCTTTATAGTCGCTAATAGCGGCTTTAATGGCGTCTTCTGCAAGTACAGAGCAATGTACTTTTACTGGTGGTAAAGCCAGTTCTTGAGCAATATCATTGTTCTTGATTTCGCCAGCTTGATCCAAGCTCTTGCCTTTTAGCCACTCAGTAACAAGCGAGCTTGAAGCAATGGCTGAACCGCAGCCATAAGTCTTGAAACGCGCATCTTCGATAATACCTTTATCGTCGACTTGGATTTGTAGACGCATTACATCGCCACATGCTGGGGCGCCGACCATACCGGTACCAACGTTTTTGGCGCTTTTGTCAAGATTACCAACGTTGCGTGGGTTTTCGTAATGATCAATAACTTGGTCACTATAGGCCATGGGGTTTTCTCCTAGTTAGATGATGAGTAGTCGTTTATCAACTTTAAATGTTTAACTACTCATCGATAATTGGGGTCAAACGCTTAATTTAATTGTCTGATCAATTGTGTAATAAATATATGTTGCTAGCTATACTAAAAAGCTATATTAGAAATTAATGCTCAGCCCATTCAACTGAGTTTAAATCAACACCTTCTTGATACATATCCCAAAGTGGTGATAAAGCACGTAGTTTATCAACGGCTTCATGCATCTGTTTAATAACAGTATCAACGTCTTCGTCAGTGGTATAACGGCCAAAGCTAAAGCGGATTGAGCTATGTGCCAATTCGTCTGGGCGACCAATTGCACGTAGTACATATGATGGCTCAAGCGTCGCTGATGTACAGGCTGAACCTGATGATACCGCTAAGTCTTTAAGCGACATCATCAATGACTCGCCTTCAACAAAGTTAAAGCTGATATTTACAATGTTTGGCACGCTATTCTCAAGATCGCCGTTTAGATAAATCTCTTCGATGTCTTGCAGGCCATCCCAAAGTCTTTGACGTAGTTTGGCTGCATGTGCATGGTCTTCTTCATAACGCTCATTAGCTAAAGCAAATGCTGCTCCTAGACCAACGATCTGATGCGTTGGCAAAGTACCTGAACGCATACCGCGCTCATGACCACCGCCATGTTGCTCAGCTTTTAAACGAATACGTGGCTTACGACGAACAAATAATGCGCCAATACCTTTAGGACCGTATGCTTTATGGCCTGAGAAACTCATCAAATCAATTTTCATTTCTTCAAGATTGATTTTTACTTTACCAACAGCCTGCGCGCCATCAACATGGAAAACCACGCCAGCTTCGCGGGTAATTTCGCCAATCGCTGCAACATCTGTAATAGTACCAAGCTCATTGTTGACCATCATAAGTGATACTAAAATTGTATCATCACGCAGTGCTTCTTTTACTTGCTCTGGCAAGATAAGACCTGTGCTTGGCTGTGGCTCAAGATACGTAATTTCAAAACCTTCTTGCTCAAGCTCGCGGCAGGTATCTAATACAGCCTTGTGCTCAATTTTACTGGTAATGATATGCTTACCACGAGACTGATAAAAATGTGCTGCACCTTTGATAGCTAGGTTGTCAGACTCAGTTGCACCAGAAGTAAAGACGATTTCGCGTGGATCAGCGTTAATGACTTCAGCAACTTGACCGCGAGCAGTTTCTACTGCTTCTTCTGCTTGCCAGCCGTAACCATGTGAGCGTGAAGCTGGGTTACCAAAGACACCATCTACAGTCAAATACTCGCTCATCTTAGTAGCTACTGACTTAGCAACTGGGGTAGTGGCGGCATAATCTAAGTATATAAGGTTGTTATGTTGGCTCATGCTGGGTTTGCCTCGCTGTTCGATAGAGTAATAGTATTAATGTCTTTTATGGAAATATCTTGTGTAGAGGTGTGCTGACGATCTGATACTGACTGCACGTTTTCCATATCTAATAATTGCGCTAATGTTATATTTTTCAAGTACTGTTCGATATGATTTGATAGTGCACACCACAGATCGTGAGTTAGGCACATTGTACCACCTTGACAATCACCGCGCCCTTCACACTGCATCGCGTTTACCGACTCATCAACCGCAGATATGATGCTCATTACATCTATCTCATTCAATGGTTTAGCCAGATGATAACCACCTGCAGCACCGCGAATACTCGTGACAAGACCGCGTTTACGAAGTTTAGAAAATAACTGTTCGAGATATGAGATAGAAATCGATTGCCGCTTGGCGATATCGGATAGCGATACAGCACTGTCTTGTTGGCTAGTCTGCAATGCCAAATCTAATAATGCGGTAACAGCGTATCTGCCCCGAGTAGTCAAACGCATGTGTTATCTCCAAACTTGATGTCATTTATGTTAAACAACGATCTTAGCCAAGAGTTTTAATGGGCACTCATAAAATAAAAAGAGTAATCAATAATACATCAGCTAAGTTTTGTTTTATCGCTATTGAACAACAGATGATTAACCCGATGTGTGCAACGATTAAGATAATTATACTTAATCCCGAGTAATTTAGTCAAGATTAAAGTGTGGTTCAATGGTTAATCAAGCTTATTGCTGTAATTGATAAAAACAATGATGTTTAGAAAAAGTATATGAGGGAAGCATGGGCAGCTTAATTTCTATGCTACAGACAGATTTAACAAAGTAAAAAATAAGCGTTCAATATCTATAGAAGACATTGAACGCTTATTTGTAGGTAATACAATGAGCCAAAACTAATTCATCAATAAGGCGATGACTGAACCGATCATAACTACGAGTGTAATAACAGTGATAATCATCAACGTTTTCTGCTTGCTCTGAAGCTCTTTTACAGTTGTTTCAAGTTCACGATTCTTGATGGTCAGAGTATTAATCTGCGTCTGCTGCTCTTTGATACGAAGTTTATAGTTGTTCTTTTTTTCTTCCAGATCAGCTTCTGTAGGTTTGGTTTTAGTTTTGTCACCTTTTATTTTTTTGATTAGACCTTGAATCAGGCTGGCAAGCCCAAGTTGCATAATAAACTGTTTAACCAATTGTACTTGAATCGATTCGCCGCGCATCTGTAACTTTTCAGTCGTTTCGCTGTCATGAGTAGTGATAGCGTTAATAACTTGTATGCTATAGGCATTAATAACCACGTCAGGCTCACTACGGCCAATTGGCAGTTGAGCATCCAGTAGTACGCCCTTGGTATTAAAAGTGGCGAACACTTCTACATGTGGTAAATACAAGCGAAGCGCCACCACAGTACCTTGCTTGGCAAGTGGATAAGCGGCTTTGCGCAATTCAGGATCCAAACGTAACAGCAATGTCAGCGCCGACTCGATAAATACTAAAATGATATTAAGAAAAGAGTGAGACAACGTAGAACGCTTCATGTAAATAATCCGTTTTTTATTTAGCAAATTTTATATTTTTAGCAAACAGAAGTCTGTATTCGCCTAGGATTTGCAGTGATATTTCGCTTATAGTAACGTCTTTATAATAAAAAGTAACGCTAGTTTCTGTAGTGGCTAAACTATTACATTACAATTTAGCAGTCAATAAAGACACTCTTATTTATGACTAGTAGTATACAAACATAATGAATAACAATGTATGGACGCCCACCATCAAACGCTCAATGACATAGACGATAGTAAACCCCATCGCCTCAGTGATGTAAATTAGCTTATATGAGAAATTCTTAACGCTTTGCGTAACATTAGGTGTCAAATACGTAGTATAGAGCACAAAAATATGTAAAATCGCTTGCGCTCCTTATGCTGCCTTGATATAAAGACGATAACAAAGAAGAACCTGCTAATGCGCCAGTTAGGTAGTTTTTATTGCGTAAGCACCATGAGAGCGTTACAATACTTGGCGTGAGCATTTATTACCCCCTTAAACTTGAAGGAAATTTTATGAATAAGTCAGAATTAATTGATAGCATCGCAGACAAAAGTGGTCTAAATAAAACCCAAGCTGGTGATGCATTAAACGCTGTTATGGAAAGTGTTGGCGAAGCGCTAGAAGCTGGTGATAGCATCTCATTAGTTGGCTTTGGTACTTTCAGTGTAAAAGATCGCAAAGCACGCACTGGTCGTAACCCTAAGACTGGCGAAGAACTAAGCATTCCAGCAAGCAAAGTACCAAGCTTCAAAGCTGGTAAAAACTTAAAAGAGCGCTTAAACTAAGCCGCTTTTTTTAGCGTAGAATGATAGTCGGTGGACTATAGCTGAGTTAAGCAGATAGCCATCGAAGAGAGCACCTAATATTTAGGTGCTTTTTTTATCGCTATAGTTTTTATTGTGCGTCGTGAATATTTTGAGTATAGATGAAAAATCACGTATCATAGGGCGCGCGATAGGTATGTCATTTAAGTCGGATTTTTTTAATAAATTTTGTTTTTCATTATAAAATGCATACGCTCTTACTCTTACCATTGCCAGCTTAGATAGCACTGATATTGGCAGGTTGCACTTAACAGCTCCTAGCAGTATTACAATGGTTTTTCATCAATATAGGTTAATAAAGCAGAGATAACTATGGATAAATTGCGCGATTTCTTAAAAAGCTGGCCAGGTCGCATTTTATTGATTTTATGCCTATCGCCGCTCGCTCTCTTGGGTGTCGAAAGCTATTTTGGCAGTCACGTCGATCCTAACCAGATTGCGCAGGTAGGTGACTCAAGCGTAGGACTGTCCGAGTATCAAACTGCTGTCAATAGCCGTCGTTCTGAAGTGTTAGAGCAGGTCGAAGATGCTAGCTTATTGAATGAAGATGTGCTTCATGAGCAAGTATTAAAGGGTCTCATCGATCGTACGTTGTTGGAGCAGCAAGCAGGCAAGCTTGGCATGACAGTTTCTGATGACACGATCAACCGTTTGTTGCGCCAAGAGGAAATATTCCAAGACGCAGACGGTAACTTCTCAAACGATCAGTTTTCGAACTTCTTGCGTCAGCGCGGCATGACCAAAAACCAATTGTTTGCTGAATTTCGTAACCAGTTAAGCTTGGATCAATTGAACGCCAGTATCGTCGGTACGGCCGTCTATCCTATGCAAGCAGTTAGTCAGTTGATTGATTTACAGCTTGAGTCACGCAACGTTTGGGTGCATCGCTTTAATTGGCAGGATTATGCTGACAAGGTTAAGCTCAGCAAAGCAGACATTCAATCTTATTACGATGCCAACAAAGACACACTAAAAAGTGCGGCAATGGTTGATTTGGCTTATTTACAACTGAGCCCTCAAACCATTCAAGTAACTGACGTTACAACAGAAGAGTTGCAGCAGCAATATGAAGCTTATAAGCAAGAACAAGCCATCGTTGATGAGCGCCAAATTAGTCAAATCTTATTAACAGGTGATAATGCTAAAGCAAGAGCAGAAAATGTTAAAGCTCGCCTAGATAAAGGAGAGTCTTTTACAGCTGTAGCTAAAGCAGAGTCAGATGATCCATCAGGTGAGACAGGTGGTGGCATCGGTCGCTTCAATCCATCAGTTTTTGGCAGTGATGCAGATACGGTACAAGCCGCACTAGAAGGGTTGAGTGTTGGTGATGTAACCGCGCCTATCAAGACCAGCTTTGGCTATCAGATATTTACTGTAACAGAAGACAATGGCAACAAAGCACCAACGCTAGATAGTATGCGTGATGAACTGACAGCAAAAGCAACAGATTATAAGCGTCAAGAAATGTATGCTGATAAAGTGACGGCCATTAATGACATGGCGGCAGATGGTTTTAGTATTGAAGACATTGCTCAACAAGAGAATGTGACATTGAAACGTTTGAAAGATTATCGCAAAGAGAATAATCAATCGGCACTGTCACAACCAGCAGTGATCAAGCAAGCCTTTGATGAGTTCACCATTCAGGATCAAGCAGTGACTGCTGGTATCGAAGTGGGTAATGGAACTGTATGGGTGCAACCAAGTAACTATCGTCCTACTAAGACGCTTACTTTAGAAAATGCAACACCAAGAATCACCCAAATACTACGCCAGCAGAAAGCGACGGCATTAGCACTAAACGACGCCAAAGCAATAGCCGCTGGTATCAAAACGCCAGCTGATATTAGTAAGCAGTCGGTAAGCTTCCAAGCACTGGGTGAGATCAACCGTCAAACTACACAGCTAACAGACAAAGAGCGTGGATTGGCATTTAGCCAGCAAGCTGCTGCTGATAGTGTCGTCGCAATTGCTAGTGAAACTGAGACGGGTGCAACGCTATTGGTTGGAAATCGTATTAAGACCGAGCAGCAATCGTCGTTGTCTGATGCACAAAGAGCACAAACGGCCAGTATCATTCGTGACAACTTAGGTCAAGATCAGTTGCAAGATTATTTGGACTATCTACGTTTGGTGTATACGGTTGAGATTAATGAAAGCAACATGGCAAATGCACAAGGTCGATAAGTATTTGCTAGATTATTCTTAGATGTGAAAAAAGCCACTGTATCAATTGATACAGTGGCTTTTTTTTGTGGGGATTTTTTAACGATAATTATTACGAAATCCATATAAACTGAAAATTAGTAGCAGTACTTATATTTATTACTGCTACTAATACCAGCCTTAAATTAATGATTATTTAGTGGCGGAAATGACGCATGCCAGTGAATACCATTGCGATACCATGCTCATTAGCAGCAGCAATAGTTTCGTCATCACGCATAGAGCCACCTGGCTGAATGATAGCAGAGATGCCTACTTCAGCAGCGTTATCAATGCCATCACGGAAAGGGAAGAACGCATCTGATGCCATAACAGCGCCTTCAGTCGCTAATCCAGCATGTTCTGCCTTAATAGCCGCAATACGTGCTGAGTTAACGCGGCTCATTTGGCCTGCACCAACACCGATAGTGCGTTGGCCTTTTGCATAGACAATGGCATTAGATTTGACATATTTTGCTACGTTCCAGCTAAATAGCAGGTCGGCAATTTGTGCTTCAGTAGGTTGTACGTCAGTGACGATCTTTAGGTCATTGGCAGTGATTAAGCCAAGATCTTGCTCTTGTACCAGCAGGCCACCGTTGACACGCTTATAGTCAAGCTGGTTATCACGCTGATCTGGGGCTGGTAGCTCACCGCAGACCAATACGCGTACATTTTTCTTAGTAGCTGTCGCTTCAAGCACACCGTCTTCGATACTAGGCGCAATGATTACTTCTACGAACTGGTTATCAATAATGGCTTTTGCAGCAGCAAGCGTCAATGGACGGTTGAATGCGATGATACCACCAAAAGATGATTCAGGATCGGTGCTAAAAGCAGTGTTATAAGCAGCCACTTGATCATTGTCAACTGCGACGCCGCAAGGGTTGGCATGCTTAACGATTACGCAAGCAGGGGTACTGAACGCTTTAACACATTCAAGCGCGGCATCGGTATCAGCAATATTGTTATAAGACAGGGCTTTGCCTTGCAATTGTTTAGCTGTCGCGATTGAAGCTTGTTTGCTTTTCAAAGGCTGGTTTTCAGTATAGAAAGCCGCGTTCTGATGCGGGTTTTCACCGTAACGTAGGTCTTGTGCTTTTTCAAGCTGTACATTGAATGTACGTGGGAAGTTTTCTGGTTCTTGAGTTTCGTTGACACGGCTACCTAAGAAATTTGCAATCATACCATCGTACTGTGCAGTATGCTCAAAAGCCTTTACTGCCAAGTCATAACGCAAAGCAGTTGTCAGTTCAGTACCACCATCTAAGGCGCTAAGTACACGATCATAATCAGCTGGATCAGTTACGATACCTACATGTGCGTGGTTTTTCGCTGCTGAACGAACCATGGTAGGACCACCAATATCGATGTTTTCGATAGCGTCGTTCATAGTCACATCAGCACGCGCGATAGTTTCAGCAAACGGATATAAGTTCACGACGACCAAGTCGATACGTTCGATCGCATGATCACTCATTACTGCATCATCTGTACCGCGGCGTCCTAAAATACCACCGTGGATCTTAGGATGCAGCGTTTTAACACGGCCATCCATCATTTCAGGAAAGCCTGTGTAATCTGATACTTCAGTCACGTCGACGTTGTTTTCTGTGAGCAAGCGATAAGTACCGCCAGTAGATAATAAACCAAAACCTGCTTTGAGAAGGCCTTGAGCAAACTCGACGATATTAGACTTATCGGAAACCGATAGTAGGGCAAGTGGGGTTGTACTCATAAGAAATTTTCCATAAAAAAAGCCTGACGTAAACGTCTGGCAAGGTGATGACAACAACTGTATGCCGTATCATGATAGATAAAGCGACGAACATTTGATTGCCATGTATAATGACAGTCAATGATGGGTAAGCTCATATAGTAATGCTACATTAAATCATAGGTTTTCATTTTTTTGCGTAAAGTGCCTCGATTCAAACCTAGTATTTGGGCACATTTGGTTTGGTTACCTCTTGTTTTTTCTAGGACGACAGATAAGAGAGGTTCTTCGATTTGCTTTAAAACCAGCTCGTATAAATCAGTAGGCATCTCATCTCCTAGCATTGCAAAGTATTGACGCACCACACGTTCTACATGAACTCGCAATGGTTGCTGTGCACTACTTGTATGACTCTGTGCAGCAAAATCAAAGTCGTGCGTAGAAGATTGGTATTCGTCTTTATTATAATCGGCAAGATGCTCAGAGCTTTTAGCAAAATGATTGGCATTATGCTGTGCGTGAGGTGCCATAAAATAAAATCCTTGAGATGAAGAAGAAGTCTGATTATAAGAGATTAGAACCATAGTATATCAAATTAATATTGCTTAGCGCTGACAGATTCATCGTTATCTTGGCTATCACGATCTAATTGAAAATGTATTTACAGTATATTTCCTACTTACACCCGTCTATGTACGACGCCCTAAATCAATAAAGAGCAGTCATCGTGATCTCTTGAATCTGAGCACTAGACACAGGGACAGTGAATAGTAACTGCCTATCTGTATTGGCAGCTAACTGACGTTGCTTTCCTAATAAATAATCGTTTGGATCTGCAACGAATTCTCCAATGAGATCGTCTCTACCGTAAACGCTTATTTTTATACTTGGGTACAGTTGTGATTGCATGCTTTCATTGCTTAAAGTAGCGCTTATATCGCTAAACGTATCAGCAGTTTTAATCTGACTGCTTCTGTGACGGATATTGCCGATGGTAAGCGTTGATAAGTCCGCACTGGGCAAACTGCAAGCAGAAACTGAGCATATTGACTGGAGACGCTGAGCATGGGCTGGGTTTTTGACTAAGTTTTCTAAGTTAAAAATAACATACTGTGCCATGAGTAGGAGTACTAAAACCGAACAACCTAGTATCCACAATAATGACGCAATTGAACGTGTTGTTGGAGTTGCAGCAAACGGCAGCGGTGTTTTTTTGAGACGTTCTTCAACAGAGGAGTCTTCCTCTTTAATGGGTACTCCCATATCAGATAGAAGTTGTGATAAATCTGTGTCATCTGATGGTGATTCTTCGGGCTGATTTTGTTCCTCTAATAGTTTTTGTAGCCATGAATTATTATCAGTAGTGTCAACGTTTGCATGAATATCGTTGGCTGCTGCCGAGCTGAGTATGTCCTGCGTTGCTAGGGATGCTGCTGTTGTATTTGTAGATATTTTTTTTGCTGAAAGATGACTATTTTTATCAGCTTTCTTAGAGGAAGACTCTTTGAGTTTTTCTTTTATTGCTATGCTAGAGTCGGCATCGTTTGGTTGGGCTAACCATGCGCTCATACTATCTAGTGAGTCATACTCTTGAATATTTTCTTCTGGTTCATCTATATCCATATCATCATAGATTAAGTCGTCATGAATCAAAGTATCAGATGGTTTTTTCTTACGAAGTGAAGATGTGGAGGTATTCGTCACATTTTGAGGTTTATACTGATTGCTACTAGAATTCGCTTTTTGTTCGTTCGGTATTGGTTGGTTTTGAGCTGCTTTTTTATTAGGGATGCTAGTCTTGAGTGCAGGCTTGCGTATAACATCAGAATTTACCACAAGATATTTATTGACCAAAAAGCTTTGCTGGCACCGATCGCAGCTAATGGTAGCGTTGACTTGGTTTAGTTGAGTTTGTTTGACGCTATAGCAGTTTTGACAATGGGGGCATTGAGTTTTTATTGGCGTGGTCATAAAGGTAAATCCAAAAAAGTATGGTTATCAATACCGTTTAGCCACTCACCAATTGCTGCCCATAATACTATTTATACTTTTCAATTTAAATAAATTATGGGCAAGGACAGAGTGGTGTCAAATACATAATATTTGACTACCTGCTATCGTAACAGATGTAATTAAATGTTGCTAGCTAGTAAACGTACCTGATAAACGTTGCCAATGTTGGTCTTCTTGTGCAGTAAAAGCATGCTTTGGGTCGAGTGAAAAATAAGGCTGATAAGCCTCAGTTACTTGCTCAGTTTGCGATTCAATCAAGCCTGCCAATACGATACGGCCCTTAGGCGCAATTAGTGTGGCAAAGTAAGGTGCTAAACCAATAAGTGGCTTTGCCAAAATATTAGCAACGATGATCTCGACAGGCAAAACATCATTTTTCGAGCAATAATCTGTGAACTCTTCTGGTAAGAATGCCTGCAGACGATCGCCTACATTGTTGCGTAGCGCATTTTGATTGGTAGCAAGTACTGCTTGCGGGTCAATATCGACCGCATACACCTGACGTGCACCCAACAACAAAGCAGCAATACCTAAAATGCCTGAACCACAACCATAATCGATAACCACTTTGTCTGTTAGGTCTTGCTCTGTTAGCCAGTCTAGGCATAGTCGAGTCGTAGCATGATAGCCAGTACCAAATGCCAAGCCCGGATCCATAATGATATTGGTGGCTTTAGGGTTGGGTGGCGTTATCCAGTTAGGTATGATCCACAAGTCATTAGCACATTCGATAGGATGGTAGTTACTCATCCACTCGCGCTCCCAGTCCTTGTCATCAACAGCCGTTAGCCAGATACGAGTAGCCTGTACTTGTGCAGCGATTTCATGACTTAATTGCTCAACTGCTTGACGACTACCAGCATCTGTAGTTGCATCAAATAATCCTGTTAGTATCACCTCATCCCAAAGTGGTGATTCACCTGGAAGTGGCTCAAATAGAGGTTGATCGCCAGCATCGTCTAAAGCTATTGACAATGCACCTGCCTCTAGTAAAAGCGCTTCAGCCAAGTCGACGTTTGATTTTTCACATTGTAAATGCAGTTGTTGCCATGCCATAAAATTAACCTTAAGCGGAAATAAAAAATAAATGTAGATGTTAGGGAGATGCCCTAGATAAATCTATATACAGTCAAATACATAATGTATATAGGTGTTTTAATGAGTCTGAAATGTATAAATATGCAGTTATTAGCGTAACGCCTGTCTTGCCTCATTGACCACGCGTGAATTATCTTGAGCTTGTCCTGATTGCAATATAACCTGCCATAATGCTCGTCTACGACTAGTACTTTGAGAAACACTAAGACCACGACGTGCCATCGCTTCTGCTTTACGAGGTTGGTTCTTTTTCAATGCTACTTGTGCCAAATAGAAATATACCGCCGACGACTTTGGTGCTAGACGCTGTGCACGTGTAAAGCTGCTCTCTGCATTGGTGAGGTTGCCCGCTTTCAGCTGATTGATACCTACTTGCATCAAATTGCGAAATGCGGGTAGGTTGCTATTGTTGCTGGCAGATTGTTGGGTACGTTGCTGTGAGTTTCTTCTAGCGTGCTCTAGTAGCTCGTTATGTGACGGTACAGATGGCTCGGAGATTATATAGTCATTACGAGAGGGCGTAATGATAACAGGATCAGGCTGCGTCGTTTCTGGAATAGTGGGCGTAAATACAGGCGTTTCTTGTGTTAATGGATTTGGTGCTTCAGACTGTTCAACCGTATCATAAGGCTCGGCTGTATAGTTGTTTTCACTATCTGCTTCAGTGGTAGGCGCTTGGGTTATTGATTGCCCTATCGGTTGTGTTGTTGGTACTGTTTGAACAGGCGTTATTTGCACCGTAGCTGATGTGCTAGGCGCCGTCTGACAAGCACTTAGACCGAGCACACCAACGATTGCGCTACCTAAAAATAGGGTATTGCTTGACGTGATTTTTTTACGCCATATCATCATTGTGTGTTTTACTGAAGTAGTTGTCCTTAAAGATGACACCATCATGTTAAAACCTTTTTTAAATATTAAAAGCTAGAAACCAAAAACAATGTTAGAACCATTCAACAGCGCGGTCATACCAAGTATCAGCACTGTCTTCATCACTGCTACTCTCAGAACCATCAGATTCAACAGCTTCGCCATTTGGAATATCTAAACCTTCATTCTGATTAGTGTCACCTTGCTGATTCTGAAACTGCGTTTGTTCACGCGCTCGCTCTTGCTGATACAGGTTCAGCGCGCAACTACTGGCTTCTTCTGGCAAGTGCGCTGATAGGACAGGTAGATAGCGAGCATTGGCACAGCGTTCATTAGACAGTTTACCTGAGTTGTTCTCTAGCCATAACCATTCAATACCTTCTGGCTCTGGTAGGGCAACTGGAGTCAGTTTTAGGCGTTTCATATAGTCAACCCAAACCGGTAAGGCACCAGTACCACCACTCAAACCAATCGGTTTGTTATCATCACGACCAACCCAAACAACACTCACATAGTTACCACTATAGCCTGCAAACCAAGCGTCACGGTAGTCATTTGTCGTACCTGTTTTTCCTGCTAGGTTTAAATTACTACCCAGCGATTGCGCGCGTCTGGCTGTACCGTTTGAGACCACTTGTTGTAGTGCATAGTTGGTCAAAAAGTTGGTTTCAGGTGGGATGCTACGCTGAGTGTTAAGTCCTGTGCGCTGTAAAATACGGCCACGATCATCAATAACGGTACGAATGCTGTGAATAGGCGTACGAAAGCCACCAGTAGCAAAGACTTGGTAGATACCAAGCATATCCATCGGACTCAAATTAACTGAGCCTAATAATGCTGATGGGTAAGGTGGAATTTCTTCTTTAACACCCATACGCTGTAACTGCTTGGCAAAGGTATTAACACCAAACTCCATACCTAAGCGTACCGCTGCTTGGTTATAGGATTGAGATAGAGCCGAGGTAAACGGTACGTAACCATGATCACGATTGTCATAGTTCCTAGGGTTCCAGTCAGCACCATCGTTTAGATTGACGGTAATAGGTGAGTCATCTACTGAACTGGCTAAGTTATAACGACCGCTTTCAAGCGCAGTCATATAAATAATAGGCTTCAGCAGTGAGCCTACTTGACGTTTGGCATCGACAGCACGGTTAAACCCTGTAAATTCACTACCACTACCTACTACAGATACTAGCTCGCCAGTCTCAGGGTTAGCACTAACTAACGCACCTTGCAAATCTTTAGTTTTGCTACTGTTACGGCGCAGCTCACCAAGTTTATTATCAACAGCCTTATCTGCTGCCAATTGAGCGATAGGGTCTAAGGTACTAATAATGGTTAGACCTTCGTTCTTAAGATCATCAGAATAATAAACAGTATTTAGCTCACGTTTGACAATATCTAAGAAGTCGGGGAACTGGCTTTTGCCTTCGGTAGGCTTATCCACGATACCAGGTGATTGCTCTAAAGCTTCATCATAGTCTTCTTGGCTCAGTGTACCCATTGTCAGCATATTATTGAGTACCACATCACGGCGCGCTTTTGAGTCATTTGGGTTGCGACGTGGGTTATAGATACTTGGACCTTTTGCCATACCAACGAGCATAGCTTGCTGATCTAAGCGTAGCTCATTGAGCGGTTTATCAAAATAAAACTGCGAGGCCAAACCAAAGCCATTGATAGAGCGATTGCCATTTTGACCCAGATAAATCTCATTCAAATAGGTTTGTAAAATCTCATCTTTGCTGTAATGCAGTTCAAGTAACACGGCCATCAATGCTTCGTTGGCTTTGCGCTTTAGTGTGCGATCCGAATTGAGATAAAAGTTTTTAATCAGCTGCTGGGTGATGGTCGAGCCACCTTGTCTGGCACCACCTGTAAAGTTGTTGATTACGGCACGAGCGATACCGCGTATCGATACCCCTTTATGCTCATAAAAAGCGCGATCTTCTGTAGCGATGAGTGCATCGATCAATGGCTGAGGCACTTCGTCCAAAGACACTACCATGCGATCTTCGTTACTGTCTGGATAAATACCACCAATATTGACAGGCTCTAAACGAATAATACCGCTTTTGGCAGGCAGGGTACTCTGAATGGACTCTACTTTGTTACCAGAAATCGTCATCTTGATGACTTGCTCAGCATCTTTATCATTGGCACTATACGTAAAGCCACGCGTGTGGATAAAGTAGGTATTGCCTGCCCGATGATAAGTACCCGTGCGGTCATAAGCCTTGTTGCTCTGATAGTTGAGCAATTCTAGCCATGTCTTCATCGTATCTCTATCGACATTAGCACCTTGATACAGCTCAAGTGGTTGCGAGTACACTTTGGCTGGAATATCCCAGCGCTTACCCTCAAACTTATGAGTAATGGTGCGATCAAGTTTGATCAAATACAGCGCCAACAACACCATGCCTGCAATGATGACAATCAATAGCAGACTACTAAAGACCAATCCGCGCTGCTGCGAGGGTAGCGTATGCATGGTAGACTTAGATGACGGTGAGAACTTGGTATTTGGTAACTTGTAATTAGGTTTTTGCACAGACGTCGCACCATTTTTGGATAAAAAACTGCCTCATAATGACGCAAATTGACAAATTTTTCAATCTATCATCGTCAACGCAGGCATTTATTGGTCATAGGTCATGAGTGATGTGATTACTCATAATGATAGCTTATAGTATAATCTCCATTGAAAGTGACCGATACTTATAGCAAAGCATCAGTCACTTTCAATCTGGTAGATAAGCGTCATATAAGATAGCAATTTACGATTGCTCTCACGATGTATTTTGTATGAATTCGCTGTTGCTAATTGTTTGCTACTAGCCACTTTTGATTAATATTGTGCTGCCAGTGGCAACGATGTTCAAACGATCATAAGCGACTACGCTACAAACAGCACAGTTAATAAGAGCAAGTTTGCTTTAAAAGAACGCATTTTGAACAAGCCTGTCAAAGGAAGCAAGCGCGACTATGTCTAGTATCCCATCATCAGTATCATCTTCTACCAACCATTCTTATGAAGACGCTTCTATTATCGAAGGATTGGTACTCCCGCTGGCTGACCACTGCTTTCACTGCGGTGACCCAGTCCCTCAGCCACCATTTCATGCTGATATATTAGGTCAGTCACGAGAGATGTGTTGCATGGGTTGTCAATTGGCTGCCCAAAGCATTGTAGAAGCTGGTCTTGAGCAATATTATCTTGACCGTTCAGAAATTAACCGCACGGCAAGTTTGCCAACTCAGCTGACGCGCCTTGAAGTCTATGATCATGACGAGATAAAATCGCAATTCGTTTACGCGCAAGATGGAATGTCAGTAGCAGAGCTATCGGTCAATAACCTACGCTGCGCTGCCTGTACTTGGCTTATTGAGTCGCGTCTTGATGAGCTAGAAGGTATTGGTAAATGTCAGGTGAATTTGACTAATCAGCGTATGCGGGTTATTTGGAATGAAGACAAGTTACCCATTAGTCGTATTTTGGCAGTCATCAACGAGATCGGCTACGAAGCCAAGCCCTACCGCCAAGATACTCATGAAGCTATGCTGGCGCGCCATAACAATCAGATGCTACTGCGCCTCGGCATCGCTGCACTGGGTTCGATGCAAGCAATGATGTATGCCGTTGCGCTTTATTTTGGCGAGTATAGCGACATGTTGATATTTCAGCGTGATTTTTTGCGTTGGGTATCTTTGTTTGTGAGCACGCCTGTATTCTTCTATGCTGGCATTCCTTTTTTTACTTCCGCATGGTCAGCGGTTCGTGCGCGCCAAGTCAATATGGATGTGCCCGTCAGTCTGGCATTGATTATCACTTTTTTTGCCAGTCTCTACGCTACTATCACAGGCCAAGGGGAAACGTACTATGATTCAGTCAGTATGTTTATTTTCTTTTTGTTGGCAGGGCGTTATATCGAGCATAATGCACGCCTAAAAGCTGCAACTATGGCTAACGATTTGGTGGTGGTTGAGCCAGTATTAGTACAAAAAATCGCTGAAGAAAAAGCAGCAGCAGAGCGTATTTTGCAGCAGCTGAAAGAAAATGAATCTCTACAAGATGACACTACTGAAGATGAGACTCAAAAGAGATCAGGTACGTCGGCTGAAATTATGCCTGATTTTATGCAGCGTATGGACATCAATGTTCATCAGCTTACATCGCGTATCGCTCAAGATTGGCAGCAGTCACGCAACCAACAAAATGCGCTATCACAACCCGAAGACGATACAGAGTCGAAGCAAATGGTCACCGCTCATAGTCTACAAGTGGGTGACATCATTTTGGTTGAAGCGGGTTCAGAGATTATCAGTGATGGTATCTTGCTAAGCTCCACTGCAACGGTGTCACAAAGTCTACTGACAGGCGAGGGTGATTTAATCATCAAATCACAAGGCGACTATATTGTCGGTGGTTCACAAAACGACAGTCAGCCTTTTGAAATGCTAGTTACAGCACTACCAAAAGACAGCCAAATAGGTTTAATTGATCGATTGATGAACCGCGCCATGAGTGAAAAACCCAAACTGGCGCAGCAAGCGGATAAGCTGGCACGCTGGTTTGTAGCGCGTATTTTGGTGTTGTCCGTTTTGGTATTTGTCGGCTGGTATATTGTTGATCCAAGCCAAGCGATTTGGGCGACAGTAGCAGTCTTGGTAGCTACTTGTCCTTGTGCACTATCATTGGCGACGCCGATTGCTTTGACCGTCTCAACCAATCGACTGGCCAGCTATGGTTTTTTAACCACACGCGGGCATACGCTACAGACGTTAGCTGAAATTACGCATGTCGCTTTTGATAAGACAGGTACGCTGACTTATGGTAAGCCAAATTTATTAAATATTGAGTTAATAAAACCAAAAAGCCAGACCGAATCTGACGGTTTATCATCAACGACACAAAAAGATACGCTGTTGGCAATTGCAGCTGCACTAGAAGTAGGCAGTCGTCATCCCATTGCCCACGCGCTACTGACATCGGCCTATCAGTTACACCTACCATCGACGCAAGCCGTACAGCATTATCCGGCGGGCGGCGTGGAAGCGATGATTGATGGCACTGTATATCGAATCGGACACAAGGACTTTGCGTTAGATAAAGCAAGCGATAGTACTAATAATGTCTCTGCAAGTGACGATATAACCATTGACCTGTTGGCGCAGCGAGCCAGCTCAGCAGTGGTACTGTCTTGTCAGAATATTGATAGCAAAAAATGGCAGGCGCTAGCATGCTTTTATTTCAACGATAAGGTACGTGATAGTGCTCAGTCGATGCTCAATACGCTCAAAGGACTAGGTATCGAGTCTGTTATGTTGACAGGTGACCCAAGTCCGCAAGCGCTAGTGATGGCTGAGAATTTAGGAATGCAAGCTGCGTATAATGGCCTATCACCGACTGATAAAGTTAATCATATTCAGAAGCTGCAAGCCAACGGAGCCGTTGTACTGATGGTAGGTGATGGCATTAATGATGCACCAGTGCTAGCAGCGGCCGATGTGTCGACCTCGATTGCAGGTGCGGCAGACTTAGCACAAGTATCCAGTGACAGTATTATCTTAAACGGACAAATCGAGGCCATCACTGCGGCTAAACGTATCTCTGATAAAACTGAACGTATTATCAAACAAAACTTCCGCTGGGCACTTGCTTATAATAGTATCGTTCTGATACCAGCTGCTCTAGGTTATGTACCACCATGGCTTGCTGCGATTGGTATGTCGCTCAGTTCATTGTTTGTCGTATTAAATGCCTTACGTCTAAAACGTGCTTAGTCTCTTTAAAAAGTACTTAATTTAAACAGGCCAATAAATTTTACTCATAAAAAAACCGCCTTCCATCAAATGAAAGGCGGTTTTTTCTATACAGAGATACTGTTAGGTAGCTCTTACAATTAGTCTTGTAGATAGCTTAGCAGACGCATAAATTCGATATACATCCAAACTAGGGTTGCAAGAATACCAATACTGAACAACCACTCGTAATCTTCAGAAACACCCATCGCCACGCCGCGATCGATATTATCAAAATCTAATAGTAAGGTGAAAGAAGCGATAACGATGACAAACAAGCTAAAGCCAATAGCGATAGCGCCACCTTCAAATAGGAATGGCAATGATGAACCAAATGCTAAAGAAAGTACCCACTGTGCTACATAGACAAGCATAATGGCAATAACGGCTGAAGTCACGATAGAACGGAATTTTTCAGTAACCTTAACTAGACCTGAACGATATAGACCAAGCATAACTGCAGCTGTGACGAAAGTTGCACACATTGCCGTGACTGGTACTGTTGGGTACATTCTCATGAAGAACAATGAGATACCGCCCAAAAAGATACCTTCTAACAAGGCATAAGGCACAGCCAACGTTTTGGCTTTGTGCGGTTTAAAGGTAATAAAAAGAGCGAGAACAAACGCAGCAATCATGCTACCGAAGGCTGCCATCGTAATAAAACTTTGCGATAAACCTGCCATCAGCGCATAAAAGAAAAAGCCCACACCAGTAATGGCTGATAAACCAAGTAACAAGCTGGTCTTTTGAATTACGCCCTTGACCGTCATTGGATTACCGCCGATCGCAAGTTCTGCGCGACTGACAATAGGATTGGCCATACATAAGTCCTTAATAATAAAATATAAAATTAGTAATGTTAGCTACTTTAGCAAAACCGCCATTATTGTCAACTGTGTTTGCGTGACAACCGCTGCGGCTTAACCTTAGGCTGCTCGTTGGCTAGCGCATCGAGCTACTGTATCGCTCAATACATCAATTTGAAACTGAACAGACGGATCAGACTAAGTAAAACATTTGATAGTCTTTATATGGGGTCAGTTACGACAGTTAACAACGATAATTCATAAACATGCTAGTCTAAGCGCGTATTTATCGCTATTATTACCTTGTACTTCACCGTTATACCGAGTCGTTTTATGGAAAACTCAGCGCAGTCAGCAAGATTGCCACACTTACATGAATCAGAGCTATTCCACGCTATTAAAAACCCTGCCTTTAGGCGTATTGGTTTAATGGGCCGTGCTGGTAAACGTAGTGTTACTCAAAGCTTGGTACAGATTGCCCAAACCGTCAATGACATGAATTTGACGTTGATAATGGATGTACAAACTGCCAATTTACCAACACTGAACCTCACAGACATAGAAAGAGTCAAAATCGTTAAGCGTGGTTTGATTGGTGAAATTTGTGACTTAGTTATTGTTGTTGGCGGTGATGGTTCAATACTACACGCCGCCGAAGCATTAGCACGCTACCGTGTACCCGTACTCGGGGTGAACCGTGGTCGTCTAGGATTCTTAGCAGATGTAAAGCCTGATGAAGCTGCCTTTAAGTTACGCCAAGTATTAATGGGAGACTATCAACTGGACCATCGGTTTCTGTTAACGATGGAGATACGAGAGGGGCGTAAGATTATCCATGAAGATATGGCGCTGAATGATATCGTACTGCACGCTGGCAAATCCGTACATATGATTGATTTTCAGATGAAAATTGATAGACATGACGTTTATAGACAGCATAGTGATGGCTTGATAGCGGCTACACCGACTGGATCTACTGCTTATGCCTTATCAGGCGGTGGTCCAATCATTCATCCAAGTATGGATGCCATTTGTCTGGTGCCGATGCATCCTCATACATTATCTAGCAGACCGATTGTGGTTAGTGGTAATAGTGAGGTCTGTATTCGTATTCATGAAGACAATCGTACTCAGCCGATGGTGAGTGCGGATGGTAAACCGAGTGTACCGCTTGAGCAAGAGCAACGCCTATATATTCGTAAGCATCCTGATAAGCTTACCTTGTTGCACCCGCCTGGGTTTGATTTCTATGAAGCCTGCCGTACAAAGCTGCACTGGAACGTACATGCCGAGGAATTCAGTCTTGATGTCGATGATGATATTATAGACGATGAATAAGCATATCTATTAGACACAAATATGATGCAAAAAATGGTAGTGGAGAGTAGGCAAGATGGATAAACAAACAATACTAGCAAGCCTAACGCCCGAAGTGGTTGATAAGTTTCGTATGGCGATTGAACTAGGTAAATGGCCTGACGGTCAAAAAATCACCGCTGAACAGCGCGAAACCTGTATGCAAGCAGTGATGGTATGGGAGCACGAACACCTACCGCCTGCTGAGCGTACGGGTTATATTCATAAACCTGTAAAAGATGATGGTTCTGTCGTTGGCGCTGAATGTGATGTTGAGCACGAGCATCACTATCCTAATATGCCGAATCCTAAAGGTGCCGTGCAGCCTGTCAAATTTCGTGACAAATAAGTTTCGTGGTAAATAGACTTATAAGTAATTAGGTCTATAATAGTTGTTACAGAAATACTCATTATAAAAAAGCCACGCTATTTAGCGTGGCTTTTTTTACTTTACCAATGATTAAATTATCAGAAATAACTGAACCATTATAAATAGTTAAATAGCAGTCGTATCGACACTAGGACGAACCGTTAGCGGATTCTTTTGCATCAAGAATCCTTGCCAGCCCCAATGTAAAAAGTTACGGATATTGGCATGATCGGTACCGTTAGGCGTTGCTTGAACCTTGGCATAATGTTCGCCAAATAGTTTAAGCGTGTCCAATTGATTCAGGCCATGGTGCTTAGCGAAACCAAAAATCTTTGCGCTACCTTCATTCTCACCGGCTGCGTTATGTACCATTCCATTTACAAAAGGGGCAGGTGCATAGCGATAAAAATCATCGATAAAGCTGATGACATCATTGAATCCAATGGCCTTTTTGTTCAAACCATTAAGTAATGCCGATACATCTGATTGGCGGATACTCATAAATAAATGACCTCAGAGCAGATTAAAAAACAATATAATATTTATGTGTGCTCAATGATGATAATAGCCGTTGAGCGTTCAGCATTATAATTTAGGTAGCTTAGCGATTAAAGTAGTCTTCATCATCAAATGAAGGCGAAAAATTGCCTTGCTCAAGATGCTGCATTTGCGACTGTACAGAACGCTCATGCTGAATACGTTGATAAATCTCTTCGCGGTGTACTGCAATATCTTTGGGTGCATTTACACCGATACGTACTTGATTGCCTTTGACGCCTAGAACCGTCACACTTACTTCGTCGCCAATCATTAGCGTTTCGCCCACGCGGCGTGTCAAAATTAACATGCGTCACACTCCTTATGTCGCATCAACAAATTATTACTCATCAGATTACTTCTCAATTGCAGAACATTACCGAAGCACTAAACACGCAATATAACGATTATTATAATGCTCGATATCGTGCCAATAGCGGTAATGATAGGTAGATTCATTTAGCCCAAATGAAAGCCCCATTATAGGTGGCATAACAGATACTGTCACGGTTTTTCACAAAACTATTAGATAAATGCTCATTTTAGCTACGATAAAAAATAAAAATAGGACCTAAAAAGATCCTATTTTATTTAGACACTATTAACTTACATGATGTTTATTTACGCACTATATAAAATCACTAATAGCAGTCAATAGATAATCGTTAATACTAGTGCTATATTTTAACAGTTTTTATGTCTTATAGCCCAGCGATTTTACTTTCACCGTCTTCACGATCTAGACCAAATGCCGTGTGCAATGACTTGACGGCTTTTTCTAAATGTTGATCTTGAATTAAGACAGACACTTTAATTTCACTGGTTGAAATCATTTGGATATTGATGTTGTGTTCAGCGAGCGTTTGGAACATTAGGCTAGCAACACCAGCGTGTGAACGCATGCCAACACCAACCAATGAGACTTTAACAACTTCACTGTTGCCCAATATTTCTTTCGCACCAATCTCATCTTTTACTTCTTCATTAAGCACTTTTAGCGTTTTATCTAAATCAGTGCGGTTAACCGTGAAAGTAAAATCAGTGGTACCATTGTCCGAAAGGTTTTGTACAATCATATCGATTTCGATATTGGCACGACCAATTGGGCTTAGGATAGCAGAGGCGATACCAGGATGATCAGGCACGCCACGTACTAAGATTTTTGCTTCGTCTCTGTTGAACGCGATACCTGAGATGATTGCCTGTTCCATATTGTCTCCTTCGTCTATCGTAATTAGGGTACCAACGTTGTCTTGAAATTCTTGGTCAAAGCTACCGTCTGTGTTTTCATCAAAGCTAGAAAGTACACGCAGCGGCACGCCATATTTACCAGCGAATTCTACTGAGCGAATCTGTAGGATTTTAGAGCCAAGACTGGCCATTTCAAGCATTTCTTCAAACGTAATTTTTTCAAGCTTTTTGGCTTTTGAGGTTACACGCGGGTCAGTGGTATAAACGCCATCGACATCAGTATAGATTTGACACTCGTCAGCGCCCAAGGCAGCAGCAATCGCCACACCTGTGGTATCAGAACCGCCGCGTCCCAATGTGGTCGCGTTGCCTGCTTCATCAATACCCTGGAAGCCTGCCACAATAACGATATTGCCAGCATCGAGTTGCTCACGTATGTTTTGGTCATCGATGCTTTCAATACGGGCTTTGTTATGGGCATTGTCGGTTTTAATCGCTACTTGGCGACCAGTAAATGAGCGAGCACCAATACCAAGCTCTTTAATAGCCATGGCGAGTAGTGAGATAGAAACCTGCTCACCTGTTGAGACCATTTGATCGTATTCGCGAGGATCAGGCTGCGTGCTAATTTGGCGTGCTAAATCAATCAAACGGTTGGTTTCACCGCTCATGGCTGAAACCACGACGACTACTTGATGACCATTGTCATGCCAGCGTTTGACTCGTTTAGCGACGTTTTTGATGCGGTCGATACTACCCATCGAGGTGCCGCCGTATTTCTGTACTATTAACGCCATAAAAATCTACCTATTTATTCAATAATGACTTTTTATTGTCATTGATGAGAGTCAATGTGATACTCGTCAATGCTTGTATAGATAAAGCCAGATTATAAGAGTTATGCCCTAGGTCTTTCTTTCTTCTAATGGTCTGTTCCAACCTTATAGAATGAACAATATGCCCAAACGTTGACCTTTATACCATATCTACTGCATAACTTTAAGCCAAAGGACCGCTTAGATATATGGCGATTGGTTATAGTAGCTATAACCAATCACATATTCTGTGCGTAGTAGAAAAGCTATGCAATAAAGAAAAGGCACATTGTGACGCGCTATACCAATATATTCGTCAGTTTAGCTAAGTTGGGTTTCAATCCAAGCAGGTAGAGCGCTGATAACCGCTGTACTATTGCCAGACTTCGGTGCGCCGCCTTGTGCGTAGTCAGGCTTACCGCCACCTTTACCACCAAGCTCACCTGCCAAATGACGAATAATATCACCAGCTTTAACTTTGGCAGTGACAGATTTTGCGACGCTCGCTGCGAGAGCCAGTTGATTGTCTTTATCACCAATCAATACAATCACGCTATCAGGCAGTTTTGATTTGATATCGTCCATCAGCGTACGGATTGATTTACCATCGATACCGCTTAAGGTACTGACAAGAACTGGGGTGCCTGCAATCGTTTGTACGTCGTCGAGTAGATTAGCTGCTTGTGCACTGGCGATTTTTTGTTGCAAGCGCTCTAGTTGTTTTTCTAGGTCGCGTTGCTTATCAGCCATAGTACGGACACGCTGTGCCACTTCAGGACGTTTTACTTTCAGCTGACTTGCCAACTCGCTCAGCTGTTGCTCGCTTTGCTGAATGTTTTTGACTGCATTCATACCTGTGACGGCTTCAACTCGGCGGATACCAGCAGCGATACCAGATTCACTGGTAATTTTTAATACACCAATATCGCCAGTATGCTGTACATGCAAGCCACCACATAGCTCGATAGAAAAAGGTTTACGCTGACCATCGACGATACGGTCAGTACCCATGGTTAATACTCGAACATCACTGCCGTACTTTTCGCCAAACAGTGCCATCGCACCTTGGTTCATCGCTTCATCAATCGACATGTGCTCGATGCGGGCAGGGGTGTTGGCTTGAATCTGCTCATTGACGAGACGTTCGACACGCGAGATTTCAGCAGCACTGACAGGCTTGTCATAAGCAAAGTCAAAACGTAGTACTTCGCTTGAGACCAGTGAGCCTTTTTGCGTAACTTCATCACCCAGCACTTCTCTTAGCGCTGCATGCAATAGGTGAGTAGCCGAGTGGTTTTTGGCACTGGCAGCGCGAATACTAGACAATACTTGAGCCTCTGCCATTTGCTTAGTGCTGACATCGCCCATGGTCACGACACCATAATGGATAATCGCCTGACCAGATTTTTTGGTGTCTTGTACTTCAAAGACGCCTGACTCAGTACGAATCTCGCCAAGTTCGCCAACTTGACCACCACCTTCAGCATAAAATGGCGTGCGATCCAATACCACAACGCCTTCCATACCTTCCGTTAAGCTGTCTGCTGGAGTACCGTCTTGGTAAAGCGCGTCAATAGTCACGCCGTCTTCTTCAAGCTGCTCATAGCCAATAAATGTCGTGGGCGTTTCTACTTGAATCACGCTGCTGTAATCAACATCAAACTTACCAGCATCACGAGCACGCTCACGTTGTGCCTGCATATGCTCATCAAACTCTGCTTCATCGATAGCAATACCACGCTCGCGAGTGATATCGGCAGTCAAATCAAGTGGGAAGCCATAGGTATCATAGAGTTTAAATGCGGCTTCACCAGATAAGGTATCACCATCTTGCAGGCCTTCAAGTTCGCTAGCAAGCAAACGTAAGCCTTGTGCCAATGTTTTGGCAAACTGCGCTTCTTCTTTTTGAATGGCATTTTCGATAATACTTTGCTTATCTTTTAGCTCAGGATAGGCACTGCCCATTTCAGCGACTAGCGGCTCGACCATTTTGTAGAAGAACTCGCTATCAGCACCAAGTTTGTTGCCATGGCGTACTGCACGACGAATGACACGGCGCAATACGTAACCGCGACCTTCATTGCTAGGCGTGACACCATCAGCAATCAAAAATGCCACGGCGCGAATATGGTCGGCGATGACTTTTAGTGAAGATTGTTGCTCGTTATTGATTTCTAGGATGTCAGCCGCTGCATCCATCAAATGAACAAATAAGTCGATTTCATAGTTGCCATGAACGCCTTGCATGATGGCACTGATACGTTCAAGCCCCATTCCTGTGTCGACACTTGGTGCAGGGAGTGGTAATAGCGTGCCATCTTTTTGACGATTGAACTGCATAAATACACAGTTCCAAATCTCAATATAGCGGTCGCCATCTTCTTCAGGTGTGCCTGGCAAGCCGCCTTCAACGTCGGCACCATGGTCATAAAAGACTTCAGTACAGGGACCACAAGGACCAGTGTCACCCATCGTCCAGAAGTTGTCTGACGCATATGGGGCACCCTTATTATCACCAATACGAATGATACGGTCGCTCGGAATACCGATGTCTTTATTCCAAATCTCAAAAGCTTCGTCATCAGTCTCATAAATGGTGACATACAGACGGTCTTTATCAATCGCTAACCATTTATTTGAGGTCAAAAATTCCCAGATATACTCGATACCAGCTTGCTTGAAGTAATCACCAAACGAGAAATTACCAAGCATTTCAAAGAAAGTATGGTGACGTGCAGTATAGCCAACATTATCCAAGTCGTTATGTTTACCGCCAGCACGCACGCACTTTTGCGAGGTTACCGCACGTGTATAGTCACGTGGTTCCATACCCAAAAAAGTTTCTTTAAACTGATTCATACCGGCATTGGTAAATAGCAATGTCGGATCATTGTATGGAATCAAGCTAGACGATGAAACTTGGGTATGCTGCTTGCTCATGAAAAAATCGAAAAATGCTTGGCGAATATCGGCTGAGCGAAATGGCTGGCTCACAGCGGCTCCTTACTGACGGATAGAATTAAGTAACTGAGATAAAATAATTTTGCAAGCGATTTTAGCACAAACGCCTAAGCTCTTGGTACAAGAGTTATAACTACTAGGTTATTATACGTATTTCGACTGCTGCTTGATTTGTAGAGGATACAGACTAATTGGTCAAAATTGCCGCATCGGTTTCATCCAGTTTGTCTTGCGTCGTTGGATTGGACTCAATCACTTGTACTGGCAAATAGCGTAGTTGCAGTTTTATTGGTAGGTATTCTGGAAAGTTCTCTGTCATATCTTGAGTAATGAGCGTCTCAATCTGGCGTACATCGTATGAGATCGGTAATGTCTCTCCACGCACGATTGCACGTACAACTTGGTTTGTTTTAGACGTATCAAACTGCGTATTGGTCAATACATTACCTTGATCAATAAAGTAGTTGTTAATGGTTTCTTTGACGCTACTCTCAAATACTTGCTGCTTGGCATTGGTTTGTAGGTTTATGGTCAAGTAGGCACCCAAGCCACCGAGTAGCAATAAGGTCACGGCGTTACGCTGCAAAAAAGTTAGGTAGGTATTGGATTTATAATCATCATCGACCAAACGACGGAATCCTAAAATCCATAATACAAGCGCATTGGTAAACTGGATAGCAAGGATGTTAGTCGCCGCTAATAAAAGTGCACCAAGTCCAAGCTGCATCTCGCCATTAGCGAGCAAGATACCACTAGCAGCAAGCGGTGGCACTAAAGCGGTGGCAACTGCAACACCGACAACCGCAACCGAGAGATGCGGTGATACCATTGCATAAGCACCAGCCGTACCACCAGCTAAGGCAATCATCAGATCCATGGAAGTTGGCTGGGTACGTGATAGGATTTCAGCCGTTAGAGGTTGGTCTTTATGTAGCCAACCAACGATAAAGCCGACCAATACTACCAGTGAGACACCAACAATAACGGTGAAAAGTGACTTACGTAGCAATGGCATACGGTGATCGATAATTGCTAGCGCTATACCAGTGATAGGGCCCAACATCATCGCAACTAACATTGCGCCGATGACGACGGCTGCTGAATTGGTTACTAGACCATAACTGGCAATAATGGCAGAGAGTATGTTCATGATGAAATACATCTTGCTAGGCAGCGCGTTTGCTTCAATCCTAACTCGTACCTCTGGATAGTCTACTTTCTGATTACTAAACTGCTCAGCAACAAATTGTTTATAAGATTCAAGTTTGGCTTCCTTTTCTTCTTGTACCTCATCTTCCTCACTTTCATTTTGAGCTTTTTGAACATCGCTATCTTCTATATCGGTATTTTTACTTTGATTGTTATCTTCTACATTATCGTTTTCATCACCATTAGATTCATTTTTTGTTTTTGTATGACTCGCTGCTTTATCTTCTGATGAATGTGTTGCAGTATCTTGGCCATTAGCAGGGGAGTCGCTTTTCGCTTCTACCGCCACTTCAGTATCATCATCGTCTTCAACACTTTTTTCTGTTGTATCTGACTGAAAAAAATCCGACTTCTTTCCTGCGCCTATAGATCCTGATTCTGCGATTTCAGACGCTTCAGTGTTTGATTGTGACTCAGGTTCTGTTGACTCCAATGATGCGACGACCACGTCATCACTGATGGTTTCCATGATTATTTCAGCGTCAGGTGGCTGCGCACCTTCAGTGTCTACTTCGGATTCTGTTCCAGTATCTGTTTTATTATCCGTATCAGTCGATTGCTTGCGTTGATTGTCTTCGCTTTCATCATTGTCTACAGCTGCATCATTAGCTACTGGTTTAACTGTTGCTTCTTGATTGTGAGAGGCATCAGTAGTGACCGATGAACCTTGTTGATCCACTGAATTAGGCGCAGTGTTCTTTTCAGATGAGGACATATTAGACGGCATTTTTAATAGATAAAGAAAGTCATTATTGTAATGATAAATAA
The DNA here is from genome assembly GCF_052376135.1 of Psychrobacter sp. AOP7-C1-14. NCBI lineage: Bacteria > Pseudomonadati > Pseudomonadota > Gammaproteobacteria > Moraxellales > Moraxellaceae > Psychrobacter > Psychrobacter sp. AOP7-C1-14. The sequence goes on along the minus strand of NZ_JBQSVH010000001.1, from coordinate 347,455 downwards.
AGAAAGATATAGGAAATTCGTGAAAATGACAGAAAAGAGTTGAGATTGGATAGGAATAGAAACCAACGTTTCTTATTTTCTTATAATTAGAATTAAAACCTTAATAGTAGCATGGTTTTAATTCTAAAGTCATTCGATATAGCTGATATAAGAGTTCATGGTAAATACTTACTTTTTTTGTGGGATTAAGGTTAAATACATTATATCCACAGTAAAGATAAGGAATAACTTATGAACTGGCCATTATTTTCTGTCGTCTATTCAATGGCAGCAACTGTCACTATTGGGCTTTTTATGATTAGCGCTCTCATTACAGGGTTTGATGAGATATTTCATATACAGGTAGCAGTTGGATTGGGTGTTTTAGCGTCAATACCTATAGGGCTGTTCTTTACCAAGAAAATTGGTAGCATTACTGGCAATGAGGAAGGCTATAAAACATAAAGTCGAATAGTGATATAGATGTAGAGTGGAGTTATCTATCAGCAAATAAAAAAAGACCTCAATATTGAGGTCTTTTTTGTCATTATTAGAAGTATTTACTAATTAGCATTGAAGATAGGTTTACTGAGGTTCGATTTATTGAAGTTCGACAACCGCGCCATTTTCGATATTGGCATATACTTCTAGTACATCCCAGTTGGTCAAACGAACACAACCTGCTGAGCCTTGACGACTGATACCTTCAGGTACTGGTGAGCCATGTAAACCGTAAGAAGGCTTAGACAGTCCCATCCAAACGACACCGACTGGGTTGTTTGGTCCTGGTGCTATCATATGAACTTTCTTTTCAGCGCCTTTACCAACCGTTGATCTATACCAAGGCATTTTTACTTTATTGATGATTTTGAAAGTACCTTTTGGAGACGGCGTGGCATCACTACCAACAGTCGTCGGATAGGTAGCTACCAATTTATCATCGTTGTATGCATACAATGTTTTGTCTGCTTTATTGGCAACGACACGGTTGATACGTTGGTTAAGCTTTTCACGAGTATTTAGCACTGTGATAGTTTCGCCAGCAGTATACGTTTTATTTTTGTTTAGCTTATCTAAGTAACGTACATCCATATGGAAACGTTCACCCAGCATTTCTTTGATATCTTGATAATATAGCCCTTTCATTTTTGACTTCGCTTCTGAACCAGAAGGTGTGGTCGCAAACTTGGTATCGATATCGTCTTTGGTTAACGTATAAGTGACCAGTACAGGTTTGTTTGCAGGAATATTTTTAATCAATGCATCCCAAGTTTTTTGATCCATTCTACCTGTGGCTGACAAGCCTTTCATCTTTTGGAAGTTAATAAGGGCTTTTTTACTATTCATGCCCCAACCGCCATCGATAGGACCAGGAGAAGCGTGGTTCCAGTCGAGCAATGCTTGGATTTTGATCGTCATTGCTGAGTTGACTTTCATGTTAGGTGACCAGGTGGCACCATTTACTTGCTTAGCATAGTTCGACAAGTTCAGCGTTGTGTGTCTCTTACCATTTTTATCTTCGATATTCTTAATGGTTGGATCGTCACTGAAGTCTTGACGTTTTTCGTTCTCTGGCAACTCAAAAGAGAGTGGATCAGATGAGTCGATAGACGATATATCGCTAGGAGCAGCCACAGCTTGCCCTTCAGTGATGTCGTCATTACGGTCAGCTTGCTCATCCTTACGTGTCAACTCTACTGCGCTCATATTGTCAGCAGCTGGGGCTGGCGCGTTTTGGTTGGCTTCTTGCTTGTTATTAATAAGCTGGTTCATGCTGTCGACTGATTGTGCTTTCTCTGTATTTAGCTGTACAGTAGCAGCGCCATCTGAGCGACTACGGTTTTCTTGCACATTAAGGCTGACCTTTTTTGCAATATCTGGCATAGCGTCAGCCGTGCGTACTGGCAATGTGCGAGTACTATCGGCAGGTGCAGCAAGTGCAGCCACACTGGCACTTACAGCGGCGATAGATATAGCAGTAATAATAGGCTTTATTTTCATCATATTGAGTCACTTGTAGTTGCTACTAATGCGGCTATTATGCGCATAATTTCATTGTATCGCAAACTTTTGACACATCTTTTTGCATTTAAGACTTGCCAAACGTCAACTGCTGACGTATTCGCTACAGTTGGGTAATAATTTAACCAAGGTATGTATGACATCGTGCTTGATTCCTACGCAAACTATTAATTATGCGCACTATTTTTTATGCAAGTAAAAATGACAGTTATTGGCGCTATTAGAGGTTTACGTCTATAATGTATGACTGAATTTTATTTAATATAACGATTTTTAGTAAAAAACAATTTAACCCGCCAGCAGTTAATCCATAAGGTGCGATATGTCAGAAGACCAAACAATGAGTGCAGAAGAGTTTCAAAACCAATACTTCAACAATGAGTCTGAGGGCTTGGGCAGTGAAATGGAGTATGATTTAGAAACTGGGCTTCTTGGTGAGCACGATGAATTTGCTAACTTACATGCAGAGCTAAATGAAGCACGTGAGCAGCTCGTCAGTATTCGCGACTTTATTCGTTTTTCAGTCACGCAGCTGCGTAACTATGATGTCGTTGTCGCACAAGGGACGACCGATGAGTTTGCAGAAGCGTCAGCCATTGTCTTGCACTCTTTGTCTCTAGACTGGTCTGCTAATGAGCAGATTTTAGATTGTCGTCTGACCACGTCTGAGAAGCAGTTGGTATTAGGGCTGTTAGAAGAACGTATCGCCGAGCGTAAACCGCTCAGTTATTTGATTAACTTGTCATACTTCTGTGATTTGCCTTTTTATATCGATGAGCGTGTTCTTATCCCTCGTTCGCCAATCGCAGAGCTAATTCGTCAGCAGTTCCATCCGTACTTTGAAGTTACTGAATTGGCCAAACCATTGGGTGTCAGTCCGAACGAGAAGTCAGCGGTATTTTATGATCATGGCTTGGACGTGAAGCAATTGTCGCAGCCTGAGCGTATCTTGGACTTGTGTACTGGCTCTGGTTGTATCGCGATCGCGCTTGCTACTCGTTTCGTTGATGCGTTGGTCGATGCCGTTGATATCGATAAAGGCGCATTGGAAGTAGCAATGGTCAACGTCGACCATCATGACCTTGGCCATCAAGTGAACGTAATTGAGTCTGACTTGTTCGCCAAGATACCTGCTGAGAATCAGTATGAGCTTATCGTCACCAATCCACCGTACGTGGATGCTGCCATCATGGCAGATTTGCCGCCTGAATTCTTATATGAGCCTGAGCATGCACTTGCAGCTGGTCAAGATGGTCTAGATTTAGTACATCGTATTTTGTTTGAAGCGCCAGACTATCTGAGCCCAGATGGTTTGCTGATCTGTGAAGTAGGTGACAGCGAATGGGCATTAAAGCAAGCCTATCCTGAAATTCAGTTTGATTGGTTGAAGTTTGCACTTGGCGGGCATGGTGTCTTTGCGATTACCTATGATGAGCTAGTCTCAAATCGTCAATTGTTTGCCTCTTATGTTCAGCTATTGGATAGCCTTCAGTAGATAGATATTAGGTTGAATACGTCGGCTGCGTAAGCCGAAACTATAAGCAACAACTAGAATCACTCATCACAAGCAACATAAGCAATCATCATAAGTGGCATGAGTGGTTGGTCAAATAGTCATCAGTAGCGTTAACTTGTTTAAGGATAGTTATGGCAGGCAATAGTATTGGGCAGGTTTTTACGGTTACCACATGCGGTGAGTCGCATGGTGCAGGCCTTATGGCCATCGTTGATGGCGTACCACCAGGTTTAGAGTTATCTGCAGACGACTTACAAGTAGATTTAGATCGTCGCAAACCGGGTACGTCTAAGTATTCAACCCAGCGCCGTGAGTCTGATGAAGTTGAGATTATCTCCGGTGTATTCAAAGGCAAAACCACAGGTACGTCTATCGGTCTACTGATTCGTAATACCAATCAAAAATCAAAAGACTATAGTGATATCAAAGATACTTTCCGTCCTGGACACGCTGACTATACTTATAGTATGAAATATGGCTTCCGTGACTATCGTGGTGGCGGTCGCTCGTCAGCGCGTGAGACGGCTATGCGCGTAGCAGCTGGTGCTATTGCTAAGAAGTATTTGCAAGAACGTCTGGGCGTACAAATCCATGGTCACGTTACCCAAATCGGTAACGAGCATAGTAACATTCTAGATCCTAGCCAAATTGACTGGAAGTTTGTAAATAGCAATCCATTCTTTTGTGCAGACAAAGAAGCGATTGGCCGTTTTGAAACCTTAATTGATAACTTGCGCCGTGAAGGCACTAGTTGCGGCGCGCGTCTTGATATCATTGCGAGCGGTGTGCCAGTAGGCTTGGGCGAACCAGTGTTTGATCGCTTAGACGCCGATATCGCTCATGCGATGATGAGTATCAATGCGGTCAAAGGTGTCGAGATTGGCGATGGGATGGCGGTGGCAGGTCAATTCGGACATAGCGCTCGTGATGAGCTGACGCCAGATGGGTTTGCAGCCAATCATGCTGGTGGAGTCTTGGGCGGTATTTCATCAGGCCAAGATATCCGTGTGAGTATTGCCTTAAAACCAACGTCTAGCATCACGACTGCTGGTAAGAGTATTAACACCCAGGGTGAAGCAGTCGATATGCTAACCAAGGGTCGTCATGATCCTTGTGTTGGTGTACGTGCTACGCCCATTGCCGAAGCGATGTTGGCGATTGTCGTGCTCGATCACTATCTACGTCACCGTGGCCAAAACGCTGATGTACAGCCACCAGTACAATCAATTACTTAGTATTTTTGTTTTAACGTAATCAGCTCTTTATTGTTTTCAGTGATTTAACACTAGAAATGATAAAGGGCTTTTTTATGTCCAAATAAAATACAAATATTACTTAAATGCAATCAACGCGTTGAGTTAGCAAAGTATCAGGCTGCCAGTTGGTACTCATCAATAGCTACACACTGCTGATGTCGAAATACCAACAACAATCGCTGACTAGGAATCGCTAGCCAATGACCAAATTCAATACTATCGACGCCTTCGCTTGATAAGGTTTGTGCACAGTGATGACGACTAAGACCGATGAGACTCTTGATGATAGGGTTTTCAGTTAATTGATGTGGCATGGAATTTTTACTCCTAATTTGCTTTACGAATCTGAATAACGTCATCGTAAAACAAAGAAGTAGAAATCCTGTGTAGTGATGATGGAAAATTGATGAACTGCTATAAATCTTAGTATCAAGCTAGCGGTAGAGTGATACTAATCATCACACCAGAACGCTGGTTTTTATCAATATCAGTTCTAGCTTCATCAGTGTCAGCGTTACTATCACTGACATGGACATTATTGATAACTACCTGACCACCATGATGCTCAATCACTTGCTTTACTAAAGTGAGGCCAAGGCCGGTGCCTTTTTTAAGCATGTTACTACTATGGTCAGTCTGATTTGGCTCATCAATGTCTGTTTGATTTATTGCTTGAGAAGATGGTTGGCTTTGATGAGACAAGCTGAAGTAACGCTCAAATGCTTTCGCGACAGCGTATTCGGGCAGTAGCTTACCATCATTAAATATATCGATAGTGACGGTTCGGGCAGTGCTATGCAGTGAAATATCAACAGTACGCTTTGCAAAATGGATTGCATTGTCCAGCACGTTCTGTAGTACCTGTATTAACCAAAACTGGTCAGCATACACACTAGTCGATGCCAGTACTTCTACTGGTAAATTTGCAGTATTGGTCACGTGTTTATCATCGATATATATATCGATAGGGTTTAGGCTTTGTTGTTGCTGCTTAGCTGTATTATCTTTCACCAGACTTTGCAAAAGCGGTAATAGGGGGGTTAATTGTCGGTTGAGCTTGAAAGTAGGTTGTTCTACTTTAGCAAGCAGTAGTAGTCGGTCGATGAGCTGTTGCATTTTTACGCTTTGTTCACCTACCGTCTCAATTAGCATTTGCCGATCTTCATCATCCAGTTTATTAGCATCTACTCCATCGTCCTCCAACAGCTCGCTACTGGCACGTATCGCGGTCAAAGGGCTTTTTAGCTCGTGAGTGAGCGTATGGACATAATCAGTGACGTAAGCACGATTTTCGAGTCGATGCTTCATGGTCTCGATGGTATCTGTCAGACTATTTAATTCGTGGCCCAAATAAAAATAAGGCTTCTTGGTGTCTTCTGCCAATGCGCTGGTGTATTGAGTGACCAAAGTAATGCTCTGTTTGAGCCACCATGCTACTAGACCTGCCAGTATAAGGGCAGCGATGCTGATAAGTAGTGCGGTGATGAGCATACGGTTGCGTGTGTCATCTAAATAAGGCAATACGCTAGCGACAGGCTTACCGACACTGACCACGCCGATGATATCTCCAGATGTGTCTTGTATAGGCTGAGCCACATACATGACCGAACCATCCCGCTGCTGATAATCTCGCAGTGTACTTCTTGCGCCATACTGTCCCTTTAGGGTGAGATAGACGTCGTTCCAGCGACCGTAGTTTTGCCCTTCGTTATTGTCAGGTAGGGGTAAGGAATCGTAAATGACTATACCGCTATTATCTGTCACGTATATGCGAAAGCTACTGTAGTTTTTGGTTTGATCGACAGGACTGAGCGTTTCATCCGTCGCTGGCATGCCGACAAATGCAGCATCGAGTTGCGCTTGATAACTTTCATCATATAGCTGTCCTGTAGATAACGGTACTTGTAGACTGGCCGCGAATAATTTACTGGTATCTAAGAGTGTGTCTTCGATGACTTGCTGCGCTGTTGGTTTGACGTAGCCAAACAACTGAGTAAACACCACCACGCCACATATGACGAGCACTAACGCAACTGCAAGCCAAATTCTAAAAAATATACTTAAATTGAGCAGTTGTTTGTGTTTGGGTGCTTGCTGGGCAGTACCAATAGGATGCAGTTTGGCATACCAATTGCTTTGGTCGTTATCAGTAGCATGATCGGAATTGTTGGCTTTATTGTTCATGAACTAGCAGCCGTTATCAAGCGGGACATAATGCATAACCCAGTCCACGATGCGTATGGATAACATCAATAGTTGAATCTACCGTAGCAAGCTGTTTACGAATGGACTTGATATGACTGTCTATCGTTCGAGCCAGACGATGATCGGGATAGTCACTGACGGCGTTAAGCAGTTGTTCGCGGCTAAAGACTTGATAAGGTGCTTGTAATAATGCCAGCAAGATTTTGCGCTCTGTGTTACTCAGCTCAAGCTTTTGCGCTTGCCATGTTAACGAATAGTTCAGCGGTTGATAATGCCAAGTGCCAGATTGGTTTTCGAACGTTGATGCTTGCTCTGACACATTGTTCGAGGAAATACTTTCAACGTTATCTGAGTGGTTGGTATGAGTTCCTGACTGTTGAATCAGCTGTTCACGTCGCCAAATGGCTTTTAGACGGGCGACAAGTTCGCGTGGGCTGAAAGGTTTTGCACAATAATCATCACCACCCATTTCTAACCCTAAGATACGATCCACTTCATCGCTACGCGCGGTCAAAAACACAATAGGTAAATCTTTTAAGGCGTCGATATCAGGTGTGTGGCGTATTTGTTGGCATAGACTCAAACCGTCACCATCTGGTAGACCGACATCCATAATGATCGCCGATAAATCTTGTGCCTCAGGACGATGCAGCATGGGTAGTACACTACTGGCATTATCCAACCAGGTTATCTGCCACCCTTCGCGCTTGCAAGTGACCTTGAGCGACATTGCGATCGCAGGATCATCTTCTACCAGTAAAATATGGGTCATAGTCTCTACATCGTCTTATAAACTTAGTAAATTATCGTAGCACAAAAGAGCAGGTTGCTCTTGCTGCCACGAGTTAAATGGTGTGAAAAGTTAATGGAAAAGTAGAATGCTAAGAATGCTAAGTAGGTAATTTGCGATGCAGCCGTGTTAATACATTCAATAAAAAGACCAGCTCAATGAATAAGCTGGCCTTGGTAAGGAAGGTTAAGCGTGATTGTCTATTAATAGACTAAACAAAAACTATTTAAGACCTTTGCAGTTGGCGTAGTAGCTCACCGTAGCAGGCCAGTCTGAAAAAATGCCTTGGACACCAACGTCCTGCGCTAGTACGTCAATATAGTTCATCATATCACCATCATTATTGATAGCATCGCTAAGACCGCTATAGTACCAATCACCACCATCGGTTAATGGCCCTGAACGCTCTATCGACCAAGTAATAATTTTTAGATCATTGGCTTTGGCTTGTTTTGCGTATTCTGATGGCTGCATATTTCCTTTACCATCAGTGGTGACTAATAACCAAAGTGCTGGTGCAATGGTGTTGATGCCGCGTGCTTTGATATCCGCCAACGAGTGTTTCCAAGTGGTTGCGTCATCTTTATCAAATGTTTTATCTTTAGCAGTCTCATTGCTGTCATCGATCAGATAAACGGCATTTGCCCCATAAGCTGGCTCGTTTTTGATCCAGTAATCTAGATCTTCTATATTAAATGATTGGGCAAATACATCGCTTGCAGGTACACCTGCTGCCTTGTAAGTATCTATCAGCTGTTGACGATAGTCGTCCAAACGATAGCCATTAAACGGCATGGTCACTGCAGGTACTTTTAGTTCAGGTGTGTGTTTCATGCCTAGCTGGCGCGCCAACGCGATATGCTCTTTTAAGGTCAATACCTTGCCATTTTGCGAGTACAAATCTGTTCGCCAAGGCGCGGTTGCATCCATATACTCACTAATACTGGTTGCTTCTTTATCGCCAGCATCCATCTTACCCGTTAATGTTTTAAACTGAGCAGCACTGATATCTGAGGTGCGACATTCGATACTATCGGCATTAGTAAGTTTGCCTGTAGCATCTAATATAGGCGGTACAGTACATTGGTTGGCCAGCGGCGTGGTCAAAATATTAGTCGTGGTGTGCAAATCGTTTTGGGCGTGACGACAGACAAGCTCACCGTCATTGGTAAAAGCGACATCGCATTCCAAGATGCCAGCCCCCATTTGTGCCGAAGCCACGTAGCTGTCATAGGTATGTTCAGGCAGCTGTAATGGCGCACCTCGATGCGCAATAGAGAAATCAGTCTTACTTGGCAATTGTCCTTTGCATGCCTGTAGCTCCTCTTTTAATGGCCCCTCATCCATATCATTTATCAGATAAAATGGACGCATTCCATAGGTATATGCAACAGGTGAAGACGATTGTGGCTGTGATTGAGGTTGAGCTGTTGATGTAGGCATTGAGCGGCTATCGGTAGAGCAGCCTACTATCAATAATGAACTGATAAGGGTTAGAGGCAAGGCGATATTAATCTTAGTCAGTGTCTGCTTACTCAGCCCAAGCACTGATTTATTAGAAGTTGTCATGTAAAATGTTCCTGCAAAATTATAAAAAATTCCATCGGCTATATTGATAGGAATTAAAAGATTGATATTTGAGTGTTGGTTGCTACTTACTAAAAGGAGCTAAAGGTCATGATATTGTTGTAAGAGCTCAGCCTTGTAAGGAATTGACCCTGTAAGAATCTAGCATTAATACAGATACAATTGTAGTAAATGCGATAAATAATAGACAAATGACTTTATTTGAATTTGATAGTAGCGAAATTACTAGTTATAAAACGCACCTTTTTACTATTATTCGTTTAGTACCTCGCTATTGACCACGCTTTCAAACTAACAGATGATATTGACCATATAATGACACACATATTATTTGGCAAAAAACACACAAATGCTTAAAGCATGTCTCACTAATTATTAAGGATAACTATGAGTAACTATTTAGACGCAGTCGTCGTTGAGCACAATCCCTCTCAAAAAAAGATAGATCGCGCGGTGATTTGGCTGCATGGTTTAGGTGCTAGCGGTCATGACTTCGAGCCAGTTGTACCGCAGCTTGGACTAGCTGATGATATGGCAGTACGTTTTATTTTTCCGCATGCACCTAAACGTCCAGTCACAGTAAATGGCGGCATGGTGATGCCAGCATGGTATGACATCATAGAGATGAGTCTTGAGCGTAAAGTAGATGCGGCTCAAATTGAAGAGTCTTCTCAGCAAATACAAGATTTGATTGGCCGTGAGATTGAGCGCGGCGTGCTACCAGATCATATCGTCATCGCAGGATTTTCGCAGGGTGGGGCAGTCGCGTACCATGTAGCACTTGGCTATCCAGAGCGTTTGGCGGGCTTGATGACGCTCTCTACCTACTTAGCAACCAATGACAATATTGTGTATAGCGCTGCCAATAAAGAGATGCCGATTTTGATTGAGCATGGCACTCATGATCCAGTTGTGCCCGTCATTTTGGGTGAGCAAGCGCAGCAGTTATTATCAGCAAAAGATTATAATGTGTCTTACAATACGTATCCGATGGCACATCAAGTCTGTATGCCTCAGATTCAGAATATTGGCAAATGGTTAAATACTGTTTTGGCTTAATCTATCAAGCTGTAACGTAATGTAATGCAGACTACTTATAGGTTGAAACCTAACCAGTATCTCCTATATAATAGCAAGTCTTATTGGGGATGTTCTGGCTTCGACGCTGGTGATGAAACTCAATGATGCATGTCGAGAGTGTATGTCCTCTCGTTAATAAAACATATATTGTTATAGTCGCAAACGACGAAACTTACGCTCTAGCAGCTTAAATCCTGCTTACTGCGCTGCCGATTACCTATAGTTGGTTAGCCCAGTTGAAGCGTCCGCATATAGGTTCGCCACAAGGGATTGTCTCAATCGCTTGGGTTCAAAAGTAGAGAATCGTCCAATCCATCCTGACTGTCGGATCGGTGAGGACTAAAATTAAAGACAGAAACTAAACATGTAGATTCATGAGCGTAATGCTGGCGGACGCGGGTTCAACTCCCGCCATCTCCACCAAATATTAAAAATCCGATCACTTAGGTGGCTGGCTTTTTTTATGACATGATTTTGACATGATGGGCTGGCGAGAGAGTTTCGTTGTTTCTGCTTGCACATTATTTGCAAATTTATTATCAAGGTAAGGTGTGTATTAACTGAATAACAAAAAAACCACTGTAGTAGCAAACTCTAACGCTTTTGTATTGATATTAAATGAGATAAGTTTGCCCTCTCATTTTTTGATATTAATCAAAGCCAAACCCATCTTTTAGGGTAGGGTCAAGCTCAAACATATGTCTTTGAAGCTCTTCAACATCTTTATTAAAATCTCCCATGGTTTTGATACCTTTAGAAACATTGCCGTCTCCGGAAGGTTGCTTGGCAATTGCCAGTTGATGGTCTTCTTTGTGTCGCCACATAAATGCAGATATCACATAAACACAGTATTCAGATAGAAGCATAACTTCTGCGTAATTCGTTGGAACATCTGCATCAAAGTATCTCTTATCCAAACACGTTGGTCTCCCTTCATCATTATCGTCACGGAAGCCGTGAGCTAATATAGTGTTTCTTAAGCCCTGAATCCCGGGCCAGCTTTTAAGTCTTTTAATTGCTGGGGCTGTTATTTTCATCGTCTCTCGAATAGATGGATTGTCCTTTGCATAATTATTAAATCTTTTGTATTCATCTAAGAACGAGCATATATCTATGAGCATTTTGCTATTTAAAGACCATTTAAGATCTTCGTCATGTATATACCGTTTCATGACTTTTAAATCAATTTGCATCACTGTTTTCAATCCGGTTAAGACAAGAAGCGATTCCTGAAATTTGGTCAATGGCATAAGTTATCCTTTAGGTATAGTTGCATAAATGCATATTATGAAAAGTTTCGCTAACATTAGGATAGCATTTGAAGTGTGAGTTTAATAAATTAATGCAGTAGGATTAAAGGCTTTTTGATAAAACGGTGGGATGGCAAGAGGATATCAATCAGTTATTAGCTTTGATATCTCAAGTTTGTTTTGATCACCATGAAGCCAACGACCATAACGCTTAATAAGCATCTGTAAGCTATGGCCCAATTGGTTAGCAACAAACACTGGGTTTACATCAGACATAAGTAGCATTGTCGCGTAGGTGTGCCTAGCGTTATATGCTGGGCGATGTCTTACCCTCGTAGACTTCATTGCTTCAATAAGGCGCATACGTGCTGGCTTCTCATTGTAGAAAGGCTGGCTTGTCTCAGGACATATCATCACATAGTCATTGCTAAGCTTTAAAGCATCTAGTGCTTCAAACGCACGCTTAGAACGATCGTTTAAATAGACTTCACGCGTAGTGTGAGTCTTGGTAACTTGCTTCTCAACACCACGTACACGACTCTTGTTAATAATCACTGAGCCATTAAACCAGTCTATATCCTTCCATCTCAAAGCGTAAAGCTCACTTGGGCGACAGCCTGTCCAGAAAGCTACTTCGAAGTACCAGTAATAGAAGTGGTCTTTATCTGATAAATTTTTATCTAGCCAATTCAATAGCGCATCCATTTCAGCACGAGTAAATGGATCGGGCAATCCTGACTGTACCTTTTTGTTTTTAATCATAGCCATTGGGTTTTCTGCTGGCACGATTAATCGTAGCTCAAGCGCTTTATCGAAAACACCTCTGAGCGGTACCAGGCAATTATTAAACGTTTTGTCAGATTTAAAATCTATATCAGATATGATGTCACGTATCAGGTCGGATGTTATGTCATGAATAGGCATCAATGCCAAATGTGGCATCCAGTGCTTATTTAATGCGCTGACATAATCCTTTTTAGAGTCGGTATTGGCTTCACAATGCTTGAGGTATTTTTGGGCGACTTCTTGAAATAGAGCGCCATCACCAACGATAACGCTATCATCATTAACCAGTTCGCCTTTAGCGCTGGCGAGGTCTGCTTCTGTGAGCACACCCCATTCAGCCTTTGTGATTAGGTCGCGTCTAATTTTAGCAGCTGCTTTGATGCCTTCCGCAGTGACCGGGTGCGGGAGCGTGACGTGATAGGACTTACCGTCTCTGCTAAAGTAGATCTGAATGCGTCCCGATCTAAGCCGCACGCCTTGCGGTAACGTATGTCTGCTTGCTGTGTCATCCACTTGTTATATCCTCTTATTGAGTAATATATATTATTACTTTCTCGCGTCCAAACAACGTTTTCTGGCCAGTGTTGCTTACGGTGAGGAAGTTTCTGCTCAGCAATGCCCGTTAATTCAGAGAACTGCTTGGCGTCCACCCAGTCAAGAGGCGTTAAGCCCATTTGATGGAGTAGGTCAATTATGGCTTGAGATTCATTTGGCATGATTAAACCCTCGTTATGTCTACTTATTATTAATATTTTGCACACTGCACTGATAGTTGTCAGCGATACATAGTGATTTGCCATACCTAGCGACAACGCCATCGATTGCTGATACCCAATAGCCAGCTTTGTCTAGTACTGGTCTACGCTTGAAGTATGCAACAGCGCCACTCTTATCGATTGCACGCCATTGCATATCAGGATATTCCCAGCGCACTTCTTTGATAGATTTAGGCGCTTGAATGCCACCTCTTGACCTTGGCGCCTCTACAAAAATATCTGGCTGAACACTGCCAAACCGCGCCTCAAAGTATTGAATCAAATCTTCAGGATCGGCGTTCAAGTCGACTGGCTCAACCAAACAATGCTGTGCACCGTTCAGCGTTAGCAGGTTGTCTTTGATAGCAAAGCGCTGGGCATGCTTATGTTTGATAACACCAGACTTTGTTACTTCATCAAATACAGCGTACATGCGGACCGCATCAATACCATTGATAGTCTCGCGTGCTACTGAGCTGTTATTTAGTCTTAACATCTGCTACGTCCTTTGGTTTAATGGCTTTCGTAGGGCAAACGTATTGCCATATTTCGCCATCAGCGTCCATAAAGTTGTCATCATCGTAGGTCAGAACAGTAAATACTCTTGATTTAGACTTGGCGTATGAGGCTGCTGCTTTGTGTGAATGACGACTGGTACCGCACTCCACTGAGAAGCCATTGTTGATACGCGCTTTCACAATAGCTGCGTCTCGAGCTTCAGCATCCATTGTTACCGCATAATCCTCGCTGTAAGTTTCATTACAGTTGCGCAGGCTTGCAACTATATATATAAGATTAGATACACCGCCCAACGTAAAAATATTAGTATATCCATCTGTTGCTTTTGAGCTGTACAAACGAACCGGCGGCTCTTTTATTGCATTGCTTTTGCCAATTATTCTGCTTATCTTGCCTAGGTTTTCTAAATATCTACCGTTTACCAAAATGCATGGGTCTTTTTCTGTCTTGGTATCTGCTACGTATCTAGCGATTACCTTTTTGGCGTCAGGATACTTACCATCAATCAGTCCTTTGAACACTAAAAAATCTTCATCTTTAGCACAAACTAATTCGGCAGTCTCAATATTCAAGTGCACATGATACTTAGATTTGATGGCACGCTTTATCGAAAAGCGATCAAGGATGTATTCGAAATCACTGCCCTGATAGTCTTCGCAAACAATCCAACGCAACATCTGATGGCCATCAGTAGAGTAGGCCAGTAACTTACCTTCGCCACCAACAAAGCAAACGCCTTCTAGGTAATAACGAACATCTTCTTTAGCTGCGACACACAACATTGCTTTCAAGTAATGTCTGTTTAATGGAATTAGCATTATTATCTCCGCCCTTCAAAATGATTTTGACAGTCAACGCACCGGGTAACACCACCAATGGCGCGTCGCTTGCTTGGTATTTCTTCACCACAAGCTTGGCAATCAAGCAGTGACGGCATGTTAAATGTTGGTAGGGCACGCAGACGAGCGGTCATTTCAGCATCGATACGTTCACCAGCGCGATCAATATCATCAGCCATCTTAATTACTCTCCACGTTGCTGCCACAGATAGGGCAAGTCTTTGCTGGCATGTCTAGGTTTAAATCAATAGCCAACAACTCTTCGGCTAAGGCTTCCATTTCTTGCGGTGATTTATAGTCTGGCATGCTCATTCTCTCCCGTAAGCTGTGGATATAAACAGGTTGGCATGCTTTGCTGTACCTGCCTGCTCAGATGCCTCATAGACTTCTTCGTCAAACCCATTCATAGGGTCAGTTACGTAGTTGTCATCATCGCTGGCTAGATACGCCTTATGTTCGGCAATCAACGCGTCTTGACCTGCCTGCTGACGATTAAACGCTTCATTGATTTGTTGCACGCCAGCCGTTGCTGCTGTCATGCCAAGCACTAACAAGGTGAGAATGCCGATGCTGGCTAGAATGTCTTTGATTGAGTTCATAACGGTTACTCTGTGTCGATGTGATGCATACAATAATAACCATAGTTATAATTACTGTCAATAACCAAAGTAATTAAACATCAAAATAGTTATTTATTTATTACTATAGGATTAATATTCATTACTTTAAGAGCTTTAAGAGCTTTAAGGGGCTTGATTAAACTGTAAGTAATTGTTAAAACGAGATTTTAGGCACAAAAAAACCGCCCATGTAGGGCGGTTGTTAGTAGAGTTTGAGAAGAAGAATTTATGATTTAACTTTTTAGCCAATCGGTAGCGCCTTTTTGGACGTTATATGAGTGCCAATTACCTACATCTACTTTTATGACGAACAAGATATCATCATGATCAATGTAATTTAACAAAAAATCTCTAACTTGCTCAGATGTTTTTTCAGAATGTATTATCCACTGAGATGCTGTTGGTTTAGCCCAAGAGTCGTTAGAAATATTTTTAATACCACGCGCTATCTTTTCATAATCTCTGTTCCTAACTAAATCATAGGTTATAGAGTAAAAAGCCATTGTTTCACCTCGTGCTATCGCCAGTCTCAAGCGTGCTGACGCTGACGCCTATTTATTATTAGCCAACTCTTAGCTTTAAAAGACTATCGAGAAAACAAAAAACAATACTAGTACGCCTACGATAATCATTGTCATCGATACTTTCTTTTTAGGCGCTTCTGGTAGCGAGGGTGGGGAAGGCTGGCTTGTTGTATCTTTATACTTTCTTAAGCTTTGTGGTGATTCAGCCAAATCCTCTAGATTTAGATCAACCCATGCACCATACAAGCCTTTGCTGCCTCCGTATATTTTGCATCTTACAGACAGGGTATCTCTCTCGCCTTCACATAGATGTCGATAGCGAATAGCATCTTGCTTGGATAAATAACCCAGCGTTCCATAGGTAGAAACGACAGCTACTGCGTTCTTGTCATAAGGGTTGTTTGGTTCGTACGTTAAATCTACATCAACAAAAGCAGACTCGCCCTTTTTGAAGGCATTAGGTTCGTTAAAGTTCTTTCTGAGAGCATCTTGATAGTTAGACTCCCCTACAATTGGAGTATCGAACTCATAGCCAAAGTGCCAGTCTGTCATTTGTAAAATCCCTTTATTAATAAAATCCTTGGTTATTCTGCATTTACATCCGTATTTTCATCACGATTGCGGCTTTTAATTGGGAAGTTTTCCATATCATAAACTGGAATCATGACCAGACCGCCAAATTCTTTAGCTGCTAATTTTACTTCATCAACAGTTAAGTTTAGCGCTTCGTCATTGTCTGCCGCTTCATTAATTTTAGCTATTAACTGGTTTATCGGTAATTTACGATTATCCATCACATCAGTCCCTTATTATTAGTATTCGACATATTTGCCCACGACTTTACCTACCAAATTACATTCACCCATCGGCACCATTCTTTGCTCAGGCCAGTTGGGATTAAGCGGTCTTAGGTACATATCATCTGACGTTTCGCCTAGTACTAGCTGCTTAAACGTCGCTTCTTTATCATCATTGCATTGTACGATGACAAGATCGCTATCTTTGAGTGCAAGAAATCCTGTTTGTGGTTCAACATAGATGACTTCACCAGGCTTAAACTCTGGCAGCATGCTTTGCCCTTGTACACGCAATGCAAAACCAAGTTTAGACAGGTTAGGGGGCTTTGGCGCTTCACCAATAGCATCTTCAAATGTCACAGGATCTACATTAGACCAACTACCCGCAGCAACCCAGCTCAATATAGGAACCATGCCTGAGCCGCTAGACATTCTTGCACTTGTAGTGCCGTCTGGTACTGGATGGGTTTCGCCTCCACTGCGACCCTCTATATCTTTTATCTTCTGCATTAGATCGTCACGGCTTGGCTTTGGCGTGTTTTCGCCTTCTCCGTACATCAACCAATCGACGTTAGTTTCTAGAACTTTAGCGAGCTCATTGATATATGTAGTCCGCTTTGTAAGCCCTTTTTCTATCTTGTAATAACTTGGCTGAGACATACCAGTGGCATCTGCCACATCTTGTTGAGATAGATTCAACCTGTCTCTAGCCAGCTTAACCCTCTCTGCTAATGTGCTCATTAATAACCTCCAGTTATTACAGTCATTTTAATAACCTAGGTTATCAATGTAAAATGCTTAAAGTTATTGATTTATAATAACTAAAGTTATATTATTAAAGGGTAATTATACCTAGGGTAATAAAAATGAATCCCAACAATCCTTATAAGGCTCTCGTCAGCTATTTCGGAAACCAGCATAAAACAGCTAAAGCCTTGGGCTGTAGCCAGCCTGGTGTATGGAAATGGGTTCGAGGCAAATCTAATATGTCAGCTGCTTTGGCACTAAAGGCAGAGCGAGTAACTAATGGTGAGTTCAAGGCCGTCGATCTTTGCCCCGCGCTAGCATCGCCTGAAGCCACTGATTAAATACTACAACCAACCCTTAATCAATAACACGTTTTTATAAATAGGTAGGACACGATGGACGTAATCGACGCAGCACACAAAACAGTACATAACGCATCACACGGTGGCTCTATCGCATTGGCAGCACGCATGGGTATGTCGAGCACTGTACTCAACAACAAGGTCAATCCAACCACGCCTACGCATCATCTACGCTTAGATGAAGCGTTAACCATCATGGAATACACAGGCGACACTAGCATCATTCAAGCTATGGCCCATCGTCTTGGCGGTGTGTTCTGTACGGTTGAAGGTGAGGCGACGCAGGCAAGCATACTTATGACAGCACTATCTACATCTGCATGCCAGGGTGACGTTATGTCTGAGATGCACAAGGCGCTAGAAGACGGTCGCATTGATTGCAATGAACGTGATGCACTACAAACCAAAATTCAAGACACGATGAAGATGCTACGCACACTTAGCGTCCAAATCACGAATCATTGTGAGGGTAATCATGCATAAGATTGATCAGTGTAAAGCTAGCCAGCTAAGAACGGCTTTAGTTGTGACAGGTAATGATGCAGACATCAAACGTGAGTTTGAACGTATCGAACGTGCTTGCCAGCACAAACAAGGGTGGGAGCTTAAACACAAAGCAGTCGTCCAAACAAAAAGCCCATCAGCTGGAACTGATGGGCTTTAGGCGTTTCTTCAAAGCAAAAACTAGATAAAGGAATACTACAATGAATATTCAGACTTTGCAAACAAATAATCAAAAACGCATGACTAGCCAGCAAATCGCTGACTTGGTTGAAAAGCGTCATGACAACGTGAAGCGCACTATTGAGTTAGTGGTAAAAGCTGGCGTGATTGTCCAACCTCAAATTGAGGATGAATATACCCAAGACACTATGGGCCGTCCTCGCACAACACAGGTGTATGTTTTCAAAGGTGAGCAAGGTGAGCGCGATAGTCTTGTGGTAGTAGCACAGTTATCACCTGAGTTTACCGGCGCACTTATAGATAGATGGAGAGAGCTGGAAGCGCAAGCTACCACGCCAGTTATTCCACAGAGTTTTGCTGAAGCTCTACAACTAGCAGCTAATCAAGCGCTACAGATTGAGCAGAACGCACCAAAAGTTTTGCATTATGACAACGTAGTTGAGCGCAAAGGCCTGCTTAATGCTACCCAGGTCGCTCAAAAGGTACGTCTATCAGCTGTTGCTATGAACAAGATACTTGACGAGCTTGGAGTATATAACAAGGCGGTGAAGCGCTCTCGTGTGTTCCAGCAATGGTTTATCGATAAAGGATTGGGCGAAGTCAAGCAGACTGACCAAGGCTACTCACAAGCTATGTTCACCAAACGCGGTGAAGCATGGATCATTGAGCGTTTGATTAGTGAAGGGGTGGCCTAATGCATTTCTATAACTTCAACATTGCTGATTTTAACAACTCAACACGCCACCTATCGTTACCTGAGCGTGCTATCTATCGTGACTTGATAGATATGTACTATCACAACGAACAAGCCATCGATTCGTCAGATATGGATAAGCTGGCTCGTCGTCTGCTATGTACTACGCCTGAATATCTCAAGATGCTCGAATACATACTTGATGAATACTTTGTCAAACGTGGTAAGCGTCATCACCATCATCGTATCGATAAAGAGATTAAGAATTACAAATTCAAAAACGGTAACGCTGATAGTAACGGCAAGCGTAACGCTGTAACGAATGATGTAACGCAAGGTGTAACGCCAAGTAACGCACCATGTAACGTTACGTGTAACGATAATGATGCACCTATGACACCCGCAGAACGTGTGCGTAAGTCTCGTCAAGACAAACGCAATATGATTAATGACCTTACTGATATAGGCGTATCTGTTAACAAGGACATTGGTACTGCTGATCTAAGAGAATTACACGCCAAGCATATTGACGCTATTAAGCAGTGTCACGCTAGTAACGTTACAAGTGATGTAACGCAAACGGTAACGCCCAGTAACGATAACTGTAACGCTAGTAACGCAAAAAACGCTGCTATAACTAGTAACCATGAACCAGTAACCAGTAACCAACAACCAGTTAGTGAGAGAGACGCACACACAAACACAGGCGAGGTGATTGTGGATAAGTTTAACCATGGTTCTGTGGATAACTCTACCGATGACAATCAACCATCAGACAGCCAACCAGCACCAGTTGCACCACAGTCATCAGCCAACCAGCCAGCAACCAAAGCTGACCAGATACGTGACCAACGTGCAGACGACATTGAGAATTGGGAAGCACCAACCATTGACCAGATGCGCGGTGAGTTATTCAAAGCAGGCAAGATGATACAGCTGACCGATGATCAGTATCAGTTTGAAATCTCAGCATTCAAAGCTCATTACGCTGAGCAAGCGCTCAAAGGCAATCCACTGACCACAGAATCTTATCGCAAAGTAAAACTAATCAAATGGATGATGCGTGAAGCAAACAACCAGAAGGCCGATCAAGCACGTCAGGAAAAAGCTAAGGGCCGCTTCTCTACTGATAATGAAGATTGGGGAACCACGGGCAACAAAGGCGATTCAAACTTTGATAGCGACTTACCGCCTGTCTACCATCCAAGCCATAGCGCAAACCAGCCTACTGATGAGTATGCGCCACTGTTCTTGAATGGCTGCAAGCGCTCACCTTTACCAGGCATGACAACTGCGGAGACTGAGGCGTATGTAGATAGATATGTTCAGTCTGGTGAAGCTCGAGTAACAGCATATGATCGTTTATCAAGAGAAATGAAGGAGGCGGTATGAGTTATTTCGACGGCTACGTTCAAGGTCCAGTAAATACGAATCAAAGGGTTGAGTTCAATCTAACCAAACGCGGTCAAAAAATACTAGATGACCATAATGCAAAGGTTAGAGCTACCTGCAAAATGTTGGGCGATTATAGCGCTACGAAGGTAGATGCTGAAGGCATGCATGTTATGCAGTTGCATACAGCCATGAAAGTCTTTGGCGCTGCAAATACCGTAGGCACAGAGTCACCTTTTGAAAACTGCGTTATGACTATTTTGCGGTAAACCATTTGCAGGCGAGGTGAGTATGAAAACCACAAAGGGCCTCAACGTCTTAGGACTGCAAAAGTCATTTGATACAAAGGTTTATTCTTATCAAGGCTGGTCTGGTCGAGTGAGAGTAGTTGAAGGCAACCCTTTCTATGATGACTACGCCAAGTGGTCAGAGAGCGGTCAGGCTAGAGATCATGAATATGGTGATATTAATTTAAAGGATGGTAAGTGATGAATAAGAACGTACAAGCGCTAGGCCGTATGAAGTCAGGGAAGATGAACAACACTGAAAAAGCGTACGCCCAGTATTTAGAAATGCAGCGCCGCGAAGGTGAAATCTCTTACTACTCTTTTGACAACATTAACCTACGCCTAGCGGATAACACATTCTACAAGCCAGACTTTTTGGTGATGCGCTCAAACGGGCAGTTAGAAATACATGAAGTTAAAGGTCATTGGACTGATGATGCTTTAGTAAAGATTAAAGTTGCTGCTGATAAGTTCCCTTTCAAGTTCATCGCAATAATGAAGCAAACAAAGAGAAATGGCGGTGGCTGGGACGTTCGAGATTTTTAACACATAAAGGTTTAGCTATGAATGATCATCAAGTTACATGCGGTAATTGTTATAAGGTTATTCACTTTGTAATTGGCGATTTAGTACTAAGACCACGACCTGCCAACAGCGACTACCCTAATGGTTTCTTGATGATTAGATGCTCATATTGTGAATACCTTAATCCACCATCAGGCATGTTGGGATATGAATTAATACACAAAGAATGGCTGAGGAGGTAGTACCTTGAAAAATTCGACTAAGGCATGTCTGCTTATTTTTATTGCATTTGGCATGCCTTCTATAGTGATGGCTTATGTAGAGCTTATTGCGGGCGCTGGGTTCAGTGCTAGGCAGTGGGGAATATCTTTAATTATGCTTTGCTTTGCAGCTTTTATTGTTTTTATAAGAGCCGTAGCAGATCCGAAATGGTAAGTCTTAGGAGAAATCGATGAGTAAGATAAAGGATAGCAGCAGAATTATCGCAATGCTTAAGCAACAGACCCATGGTATATGCGATCCATTAGAGTTCAAAGGTCAGAGTTATATACCACATAAGCCACGCAATAATCGCAAAACTAAGAAAGGTGGTAAAAAGTGACTGATATCGAAATCAAGACCGAATGGGTTGATAAGGCAGGCGAGATAATGGAAGTGCTGCATGTCGATTATGATAAAAACGAACTTAGGTTTAAATGGCTTAACAATCCAAATCGCACAAAAGAAAGAGTCATATCTATTGATAAGTTTCTTCGTTACGCCGTGCCAGTTGTTCGAGCGCAAGAAGTATCAGATAAGCCTGAGCCAGCAAAGGAAAAGTCTAAGCATGGTCAGTTTACCTGTGCATGGGTTGATGAGTTGCCTAATAACTTTGGCCAGTCTCCAAACCTGCAGCTATCAAATCAAGATTGGCTCGAACAAGGTATGCATGCCAAGACCGTTAAGTTTAATATTGGAGCCGGTGGATTACCGCCAGAAGTAAACTGGGAAGACCATTGTGCTGCTATCGCTATGATTGATGACAAGCCAGCCAAGGCGCTGGCAAGTATATTGCTATGGGGTAGTGATACTAACTGGGATTGGTCACGCCATTTCGATGATGTGGTGCGATACCTAGCGGCTAATATGATTGAGCGATGCAATAAAAATAAGCGTGTTGCACCGCAGGCATGCACTCATAGCCTGCATGAGCTGGCACGACTGATGGCACGTATGGTATTACACTTCGAATTGTATGAGCTATGGGATGTTTATACAGTTAAAGGCCGGCTGCAGTTCTCAGGCATAAAGATTAACGTTAATACTTATAGCCATGCTTGGTTAACATACCAACGTCAAATGCTTCAGGATCTATTCGACATGGTTGTCAATGCTGATCATTATGTTAGTACTTACCGAAAAGAATTATCAGCAGCTCAATGAGCTATAGTACTTGACCCATGACTGCCGAATGGGGTACTATTTCTCATACTGGCTTCAGTTGTAAGTAGAGCCAAAGAAATAAAAGACGACAGCTTAATTGCTATCGTCTTTTTTTATGCCTGATTGATTTAGCCACAGTCAGCACATGCCATAGAGATACTCGCTAGCAGGTGGCACTGCAAACCAAATCGAAGTCTTCATGGTATAATTACCGTTGCATGTGGTGGTTATTGTTATCGTGCAAGGCGAACGTAGCTGCTTATCTATTGACCACTAGTTAAGGTTGACCTATGTCAAATAAAGATTGTAGCGCTGAGTATGTAGAAACAATCCAGTCTATTAGATCGGATGTTAGAGACTTAAGGTTCATGCTAGCAGACAATAGCCATGGCTATGAACTAGCTGATGGTCTTTTAGATAAAATAGGAGAGCTTGAGCTTCTAACATTGCAGTTGCTGAAAGAGTCTAAGTTAGAAGAAAAAATTATCCCGAAGGTAGCTCAGTAGGTAGAGCGCATTACTGGTTAGTATATGAGGTCGCAGGTTCGAACCCTGCCCAACGGGCCAAAGCATTCCTTCCTTACCCACGTTAGAAATAGCGTGGGCTTTTTTATGTCTAACGTTTGGTCATGGAGTTGCTGTCATGTTGTACGAATACTCAGGCAAAGAACTCTATGACAGCTATGACAATGCTGAGACACCAATACTTAAAGCCCATCAACGCAAGCTACTACAAGATCGTGCTGACCGCGGCAATACTGAAGCCAAGAACTTCATTAGGCTCATAGAAGCTAAGGAAAGTACTCATGCCATCGACACCATGTAGACAGTACCGCTGTCCAAACCTCGTTAAACGCAAAGACAAAGGATACTGTGATGAGCATGCAGACCAAAGAAGCAACTGGACCAAGCGACCAGACAGAACGGGAAGCACAACCAAGCGCGGTTACGGCCACGTTTGGCGTAAGATTCGCGCGCAAGTACTTGAGCGTGATGCTCATCTTTGTATGTCTTGTAAGCGCTCAGGTAGATACGTGCCAGCCACCGACGTCGACCACATAATTAATAAGGCGAACGGCGGTACTGATGAGCTCGAAAACCTACAATCGCTCTGTAAAAAGTGTCACCAAACCAAAACGGCCAATGAATAAAGGGGGAGGGTGGGTAAAAACTTCAGCCGGAAGCCCCTAGTGACCGCCCCCTAAAGTACATTTTTACGCGCGTTTAATTAAAAGTTTAGCCCATTGACTAAGCTAAGGAATTTGTGATATGGGAGGTTTGGCAGCGGTACCAGGTCGAGGTCGCAAGCCGGACCCGAAAAAATCTAAAGGCAAAAATATCAACGTTCCAGAATTTAGTAATGTGACTGATATTGACCCGCCCGATTATATGGACGGCCTAGAGTTTGCGCCGATGATTTGGCGCTCGATAGTACCTGAGCTCTTAGAAAACGAGCTGCTAAAAATTACCGATATGCATAACGTCGAAGTTTTCTGTATGGCCTATGATAACTATCGTGAGTGCCAAAAAGAGATTGCTTTAAACGGCATAACTTTAGCCACTGAAGGTGGAAGCACAATCAAGAACCCAGCATTAACAGCACTTAATGAAGCAGTAAGACAAATGGCGACTTTTGGTAGTTTGCTTGGCCTTGACCCATCTTCCCGTCAGCGCTTAACTGGCGTTGGCAATAAAGAACAAACAAACCCATTTTCAGGTGTCCTTAATATGTAGATGCTCAAGCGAGATACTATGGCCGATTATCCTAATGTTGATATCGCCAATAAGTGGGCAAGGGCAGTTGCTAAAGGCAAAGTTCCAGCGTGCAAATGGGTTGTTCTGGCTTGCCAACGCCACTTGGACGACTTAAAAGCGTCAAAAAAACGCAACTATCCATATAAATTTGACCCAAAAGCTGCCGAAAAAAAGATACTTTTCGTTGAATTGCTACCTCATACGAAAGGTGAGTGGGCCTTAAAACGATTAAAAATTCAGCTTGAGCCATGGCAAAAATTTGGCATCGCAGTCACGTTCGGTTGGATGCGTAAAAAAGACGGCTTCAGACGATTTCGAGAATCCTATTGGGAGGTACCGCGTAAGAATGGTAAGTCTGCAATCGCAGCGGGCGTCGCTCTTAATATGTTTGCGAATGATGGTGAGTTTGGTAGTGAGGTTTATTCAGGCGCGACAACAGAGAAGCAAGCGTGGGAGGTTTTTAAACCAGCGCGTTTAATGGTCATGCGTTCGCCCGATCTAATAGCGGCCACTGGCATACAGATTAACGCGGCAAGCCTTGAGCGTCCTGATGACGGCTCATTATTTGAGCCTATTATTGGTGACCCGCCAGATGGCCAGTCGCCGCATTGCGCTATTGTCGATGAGTACCACGAGCATCCAGATAGTCGCCTTTATGACACGATGCAAACAGGTATGGGCGCGCGCCGCCAGCCGATGATATTTGTTATCACGACAGCCGGTCATAATATCGAGGGCCCTTGCTACGAGCTGCGCAGTCGTGTGCAAGACATGTTATTAGGTAACGTACCAGATGATGAATTGTTTGGCTGGATTTGGAGTATTGACGAAGGCGATGATTGGACCGACCCAAGTGTATTGATCAAAGCAAATCCTAATTATGACGTGTCTGTCTATGCTGACTTCTTAGAGTCCCAACAAACCAAGGCTATCAATAACGCCAGCCGTCAAAACTCTTTTAAGACCAAGCACCTTAATGTTTGGGTATCTGCAAAATCTGCCTTTTTTAACATGGAGCACTGGCGCGCGTGTGCTGATGACACGCTAAGTATTGATGATTTTTCAACAACACCTTGTGTGATGCCGATAGATTTGGCGTCAAAAATAGATATAGCGGCGCGGATTAATTTGTTTTACCGCTATGAGGACGATGGGAAGCTTCATTATTACTGTTTGGCACCATGGTTTTATTTACCAGAAGACACGGTTTATAAGGGCGATGAGAAACAAGCGGTTGAGCGGTACCAGAAATGGATGAATCAAGGTTTGCTTGAGGTGCATGACGGTGCTGAAAACGACCTGAATGCCATTGCTGAAGACTTAGTTTCTGATGCAGGTAGCTTTCCATTAACCGAAGTGCCTTACGATGAATGGGGTGGCTTCCAAGTCGCTGCCACTATTGAAGCTGCAGGGTATGACGCCGTAAAGATTCCTAAGACGGTTAAGTCTTTCTCTCCTGCTATGCGTGAACTAGAAGCAGCTATGAAAGGTGGGCGGTTCCATCACGATGGCCACCCAGTCTTATCTTGGATGATTGGCAATGTGGTATCACGCGAAGATGCAAATAACAACGTATTCCCGCGTAAAGAAACAAACTACAAGAAGATTGATGGTGCTGTTGCTCTGTTAATGGGTATCAGCCGTGCAATGGTGCTGGCAGGTGATGGCGGTAGTGGTGACAACGGCTTCTACGATGACCCAATCATGATCGGCGTTTAATATTTAAGGATTCAATGTGCTTAATCTAATCAAGCCCAAGCGTTTTGCAAAAGCTGCAAAAGCCGCAATCAGTTTTTTAGGCTTGGATGGACATCTGAGTTTAACGCCAAGCGACAATATATCGACCAGAACAGCCAGTGGTAAAAATGTCACTGTTGATAGCGCTTTACAGCTTAGTACTGTTTTTTCGTGCGTACGCTTAGTCGCTGAGACAGTATCAACATTACCGCTAAAGGTTTATGAAACCAAAGCTGACGGTAGTCGTGTGGTAGCCAAACAGCATCCTCTATACGATTTATTGTGTCGTTCGCCCAATTATGAGATGACGCCTGCACGATTCATGCAAATGATTGTGGCAAGCCTACTGCTTTGGGGCAATGCTTACGTTGAGATTAAGCGCAATATCACGGGCAAGCGAATTATATCTCTAGAGCCTCTTTTGCCACAGCACGTAAGTGTGACTCGTAATAAAAACAATCAGCTGCTGCAGTATCATTACACAGATGAAGGTACGCGGCGTGAAATTGGTCATAAAGATGTCATGCATATTCGCGCATTTGGTGTCGATGGCGTGATGGGTATCTTTACGATTAACAAGGGCCGCGAAACATTTGCAACTGCTGCATCTGCTGAACAAGCAGCTGGTAAGTTCTTTGAGAATGGACTGCAAACCTCTGGATTTTTAACCACTTCAGAAAAGCTTAATAAAGAACAACGTACCAGCTTAAGTAAGCATATAGAAAGATTTATGGGCAGCAGCAATGCTGGCAAGACAATGGTGCTTGAGCATGGCATGCAGTACAACGGCGTGACCATGAACCCAGAAGCGGCGCAGATGCTAGAGACACGCTCTTTTGAGATTGAAGAGATCTGTCGTTGGTTCCGTGTATCGCCCATTATGATTGGTCACTTTGACAAACAAAGCTCATGGGCGGCATCTGCTGAAGCGCAAGACTTACATTTTTTGAAATATACGTTTAGGCCACTGCTAGTCAATATTGAGCAAGAGATCCTACGTTGTCTTATCGGCAAACTTGATAGTGATAAATACTATGTTGAGTTTAATGTCGAAGGCTTGCTACGAGCGGACAGTAAGACGCGCTCTGAATACTATTCATCAGGTCTGAATAACGGTTGGATAAACCGCGATGAAGTCCGGTCTAAAGAAAATATGCCGCCGATTGAAGGTGGTGATAAATATACTATTCAATCAGCATTAATCCCGCTTGATCAAGTGGGCACAAACTACAATGGAGTTACCAAAGATGAGCAAGCGAACAATGATGCCAAAAGCTGATTTTGAAGCAACGCATGATGTAAGAATGCCGCTTGCTTTGGACCAATGGAATCCAGACATCAAAGCGTCAGACGATGACTCTGAACACGTTATTAATATCTTAGAGGTTATCGGTTATGACTGGTGGACCGATGGTGGTATAACTGGCAAGTCTATCAGCGCTCAACTTAAAAGATTTAACGGTGCAGATATCATCGTTAACATTAACTCACCTGGTGGCGATGTGTTCGAAGGCTTGGCGATCTACAACATGCTGCGCGAATATGCTGGTCATGTAACCGTGCGAGTACTTGGAATGGCTGCAAGCGCAGCTTCGTTTATCGCAATGGCGGCTGATGAAGTTAAGATTGCGCGTGCTGGCTTCTTTATGATTCACAATGCTTGGACTGGTGTTGGTGGTAATCGTAACGATATGCGTGAAGTCGCTGATTTTTTAGAGCAAATCGATGCGACTATTGCTGATATTTATCATGTCAAAAGCGGTATGGATGCCACCGAGCTTTCATCGCAAATGGATAAAGAGACTTGGATTAATGGCAAACAGGCCGTTGAGACAGGTATGGCTGATAGCTTCTTGGACTCTGATGTGATTTCAGAGCAAGCGAACAATACTGCTAAAGAGCGTATCGCTGCTCACAAACTAGATTTAATCATGGCGCAAGCGGGTATGTCTCGTAAAGAGCGCCGTGGTCTTGTAAAAGATTTAAAGAGTACGCCTAGCGCTACTCAACCAGATGCTACGCAAAACGCTGGCGTTGACTTATCGGGATTAGTTGTCGATCTGCAGAATGCGATTGATTCAATCAAACTGAAATAAACAAACTCAACCATTCATCTCGCTGCCTATATGGCGGCTTTTTTTGTGAGAAAAAATTATGACTGATCAAAATAAAGATCAAACGGCTGAACAGCTAAAGCAAGTCAACGCGAGCCTCAAAGATCTGACTGAAAAGACGTTACCGAAAGCCGAATCTGCTTTGAAAGAAGCGCAAAAAGCTGGCGAGCTGTCAAACGAAACCAAAAAAGAAGTTGATAAGCTTATCACTGATTTAAATATCCAACGTGATTTGCAGAATAAGTTGCAAACTGAACTGGGTGAAGCTGAGCAATTATTCGCACGCATTGGTAATGGTGGCAACCAAGCTCCAGCCCGTAATCGCGCAGGTGATTTGGTTATCGCTAATGAAGCAATGATTGAGTTTAGTAAATCAGTGGTCGCTGGTCGCCGCTTAGCTATTGACATGCCTCGCAATGCGCTGACTTCGTTTGCTGTTAACCCAGTTGATGGCACTACTCAGATTGTCACCAATCCAAACCAACGATTAACTGTTCGCGACTTATTATCGCCAGGTGATACTGAGTCAAATGCCGTGTCATATCTACGTGAGACGTTATTCATTAACAACGCGGCGCCGGTTGCCGAAAATACGACCAAGCCTTATTCGGAAATTACTTTTGAAGAAGTGCTATCTGGTGTCAAAACGGTTGCTCATTTAATGAAAGCCGCCAAGCAGACGCTTGATGATTTGCCACAGCTGCGCAGTATCATTAACGGGCGTCTGCTTAATGGTCTAAAGCGTGTAGAGGATACGCAACTGCTATTTGGTAGTGGTGTCGGCAATAACTTACACGGTATCTATACGCAAGCGACTGCTTTTGCTAACCCTAGTACCAATACCACACCTTCAAACAGTTTAGATATTATGCGCTTGGCAATGCTGCAGGTCACTCTAGCTGAGCTATCAGCGACTGGTCATGTAATGCACGATATTGATTGGACTGATATTGAGTTGATTAAAGATGCCAATACGAATGGTTATTTATTTAGTAATCCGTTTGGCACGTTAGAAGCACGCCTATGGGGTCTACCAGTGGCACAAACCAATCAACCGGGCATGCTTGGTAATTTCTTGACTGGTTCATTTGCCGATGCCGCGCAAATCTTTGACCGTGAAGATGCGAACGTGGTTGTCTCTACTGAGAACGCTGATGATTTTGAGAAAAACATGGTTTCAATCCGTGCTGAAGAGCGTTTGGCATTGGCCGTCTATCGCCCACAAGCATTTGTTAAAGGTTCTTTGACAGTCGCGCCATAACGAAACCTTTATCGTTGAATATACAAAATACGCAACCTGTCTATCAAGTTGCGTGTTTTTTTATTAAGCCAAAACCATTTTATCAAGCTGTTTTTGTCTTACTAAAAGGAGCAGGTCATGAAAGTTAAGTTTAAAGATGTTATGTGCATGGGTAACAAGACCTATAAAGCAGGTGAAGATGTTGAAGTCAGTGATATCGGTGGTCAACAACTCATTGACAGAGGCGATGCAGAATTAGTCAAAGATGATGACGATTCTGCAGCTAAGTCAAAACCAGCTGCCAAGAAATCCACCACCAAAGACGAGTAATTAATTATGTTTATACGTACTTTGAGATACACGATGGTTAATCGGATTTTTCGACAGAGTAATACTACTGTCGAAGCGGATGAGGCCGAAGGCAAGAAGCTAGTGCAAAAAGGCCATGCTGTTGAGGTCGACGCACCTCATGCTGAAGTAGTAAAAGCGGAAACGCTAAAACCCAAAGCAGCAGCCAAAAACGATACTAAAGAAGATAAGGCAGATTAATTATGGTCACACTCGAGCAGGTCAAGCACCAATGCCGCATCGAGCATGATGATGAAGATGTGCTGCTGGCTGGATATATAGCTGCTGCTCGTGACCATGTTCAGATGCACTTAGACCGGACCATTTACGAATTGGCGGTACCGGATGATGACCCTGATGGTGTTATCGACAATGCTTCCATTGATCAGGCGACTTTGCTAATGATTGGCCACTGGTATGCCCATCGTGAAGCTGTGTCTGAGTCATCTATGAATGAGATGCCGATGGGTACTTATTGTCTGCTACAGCCTTACCGCCGAATGGGAATCTAATATTATGTCATGTAAAGGATGCGAGGCACGCCGTGAGTGGATTAAACGAAGAGCCGATGAAGCAAGAGATCGCGCAAAGCGACTCATTGCCAAGCTTAATAGCGCTGGTGACCAAACTGGTCGAACAAAATAATGTGCTCATTCAGCAGTCCAGTGAGAAAGAAAAAATCATATTGCGACTGCTTGATCAGCACGATGAGATATTAAATCAGCTCGTTGAACAAGAAGATGATGACGATGAGCAGACGGGCTCAACCTTTTTAGATGGGTGAATGATATGGCAGTCAAGGCAGGCGAGTTAAGACATCGTGTCACTATCCAGAGCTACGTTAAAGGCGGCCGCGATGATGATGGGTATGAATTGCCATCAGAGTGGATATTCTACAAAAAAGCGTATGCCAAAATCACGCCGCTTTCTACTAAAGATTTACTTAGCGCACAAGCTGCAGACTCTGAAATAACGGCTCGAATGAAAGTCCGGTATAGCACTGGTCTTGATATCGATACGACAATGCGGGTGGTTTGGAAAGGTCGGCTATTTGCTATAGATAGCCAAGGTCTTGATGATGGCGATAGTGGCTTGGAATATACAACGTTCACTTTGTCAGGCGGTATAGAACAATTTAAGGATTAAGCCATGGCAAACGAAATTACTGGTCTTGACGAAGTGCAAGCAAAGTTACGTCAGCTTGGCAATCAACGTAAAGCCAAGAACGCTGCTGTTCGCTCATCACGCAAAGCAATGAACATTGTTAAAAAGGCGGCTGTGGTCAACGCCAAAGCGTTTGATGATAAAGATAGTCCTGAAAAGATTTGGAAGAACATTGTCACCAAGGCTGGTAAGACCAAAGGCGTTGATAATGTTGTCATGAAAGTTGGCGTAAAAGGCGGTGCAAAAAAGTACGGCACTAATGCAGACAATAGACGTGCAAATCGAATAGGGCGCACTTATCAGACGCAGGGCAGCAAAGCGAACTCTGGTGGTGATACTTGGTATTGGCGCTTCCCTGAATTTGGCACCGCGCATCAATCAGCAACACCGTTCTTGCGACCGGCACTAAATAACAATATGGATGCAGTCAAAATTGAGTTTACCAGAGCATACAAAGAAGAGCTCGATAAGGAGATTGCCAAACTATGAGCTTTTTACCAATATACCGCACGCTTAAAGCTGATATTGACTTGGCAGCGCTTATCGATGTCGAGAGCAAGGCGTTTGAAGATGTTGCACCGCAGGGCACAGCACCGCCTTACGTTGTGTGGCAAACAATCAGCGCTCAAGCAAATAATCACTTAGATGAACCCGCTAATTTTGATGATACACAGTACCAGCTAATGGTCTACGCAGCAGATGCTAAGACGGCCTATAACTTACGCGATGCTTGTCGAGTGGCGCTAGAAGTACAATCTTGGATATCCAATCCATCTATTAACTTGTACGACAGTAAAGCCAAGCTTTATGGCCGTGGCTTTGATGCCAATTGGATATTAGCGCGTTAACTATTTACCAACCACACTAGGAGCCAATCATGGCTAAGAAAGAAAAAGGTGTACTCGCACAGGGTACTAAAGTTTGGATTAAACATGGTGAGGATGATACGCCAATCCTTACTAGAATGGACTGTATTACTGGTATTGTGCTTGGTGATGACAGCCCGACTGAGATTGATGACACCTGTCTTGATGAGCCAGACTCTGCAACATCAACATATGGTCTCAATAAGCCCGGTGAAGGCTCAATCACCATTAATACTGATCCTAAAAACGCAACTCATATGACGCTACTGCAATTAGCAGAAGATAAAGAATTGGTTGAAGTTTATGTTGGATGGTCAGATGGTGTAGGTATTGAGCCAGAAATGGTGACGGCAGAAGTTACGCTACCTGAGACACGTACGTGGACAGTATTTACTACGCGATTAAGAGCGAGCCCTCCAACATTTGACGCTGACTCGCTGGTTAAGCACTCAGTGGGAATGAAACGCCAGACTAAAGCGGTTACTGAGTATAAGCTACCCACGCCTTAAATCAGTGAAAATATGAACGAATAATAGGCCCCTTAATTGGGGTCTAACTATTTTTAAAGGATTAGTGAAATGGCAAAGTATGAACTATCAGACGTTAAAGCAGGCAGCCTGGTTGGAGAGATACACGAAGATACGGTTGAGTTCTACCATAAAGGTGAGTTGTGCGAAGTTGATATCAAGTATAAGACACTCCCATTCGTAGAAAGCGATGCGCTTCACAAGCGAATGAATGACAATGAAGATGTTGCAGCAGAGTGGATTAGTAAAGCGTTAGTTGACGGAAGAGGCAAACAACAATTTACAGAGCACCAAGTTAAAACGGTTTTCATCCAGTCATTGGCAAATGCTATATTCAATAAAGTATGGGGGCTTGATAGCATAAAAAAGGCGATGAAGGAGCAGGCGGACGAGAAGAAAAAGGAATAATTGCTGGCGAGAATGAGCTTTTATTTGAGCTTGCGCTAGCTGGTATCGGTGGTAATACAATTCATCAGGTTAAAAGTAATCTTACAATGATTGAGATTAAGCAGTGGGCAGAGTATCGCTCAAGACGTGGTAGCTTAAACATTGGTCGACGTATCGAGCAAGCCGCGGCAAATATCATGAGCTTTGGTTATAACGTGAAAGTTAAAGCTGAGGATTGGATTGATCCTCTTGAGCTAATGCCACATGAAGATGATGTAGTCGAAACTTTTGAAGAACAGATTAAGGATACAAGCTAACAAATGTTGCCGAATTGTTTTTGATGATTTATAGTGAAGTCTTTATTGCGAAAAACCGTTAAGGACGAGGTATGTCGAAGCTCATTAAGTGTAAGAATTGCGGCGGTTTCATCGCTAAAAATACAGATTCCTGCCCTAGTTGTGGTGCTAAAGTTAACCGTACATCAGTTCTTACATGGATTGCAGTAATATTTATTGGGCTTATAGTGCTTTCGGCAGTGAGGGCTGTAACGTCTGATGAAGTGCCTGAAAGCAACACTGCTAGCGATGAACAAGTTTCATCTATAGATCAAGCAGCTGTACCGTCTTCAACGGATGATACTGATGCAGAAGTGTTATCTGAACCTGAAGTGATTACAAACAATTGGAAGTATAGTGAATCAGTAGATGAAATGCGTGGTACTACAACTTATACTGCTATAACCACATCTAGAAACAATGTACATCTAAGCTCGCCTTACACTGGCGGTACTGACCTAAGTATTGTTGTGAGACATAGCAATGATCTTGGCAACGAAGTTTTGATACTAACTAACAATGGCCAGTTATGGTGTGAGTACCGAAATTGTATAATGACAGTAAAGTTTGATGATAAAAATATTGAGGAGTACCCCATATCTAGAGCTGCAGGAGGTTCAAGCGAAGCAATGTTCTTGGATAACTCTGAAGACGTTTTTATAAACAAGCTCAAAGAGGCCAAAGTAACAATGCTTGAAATGGGGTTTTACAATAATGGCAATCAACAATTTACTTTTGATACTGCTGACTTGGATTGGCAACATTGATAAAATTATATCAATTACAAAGTGTTTTTAAATAAACAATGAAATACTCTCCACGCCGCAAACTACCCACTCAGCAACTCAACTGGGCACAGATATGGGTAAACAACCTGATTGAACATAGGTGTTGGTCATCTGTTGAAGTAATACCTATTGGTTATTACGTTTACTTATATTTAGACGACGAATAACAAGACAGCTAAACATATTAAAAAACCTCAGTCAGAAATGATTGGGGTTTTTTACTGCCCAAAATAAGGATTTCTACAATGGCAAGCACATCACTAGGTACGCTAACTCTCGACTTGGCAGTACGCCTAAGTGAGTTTACTGATGGTCTAACACGTGCTGAGCGTGAGACTCGTGACCGTACACAGGAGATGAGCGATTCTGTTGGCAAGTTTAAAGAAAAGCTAATAGATGATCTGAGTGGCACAGCTATTGGCGATGCTGTAGGTTCTCTTAACGAAAAGCTTTCTTCTATCACTGAGGCTTTCGGTGAGAGTGGTTTAGCGGGCGCAGCTGCAGTAGGTGCCGTATCTGTTGTAGGGTCGGTAGCTGCAATAGGTGCGGGTTTAGTAACGCTAGCATTGCAAACGGCGGAAGCGGATGAGCAGTTAGTAAGATTAGCAACAAGAGCAAAAACCTCAACGTCAAACCTACAGGTGTTAACAGCAGCAACTGCTGCGTATGGGTTAGAGATGGAAGGCGTCGGAGATATCCTGGCAGATGCTCAAGAGAAGCTAGGTGAGTTTAGTGCGACCGGCGGCGGTGGCTTGGTAGATACCTTAGAGCTGATGCAAAATGCAACCGAGAAGACGGATGCAGAGCTGGAGATATTTGGTAGAAGCCTATCTACTATGGATAGTGTGGATGCTATTCAAGCTGTAGTTAATGAAATGGAGCGGGCAGGCGCGACTACACAAGAAGTAAGATTTGTTACTGAATCGTTAGCGAGCGGCCTAGGTGACATCATACCGCTTTGGGACAACAACGGCGAAGCGTTACGGGACTATGAACGGGACCTTAACGAAGCAGGCGTAATCAGAACCAAAGAGTCTATAGAGCAATCTCAGATATTAGCAAATGAATTGGAAGGCTTGCAGATTAAGCTCGAAGGAGTTTCTAATCAGATTGTCACAAACACTTTGCCAGCTATGGTTGGTTTAATCGAATACATGAAAACAGGCACTACAGATGCTGACGGGCTTAGCGACAGCCTATCTTCTATGGGTTTAGTTGCAGCAGTTATAACAACGCCATTTATCGGATTGATGTCAGTATTCAAGCAAGTTGGAACTGTAGTAGCTGGCCTAATGGGTAGTATTAGTTCTTTATTTAGTCTTATGTCAAATGTGTTGTCCAACCCTTTTAAGGTCGGGACCTATCTTCAAGAGTATGCAAGATCTACAGGTCAGTTAGGTCAGTATATGGTAGAAGATATGAAAGCAGAAAGAGACAGGGCCGTAAGTTCTTTAGACAGTATTTGGAGCTCGCCTAGAGAGTTAGCCAATAAAGGAGCTGGCTTCTCTGCTCTTGTGCCTGGTGCAAGCATCGCTACTTATGGAGCTGGATCAGTAACTGAAGAGATAGTAGCGTCAAGAACAATGGCTAAAGCTGCTGAGGATGAAGCTAAGGAGCAAGAAAAGCTTGCTAAGGCCCGCGATAAAAATACAGCTTCTCTTAAGAAACAAGCAGAAGCACAAGCAAGACTAGTAGGTATTAGTGGAGACACTGGTATTGGGAGTGCTCACCTGCACATTCAGTATCGAGATAAAAGCCGTGCAGTTAGTCAGTCAGATATGGACAGATTCCGTGCTGGTGGTAAGAAGATCACTGACTATAGAAAAACGAGCGATTTTGGTCCACGTAACACAGGAATCAAAGGCGCATCTACAAACCATCGCGGTACTGACTTTGCTATACCTAAAAACACACCTATAACCACCAATGTGGCTGTTAAAGGTGTTAAGACTTGGAAAGACTCAAATGGCGGGGGTTATGTATCCACCATCACTTTTGAGGATGGTGTGGTTATTGACCTACTACATCAAATGCCAGGAGTCATGGGTGTTGAGAAAGGTGCAACAACTGGCAACTCTGCAGTAGATAGCGCAACATCTAAAGCACAAGCGATTGCGCAAAAAACTATGTCAGATGCTGAGCGCGAAAGAGAAAAGGCAGCTGCTGAAGAAAAACGGGCGCTCGAAGAGCTTGAGAGGGCTAAGTTGTCCATCACTCAAAAGTATGCAACCTATAAAGAGAAGATAGAAAGCGAGCATACCAATAACGTCATAGAAATCGAACGACTTTACGCTGAAGGATCTGGTGAACGCACTAAGTATTTAGCACGTGAAGAAGAGCGCTACGCAATAGAAAAAAATGCAGGATTACTCTCTATATCTGATAAATATTTCAGTGAAGAAGAGCGTATCCATGAAAATCATAGAAAAGCAATGAAGGTGATTGAAGAAACCTACATTGAAGATGATAGCGTTCGTCAGTATTACATTGACGCGCAAAAAGCTGCTTACGAAGAAGACTTGGCTAACTTCAAATTTACAGCCGAAGCCAAGGCGCGCGCCCAAGACAAAATGTATCAGTCGATTGCTAATAGCGCCCGTGCAGGTAGTGCGAATGCGCTTAGTACTGGCAAAGACAGTATGATGCAGCGCACATTGAGTGATGAAGACTACCAGCAGTGGCGCTTGAATCAGAACTATGTTGAAGGCTTTACTTCAATCAATAACGATTACAAGAATCGTGAGGCAGAAATAAATGCAGTCGATGAGCGCGGCAATGAGGCATTTCCTGAACTTGAACGGTTTGAGTTATTGGAGATCGCCAAGCAAGAGCACCTAGATAAGATGTGGGCGCTTGAGCAGGAGTATGCTTTAAAAGACCAGACGCTAGCAGAGCAGCAGACATCGCAGCGAATCGCTATGTATCAAAGCTTGTTCAGTGGCATTGCAGGATTGACCAAATCTTTTGCTGGCGAGCAGTCAACAGCATATAGAATCATGTTCGGCATAGAGCAAGGCTTTGCTATCGCTCAGGCAGCCATGGCTATTCAACAATCAATCGCTAAGGCGATGACTTTAGGCTATCCACAAAACATCCCAGTCATTGCTGAGACAGTTGGTCAGGGCGCACAGATCGTCAGCAATATTAAAAACATAACTATGGGTGGTATCGCTCACGGCGGGCTAGATTATGTACCTAAAGAGGCTACCTATTTATTGGATAAAGGTGAGCGGGTATTGTCACCACGACAAAACAAAGACCTTGCTAATTTTATGGCCAATGGTAGTTCGCGAAGTCAAAACAAGGTTACCGTTAATAATTACTCCAATGAAAAAGCTGATGTACAGACCACGCCTGATGGAGACACTATTGTGACTATTGGCAAAATGGTCGGGCAAATGGTGGACTCTAAAATATCAACGTGGGAGCGCAAAGCTAAACGCCAAGGAGGTTCATTGTATGGCACTTAAAACCTTTATCTGGTGCGTCAATGCAGGTGCTACACAAGACACTCAGCTCGTAACGAACAGCGTCAAGTTTGGTGATGGTTACGAGCAAGTATCCAGTTTTGGCATCAACAATGCGCGTACTGCTTGGCAGGTTGCAAAGACTGCTTATCTTACTGAAATTGACGCTATTTATGATTTTTTGATTGAGCATAAGGGCGTGACGCCTTTTTATCTCACTATCAACGGGTTGACCAAGACGTATCGAACCGAGGGTAATATCAACAAAACTCATGTAAGCGGTAAAGTCTGGCAAGTATCATTTAATCTAAAGCAAGTATTTATACCCTAACTTAGTAAATTATAACGCCCTCATTTGAGGGTTTTTTTATGGAGCAAGACAATGAGCAATCAAACATTTACCGGGATCAATGTAGTCGTTTTTCATCCTCAGTGGGGTGTGCCTATGGGTTTTCACAAAATTGCACGCGCTGAGCATGACTTGATTAGTAATAAGTCTCACATCATATTCGCAAGCTATTACAACCAAGCATCTGCTGAAAATGGTCTTGAAGCAATGGCTCACAATACCGTTGTTTTAGATAGTGCGATACTCGCTGATGAGCCGACGTTATTACAGACCGTCATTGATGCACCTGACAACATTATGACTGGCGGTACTATCGTGAGTGGCGCGGTCGCTACGGATGACGAGGTGTAATCATGCTCGAATCTGACTTGCAAAAACTATCGGTCACAGGACTGGTAACGCTCTATGAGCTAGATGCAACAAAGCTCGGTGCTGGCATTATGCGATGGCATGGCCATGTATCGTTTGAAGATTGGCAGATGATCAATCCTGATGTGACTACTGTTAAAAGCGATATCATCTGGCAAGGTCAGACCTACAACCCAATCCCAATACAATCAGATGGGCTTGAGATGCGCGGCGACGGTCGCGCATCAACGCCAAGCCTTGCTATTGCCAACAACCTCAACGGCTTACAAGGTGCAATCAGTGCCTTATGTCTCAGGCACGACGACTTTGCTGGCGCTAAGCTCACCGTCATCAATACGATGGCAAAATACTTAGACGCGGCAAACTTTGCTGATGGCAATCCACAAGCTTCAAACGAGTATCGTAAACAGCTTTGGTACGTTGAGCAAAAGACATCTGAGAACGCTAGTGCGGTCACGTTTGAGCTGTCAAACCCTGTCGATTTTGAAGGCGCACGCATACCAAGCCGTGATATCACCTCGTTTTGTCATTGGGCCGTACATGGTCGCTATCGTGGCCAAGAATGCGGTTATACCGGCACAGCCATGTTTACTGAAGATGGCACGCCAATTGACGATCCCTCAAAAGATAAATGCGGTGCTCGTTTGAGTGATTGCCGTTTACGTTTTGGTGATAACAATCCCTTGCCATTTGGCGGATTCCCTAGCTCCTCACTCATATCAGGATAACCCATGCTAACCAAGTCGATTAAAAAAGCGATCATTGCTCATGCTAAGCTTGATTATCCGCGTGAGGCTTGCGGTGTCATCGTCGGTAAAGAGTACATACCCTGTACCAACATAGCCGCTGATAACGCTCAGTTTGAGATATGCCCGATTGATTTGGTTGGCGCAGCTAAGGAAGGCGCTATCAAAGCCTACGTGCATAGTCATCCAGACGGTAGTACAGCCCCATCAATGCCCGATAAAGTTCAAATGAATCTACACGGTAAGCCGTGGGTTATCACCAATGGCATTGATGTTGAACTACACAAGCCTGATGGCTATCAAGCACCATTGTTGGGACGTGAATACCATCACGGGCTCATGGACTGCTACACACTCGTTAAAGACTACTATCAGCGTGAGCTTGGCATAACACTGAGTGAATACGAGCGTCAAGATGTATGGTGGGAATCAGCAGACAGCAAGCCCTTATATCTTGATAACTTCAAAGCTGAGGGCTTTATTGAGGTCGATACGATACAAGAGCACGATTTAATACTGTGCCGTCTTGGGCGTACTGAGCATGTGAATCATGCCTTGGTATTTATCGGTGATGGTCAGCTTGAGTCTGAGCGCACAGACGATGTGATCGGTGATAGCTTGATATTACATCACCCCTATAATCGTGAGTCGCTACGCGAAATATACGGCGAGCAATGGCAACGCCGAGCTGCTGTAATCATCAGACATAAATCACTAATTAAATAATACAGGTCGCTTAAATTAGCGGCTTTTTTTATGGACGCAATTTATGAAAACTATACACCTGCACGGCGTACTTGCTGACAAATTTGGTGATTTTTTTCGCTTAGATATCCAGTCCGCACGCGAAGCAACACACGCGATTGCCTCACAGCTGCCCGAATTTAAAATGTTTATGCTACGTGCTGAGCAAGAAGGTATGCGCTTTGCGGTGTTCGCTGATGAAATAAATGAGCAAGGCAACTTGGGCGAAAGCGAACTCGACAACATAACAGCAGCGAGTGTGATTCATATTGTGCCAAAGATTATGGGCGCAGGTGGCGATGCTTTTGGTTGGTTGCAAGTGATAGCAGGCGCTGCAATGGTCGTTGTTGGATTGGGGCTTACACCATTTACGGGCGGTACCTCGCTTGGGTTGGTCGGTGCAGGTGTCGGGTTGATGATTGGTGGTGCAGCCTCACTACTCATGCCAACGCCTGAACTTGGCGAGCAAGACGAGGACGGCAACCGTGCAAACTATGGATTCGGTGGTGCGGTAACAACGGTGGCTCAAGGCAACGTAGTAGGCTTGCCATACGGTGAGCGCACAGTTGGCGGGGCAATCGGTAGTGCAGGCATCTACACAGAGGATAATCAATAATGACAGCTATCGCAATTAAAGGCGCAAAAGCAGGTTCAAGTGAGTCACGCAAACCGTCTATCGCTAAAGACTCGGTGGCAAGTACCAGTACCGCTAAAATATTGTATATTCTAGGCGAAGGTGAGATTGCAGGTCTAGTTGATGGCGGCAAGTCGATATATCTTGATGGTACTCCATTACTCGATGATGCAGGTAATTCTAACTTTGATGGTGTGACATGGGATTTTCGTGCAGGTACTAATGAGCAGGAATACATCAAGGGATTCCCTGATGTCAGCAATGAGACACCTATCAATGTCGAACTACGCAGCACGCAGCCTTGGATTAAATCGTTTACCGATACTCAGTTATCAGCCGTTCGTGTGCGTCTCAAATGGAATCGATTATCTAAAACTGACCCACATAATGGCGATGTTAAAGGCTATAAAATCCAGTACGCGATTGACTTGCAAACGAATGGCGGCGCTTATGTTGAGGTTCTTAGCACCAGAATTGAGGACAAAACAAGCGCAGGTTATGAGCGCACACACCGTATTGACTTGCCAAAATCTACGACAGGTTGGCAGATACGTGTCAGACGTATTACGCCTAACGATTCTAGCGAGTATGTGCAAGATGATATGTTTATTGATGCCGTTGCTGAGGTCATTGATGTAAAATTGCGCTATCCAAACACGGCTCTGTTAGGCTTACAGTATAACGCTGAGACTTTTAGCGGTATTGCAAAGATGGCAGCTCGCATACGTGGCATGATTATACGTGTGCCTAGTAATTATGATGCTGAAGCACGTACTTATACTGGTATTTGGGATGGTACATTTAAAGATGCTTATAGCAATAATCCTGCATGGGTGTACTTTGATTTGTGCACTCAGTGGCGTTACGGTCTAGGTGAGCGTTTAGATTTAACGATGATTGATAAGTGGTCATTGTATGCACTTGGCCAATATTGCGATCAGATGGTGTCAGATGGTCAAGGCGGTTTAGAGCCTCGCTTTACATGTAATGTCTATCTACAAAAACAAGCTGACGCTTATCAGGTATTGCAGAACATCGCCGGCATATTCCGAGCCATGAGCTACTGGAACGGTGAGCGCATCGTACTTGATGCAGACGTACCACAAGACCCAGTTTATACATTCTCCCGCGCCAATGTCATCGATGGTAATTTTGAATATACTGGTACAAGAGCACGTGACCGGCACACACTAGCGAAAGTCGCTTGGGATAATCCGCTTAATGGGTTTGAGACCGAGTACGAGTATATCCGTGACGAAAAAGCAATGGCCAAATTTGGCGTTAAAGTGCTCGATTTGGCGGCATTTGGCTGTACCAGTCAAGCACAAGCTCAACGTGCAGGACTTTGGGCACTTAAAACTGAGCAGTTAGAGACACGCCAAGTATCGTTTGGTGTAGGTTTAGATGGTTTTATACCGCAAGTCGGTAACATTATTAATATATCAGATGAGCTGTTCGCAGGTCGTGCCAATGGTGGCCGTGTATCTGCTGTCAGTGAGGCTCAGTATGTTGTAACACTTGACCGTGATGTTGTGGCCAACACTGGTGACGTATTGATAGTCAATGGCGGTGGCGGTCAATCTGAGCGACGCACTATCAAATCAGTTGCTGGTCGTAAAATAACGCTTAATGCCGCATTTACCGCAGCCGAGAAAGAAAACGTCTGGGCGATTGAAACAGCTGATTTAAAGCTAATGCGCTTTCGCGTGATGTCGATCGCTAAAAATGACGAAACAACATTTGCAATCACCGCAATTCAGCATGAACCGCAAAAGTACGATGCCATTGATTTTGGTACAGACGTTAAGCCAACGGATATTACCATCGTCAATCCTGATGTGGTTGATGCACCAGCAAGTGTGACAATCACCAGTCGTCACCGCGTTGTGCAAGGCCAGACAATAGCAACACTCATTATTGCATGGGCGCAAGTTAAAGATGCGGTCGCTTATGATGTTGAATGGCGTAAAGACGACGGCACATGGGTGAAAGTACCACGTACAGGCAATGTTTCCGTCGAAATCGAAGGCGTTTACAGCGGTAACTACCTAGCACGAGCGCGCTCAGTATCAGCTTTTGATGTACAGTCACAGCCCACAACATCAGTGTTAACTGAGGTTAAAGGCAAGATTGGTTTACCACCTACCATCGTGGGCTTGACAGCAACCGGCATTTTGTTTGGCATGGAAATCAAATGGGGCTTTGCGAGTGGCTCAAGTGATGCGGCTTATACCGAGATTGAAACTGGCAGCGCACCGAATACCAACGTCAAGTTATTGGGCCAATACAGCTATCCAACGAACAGCCATACAGTGACAGGTTTACAAGGCAACCTATCTCAATCTTATCGTGCGCGTTTGGTTGATAAGCTAGGCTTTAAATCTGCATGGTCAAGCTGGGTAACAGCCACAACTGATGCAAGTGCTGATAAAGTCATGGACTTGATACAGGGGCAGATTGATGAAAGTGCGCTCGATGCAGCACTGCGCAGCGAGATTGGCAAGATTGATACTAACAAGACCTTGCTAGATAACGTGTCAATTGATGTGTCCAAAGCTAAAGCGGATATTACAGCAGCGCGTAATAAAGCCGATGAAGCTAAAACACTGGCTGACGCTAATAAAGTGGATTTAGTGGCCGTTAATAAAGCTGTGGCTGATAATAAAACGTCAGTCGATCAGTCGATAACAACTCTGACAAACAAAGATATAAGCCTCACAAACTTATATACCGCGTTGCAATCTGAGTATGCGACAAATAAAGCAAAAGTGACGCAAGATATTACGACATTGACCGATAACGCTACAAGTTTAGCAAGTCAAGTCAATACTTTAGATAGTGATTACAAGGGCAATAAGGCAGGCGTCACAAATAGTTTATCTACGTTAACAGCTAAAGATACTGCGCTCACGAACAGTCTAAACTCTTTGACATCAACCGTTGGCGGTCATACGTCTAGTATCAATGATATGCGTACAACAATAGCTGATAACACTCAGTCTATTGCTCAGACTAGAATAGATTTAACAGCAGATTTCAATAACCTAGAAATAGGCGGTAGGAACTTACTGTTAGATAGTAAAATTGAGCGAAACGCGTCTACAGCAACGACAAGCGAAGATGTTACGGCTGTCTATGTTATTAGCGATATGTCTAAAATAGAGAAAAATACAGATTATGTATTATCGTTTACATACCGTACATCTTCAAACGCTACAATATGCCAAGCAACTATTGTCA
Source organism: Psychrobacter sp. AOP7-C1-14 (assembly GCF_052376135.1). Lineage (NCBI taxonomy): Bacteria > Pseudomonadati > Pseudomonadota > Gammaproteobacteria > Moraxellales > Moraxellaceae > Psychrobacter > Psychrobacter sp. AOP7-C1-14. The sequence goes on along the minus strand of NZ_JBQSVH010000001.1, from coordinate 304,008 downwards.
ACAGGGGTGACAATAGAGGACTAAATTTCCCAGCAACAACAAAATGGACAAGAGGTGTTTTCAAATTTAGGATAAATGAAACTATAGGTGATAATTTTGCTGTGCGTTTTGATAACGAAGGCTCATCAAATGGATCAATGGCACATATAGGCATTATAGAGGCCAAACTAGAAAAAGGAACTACCCCTTCTGAGTGGACACCAGCACCTGAAGACGTAGAAAGTAATTTGGCTACCAATAAGGCTAGCATAAACTCATTAAGTGCTGTAGTTGCGAGTAACAACAGTACTATTGCAAGTACTGTTGAAACACTAAGAGCCGAAGCAGGGGCATTGAATTTAATCAGTGCAACACAAAGCGGTATAACGCTCACAAATAGCGGTAGTCGTCCTCCAGACTATGTATTTAGTACCAACATAGGTGTGACTGAAGAATATTATACGCTCAGTTTTACCGCTACATCAGATCGCAATTTGCAGCTATATAGCTACTTTTACAGCCCCAATTCCACGATTAGCGGGATTAACAACAGTGGGTATTCAACACCTAGTAACACTAGTGGTGATGGGCAGTCTATACACCAATTGAAGGCAGGTACACACCGATACTGGGTAACATGGAGACAATCAAAAGGCAACCTTGATACTATTAAGAGAGTTCTAGTAGGTCGCTTGTATGATGTAGGGGTGGTTAGCATAAGCGAAGCCCAGCTTGAGAAAGGTCAGTCTGTTAGTAACTGGACAGCTTCAAACATAGGTAACTTTGCTGCTTTACAAGAAACGAAAGAAGTAGTAAACAAACTGTCCGCGCAGTACACCCTTAAACTCGACGTTGGCGGCCGCATCAGTGGTTTCGGCCTTGCATCATCAGCAACTCAGTCTGATTTTGCTATCAATGCTGATAAGTTTTGGATTGCACCGCCTACTGGGTCGAGCAAAGGCAAAAGCCCATTTATGGTGCTAACGTCACCGCAAACTATCAATGGCACGGTTGTGCCCGCCGGTACTTATATGGATAGCGCGTTTATTCATAAAGCCGCCATTGATACCCTGCAAGTTAAAGATGGGGCGATAAAGTCAGCTCAGATTGACAACTTAGCGGTGACCAGCGGTAAGATTGCAAATCTAGCGGTTGATACTCTCAAGATAGCGGATTACGCTGTAACCGTGCCAAGAGTGCAATACACGGCAGCCGAGTACAATTTTAACGCCACAGGCACAGAGTTTGAAATTAATAGATTAACGCTAAACGCATCAGGCGGTACGGTCGGTATTAGTTTTGGTTTTGAGAAACTGACAGCTTCACAATTTGGCCTCAGTACAGGTGCGACTGTGGTTATCCGTATTCGAAGGGTTGGGACTAGTGCAGCACTACGCACTCTTGTATTTCCTTCTAAGTTCACGCCTACAGGGGACGTGAAAGTCTCTCAGTTCAACGGAAGTAGTAGATACACACTAGAATACAATCATAGGCTGTCATATGAATATGTATCCATTCCTGTTTATCTGGACACGCCACCAGCAGGCGACCAAACTTACATCGTGACAGTTGAAGGTTATGGTGTTAATGAAAACCAAGTAGGTGTCAGCATATCAGCAAGAACATTGCACTTAATGGGGGTTAAAAAATAATGGTTAGATTGTATATTTATCAAATTACTGATGGCTTGTTTTTATATGAAGATACAGGCCAAGCTAACTATGTTGTTGACGACCTAGGCGATGATAAAGACTTTACGCTAACATCGCCGCCTGATAGCGACCATCAGTGGTACTGGGTAGACAACAAATGGACAACCAGACCCGCCAATTAGGCGGTTTTTTTACGACTAAAATTTGAGGGCTCTTATGGACATCAAACAAACACTGTTAAGGATGTTTTTATTTAATAAATGGCTATGTAAATCGGAATCTGCCAGAAAAACAAGCAAAATACTTGCTAAATTTAAACGATACTTGGCTATCAGCATTACGTTTGCTGAGGCTGTCAATGCGCTATTTATACTGAGCTTTAGCCTTGTTTTCATCTACAACAAGGCTTTCGATACGGGTGGATTAGCAATGCCCAGCTATAGGGTTTTTGACTCAGTATCTATTTGGTGGTTTGTAGGATTTTTCGTTTTAGGTGTCCTACAAGTAATAGCAATGCTAGTGCCATCACTAAGAGCAGTTAAAGCCAGTGGACTTTGTCAGATAGCCTCATCATTGGCGTGGGGTGTGATCACAGGCGCTTACTATGCTGCACAACACGGCATGATAACACCGGCGACAGTCATCTTTAGCATATGGGCAGCAGCCATGTTTTTCACAGGCAATAAAATCATCAAGCGAGCGATCTTAAAAGAGCGAGTCACTACTAAGGAGGCGTAATGAGCTTGGCATCAGAGGTTATCACCTCATTCACTCCACAGGTAATATTTGGTATGTTTGGCGGATTTGTTGGCGGTATTTACGGTATCAACAAAAAGGGCTATGACGTAAAAATATCGATAATTCTAATTTTCACAGCGATTGTAGCAGGTAGCGCGATCGCTGAGGTACTACAAAAGAAATTTGGTCTGACTTACTTACTACCGCTTTGCTTAATATCAATTCCAGCAGGTGCGTTTTCTGGTTACTTGCTTGTTGCACTAGATATTGTAAGTCCAAAGTTTGCAGCGCAAGTTGCTGAAAAGATCGGTGAAAAGGTAGTTGAAAACATAGATAAATAATAAATCACATTAATCACAGCCTCAATCTTGAGGCTTTTTTAATGTCCAAAATAAGGTATAGGCTATGAGTATTTACGACATGATTTTTGATAGATTGATGGACCATGAGGGCGGTTACGTCAACCACCCTAATGACCCGGGCGGCGAAACCATGTATGGCGTTACCAAGCGAGTAGCGCAAGCTCATGGCTATTGGGGGGATATGCGCAAGCTGCCCAAATCGCTTGCAAAACAGATCACAGAGCAGTCATACTACAAATCTGTAAAGGGTGATCAACTAGATCGCTTAATTGCATGGCAGCTAACAGACGCTGCATATAACCACGGCAATCGCCAAGCCGTTAAGTTTTTACAGCGTGCGGTCGGTGCTAGTGCGGATGGTTTGATTGGTCCGCGTACACTCGCGGCAGTGGCAGCAATGGATAAAAACGATGTGGTATTATTATTCAATGCTGAGCGTATTGAGTTTTATACACGATTACGTACATGGCAAACATTTGGTCGCGGATGGGCCCGCCGTGTCGCGGGCAACTTACGATTTGCGGCATCGGACAATTAAGCTGTGACATGATTTTTGACAGCCTACCATCAAACACTATCACACGTAATCACATTCAATTTTCGTAAGTCATTGATATTATTAGGAGCGAATTTGATAGCGTTTGATAGAATGTGATGGTATCGGGTTCAACTCCCGCCATCTCCACCAAATATTAAAAATCCGATCACTTAGGTGGTCGGATTTTTTTTGTCTAAATTTTATGGTCGATTAAAAGAATAATGATATTGATGAACTCTTGGTAAGAAAATAAAGTTATTTATACAGATTAATCGTTAAATCTTTGAAATTGAGTCAGCATATTTAGGTGTCTATCAAGAACATAATATTAGCTTGTCTTAAAGAATAATTCTGATTATTCTTAATTGAAGCCTATTCTGAGCATTGGATGCTGCAGCAGCAAGAATAAGCGGATTTTCAAACAACTACAAGGAACGTATTATGTTAGGAAAAATGATGTATCAGCCGTTGCTGATCAGTGGCCTAATCGAACACGCTGCCCGTTATCATAGCGATACGGCAGTTCTGTCCAAAGAAGTCGACGGACAGATGACTCATACTAATTGGCTTACTGTCTCAGATAATTCAAAACGATTGGCCAATGCGCTAGCTGCACTGGGACTTAAATCATCAGAACGCATAGCGACTTTGGCTTGGAATAACCGTCGCCACTTAGAATCTTGGTATGCCATTTCAGGCAGTGGCATGGTTTGCCATACTATCAATCCACGTTTATTCCCCGAGCAGCTCAGCTATATTATTAATGACGCTGATGATCGCGTACTATTTTTTGATACTACTTTCTTACCGTTAATCATGGCTATCAAAGAGCATATCAAAGGTGTTGAACACTTTATTTGTCTAAGCGACCGAGACGATAGTGTTGCAGAAAAACTGCCTAATGTATTGTTCTTTGATGAGCTGTTAGCAGAAAACTCTACTGACTTTGACTGGCCTCAATTCGATGAAGGGACTGCCAGCTCTTTATGCTACACATCAGGCACTACGGGCAACCCTAAAGGGATTTTATATACTCATCGCTCTTCTGTGTTACATGCAATGTCATTATGTATGCCTGATGTCTCTGCTCTATCAGCACAAGACGTTTTGTTACCTGTAGTACCGATGTTCCATGTCAATGCGTGGGGCACTCCTTATGCCGCTGCATTAACTGGATGTTCTCTCATACTTCCTGGTCCCAATCTTGATGGTGACAGCCTGGTATCTCTCATCGATGATTGTCATGTCACGGTTGCTTTAGGTGTTCCAACGATTTGGCAAAGCTTATTGACCGCTGCCAAAGACAGAGCTAGTAAGCTTGATAGTATGACGCGTACCATCGTTGGAGGGGCGGCTTGTCCACCATCGGTAATCAAAACGTTCAGAGAAGATTTCAATTGCGACGCAATACATGGCTGGGGTATGACAGAAACCAGTCCACTTGGAACGATGAATCAAATAAAAGCCAAGCATAAATCGTTGAGTAAAGATGAGATTAATGCGCTGCGGAACTCTCAAGGTCGTCCACCTTACGGCGTTCAACTTCGACTCATAGATACTGACGATCCGCTACAGCGAGTTAAAGAAGATGGTATGTCTCAAGGTCGTCTACAAATTAAAGGGCACTGGATTATCAATGATTACTACACAGAAAATCCTGATGCGATAACTGAAGACGGTTGGTTCGACACAGGAGATATTGCTACTATTGATGCCGATGGCTATATAAATATCCGTGATCGCTCAAAAGATTTGATTAAATCTGGTGGGGAGTGGATATCGTCAGTAGAGCTAGAGAATATCGCCGTCGCACATCCGGAGATAAGAATGGCAGCCGCTATTGCTGCAAAGCATAAGAAATGGGGTGAGCGTCCAGTACTGATTGTGGTGAAAGAACCAGATTCGGCGCTAGATGAGTCGCAAGTGCTGAGCTTTTACGAAGGTAAAATCGCCAACTGGCAAATGCCCGATAAAGTCATTTTTGTAGAAAACATCGTACTGAATGGCGCTGGGAAAATGGTTAAAAAAGACTTGCGTGATAACTATGGTAACGTATTAGTAGACATGTGATGGTGTGTTTTTAAAGTTGTATATTTGATATCTCAAATTAATAGACCGCTCTAACTATAAGATAGGGCGGTTTTTTTTGATATATATTTCGATTTTGTGAATCTTTAGTATTGTGTTATCTCAATAAAGTCACGTGTAAGTACTAAACATCATCAGGTTCGCAAATTTTTCTGAGATGACTGACTGTATTAATATTAGAGGGAATACTTTTCCAGTATTTTCTTTCTTTTATAAATAATATTGAGATTAACTTAAAGCATTTTGTTTTGTTACTTAAATAGAGATTATATTATTATCTTTAGCTGATTTACACTTTATGAAACACTAATTTTTAAGTATACACATAGGTCTGCTCAGAGCTGATTGAAGTAAAGTGATAAATGTCACACTCATATATTAAAGAAGTATAATTGCAGCAATCTATTATAGTAGCGAGTGAGACTTATGTTCAAAATGGAGCTCGATGGTGAAAAAATTTGAAGAAATTTGCTTGCTCGTGATTGATGATATTAAGTTTGGACGAAAAAAAGTGGGGGACAAAATACCTTCCATTCGAGCCATGGCAGAAAAGCACAAGGTGTCTAAAAATACCGTGGTCACGGCTTATAACATTTTACTTGAGCAGCAGTGGATCAAAGCGCTGCCTAAATCGGGGTTTTATGTTGGTGAAGATTTGTCCAGTGCACCGCTGCTCAACTCAGCCCCGTTTTATACAGGCGTTGACTTATTGGAACAGCAAATGGTTAATCAGTCGCATCATAAACCTGGTGCAGGCCGTTATCCTAAAGAGTACATGGATAAGCTAAACCTAGAGCGCTATTTGGGTCAGGCCAGTGATAGTGCTGAAGTGGCACACTTCGATCGTGGTAACGGCGATCCAGCTGGCAATGTATTGCTTCGAGGGCTGCTGGCCGATATTCTAAGCAAGCGTGACTTAAAGGTTGAGTCGCAAAATATACTATTGACCTACGGTACCAATCACAGTTTGGATTTGATCATTAGACAGTTTTTGACCAAAGGCGATCATGTGATCATCGAGTCTCCTGGATATTATCCGCTATTTAGTAAGCTTGAGTTACAACATGTCGGTATCAAAGCCATTAAGAGAACTCGGTTTGGTTTGGATGTAAATAATTTAGAATCCATTATTCTTCAATTTCAGCCTAAAATTTTATTTTTGCAGCCTTTTGCGCAGAACCCGACGGGGACAGACTTGACGGTCAAAAATATGGTGGACATTGAAGCAATATGCATTAAGTATAATGTGCTTATTGTGGAAAATGATCCCTTTTTATTGGCAAGAGACGGCGCTGCCAGTTATTTTTTTAATCAAGATTGCTCCGTTATTTACGTCAGTAGTTTTTCCAAGACAGTGTCGGCGTCAATCAGATGTGGCTTTATCGTTGCCTCTCAGGCTGTGATCAAATCGCTCACGCGGCTCAAAATGATCACTGTCATCAACACTTCATCTATCATGGAAAACATCCTCAATCATCTGATTACTAGTGGTGCGCTAATCAATCACTTACAAGCGCTTAGATACTTGTCTGCCAATAAATCAGCCACTGCTATCACTGCGCTAAAAAAAATTGAGGGTCTCACGCTTTATCCGCACAATTCCAGCGGTAATTTTTTATGGTTTCGTATTCCTATGGATGATAAAAAAGCTGTCAATGATGCCAAAAATAATAATATTTTCATCGCCCCAGGCAATCTTTTCTTTCCGTCCAACCCTACTTATTTTGCGCTAAGAGTAAATAAATTTTATATAGACAAAGCGACGGTCAAGTTCATTAAAACGGTTATATTTAATAATCATTAAATTATATGTTTGCGTATAAATTAAAACTGTTTCTTTTGTATTTAATAAGATTGTAAGTACTTTCGATACAATGCGATTAAACGTCATTAAAACAAATCTTCTTGTATTTCCTTAAAGTTTGCGGATATTAACAGATATTTCTGCAAACCTATTTAGTTAGTTATATCTCATACCTTTCCAATCACCACCTGCCTTAACACAAAAAAATGTATTGAAAATGGGTACAGTTTTCTATTGGGAAGCCTGTCTGTACCCTTGGAAATATACAGTACCCATGATACTTCTATTGTAGTTGATACTAGTCATTTTCTTATGGAAAGGCGGACTGGTAGAAATATCATAAGGAAGAAAGCAAGGCTTACAAGGAGAAAAACTGTGTTGGCATTACTGGGATTTTTGACGATTTTCGTATTTTTGGCATTGATATTGACTAAAAAGGTATCCGTCATTGTGGCACTGATTCTCGTGCCTGTCGTTTTTGCTTTAATCGGCGGCTTTGGCGCGGAGCTTGGTGGCTTTATGCTGGATGGTATTGTGGGCGTAGCACCAACGGGCATTATGTTAGGGTTTGCTATTTTGTTTTTTGGGGTGATGAACAATGCTGGTTTGTTTGATCCGCTTATCTCGCGGGTATTAAAATTGGTTAAAGGGGATCCAGTTAAAATCTGTATCGGTACGGTCATAATTGCCATGGTAGCGCATTTGGATGGCTCTGGAGCATCGACTTTTTTAATTACCATTCCAGCTCTGCTACCACTATATAACAAACTGGGTATTAATCGCATCATATTGGCTGGATTAGTGGCGCTGGGCGCAGGTACGATGAACATGACACCTTGGGGCGGTCCAACTGCACGTGCTGCCGCTGCATTAGAGGTGAGTACCGCACAGTTATTTAACCCGCTCATTCCTGCGTTTCTAGCCGGCGTGGTTTGGATTGTGTTTGTGGCTTATCTGGTAGGTAAAAAAGAGCGTAAACGCTTGGGTATTCAGGACATGGAGCATAGCCTGAATGATGAGCTGAGCGTAGAAGAGCGCCATATGCGCCGACCTAAACTATTTTGGTTTAATTTGATTTTAACAGTATTGACTATTGTTGCGTTGGTGCAAGTGTGGTTGCCATTACCAATCGTCTTTATGCTAGCGTTTGCCATTGCCGTGCTTATCAATTATCCCAAGCCTGACGATCAGATGGACCAGATCAAATCGCAATCAGTTGGTATGATTACCGTGGTATCTATTATTTTTGCAGCAGGTATTTTTACAGGTATTTTATCAGGCACGGAGATGATTTCTGCAATGGCAACTGCGTTGGTGCAGATTATTCCAGACACAGTGGGCGGTTCTATGGGTATCATTGTTGCGATACTGAGCATGCCATTGAGCTTGGTGTTTACACCTGATGCATACTACTTCGGTGTGATGCCCATTTTGGCGCAGACTGCGAGTGCTTATGGAATTGACCCTGTACAGATTGGTCAAGCATCTATGATGGGGCAGATGACGACTGGATTTCCACTCAGTCCACTGACCGCATCGACATTCTTATTGATTGGTCTAGCAGGTGTGGAATTGAGTGACCATCAAAAATTTGTCTTTAAATGGGCATTTGGTACCACACTGGTCATGACTATTGTGGCCGTGATTACGGGCGTGATTATTTAAGTTAGTCATAGGGAGTAAGGTATGAAAACTATTAAAATTGGGTCTGGCGCAGGTTATGCTGATGACAGATTAGAACCCGCCCTTGATGTCATGGCACACGGAGGTGTGGACTATATTGTTTTTGAATGTCTGGCTGAGCGTACGATTGCCATTGCTCAGCAGCGTAAAATACAGTATCCAGATGAAGGCTATGATAGCTTGCTTGAGTACCGAATGGCACAAGTATTGCCACTATGTGTAGAAAAAAAAATAAAAATAATTAGCAATATGGGTGCTGCTAATCCAAAAGCCGCTGCCGAAAAGATTAAACAAATTGCTGAGCAGCAAGGATTACATAGTTTAAAAATCGCTGCCGTTACGGGTGATGATGTATTCGCGGATATTGCGCTTTACCAACAAAAGACGCTGCTTGAAAACGATCGATCTATTGCAGATCTTGGCGACTCTATTGTATCCGCAAACGCTTATATCGGGGCCAAAAGTATCGTACAAGCGCTGAACGCAGGCGCAGATATTGTCATCACTGGCCGCGCCGCTGACCCCTCACTCTTTCTTGGACCGATGGTTTATGAGTTTGGCTGGTCTTTTGATGATGTGGATTTGATTGGCAAAGGTACTATTGGCGGCCACCTGATGGAATGTGGTGCTCAGATTACTGGCGGTTATTTTTCGGACCCTGAATACAAGGATGTGCCTGAGCTTTGGAATGTTGGATTTCCCATCTTAGAGGTGGCAGAAAATGGAGAGTACACCGTTACCAAACTACCAAATTCTGGCGGGTTGGTTTCTGAAGCCACAGTAAAAGAGCAGTTGCTGTACGAAATCCATGATCCTACCAGCTATCTCACCCCAGATGTGATTGTCGACTTCTCTCACGTAACTGTCAAAGAGATTGATAGTAATTTGGTTCAGGTATCTGGTGGATCAGGTAAGCCTAAAACCGGTTTATTGAAAACAAGTATCGGCTATAAAGACGGCTATATTACGGAAGCGGAAATCAGCTACGGTGGTTCAGGCGCGGTAAACAGAGCAAGGCTTGCACAGGTTGTTATCGAAAACAGACTTGCCGCCCAGCGTATTGAGCCTATCGAAATACGTTATGACTTTATCGGACTTAATTCATTATATGGCAATGAGCTTACTAACACGGAGGAGGCGGACGAGGTGCGACTGCGAGTTGCGGCGCGTACCACGGATGAAAAAATGGCACAAGCTATTGCCCGAGAGGTCAGATCATTATACACCAATGGCCCTGCAGGTGGCGGCGGTATTCGCTCAAGCATTCAAGATATCGTAACTATTGGCTCTATTTTAATTCCAGCAACCGATACGGACATGACCGTTTCATATTGGGAGGTCAAATAAATGAAACTACGTGAAATCGCCCATTCTCGCACTGGAGATAAAGGTAATATCTCTAATATTTCTTTAATAGCGTTTGAGGATACAGATTATGAAATGCTCAGAGATAAGGTAACGGCTGTTGTGGTCAAAGAATGGTTTAAAGATATCGTTGAGGGTGATGTCGTCCGTTACGAGTTGCCAAAATTGAATGCTTTCAACTTTGTACTGTATGGCGCGCTAGGTGGCGGAGTGACAAAGTCTTTGGCGCAAGACATGCATGGAAAAAGCTTCAGCTCAAAGCTGCTAGATTTGGAGATATAGATAAGAGTGGATAATAGAACACCAGATACAACAAAGCCCCTAATATTATATCAGGGGCTTTAGCTGTTCTATAAGATAGTATAGGACTATGTAATGGTACCCGGAGCCGGACTTGAACCGGCACGCTATTGCTAGCGAGGGATTTTAAATCCCTTGTGTCTACCAATTTCACCACCCGGGCAAAACTTGTTTTATCTAAAATGTAAGCTAGCTGATAGACCATCTAGTTACTAGATAAGTGGTCGCTATTATAATCGGTTATGATAATAATGCAAGCCAAAATTAACGTAAAGTTAATAAATAATTGGAGGCTGGAGTCGGAATCGAACCGGCGTTAACGGAGTTGCAGTCCGCTGCATGACCACTCTGCCATCCAGCCAATCAAGGTCGCCTATATTAGCAAAAATATAGTAAATTACAAGCCCTTTTTTCGTTAAAAACAGGTTATTTATTATCTTATCTATATTTAGCCTTAATTTAGAGGCGTTTAAGCTGTTAATCAGTTTTTAAAACCATCAGAAAACTAGCGCTCAATGGTGACTGCTTAAAATATAATGGCGATAATAGGCTAAACAATATCTCTATTGTCACGTTTGGCATTTTTAACATCGCGATAAGTAGCCGTGCAAATTAATATTAGTACGCCAAGAGTAATAGCAGGCCAGATTAAGATATATAAGCCGTAGATAAAAACGTTGTCCATGGTATCTCCTTATAATATTGCTAAGTAATGATTAGCCAGATATTAGTGACTAATCATTACTCAGATAAAGCGAATCTAATTTAAGATTTATGTGACGATAGAGTTTCTGACTTTTTATCGTAATTGCCCACTCGCTGTTTAATTAAATCAAAATCGAAGTGCTCATCTCCCATCAAACTAACAATGACACAGACGACCGTACTGGCGCCGTAAGCTGTTAGAGAAGCTAGTAAGACCATATACTGACGTAAGAAGCCAGTGGCAAAAATAAGCATCAACACTAGCGTGATAGCTGCGGCTACCATGCCAATCTTACGACCTAAGAACCCAAAGACCATTAGCCCAATAACGACTGCTGCGCCGACACTAGATAGTATTTCAAAGAATAACGCAGTGGCACCTGTAATGGTAACCAGCTCAAAGCGAGCAACGCAGAATAAAAGAAGACCAACGATAACTGCTGAGGTAAAGGCGGTATTGGTGACGCGATTCCAAAACACACTAGCGATAACAGGGAAGACAATAGCGCCCCATAGTGCACCAACGAATACTAGCATGACGAGAATATCAAGCTTAAAGCTCGCAAAGATGAGTCCAGTCGCTGTCGCCACAATCATTGTACCGCGACCAATTAGCATCATCGTTTTAGGTTTTACATGCCCTTTTTTAGCAATGTTTTTACCGTAGACATCCGCCATCATAATGGTTGATAGCGCGGATAAATCTGAGTCAGCAGTTGAGGACAATGACCCAATCACTAAGATAAAAAACAAGGCAATAAAGACGGGATGTAGATAAGTACTAACCATCTGAGGGATTAGGTTGTTCATATTGCCATCAAGTGGTTCAACACCAATAGTAACTGCCATTAATCCAATCATACCAAGGCCGATGACGATACCGGCATAGCCAACCGTAGCAGTGACAAAAGTTGCTTTGATTTTGGTCTTATCAATTGCAAATAGGCGCTGAGTGATGGTTTGATTACCGATAGCGTATGCCAATACCGCGACAAAATAAGGCGCACCTTGTTGGAAGAATGCTTCAGAAGAGAAAAAATTCTGTTGCTCCAAGGTCAGGTTCGACAGTCCGCTGACCATGACTTCAGGGCCGCCCATAGCAAATAACACTGCTGGGATAATGACAATACCAATCGCCATCAAAGCAACCAATTGGGCAAAGTCAGTGAATACTGATGCCCGAAAGCCTGACGTCAACGTATAACTGAGGACACCAATACCTGCAATCATTACCCCTGTTTGGAACGATAACGGCGATAGAACAGACACTAATGCGCCAGCAGCAGTGAAGTTGACCATCAAGCTAATTAAACTGCCCATAATATTAGATATGGCTAAGATTAATTGGCTTGATGAACCGTGGCGGGCATGGATAAGCTCACCCAATGTATGGCCATCTGGTGCCAGTTCACGAAAGCGCATGCCAAAGGGATAGATGAATAAAATCATCAACGCGCCCCAAAAACCATAGTGTATTGGCCCTGATACCCCATATTTGTAACCAGAGGTAGCAGCAGCATAAAATGAGGCTGCCCAGATCCAAGTGGCGGTCATACTGGCTGCACCCATACCGAAACCAACACCATGACCTGCGACCATAAAGCCAGAAGTTGTCTCTTTGTCTTTTTTAATTAATAAAGACAGCAAGTAGGTACCGCCATAAAATGCTAATAACAATAAAATAATCGTCAATGATGAAAATTGGAACAACGACTCAGTTTTCAAACTCAGACCTCGCAATTGTTAATTGATGAATAAAGTTCGGCAATATGAAAGATACCAAACCATTAGGAATGTAAGAGAGTTAGCATCACCTATGCATTAGATGTATATGGCTACTATAAGCAGCGTAAATGTTAGCTGTATTGGTAAGTTGCTATCAACAATTTACTTCCGATTTGACGAATCACAGAGTGTCAAATTAAAGAAAGCAAAAACGATAGGCACGAGTAAATGGATAGACCATTACGCCATTAATATGCATACACAAAGGTAGCTGAGTGCTAAAGAAGTCTCATTTGATGAGTATCTATAGCGGAACTACGAATAAGCACTAAGCCATGATTGCATGACTCGAACTCGGTTTAGACAGCCTTATCAGCTGTAATAAGCAATAGGTAAAAAGCATTTTTCTAGCTATTGCGATTGAGGTGTTACTGAGTGGCACTAATAAATAAAACTACAGATTTGTTAAGCGCCTGTAACATTTCTGCGGGATAAGAGTAACCTATTATGTTGATAACCTCAAACATTATCTGGTGGATATTAGACAATGACCGAAGATGACATATAAGTGTTTATTTAAAGTAATTGGATAAGATATTGAAATATAAGATATTGTTATGATCGATATCGAGTGATATATCGCTATTAGCTAAATTATGATTATGAATGATTAACTGAAAATTTTATTAGAAAGAAAGGGATAATGAGCGATAGATGGTTGTTCTCGATGAACAAGTAGAAGTGAGTTTTTAGGTGCTATCTTGTTTGGTATAGTAAGTGACACGGTTATCACGTAAGAATCCAGCCAACCCTAGGCCGTAACGTTCGGCCACGCGTACTGCTGTACTAGTAGGGGCTGACATGCCAATTAGCCAAGGAATTTGACTTCGAATGGATTTTTGAACCAGTTCAATAGATAGACGCGAAGTCATGAGTACACAGCTAACGTCTATTTTTTGGCGTAATTGCCAGCCTATGAGTTTATCAAGTGCATTATGGCGACCTACGTCTTCAAATAAATATAGCTGCTGATTATGGATCGTCGCTGCGGCATGTACCGCACCTGTCAGTTGGTGCGTATGTTGTGCGGCGTCCACTTGTTGACGCAGTGCTAATAGGTAGTCGAGGCTTGGCGCGGTTGTCTGAGAGTTATCAATATTGTTCTGTTGGTTAGGTTCATGTTTTAAATAATCCTGTGAGTACACGCTTAAATCAGGCAAAGCTTGCGTCAATCCAGTAATACCGCACATACCGCAGCCTGTACGCCCTGCGAGCTGACGTTTTTGTGCTTGGATACGTTGATGACAGCGCTGGCTTAATACCAACTCCACGACATAGATATCGTAATCTTGGAACTGCTGTAAGCTTTGCCCAACTGATGCTGAATCAAAACCTTCGTCACTCGAATCTTGAGCAAACTTCTGGTAGCTAGCAAGATCTGCAAGGTGAGTCACTTCCCAATCGAGCAATTCGTGACTGTGTTGAATTAAGCCTTCGCTAAATAAGAACCCAACCGCCAAATACTCTAGTTGGTGAGGACTAGCCATCAGCACAGCATAATGAATTCCATTAATAACGATTGAGACCGCAGCTTCAACTGCTAAGCTGGTGGTCTGAGATTCGATTTGAATGCGAGAGTCATTGTTAGAGTCGCCACTAATTGACGGGTAATGATGCTTTTGAGCCAAGTGACTACGAGAAAGAGGTGTCTCTGACAAACCGTCATTATCAGATGCCTCAGGTGCAACTCTCTTAGTATCAGTTGAATTGTCTATCATCACGGAATCAGCAAAAACTCCACTTTGTTCAGCATTATCTTCGATTGTTATCACGATTAATTATGGCCTAAAAGTACGAGGGTGTTTATGGTTACCTAGAGTGGTAGCCAATGAAAATGACATTTCCATTGGCTACTCACAGTACGGTTTACGCAGGCGTCGCTATCGGTGTGTTTGCCTCTACACGTTCCAAAATAACGGTCGTTGATTTGTACGCTGGGATATGGGAGTCTGGCGCATGTGTTTCTAAATCAAAAAGGTCATTGCATTCAGGGTAGTAAGCGGCAACAGCATTAGAAGCAATATCCATTTCGCTCAATACCAATGGGCCTAATACGCGTGGCTGCTCTAGACTGTCTTTAGCACGCTGACGAGTGACCATCACACGGTCACCTTTTTGCCACCCCAGACGGCTTATCTCATCGGGATGCATAAATAGCACATCACGGCGATCCGTTTGACGATAACGGTCTTTAAACCCAAAAATCATGGTGTTGAATTGATCATGGCTACGGACACTGGTTAATTGCCAAATTTTTTGCGCTGGCTCTTCATGGTTATCTGTATTGTTTGCGGCCGCCATTTGTGCTGCGACAAAAGTAATTGGATATTGTGGCACTTCAAATTGGGCTTTGCCACTTTCGGTATTCCATACATGATGGCGCGCTGCATGATATAAATGGAAGCCACGCTCAGAGGTGCGAATACGCTGGTTAAAGTCTTCAAAACCATTGATAGCTTGAGCGATATAGTCTCGAATAATATCAAAATCTTCAGCCATCGCAAGCCAAGGAATAGACGAGTCAGCGCTAAGTACATGAGTTGCAATATCTGCCACAATTTGCGCTTCAGATTTCAAGGTATCACTAACAGGTTTGAGCTTGCCTTGAGTGGGTACAACCTGACACATAGAGTCTTCAATAGTGGCAAACTGCTCACCTTTAGTCGTAAGGATATGCTCAGTACGTCCTAAGCAAGGCAGGATTAAATTATTTGCACCAGGATATAGCATAGTCTCATTGAGCTTAGTACCGACAAATATATTAAGCTGAGTAGTGGTTAAGGCTTGCTCAATAGCGCTGGTATCGGGTGCGGCTACTGCGTAATTACCACCCATGCCCATAAAGACTTTTAGCTTACCAGCGATAAGAGCCTTGGCGCCTGTGACGACATCATAGCCATGTTCCTGTGGCATAGGATGCTCAAACACACGTTCTAAACTGTCTAGTAAGCTTTTACTAGGTCGCTCATGGATACCCATGGTGCGATCGCCCTGCACGTTGGAATGTCCACGCACTGGAGATGCACCTGCACCATCGATACCAATCATGCCCATCAGCAGGAGTAAATTGGTAATCATCGCGACATTGTCATCACCCTGCACGTGCTGAGTAATACCCATTCCCCAAGTGCAAATCGTTGCAGGACTGTTAGCTACTAGCTCAGCGAGATTGACAATATCTGCTTGAGAAATACCGCAGCCAAGGGTGATATCTGTCCATGATTGCTCTGTTAGCCACTGCTTTAGAGGCTCAAAACCTGAAGTATGAGTGGTAATAAAATCATGATTTATTTTATCGTTTTTGATTAACCATTTAGCAATACCTGTCAATAACGCTGCATCACCACCGATTTGAATTTGAATGACATCGTCGACCACATCATTGCTTTGACCGGCTGCCATATGAGTTGGCTTTTGCGGGTTTCTAAACTTACTTAATCCTTGCTCACGCATCGGATTGATTGAAATAACTCGGCACCCTTGCTCATGTGCGTGTGCAAGCATCTCGAGCATACGTGGATGGTTAGTCGCTGGGTTTTGTCCAAACATTAATATCAGTTTAGCCTGCTCAAAATCTTTTAGCATGACCGTTGCTTTCCCAATACCTAGCTGTCTGCTTAGCATGACAGAGGTTGGCTCATGACACATATTTGAGCAATCAGGTAAATTATTGGTACCAAAGCAGCGTACAAATAACTGAAATAAGAAGGCGGGCTCATTGGTCACACGGCCTGACGTATAAAATAGCGCTTCATCAGGTGTGTCAAGCTGTCCGAACTGCTCAGCGATTAAGCTATAAGCAGTTTCCCAAGGAATAGGAACGTAGCGATCTTGCGCTGCATCGTAATACATTGGCTCTGATAAGCGACCACTATGCTCAAGCTCATAACCAGTCCAACTCTGTAATTCAGTCACAGTATGCCGCGCAAAAAACTCGGCATCTGCTTTGTGGGTCATAGTCTCACTGGCAATGACCTTGATACCATTCTCACAGACATCAATAGCCTTATAAGATTTATGGTCAGGCCATGCACACCCTGGGCAGTCAAATCCACCTTGAGGTTGATTGCTTTTAAATACGCTGATGCCGCCGCGTAAAAATGTCTTATAGTCCATGAGCTTTTGGGTCGATGAGATTAGCGCAGGCCAACCAGCAGCAGGATGGGAATAAATAGGGATTTTGCGCATGACAGACCTCATCGGTAAAAGGGAATAGGCTAAGTATTTGTTATAGACGATAACTATATAATGGCGAGCGATAAATTTGTAGAATCAGTAACTATAGATAACAAAAAAAATTAGAAGAAGCTGAGTTTTTTTAAAGATTGATAGTTTATAAAGACATAAAAAAAACGCCCATTTACAAGGCGTTTTTCATTTCAGAATTTAAATGTGGCTGCTTTAAAAATCAACTCAAGATTAAACTATCATCTTCAACTTTTTCACCACGTGTTTGCTCAAACATATCTAGCAAGTCATGCACAGTCATACCTTTACGAGCATCACCAGAGACATCTAGCACCACTTGACCTTGGTGCAGCATCACAGTACGAGTTCCATGTGCCAGTGCTTGTTGCATAGAGTGGGTAACCATCATCGTGGTTAATTTATTATCCGTGACAATCTTATCGGTCAATTCTAAGACAAATGCCGCAGTCTTTGGATCAAGAGCCGCAGTATGCTCATCAAGTAGCAAAATCTTAGAGGGCTGTAATGATGCCATCAGCAGACTGACCGCTTGACGTTGGCCACCAGACAGCAGACCCATACGATCGGTCAGACGATTTTCTAAACCTAGTTTTAAGACTGATAGCTTTTCTCGGAACAAATCACGGTTATTCTGATTTAAAGCAACTTTCAAACCGCGATTGCCACCGCGCTTGTAGGCCAGTGCCATATTTTCTTCGATCGTTAGCGCTTCACAAGTTCCCGCCATTGGGTCCTGAAAAACACGAGCAACCCAATGCGCGCGTTGATGGGCAGATTTTTTGGTCACATCAATGCCATTTAGCAGGATTGAGCCACTATCGACACGCGTTGTGCCGCTTACCGCGTTCAAAAAAGTAGATTTACCTGCACCATTGGTACCAATGACAGTGACA
The DNA here is from genome assembly GCF_052376135.1 of Psychrobacter sp. AOP7-C1-14. Classification (NCBI taxonomy): domain Bacteria; kingdom Pseudomonadati; phylum Pseudomonadota; class Gammaproteobacteria; order Moraxellales; family Moraxellaceae; genus Psychrobacter; species Psychrobacter sp. AOP7-C1-14. Next base: position 285,907 of record NZ_JBQSVH010000001.1, on the reverse strand, counting down.
AATTCACCATCAGCAATATTTAAACTGATACCACGTAGGGCAGGGTTTTCGATCGGCGTGCCTGGGTTAAAGGTCAACCGTAAATCGGTGGCTTGCATCATAATCGTTATTCCTTATTGTCTCTTCAAGCGTCGCAAGTGTTATAAATACCTGCTTTGACTGTCATTAGGCGCGAACTCTGCGTGATAAAAACTTGGTTTTCGCTTTTGGTAATACCAAGGCTAATACCACGAGCAATGCGGTAATCAAGTTCAAATCTTGTGGTCCAAAGCCGATACTACGTAGCGTATCGCTTGATAGTGCGACCTGAATGAACAGCTTGTACAATACCGCGCCGATAACAACGGCAAAGGTAATCAGCCAAATACGCTTGGCAGGAATGATCGTCTCACCGATGATGACCGCTGCTAGACCAATAACAATCGTACCGATACCAATCGAAATATCTGCGCCACCCTGAGTCTGGACAAACAACGCACCTGCTAGGGCAATCAAACCGTTAGAAATTGCCATGCCGACAATGGTCATCCATGAAGTGTTAATACCCTGCGCTTGTGCCATTCTCAGGTTTGAGCCAGTAGCACGCATCGACAGGCCTGTCTCAGTGCTATAAAACCAGTTCAGAAATAACATGGCAGCTACTACAACGACACCAATAATCAGGCAGCGCATCCAATAACCATTACCATCAGTCACCAAGGTGCTAAACACTGTGGTTTCACCGAGAAGAGGTAGGTTTGGTGCGCCCATGATGCGTAGGTTGACAGAATATAAGGCAACCATAACCAAGATACTGGCAAGCAGCTGCAAAATGCCAAGTTTGACATGCAACCACGCAGTGACGATACCAGCGACTGAACCTGCTAACATCCCAAAAGCACAGGCCAACCACGGGTTGATACCAGCGATGATAGAAATACCAGCGACTGCGCCACCTAACGGAAAACTACCGTCAGCGGTTAAATCTGGAAAGTCGAGCGTACGAAATGAGATAAGCACACCGAGTGCTACTAGGCCATAAATCAGACCACTTTCAAGCGCACCAAAAAAAGCAATTAAAGACATAAGAGATCAGTAAGTCATAACCAAGTGTCTAGCGTATGGTACCAAGATAAGTAAATGGCAATGGCCAAAATCATCTACCTGCTAAACAGCTAAGCGGTGAATTTAACAGATTAAGCAATCTGCGGTTAGGGTAAACCAAAACATGTCACGATTAATAACGATCATAAGCTACCTTGGTTTGAAGCGATGGTTCAGGATATTGCAATGTAATCAATAAACTTATCCTCTACTCAACAAGTATCAGATAAATAGCGAGACAAATACAGTACTATTAAACACGCTTGCAAAAAAAAGACTCTGTTTAGACAAGAAGCCCAGCCTAATGACTCATAGCTGGGTTTCTTGTTCAATCATTGGCAGTGTATTTTAAGGTATACAACACATTATTGCTTAGTGTCGCTATCCTATTTATACCTACTATTTTAAGCCAAATACAAAGGTGCGTTATTCTATCACTTCTTTTGCATTATCGATAACCGCTTGAGGCAAAGTGATGCCTTCTTCTTTAGCGTGCTTTGGACTAACGTATAAATCAAGCGCTTGTGGCGTATAAACAGGGATAGCGCCTGCTTCTTCACCGTTCAAGATACGTACGACAATTTTACCAGTTTCACGGCCAAGCTCGTAGTAATTCACGCCTAGAGCAGCAACAGCACCGCGCTCAACTGAGCTGGTGTCTGAGGCGATAAGAGGGATCTTACTTTGTTTGGCAATTTGATAGAGTGATTCGTACGCTGATACCACGTTGTTGTCGGTTGAGGTGTAGATCATATCAACCTTACCTTCGAGACTACGGGCTGCCATTGCGATGTCATTACTACGCTGTGCAGGCGCTTCGAGTACATTAATACCTAGTGGCGTTAGCTTCTCTTTTAGATTTTTTAGGATAATCGTTGAATTGACTTCGCCTGGGCTATAGACATAACCGACATTTTTTAATGATGGAATGATTTGACGCATTAAATCAATTTGTGGCTCGTACGGTAGGGCATCTGATGCACCTGTGACATTGGTACCAGAGCCATCTAGCTTAGGTACCAGTTTTGCGGCTACTGGGTCAGTAACTGCTGAGAATACCAATGGAATGCTGCTAGTAGAAGCGGCAACAGACTGAGCAGATGGTGTTGCAATAGCAACGATAACATCTGGCGCATCAGCGACAAATTGCTTGGCAATCTGGCCAGCAGTAGCAGTGTTTCCTTGCGCGCTTTGGAAATTAACGGTGAGGTTTTCACCGTCTGTGAATCCTGCTTCGTTTAACTCGTCAATGACACCTTTACGTACATCATCAAGCGCTGGATGTTCGACGATAGCGGTAATGGCAACGGCCTTCATAGCTGTCGCTGCATCACCAGTAGCAGCATCCGTGGTGCCATCATCTTGTGCTGATTGATTGCAACCAGTCAAGATAGCAGTACATACACCGCCTAACAATAAAGCCTTACCAAAATTAAAACGACCAAAACGATTTTGAGACAACATGGGTCTTACTCCTAAAATAATAGTGTGTCCATACACTATATAAATAATTGACGAGCTAATAGATAACTTACTGCTTTTTATTTGGTTTCGGCATCAATATCAACATTGATGGCGTTGTTTAGTAACTCTGCTGGCAAGCTGACACCTTGCGTTTGAGCATGCTTAGGACTGACATATAAGGTTAGATCATTCATGACTTCAGGTTTGATGGTATTGACTGCTTCACCATTTAACACGCGATATACCATCTTGCCAGTGGTACGACCAAAATCATAATCATTAACACCAAGCGCAGCAGTCGCGCCACGTTTTACACTAAATTCATCAGACGCGATAATCGGTAACTTTAGCTCATTCGCCGCTTGGGTCATGGCCTCAAAGGCAGAAGCGACATTGTTGTCAAATGAGGTATAGATGATATCAGCACGCCCTTGCAAACTGCGTGTTGCCATACCAATATCCGTTGGGCGATTGGCAGGAATGTCTAGCAGTGACAGACCTCGTGCTGGCAGAGCTTGTTTTAGATTTTCACGCAATGATACTGAGTTTGCCTCACCTGGGCTATAGACATAACCGATGGTTTCTAAATCAGGTTTTATTTGTTGCAACAAATCCAACTGCGGCTCTAGTGGTAGTTGGCTTGATAGTCCAGTTAAGTTGCTTTGGAAAGGCTCACCATCTGCTGTGATGAGCTTGGCACCTAGCGGATCTGACACAGCGGTGTAAATAATAGGGATAGTCGTCGTCGCGGCTACCACGGACTGCGCAGAAGGCGTCGATATTGCTACGATTGCGTCAGGACTGTCTCCTGCAAATTGCTTAGCAATCTGTCCTGCAGTTGCTGTATTACCTTGTGCACTTTGAAAGTTAACCGTTAGGTTTTGCCCTTCGATATATCCATTATCTGCCAATTCATCAATAATGCCGCGACGCATATCATCTAGTGATGGATGCTCAACGATTTGAGTAATGGCGATTGATTTGGCAGGTTTGTCTGTAGCCGTGCTATTTTCAGCAGTCGCTGCGGTCTCGGTAGAGGAGTTGGAGCAGCCGATTAGTCCAAGTGTACCAATGGCACTAAGAGCAACGCCATATAGGCTTAAGCGTAGAGTAGAAGCGATAGTCATTATTAGGTTAACTCATAGGTTATATCAATCGTAAAAACCAAGCAATTACAGCCAAATTTACTAGCTTATATGGTAGTAATTTTCTCATCTGTCTGGTGTACTTTGGTTTTTTGCCATGATATTGAAGAATGCAGATTAGCCAAGTCAATACTATGTTGATGCTGAGATAGCAGGCTAACAATTAAATAAAGTAATCGTTCCATCGATTATTATGTTCATATTATGACAGTAATGTAAGTTATCGCAATAAAAAATTGATTTGTGGCAGTCATGATGATGGAAAGTTAAATATACATCACTTCTTTTTATCTTACTAAGAGATGTAATGAAGTAAAGCTCTTGTGTAGATCCAAATACAGATGATGCCAATAGGGTGCTTTTGTTTGTTGAAAGCATATGCAAAAGGCTTACATCCTAGCAACGCATCTATTACGTACTCACTTCATAATTAACGTAACCTAATTCTCATATGAGAAACATAATGGGTCTAAGATTAATCCAGTCGTTAAGCGGACATCGTGCTGACATAGTGGATATGAAATAGACGCTATTGTTTATCTGACTTTCTCGGATGACCATTTTAAGGATAATATTATGAACGCTGCTAATCTTAAATTATTAACCATCATTGGTATCACTGCTACTTCTTTGATTGGATTGCCTGCTGTGGCAAAAAATGGTTATGGAAACGGGCACGGTAATGGACATGGTAATAGCAAAGCTAACTCTGCCCATATCAGTAAAAACTATAAGCATAGTGGCAATGCCCACCCAAGTATTAACGCCTATCGCAATGCTAGCCCTAATGCTTCATTTAAGCGTAATCTTGATAAGTATGGTTATAGAGTAGTCGGCAAGATTGATAGAAGAGCTTATGATCGATCTGTCGTTTTAGACCGTTATGATGACCGTTACGTTCGTATTCGTACGCCAGAAAATAACATTGTGACGGTGATCAATGATACGTTGCAGATTATCGATATTTTGAGTAAATAAATATAAGGCTTGGTTTTTAATTATTTGATAAATCAACCATAAAAAAAGATGCCACTTAGGGCATCTTTTTTTATTATTTAAAAATAACCATTAAGCTAGGACGTCACCAACAGCACAAGCATCTGGTAAGGTTACAACGGTTAAGCCCGTTTTTGGCTCACCAGTTGATAATACCATGCCTTCTGATACACCAAATTTCATCTTACGTGGGGCAAGGTTGGTCACACAAACCACCTTTTTATCGACCAATTGCTCAGGCTCATAGAACTTACGAATCCCGCTAAACACGTTGCGTGGTTTGTCTTCACCAACATCTAGCGTGAATTGCAATAGCTTATCAGCACCTTCTACATGGTTACACTCTAAGACGTGTGCTACTTTCATCTCAACTTTGGCAAAGTCTTCGATACCAATGTAGTCAGTTTGCTCAGTATCAACGTCTGTTGTTTGTGCTTTGTCTTTTGCGGCAGGCTTGCTACTATCAGTCGTGGCAGTAGCGTCTGTTTGTGCCAGAGACGCTTTTGAATTTTCTACCATCGCTTCAATATCTTTCGATTCGATACGCTGCATCAATGGTTTAAACTTATTGATTTTGTGTCCAAGTAACCACTCATTACGACTGGCAAAGCTGAGGTCATCAAGATTCAAAAACTCTTTGGCATTGGCAGTCAGTTCAGGTAGTACTGGCGCAAGATAAACCATCAACTGACGGAAAATATTGATAGCGACCGAGCAGACGTCTTGAACTTCTTGCTCTGTGCCCTCGATTTTAGCAAGCGACCACGGTTTTTTCTCATCAATATATTCATTGGCTTTATCTGCACATTGCATGATTAAACGCATGGCACGAGAGAATTCACGGTTTTCATAGGCAGCAGCAATCTCATCACCAGTTTTGGTAATGTCTTCTAATAACGCTGACTCGACGCAAACTTCTGACAGCATACCGTCGTACTTCTTCACCAAGAACCCAGCACTACGACTGGCGATATTGACGACTTTACCAACCAAGTCAGAATTGACCTTTTGCATAAAATCATTTAGATCGAAATTAATATCTTCAACTTTGTCAGACAGCTTACTGGCGAAGTAATAGCGCAGGTATTCTGGGTGCAAATGTTCTGCATAAGTTTTGGCATTGATAAAGGTGCCGCGTGACTTACTCATTTTTTCGCCATTGACCATCAAGAAACCATGGGCAAAAACACCAGTTGGCGTGCGTAACTCACTACCAGCTAGCATCGCAGGCCAAAACAAGGCATGGAAATAAACGATGTCTTTACCGATAAAGTGATAGACCTCAGTTTTTTTCTCATTTTCTTGTGCCCAGTAGCGGTCAAAGTCAAGTGCTTGGTCTGTACCTGAACGCTTATCACATAGGTTTTTAAAGCTTGCCATGTAACCAACAGGCGCATCTAGCCACACATAAAAATATTTGTCTGGCTCGTCGCTTGGAGTGTCTGGAATTTGGAAGCCAAAGTAAGGTGCATCGCGCGAGATGTCCCAGCTGGCTAGTCCGGAATCGAACCATTCTTGAAGTTTATTAGCCACTGACGTTTGCAAACGGTTGTCACTGCGTGTCCACTCTCTTAGGAACTGTTCAAACTCTGGCAGATCAAAGAAATAGTGTTTGGACGTTTTAAGTATAGGGGTTGCGCCTGAGATAGTTGAGCGTGGATTTTTTAACTCTACGGCATTATAAGTCGTGCTACAAACCTCACAGTTATCGCCATATTGATCTGCTGCACCACATTCTGGGCACTCTCCCTTGACAAAGCGATCAGCTAGAAACAGTTGCTTTTCAGGATCAAATAGCTGCTCGACATCTTTTGTACTGATATGACCAGCACTATTAAGACGACGATAAATCAGTTCAGAGAAATGCTTGTTTTCTTCTGAGTGAGTGGTGTAATAATTATCATAATCAATGAGGAATTTTGAGAAGTCTGCTTCGTGTGAGGCTTTGACTGCTGCAATTTGTTCTTCTGGCGTCACCCCATTGTCCTCTGCTTTGAGCATAATACCAGTGCCATGAGCGTCATCTGCGCAGACATAAGTAACTTTATGGCTTTGTGCTTTCATCGCACGCACCCAAATGTCAGTTTGAATATGCTCTAAAAGATGCCCCAAATGGATGTCACCATTGGCGTAGGGTAAGGCACTGGTTACTAGAATCTCACGCACTTTTGTCACCTATATTTTTATATAAACGGGTTGGTTATCGAACATCTTAAGCAGTTCATCGCTCGTCGATGCGACATCGTTAATGCTAAAAACTTCTAAAAATAATGAAAATTTAAAAAGTGCGCCTATGATACCGTAATTCAGATAAATTTGTGATATTCCTTAGTAATTACTTCTCATTCGTCAGACATTTATTAACCACAAATAATAGGTTCGCATTAAATTTGGTAGTTATAAAATGGTTGTCAACTAGCCATAAAAAACCCACTAAGCAGTATGCCAAGTGGGTTTTTATTTCTAGGTTATTAGCGTAGATAGCAGTAGTTAGTCCAGTAGTTAATAATAACGACTAACCAAGCTACTTTAGAATGAACCAAACATCGTACCTAAGACAATGACAGTAACCACAGCGACCAATGGAATGACCATCGTAACCATCGCTAAGTTCAAATAAGACTGTTTGTGGGTCAGACCACAAATCGCTAGCAAGGTGATAACAGCGCCACTGTGCGGAAGCGTATCAAGACCACCTGCCGCCATAACGGCTACGCGGTGCATAAGCTCAGGGTCGATACCAGCATTGACCGCCATTCTTAGATAGTCTTCACCCAATGTTGACAGCGCGATACTCAAACCACCAGATGATGAACCTGTGATACCAGCCAGCGTAGTCATCGCGACTGCTTCTGATATCAGAGGGTTGTCAGGATTTAGGTTCAGAATACTATCACGAATGAGCAAAAAACCAGCTAATGACGCGATAACAGCACCGTAACCAACTTCTGATGCGGTATTAAAAATCGGCAACATAGAGTCATAAGTACCGCGGTTGATGGTTTTTTGTAGGTTATTCCAATGTCCGATACGGAGCAGAATTAACACCACACAAGCCACGACCAATGAGATGATAATTGACCATAATCCGAGTGAGCCTGCGATATTCAATTCAGGAAATTGTGTCTGTAAACTACTAAAGTCCATCGATGGAAAAATAATATATGTCAATATAGCGTTTAGACCGATGACCAATACTAAAGGAATCATAGCAATGGTAAACGACGTCTGATGAGTGTTTAATACCTCAGCTTCTTTTGCCGACGCGCCCACGCCGCCCACATCTTCATCATCGTGCTGACCATAACCTTCGCCCGCTGCATTGGCTTTTCTAGCATGTGATTGCAACCACATCCAACCGCCAATAAACATAACCGTACCACCGATAATACCTAAAATAGGAGCGGCAAATACATTGGTGTTGTAATAGGGGATTGGAATGGCATTCTGAATAGCTGGCGTGCCTGGTAGGGCAGTCATTGTGAAGGTAAATGACCCTAGGGCAATCGCCGCTGGAATCAAACGTTTTGGAATATCGGCGGCTTTAAACAAGTCTTTGGCGATTGGATAAATAGCAAAAGCCACAACGAACAACGATACGCCGCCATAGGTCAGAATAGCACAGACCAAAATCACAGCAAGGATGGCTTTACTGGCACCGAGCTTTTCGACGACTGTATTGGCAATGGCGGTTGCAGCGCCAGAGTCTGCCATTAAGCGTCCAAATAGTGCGCCTAACAAGAATATTGGGAAGAATTTGAGTAAGAATCCGCTTAGTGCACCCATAAATACATCAGTATAAGCGGGGATGGTGCTTAAAAAGTCACCTGATAGCAAGACTGCTAACGTTGCCATAATCGGTGCTAAGATCAGCACAGAATAGCCACGATAAGCAAAGAACATGAGTAATAATAGAGTAATAACAATAGCAAGCGTGCTAAACATAATGGCCCTCCTTGGCAAAAATCAGGCAGCGAGTATGCCGTGCTTATTGATATGGGTCAATAAAATTAATCAAAATAAGCTTATTTCGTCCATTTTATCAAACATAAACCTAGACTAATACGCTGCTAATCATCAATATTTCATCGATCTATACCTCGCACAGCGTTGACTCACAAGCGCTGGTAGTTATTTTCTAGTCGCTATGGAAATAATATGTTAAGTTAGCACAAGTATCTCACGCATGATATAGCGAGATAAAATGTATTGTTATGAATGCTGATGTAAAATATAATTTTACCATTTACTAGACGTAGTGATCATCATCGCTCTCAAGTCTGATAATTGTTCAAAAAAGTTCTAATAATAACTCTTAAAAACAAACATCAAATTTACAAGGAATGTGAATATGTTTAGTGCCATCACTAATATGAGCGTGCAGTTAGTCAATCGCTACCTACCATCCCCATTCGTATTTTCGATTGTTTTGACCCTTATCGCATTTGCTGTAGGACTGGCTACTACGGGACAGGACATGATTGCGATGGCGGGTCATTGGGGCAATGGGCTGTGGTCACTGCATAGCTTTGCCATGCAAATGGCACTGGTCCTAGTTACTGGCTACGCATTTGCTAGTGCACCGTTCATTCAACGTTTACTAGACAGTCTTGCCAGTAGAGTGCATTCTCCTACCACCGCTATTATGGTCTCAACCTTAGTTGGACTGGTTGGTTCATGGATAAACTGGGGCTTTGGTCTAATTATCGGAGCAATCTTTGCAAAAGCACTGGCAAGAAAAGTAGCCAATGTCGATTATCCTTTACTCGTCGCTGCTGCGTATTCAGGCTTTGTTATTTGGCATGGTGGCTTTTCAGGTTCGATACCACTAACGCTCAGTTCTGGCGGTGATACGTTAATGACGTTGTCAGGTAACACCATGACGGAAGCAGTACCTTTATCGCAGACCGTATTTGCAGGATACAACATGCTGCTAGTAGGTTTACTCATAGTTATTCTGCCACTCGTAAACCGCTTTATGCATCCAAAGAATCCTACCGTTATTGATCCTAAATTGATCAAAAAAGAAGTTTATATCGCACCCCAGAGAGACACGCCTGCACAAAAATTAGATGATAGTCGTATTATCGCTGTCATCTTATTGGCATTAGCGCTGATGTACTATATCAGTGAGTTTGGTAGCAACGGTTTTAATCTGGGGCTAAATATCGTCATTGGGCTGTTCTTATTCATAGGTTTGCTGTCACATGGCACGTTAGAGCGTTACTATCGTGCCGTACACTCAGGAATTGGTGGCATCACAGGTATCGTGCTATTGTTTCCGTTCTACGGCGGCATCATGGGCATTATGACGGGTGCAAATGTGGATGGTGTCTCTATCAGTACGCAAGTGACCGAGTTTTTCGTTAACTCTGCCTCTGCAGACAGCTTTCCAATTTTTGCATTTTTAAGTGCTGGCTTGGTCAATGTCTTTGTACCGTCCGGCGGTGGACAGTTTGCCGTACAGGGTCCTGTTATGATTCCTGCTGGCATTGAGTTGGGTGTTAGTCCAGCCATTACTGCGATGGCAATTGCGTGGGGTGATGCATGGACCAACATGATTCAGCCATTCTGGGCTCTGCCATTGTTGGGTATCGCAGGTTTGGATGCGCGTGCGATTATGGGTTATTGCCTAATAGTACTGGCAGTATCTGGCGCCATTATCATGGGTATGTTTTGGCTAGTGGTATAAGGTTCAACAGGAAAATAAACGTGGTTTATTTGCGCTTTTAGTTCTTAGCTTTTATAACAATCAACAATCAAACGGATAATTGAGACACTTAATTCAGCATTCGGTTGTGCACGGATTAAAAACATAAATATAGTCATAGGAGACAAGCATGAGTCAATCAAAAGTATATAACAGTGCCGAAGAAGCGCTAAAAGGTGTCGTCAGTGACGGGCAAACACTCGCGATCGGTGGCTTCGGTCTATGCGGTATTCCAGAAGCATTAATCGAAGCGCTACGCGATAGCAAAGTCAAAGAGTTGACTTGTATCAGTAACAACGCTGGTGTTGATGACTTCGGTCTTGGGCTATTATTGCAAACTCGCCAAATCAAAAAAATGATATCGTCATATGTGGGTGAAAATAAAGAGTTTGAGCGTCAGTACTTGGCAGGCGAGTTAGAAGTTGAGTTGACACCTCAAGGGACATTGGCTGAAAAGCTGCGCTCAGGCGGTGCTGGTATCCCTGCGTTTTATACTGCAACAGGCGTAGGTACGTTAGTCGCTGAAGGCAAAGAGACTCGTGACTTTGATGGTCGTACTTACGTACTAGAGCATTCATTGCGTGCGGATGTCGCCCTAATCAAGGCGCAAAAGGCCGACAAGGCGGGTAACTTAATGTTCAATAAAACCGCTCGTAACTTTAACCCAGACTGCGCGATGGCGGGTAAAATCACTATCGTTGAAGTAGAAGAAATCGTTGAGACGGGCACGTTCGATCCAGATGAGGTGCATCTACCGGGTATCTTTGTTCAGCGTATTGTACTGAATGCTAGCCCTGAAAAACGTATCGAAAAAACCACGACTAAAGCGGTAGAAGGCGCGTAAATAAAAACGTGGTCGAAGCTTAACTGTACGTGGAGTTAATCGTTAATTTTAGATTGATAGTAGTTTAGACAGCTAATTGATTAGATAACTGGCTGTCTAGATGAATAAAATAGAATATCGCAAAAAATAAGGAAATCAGCATGGCATGGACAAGAGAGCAAATGGCGCAACGCGCTGCAAAAGAGCTACAAGATGGCTACTATGTGAACCTAGGCATCGGTCTCCCAACGTTGGTCGCCAACTACATTCCTGAAGGTGTGGACGTATGGCTACAATCAGAGAACGGCTTGCTAGGTATTGGTGAGTTCCCTACAACAGAAAACGTCGATGCAGACTTGATCAATGCTGGCAAGCAAACGGTAACTGCAGAAGCTGGAGCCAGTTATTTTAGTAGCTCAGAGTCTTTCTCAATGATTCGCGGTGGTCATGTCAACTTGGCCATATTGGGCGCAATGGAAGTCTCAGAAAAAGGCGATTTGGCCAACTGGATGATTCCTAAAAAAATGGTCAAAGGCATGGGCGGTGCGATGGATTTGGTCGCAGGTGTGCAGCGTGTGATTGTATTGATGGAGCAGGTCAACAAACACGGTGACCCAAAAATTCTAGCCAACTGTGAATTACCGCTGACGGGTAAAGGTGTGGTCGATCGTATTATCACTGAGCTTGCCGTATTAGACGTGACTGATAACGGTCTGAAGCTGGTTGAATTAGCAGATGGTATTAGCTTTGACGAGTTACAAGAAAAAACGCCAGTAAGTATTATTCAGTAAACTTTGTACAGTAAAGTGAGAGTCTTGAGGTTAGATATGATCTATCTCGCAAATAAATACGCCACTATGATTATAGTGGCGTATTTGTTCAGTTCAATTTTTATAAAAACCAATAATATTTTAGACCATGATAAGGAGTATGTATGGCGACTCAATTAGAACAAGACTTAACAGGCAAAGTAGCGTTGGTCACTGGCTCTGCAAGCGGTATAGGACGTGACATCGCTGAAACGTATGCAAAAGCAGGCGCAGCAGTTGGTATTGCTGATATTGACCTCGAAGCAGCACAAAAAACTGTCGATGCTATTGAAGCTGCTGGTGGACGTGCTCTCGCGATTGCTATGGATGTTACCTCAGAAGATGCGGTAAACGACGGTGTGCAACAGCTAGTCGATACCTTTGGTGGCATTGATATTTTAGTATCTAATGCTGGTATTCAGATTATTGATCCTATCGATAAAATGGCGTTTAGCGATTGGAAAAAAATGCTTAACATCCACTTAGATGGTGCTTTTTTGACCACCAAAGCAGCGATTAAGCATATGTATAAAGACGATAAGGGTGGTACAGTCATTTATATGGGCTCTGCTCACTCGCATGAGGCTTCATTATACAAATCCCCTTATGTGACTGCCAAGCACGGACTGCTAGGTTTGTGTCGTGTATTGGCTAAAGAAGGTGCAGAACATAAGGTACGTTCGCATGTGATTTGTCCAGGGTTTGTCAAAACGCCGTTGGTTGAAAAACAAATCCCAGAACAGGCGGCTGAAAAAGGCATCAGTGAAGAGTCCGTGGTCAACGACATTATGTTGGTGAATACAGTCGATAAAGAGTTTACGACAGTGGAAGACATTGCACAATTGGCGCTATTTTTAGCGGCCTTTCCGACCAATGTATTTACTGGCCAATCTATCGTTGCCAGTCATGGCTGGTTTATGAATTAATATATGTACAACTTGCATATACCACAACGTCAGACCTACTGGCGTTGTGGTTTTTTTATGCGTCCAATTCAGCTACACTGTTACGATAGAAGGTTTGGCTAATATACTCATTCACACTATCGATTGTAAGATACGTATTGATACAGTTTGAGCGATTTACCAGACCTACCCACTTGTATAGGCCATAATAGTAGCTATGTTTAACTTTATGAAGAAAAAAACCACAAAAACTGAAACACCTCAGCAGCAGGCAGAGCGTGATAGTGCCGTTGACAAAGTCCTACTTGGATATGAAATAGGTACTGTTAGTATAGCCACGATGGTCACAGGACTTGAACGTGATGGCGCAACACTTACGTTAGACTTGCGTTTGCCGAAAGATAGTAAGCCTGAGGCGATCCAGCAAGAGCTTGGACAGTTACTACATCCGCATGGCATAACCACGATTCATATGAATGTGCGTCTGCCTGCACCAGAAAAAGGCTCAGGCTCAAACTTACCAAAGCAGATGCCAAAGACAACCAATGCGATGGAGTCTCAGCCTACATCTAGTGCCAACAACAGCGCTAGTAGTACTAACGCTGAGCCACCAATTACGAAAGCTGCACCTACTCAAGCTTCATTGGCTGCACATCCTCGTATCCGTCATATTATTGTGGTGGCATCAGGTAAGGGCGGTGTTGGCAAATCAACCACCACGGTCAATATCGCCTTAGCATTACAGAAACTTGGCAATCGCGTTGGCGTGTTGGATGCGGATATTTACGGTCCTAGTATGCCAACGATGCTAGGCGTCGCTGATATAAAGCCGCAGTTAGAAAATGAGCAGTTTGTGCCAGTCGATGCACATGGTATGGCAATGCTCTCTATCGGTAGCTTACTTGATGGGGACAATACGCCAGTTGCATGGCGTGGACCAAAAGCAACGGGTGCATTGATGCAGCTGTATAATCAAACTAACTGGCCGCAGCTAGATTACTTAGTGATTGATATGCCACCAGGTACGGGTGATATACAGCTGACATTGGCGCAGCGTATTCCAGTCACGGGTGCTGTCATTGTCACGACACCGCAGCATGTTGCACTACTCGATGCGCAAAAAGGCGTTGAGATGTTTAATAAGACAAACATTCCAGTATTGGGTGTGGTTGAAAACATGGCGCTGCATACTTGTAGTAATTGCAATCATACTGAAGCGATCTTTGGTACGGGTGGCGGTGAGTTTATCGCTGAGCAATATCATGTACCACTATTGGGCCAGCTACCGCTTGCCAGTGGTATTCGTGCACAAGTTGATAAAGGTGTGCCAAGCGTTTTGGCTGATGATGGTTTTGCACAATATTATCTAGACATTGCCAAAAACATCGAAACCAATATCAATAAATTCGCAAAGCCTGTCGATGATAAGCGGATTTTCTAGTAGGTAATAATGAGGTAGGGTGTTGGCTGCTTAGCCAGTCTAAAACCAATGTAGGATAAAACAGCCATCAAGCTATAAATCTAGCTATCAATTCCGTATAATCGTCGCTATTAAATATTTGCTAAGGAACAACAATGTCTATTAAGTCTGACCGCTGGATTCGTCAAATGGCCGAAGAACACGGCATGATTGAACCATATGAGCCGGGCCAAGTGCGCTTTAATGATGCAGGCGAGCGTTTGGTTAGCTACGGCACCTCAAGCTATGGTTATGACGTACGCTGTGCGCCTGAGTTTAAAGTTTTTACCAACGTACATTCAGTTGTTGTTGATCCTAAAAACTTCGATGAAAAAAGTTTCATTGATATCGTGGGTGATGAATGTATCATTCCACCAAACTCGTTTGCGTTGGCTCGTACCATGGAATATTTCCGTATTCCACGTGATGTATTAACCGTTTGTCTAGGTAAATCGACTTACGCGCGCTGCGGTATTATCGTTAACGTCACACCGCTTGAGCCTGAGTGGGAAGGTCATGTGACTTTGGAGTTTAGTAATACCACTAATTTACCAGCACGTATCTATGCTGGCGAAGGCGTTGCGCAAATGCTGTTTTTCCAAAGTGATGCTGACGATGTTTGCGAAACCAGCTACAAAGACCGTGGTGGTAAATACCAAGGCCAACGTGGTGTGACATTGCCAAGAACATAATCAGTAGATGCCAGTTTGAAGTATCATCAGGTATATAAAGCTGATAAGCCTTCAAATGGGTAACAAAAAAGCCAGTCATATTTAATATGACTGGCTTTTTTATTGTGTTAAATAGAACTGGTTTAAGGTTCTATTTATTTCAAGGATTTTTATTTTAAGACCTTTAAACCTGCTTTATTATCGCGCTTTGGTTTAGGCGTTTTGACAGGGGTATTTTTAGACATTGGCGTTGAATCGTCTTCCGGCTGATAGTTATCATACTCTTTTGGATCAAAGAACATCCCTTGTGAGTTTTCTTTAGCGTAGATACCCATCACTGCAGTAAGCGGTACCCAGATTTCTTGTGATACACCGCCAAAGCGAGCGCTAAAGTGAATATAATCATTTTCCATACTCATGTTACCAGTAGCACGACTGGCGATATTTAATACGATACGACCATCTTGCACATGCTCGGTTGGGATTTGCACATTGTCAGCAGTAGCATCGACCATCAAATACGGTGTTAGAGCGTTGTCTTCTATCCATTGATATAGTGCGCGTACCATATAAGGACGGGTAGGTGTAATAGAGGTGGTTTCGCTCATCTAATGACTTCCTATACTAATAGTTTTTAATAGTGAAAAATATCTCGTTTAGCAATTTATCAAACAACAAAGACTAATTAACGTTGGTCTTATTCATACTTTATTTTAAGACAGCTTTTGTTACTTGTCTAATTAGCGTACGCTTTTTTGGAAACTACTGCGCTCAAATACTCTGGTTTGGTATTCAAACAATGGACGGCTAATTGCACGTGGTAGCTCAATCCCCATCTCATCTAATCGCCATAATAGCGGGGATAATAGTACGTCACACCAACCAAATTCATCAGCCATAAAATAAGGTTTATGAGCGAATAGGGGTGATAGAGTAATTAACGAATCACTAAGCTGTTTTTTGGCGACGGCAGCTTGTGCTTTATTGAAGCTGTCTGGATGTGTCAGCAGACGTTTGCCAAGTACTAACCAATCGCGCTGAATGCGCCAAGCCAATTGGCGAAACTGTGCACGTTCTTGCGGTGTCTCAGGTAGCAATTTATTGGTATGATAACGCTCTTCAAGATACTCAAAAATGACATTAATCTCATAAAGCGCAATCTCACGCTGCTGCAATACAGGCAGGGTATGATAGGGGTTTAGCTCAGTCAAATCTTCAGGGCGCTCAGAATGCAGACGAGACAAATAGTAAGCGAGCTTTTTTTCTTCAAGTAATAGGCGTACCACATGACTGTCGTAGCCGTCATCAGCATACAAAATCAGCTGACTACTTGGAATGTCATTCGCATCAATCATGAAAGCCTAATGTTAATAGTAAAGGCTGTCATCGTAAACAAACTTGCAAGGTTTATCAAGGTAGAGTACGTAAACATTAGCGCTGAGCGACTTATTTTTCGTCTCATCTAGAATTTACAACCTAATATTAAGGCATAAAAAAGGCACTACCGAAGTAGTGCCTTTTTTATTTCTAAGAATTGTCTACTAACTATGACTTATTTGACATCTTTCCAGAATTCTTTATTCAATAAGTAAACTGGGATGAGCAGTACTAATAAGAATAGAATCACAAAGAAACCAATCACTTGACGGTCATGACGAGCAGGTTCGCCCATCCACGCCATGAAGTTAACCAAGTCACCAACTTCACTCTCAAACTCTTCTTGGCTTAGCTCTTCTTGCATATTGTGCAAGACATGAGGCATGGCAGCGTTTGCTAGTACTAAGTTGTTTGCGCCCCAAGGACGGCTTGGATCTTCATAGAACGATAGTAGGTACGTGTATACCCAATCATCGCCACGCAGTCGTGTCTCAAGTGATAGATCAGGAGGCGCTGCACCAAACCAAGAGGCTTGTACTTCAGGATCGATTTCAGCATCGATATGGTCACCGATTTGATCGGTAGTGACCATCAGATACTTTTCAACCAACTCAGGCGGTATCTCTAGATCTTGAGCAATACGAGAGTGACGAACATACTCTGCTGAGTGACACCCAGCACAGTAGTTCATAAAGATTTTAGCACCGTTTTGTAGTGAGCCCTTATTGGTAAAATCAATTGGGGCTGTACTACAAGCTAAGTGCTCTTCAACACCATCAGCATTGACAAATGTGCCACATCCGTGACCGCCAGCTGCCATTGCGCTACCAGCAGTTAAGGTCAATGCCGCGCCGAAGCCTAGTCCCGCTAGGGATTTAATTAGCGTGTTCATTAGTGACCTCCGGTAACGCGTTCTGGTGGCTGTTTACACTTCTCAATGGCAGTGTAGAACGGCATCAGTAAGAAGAACAAGAAATATAGAATCGTGAATACACGAGCCATGATAGTTGCCGTTGGTGTAGCAGGCGTCGCACCCAAGTAGCCTAACACTACAAAGCTAATAGCAAATACAGTAAGCGCGATTTTAGACAAGATGCCTTTGTAACGCATAGAACGTACAGGTGATCTATCAAGCCATGGAATCAAGAACAACACAGCAATTGCAGCACCCATTGCGATAACACCACCAAGCTTATCAGGAACAGCACGTAAGATGGCGTAGAAAGGCGTGTAGTACCATACTGGTGCAATATGAGCTGGTGTTTTCAGTGAGTTCGCTGTCTCAAAGTTTGGTGGCTCAAGGAAGAAGCCGCCGCCTTCTGGGAAGAAGAATACCACTGCAAAGAAGCAAATAAAGAACACAACAATACCAACCATGTCATGCACAGTGTAGTACGGGTGGAACTCAATACCATCTAACGGTATGCCGTTTTTATCTTTTAGCTTCTTGATGTCGATACCATCAGGGTTGTTTGAACCCACATGGTGCAACGCCACAATATGCATAAAGACTAAGCCTACCAGTACTAATGGAATAGCAACAACGTGTAGCGCAAAGAAGCGGTTAAGCGTGATACCTGAGATGATATAATCACCACGTACCCATTCAGCAAGACCGTCACCAATCACAGGTAGCGCCGCAGGAAGGTTCAAAATAACCTGAGCACCCCAGAATGACATGTTGCCCCAAGGTAGTAGGTAACCAAAGAAACCTTCTGCCATTAATGCTAGGTAGATACCCATACCGATAAGCCAAATAAGCTCACGAGGTTTTTGGTATGAACCGTATAGCAAGGCTCTAAACATATGCAGGTATACAACAACGAAAAACGCAGACGCGCCAGTTGAGTGCATATAGCGGATGAGCCAACCACCTTTTACGTCACGCATGATATATTCAACAGACGCAAATGCCCCTTCGGCACTTGGGTTGTACATCATCGTCAGCCATATACCAGTCACCAATTGGTTGACCAATACAATCATTGATAGCACGCCAAAGAAGTACCAAAAGTTAAAGTTCTTTGGTGCGTAGTACTTTGACATATGGTATTCATAGGTTTCAGTCGCTGGAAAACGCGCGTCCACCCAATGCATTAACTTTTTACCCATACTCATATTAAGCCTCCCCAACCGTCAAGATGGTATCATCCATACCATATTCTGGAACGGGTAAATTAAGTGGTGCAGGGACGCCACTATATACGCGACCTGCTAAGTCATATTTTGACCCATGACACGGACAGAAAAATCCGCCGTACCAATCATTACCACCTAAATCTACCGCGCCCACATCAGGACGATAGTTTGGTGCACAGCCCAAATGTGTGCAAACGCCTTCGACAACCAATACGGTTGGATCTAAAGAGCGAGTAGGATTTTTGCAGTATTCAGGTTGTAGAGAGGCGTCAGATGCAGGATCAGATAATAGAGGTTTGACTGACTCTAGTCCTGCAACCATGTCTTCGGTGCGCTTAACTACGTAGATAGGTTTACCACGGTATTTGACAACAATCATCTGTCCATCTTCGATAGAACCAATGTCTTGGGTCACTGCAGCCCCTGCAGCCTCAGCTTTAGCGCTTGGATACCAAGAACGGACAAAAGGTGTCGCCACGGCAGCTACCCCAGCTGCACCAATCGCGGCAGTTGAGGCAATAAGAACTCTACGGCGTTGTACATTAACGCCTTCGGCTTGGCTCATTAATACTTCCTCCAGGTGAATGAAATGGGATTATCCCACACTGGGTTTGTGGCTTAGAAAATATACAATATCAAGCCACTTTAGCTGTGCCTAATTTTGCTAATTGTTACTATTCTAAGCTATTTCGGTGATAAAATAAATTATTGCGTTAAAAATAAAGCAACCTTAATAGGACATATTAGAAGGTTGAATGTGACAATCAAACCAAAACAGTTGGATTATCAACGTTTAACGCTAACTTTGCTTTAATAAGGATTATGATGTAATGACCTTATAAATAATAAGGGTTTTCAGCAATAGCGAATGATACTTGAAATTAAGGTAATGTTCACTAACTTTCACCATCTAACTACTTTGTAAGTTGCTGTAAAACGAATATCACCACTCTATATAATAAAGTGGTGACATCTTCACGATAACTAACGATGTTTTTAAAATAGAAGAGACTTGCTTATTGAGATTCGCAATACAAAGCATATATACGACATTCCGATAAACGCAGCTGAGTGTTATCCATATTAGCCCTCAAGCTCGCTCCAACGTTCAAGCTTATGCATCATCTCATCTTCTATAGTTAATAGACGTTCACTAGCAGCTGTTGCAGCGTCAAATTCAGTATTGAACCAAGAGCCATCAGCGAGCTTTTCTTGTAGTTGAGCTTGTTCAGCTTCGAGCGCGGCGATTTCTTTCGGCAGGTTGTCCAGTTCGCGCTGATCATTATAATTTAGTTTTTTGGCTGTCTTATTTGGTTTCGTAGCTGTGCCAGACTTGTTAGCCGCTTTGCTATTGGTTGCATTGTTAGCAGTTGATTTGGCAGCACGAGCGGTTTCTTCACGGTTCTTTTGTACGAGGTACTCTTGATAACCACCTACATACTCACTGACCACTCCTTTGCCATCTTCATCTTCGCCAAACACCCACGTAGAGGTAACGACGTTGTCCATGAATGAGCGATCATGACTGATTAGCAAAATCGTACCACCAAAGCTGGCGACTGACTCTTCTAATAGCTCAAGTGTTGCCATATCCAAATCGTTGGTCGGCTCATCGAGTACCAAAATATTGGCAGGTTTTAATAGCTGTTTAGCAAGTAGCACACGATTGCGCTCACCACCTGATAATGCTTTGACTGGCGTACGTGCACGCTCTGGCGCAAACAAAAAGTCTTGTAGGTAGCTCATAATGTGCGTCTTGCGACCACCCACTTCGACGAAGTCAGAACCTTCTGAAACGTTTTGTGCAACGCTTGCTTCAAGATCTAACTGATCACGTAATTGATCGAAAAAGGCGATTTTTAAATTAGTACCTAATTCGACACTACCAGACTTAGTAACTTCGTCGTCAGACATGTCGAGTAGGGCTTTAATAAGCGTGGTTTTACCAGCACCATTAGGGCCGACAATACCAATCTTGTCGCCACGCATGATAGTGGTCGTAAAATCATCTACCAGTACGTTGCCGTCGTACTCAAGATGTAAATTTTTGACTTTGCAGACAAGCTTACCGCTCTTCTCGCCTTGACCCATCGTGATGTTTACATTGCCCACTTGCTCACGGCGTTCACTACGCTCTTCACGTAAGGCTTTTAGTTCACGGACACGGCCTTCGTTGCGGGTACGACGTGCTTTGATACCTTGGCGAATCCACACTTCTTCTTGTGCCAATTTTTTATCAAAATTAGCATTGTTCTTTTCTTCAGCTTGCAACTGTAGTTCTTTTAGTTCTTGATAGCGTGCGTAGCCACCTTCGCCTTGTGTCACGTCATAGCTGGTCAACTGCCCACGGTCAAGCTCAATAATGCGAGTCGAAAGTTTATTCACAAATGCTCTATCATGCGTCACAAACAACAAGGTTAGACCTTGCCAATCGAGCAAAAAGCGTTCTAGCCATTCGATACTTTCAACATCCAAATGGTTGGTTGGCTCATCTAGTAGTAGCACATCAGGCTTGGTAACAAGCGCACGAGCAAGTAGTACACGGCGTTTACGACCACCAGATAGTGATGACAAGTCATCTTCTGGATTAAGGCCCATGGTGGTAATCAGACGCATGGCATCACGTTCTAAATCCCAGCCATGTACTGCATCAATATCATGCTGTAGGGTCGCCATATGCTCACAGGCATCCATATCACCATTAGCGCACAAATCGACTTGCTTATTATAGTTAATGAGCAAATCAGCCGTGCGACGACTGCCGCCCATAACGATGTCTAGTATGCGTCCACTGGTCTCAGGAACGTCTTGTTCTAGCATTGCTACACGCATGCTACTGTTGGTAATAATCTCACCACTGTCAGGCTGTAGTGAGCCATTGATCAGTTTAAATAAAGTGGATTTACCTTCGCCGTTACGGCCAATCAAGCATACACGCTCGCCTGTATTGATAGAAAAATCAATACCATCAAGAACAGGCGCGACGCCAAAGGCTAAGTGGATGTCTTTTAAATGAATCAGTGCCATAGAGTATCTTAAGCTTATATAATAGTGAAGTAGGGGTTGTTGCAAAATTGCCTGCAGTATAACATGCCACCGCGTCACTGTAGTGCGAGTAAATAGCTTTATCAGTACTATTTATTGCTTTTGCTAACTGCTGCTATATAGTGACTATGATCGTAGGTTTACTGCTACTCTATAGTACTCTTCAAACCCCCTAATAATCTGTCCTTTCAATTTAATACCTATTATATTTAGAGAGAAATATGAGCCAATCTACAGCCAAAGACGATACTTCTATAGTGCAAGATAATCTTCAAGCACAAGTGATTGATCTGCAAATGAGCCTAGCGCATCTCGAAGTAACTGTCGAACGTCTGGATGACGTAATTACGCGACAAGACAAAGATATTCATACGCTACAACGTCAACTACAGCTGATTTACAAACAAATTGAAGGTCAGGATACAGAAAACGGTATTGCACCATTTGACGTCATGGCAGACAGACCACCACATTATTAATAAATGGGAAATAAGAAGAAAAGCCTTCAATAACAAGAGTCATATATGTATTTATATATAGACACTGTCTGATGACTATATGGTCATAACATAGAAATAATGTGTTTTTGTAGTTGTTTTAGTGTTAAAAAATCTTTACTATCTTCCACCTCGGATACTGATTGCCTATTAAAACTGGGTAGAGCAGTAAAACAATGCGGATGTTTGGAGATATAAAATGCGCCATACCTTTCATTTAAAAACTCTTGCAGTAGCTGTTGCTACTCTTTCTGTTGCTAGCGTCGCTAGTGCTGCTGGCCTTGATCGCTCAGGTCAAGATATCACCGCATTCCTACAAGACGGCACCTATGCAGAAGCTGTTTATACTTATATCGAGGCCGACGTTACTGGCCATGATAATGCTTATGTCGGTTCAGACAACAAAGCCTATACTCAGGGTAAGAAAATTGATGATATCGCTGAGTCTTATGATTTTTTCCGTTATGGTGTAAAAACGGATATCAATGACACTTTCAGTATTGGTCTTTTATATGATGAGCCTTTCGGAGCTGCTGCTGATTATAGCGGTGATAATAATTTTGTAGATGCAAATGGTGAGGGTACCAATGTAGAAGTACGTACTGAAAGCATTACAGGTATCCTAGGTGCTAAATTTGGCGAGAATAAGAACTTCCAAGTATATGGTGGTCCAGTTGCTCAGCGTGTTGAAGCTGATGTAAAGCTACGTGGTACAGCTTATAGTGCTGCTAATGGTTATACTGCTCATATCAGTGCTGATCAAGAATATGGTTATATCGCTGGTCTTTCATACAGCAAGCCTGAAATCGCATTGAAAGCTGCATTAACTTACCGCTCAGAAATCGAGCATAATGCACAGTCAGCAGAAATTTATCCTGTTGTTGGATCTGGTCTTATCCCAGAGCCAGTTGTAACGGCATTGGGTCTTACAACAACTAGAGGTGAAAGCATAGAAATTACTACTCCCGAATCAATAAACTTCGATTTCCAGACGGGTATTAATCCTACAACACTAGCTACTGCCAAAGTACGTTGGGTTCCATGGAGTGATTTTGCAATTACTCCATCGCTATATAATGATGTTAGTAAGGTTTCGACTCAAGATGATGACGGACTAGCGTTAGTTAGTTATGACGATGATCAATGGCAAGTAGAGTTAGGTCTTGCCAAACGATTAGCACCAGCACTAGCAGTAAGTGGTACTGTTGGTTGGGATAGTGGTGCTGGTAACCCTGTTACCTCGCTTGGGCCTACTGAAGGCTATTATAGCGCAGGCTTAGGTGCTAAATATAATGTTACTGAAAACTGGGCGATATCAGCTGGTGGTAAGTACTTGTGGCTTGGTGATGCTAAAGGCCAGATACCGACTAAGGCGATCGTTAGTGATTTCGAGAGTAATGATGGATATGTACTTGGTGTAAAAGTCTCTTACCAAGCTGAGTAACCTATATCTTAGTTATATAGCAAAATATCTAGATGTTACTGCTAAAAAAGCGATCCTTAAAGGGTCGCTTTTTTTATATAGGGTTTTATGATTGCCATCACAACTGGTCAGTTTTGGCTTAAAAAGATATCTTATGAATATATATATTCTATAAAACTCGCATTTAAAAGAAAAAGTAAACAGCCTTATTTGATTTATATCTTATTTGTACTGTCCAGTCATAATTGGGAAATAAAGCACTTTGATTGTTGTTTTAGTGTCAAAAAGGCATTAGTATTCAACTTAGGACACAACTTTGAGACACTCAATGTTAAGCGCAGCAATGCTATATATTGATCATCAAAGTAGTAATACAACAAGGACCGTTGGAGATACACAATGCGCACGACCTTTCACTTGAAAACCCTTGCAGTAGCAATCGCTACTCTTTCTGTCGCTAGCATGACTAATGCTGCTGGTCTTGATCGTTCAGGCCAAGATGTCACTGCTTTCTTCCAAGATGGCACCTATGCTGAAGCTGTCTATACCTATATTGATGCTGATGTAAGCGGTTATGATAGTGCTAATACTAACCCCTCTCAAAATGACTATGTACGTGGTGATAGTACAGGTGATATTGCTGAGTCTTATGATTTTTTCCGCTATGGCGTAAAAGCAGACATTAACGATACTTTTAGTATCGGCCTACTATATGATGAGCCTTTTGGTGCAGCTGCTGAATATACTCAAAGTAACTTCGTATCACAAGGTGATATTGACGCCTCTATCGCTTCTATTACCAATGGTGCAGCGCCAAACCTTGCAGCAGCACAGGCTGGAATTGGTGCGCTTGCTCCAGGAGAAACAGCTGGTGTTTTGACTCCAGAGCAGCAGGCTCAGTTAGATGGCTTGCGTGGAGCAGTGGCAGTAGCACAAGCTGAAGCAAGTACCGCGGGTGAAAATACTAATGTCGAAGTGCGTAGCCAAAGCTTAACTGGGATTCTGGGTATGAAATTTGGTGCCAATAAAAACTTCCAAGTTTATGGTGGTCCAGTCGCCCAGCGCACCCAATCTGAAACCAAGTTACGCGGTTTAGCTTATGGACCTGCTAGCGGTTACACGTCAAACAGTAATCCTGATATGGACTATGGTTATATAGCAGGTATTGCTTATAGTAAGCCTGAAATTGCATTAAAAGCTGCTTTGACTTATCGTTCTGAAATCGATCATGATATACAAATATCTGAGTCTTATCCGTTAGTAGCTATCAGAGCTACAGCAGCAGGTGCTACTCCAGAACAAGCCGCTACAGCAGCAAATAGAAATAGCAAATATGAAATCACGACGCCTGAATCGATTAATTTTGATTTTCAAACAGGTATTAACTCTACAACTTTAGCAACAGCAAAAGTACGCTGGGTACCGTGGAGTGATTTTATTATTACACCGCCACTGTATAATGACACTAGTAAAATCAGCTATGGCCCTGATGGACTGAACTTGGTGGAATATAAAGATGACCAATGGATGGTGGAGCTTGGTTTGGCAAAACGTGTGGCACCAGCATTGGCTATTAGTGGTACAGTTGGTTGGGATAGCGGGGCTGGTGATCCAACAACGTCACTCGGACCTGTTGAAGGCTATTATAGTGTCGGTCTTGGGGCTAAGTACAATTTCACTGAAAACTGGGCTGTATCAGCCGGTGGTAAATACCTATGGTTCGGCGATGCAAAAGGTCAATTGCCTAGCGATAAAATCGTAGGTGATTTCGAGGACAACGATGGCTATATCGCTGGTGTGAAGTTGTCTTATCAAGGGAAATAGTTTCCTGATATAACTGTTGATCAAAAAAAGCGGCCTACTGTAGGTCGCTTTTTTGTGGACTGTACTATTGTGATTGTTATATAAGGCTTTAAATACAGCTGGTTAGTTGGTCACAGACAGTTGGAGAAACCAATGCTGTTACAACAATAGAGTTTGGCTTCATAGCTACTATCCATGTATTGATGCTAGCTTTATATCTATAAAAGATACTTTTAGTTGCTCAATGAGTTTCACTATAGTCGTCTTAATGAGTCACCAACAACATAATACTGCTAATGCTTTAGCAAGGTATACGTCTAGCGCTGTGACGGCTAGATTGTTAGTCAAGCAAGAACATGTACCTGTATAATACTTCAACGCACTGCTTCACTTATCGCGACTGCTTAGCTTGTAGTTGAAAGTTATTGATAAGCGAAGTCAAAAAAACCTCGCCAATAATGACGAGGTTTTTTTATAGCAATGAGACTAAGGTATTACGTCAACTTATTTATTTAAGTTTAATTCCATCTCTTTGTATTTAGCAGAAACTGAAGGTCTTGGACCACCAGTCATAATACTAACTGCAAAGATAGCGATAGTGCTTAAGATAAAGCCTGGAACGATAGCATACAACCAGCTGTTAAGTGCCATACCGTCGACTTCGAAAGGACCATAGATCCATAAGATGACAGTCAATGCACCGATAACCATACCGGCTACTGCACCGTTACGGTTCATACCGCGCCACGTCAGACTAAAGATAACCAACGGACCAAACGCAGCACCAAATCCTGCCCAAGCGTTAGATACTAGGTTCAATACAGAGCTGTCTGGATTAGACGCTAGCATAATAGCAACGATAGCAACGACGATAACTGAAATACGGCCTACCAATACTTGACGAGCTTCTGGAGCTTCTTTATCAAAGAATAATTTATAGACATCTTTGGTTAGAGAGCTTGATACAACTAATAGCTGTGATGAGATAGTACTCATAATTGCCGCTAAAATAGCTGCTAATAGGAAGCCTGAAACCAATGGATGGAATAAGAACTGAGTAAATACTAAGAAGATAGTTTCAGGATCGTCTAACGTCATGGCTGTTTTTTGTACGTAAGCACGACCAGCAAAACCGGTCATTAGTGAACCAATAAGGCTCACAACCATCCAGCTCATACCGATGTTACGTGCAGTCGGTACATCTCTTACTGAGCGAATCGCCATAAAACGTACGATAATATGCGGTTGACCAAAGTAGCCTAAGCCCCATGCCATCAACGATACAATACCGATGATACTCATACCACTAGTTACATTTAATAGGCTTGGGTCAATGTTTCTCACGGCTTCTGAAGTAGCTGAGATACCACCAAGATCAGTAAAGGCAACCACAGGTACGATTACCATGGCAAACAGCATGATGACGCCCTGCACGAAATCTGTCATTGAAACCGCTAAGAAACCACCGAATAGCGTATAAGCAACAACCACACCAGCAGTAACCCATAGGCCAGTGCTATAAGATAGGTTTAGCGAGCTTTCGAAGAGTTTACCACCACCGACGAGACTTGCAGCGGTGTAGACGGTAAAGAATAGAATGATGACTAATGCTGAGATGACGCGTAGCATATGCGACTTATCTTCAAAGCGGTTTGCGAAGTAATCGGGTAGAGTAATAGCGTTGTCAGCCACTTCGGTATAAACACGAAGGCGAGGTGCTACGATGAGATAGTTTAATAATGCACCTAATGTTAAACCAAGCGCAATCCAAATACTAACCACACCATCGGCAAACATATAACCAGGTAAGCCAAGTAGCAACCAACCTGACATATCTGATGCACCTGCAGAAAGTGCTGTTACTGCTGGGCCTAAGTTACGACCCCCTAACATGTAGCCTTCGGTATCATTGGCTTGCTTAAAATAAGCGTAAATACCAATCCCAATCATCACTAAGAAATAGGCGCCGAGTGATATCAGCACACCACTAGAAACTCCGTTCATATAAATTGTCCTTAACCAACATGGTTGGCGGTAATTATTTTTTAACTCTAAAGTTTTGTCCTATAAGGCGACGTTCAAAACAATATCTAAAGACAAAAAAAGCCATTAGTTGAGACATAATGGCTTTTTTCAGTAACTTCTGTAGTTTTATATGACTGATGTCGTTCTATGGCTAGCACTCATATAGAGATAGAGAACAATGGGAACTTGCGTTCCGCTTATCTGTTATTATTGCTCGCATCTGCTATTTATATATGAGTATTAGCAACTTGTATAATCAATCAGTCGAAACCATTAAATCTACTGCTAACCATCATATCTTACTAGAAGTGTTCAATATATGACTATCAGTGTCCTTCTGGTAAAGTTTTGTTATAAAAGCAACGCCACGCGTATTATAACGCATGACGGATACAAATGCGAACAAGTCTAATTTATATATAATTATATTAGGTGGTTCTTATTCAAGAGGAGCCAGTAAATCTAGCAGCGCTGTGACACTACTAGACTGTGTAAGCTTCGGATTAATGACCACACCTAGATAACGCTGTAACTCAATATTGTCTGCCATATCAATACGTTCTAAATCTTGGCTAACCATCGTTTGGGGAAGTACTGACCAACCGAGACCGACAGACACGAGCATACGAATAGACTCAAGAGGATTGGTACTCATCGTGGCATAAGGCTTCAGATTATGCTTGGCAAATTCAGCCAAGGTAATTTGACTGGTAAAGGTGTTAGCGGACGGCAAAATAGCAGGATAGCGTGCCAACTGCTCTAAGGTGACATTAGATTTAGTTGCTAAAGGTGATAAGGTACCAGTCATAAAATAAAGAGGATCTGACCATAGCGTATGATAGGTTAAACGCTTGTCATAAACAGGTGGTAGCGTGACAAAGGCCAATGACAAATCACCGTCCAACACGGCTTTGTGTGCTGCTTCTGAATCAACAAAATGCACTTCTAGCTGAACAGCTGGATAAGTTTGAATAAAGTGTTTGAGAACAGGGGCCAAATGATGTAGGCCAATATGGTGACTAGTACCAATGACTAATTTACCAGAGACAATGTGTTGAGAGTGCTGCAAGTTAATTTTAAAATTCTCATAGTCTTCTAGCCAGCGTTTGGCATGAGGTAGCATTTCACTAGCCGCTTGGGTTGGTACAATTCCTCGTCCTACCGTATCAAACAAGGTAATGTTAAACTCGTCTTCTAAGTTTTTGATACGTTTACTGACAGCAGGCTGAGTAATAAATAGCTTTTCTGCAGCGCCTGAGATACTGCCAGTGTGCATAACGGTAACGAATGTCGTCAAGTTTGTGGTATTCAAACGGATGTCCTTAGCTACTCTATGAGCTATAAATAAAAGTTGGCTGATCTAATCACAACGTATTAGAAATAAAAGTTTGCGTCTGGTTAAAAATCATCAATTATTATTATAGGATTTGCCTGCTATAATCACAAGACATCGAGGCATATTGTGACATATTTATTCTAAAAAATTGGATATTCGGCATCTAAAACGTATCTCAAACACTAGTTTTAGTCATATGTCGGGTTTTACGAAGAAATAATATTTAAACCTCAGATGCGAGAGCAATTAATATAGATAAACAAAGTATTTACGTAGAATCTTCTTGGCAATGCGCAAGTAAGTAAAAAATTAAGTAATTAGTAACCTATAAAGGATAGCAACATGGCTGGTCAAACGTTATATGACAAACTTTGGAACGCTCACGAAGTCACTAAGCGTGACGATGGTTCGAGCCTGATTTATATCGACCGCCACCTGTTGCACGAAGTGACGAGCCCACAAGCATTTGAAGGGTTGGAGTTGGCAAATAGAGCGCCATGGCGCTTATCGGCTAACATTGCCAGTCCAGATCATAATGTGCCAACCGTCACTAAAGAGCGCCTAGAAGGTGTGCCCGGGATTAAAGATAAGGTGTCACGCTTGCAGGTTGTCACGTTGGACGATAACTGTACCAAGTTTGACATTGCTGAATTTACTATCAATGATGCGCGTCAAGGAATTTTGCACGTGGTCGGTCCTGAGCAAGGTTTGGTCTTGCCAGGTATGACGGTCGTTTGCGGTGACTCGCATACCGCAACTCACGGAGCACTTGGTTGTTTGGCTCATGGCATTGGAACCTCTGAAGTTGAGCATGTATTGGCAACGCAGTGCTTGATTCAAAAGAAATCAAAAAATATGCAGATCCGTGTTACGGGTCAACTTGGTGCTGGCGTCACTTCAAAAGATGTAGTGTTAGCTATTATTGCAAAGATCGGTACAGCAGGCGGAACAGGACACGCGATTGAATTTGCAGGTCAAGTATTTGAAGACATGAGCATGGAAGGTCGTATGACCGTCTGTAACATGGCGATTGAAGCAGGCGCGCGTGTCGGTATGGTTGCGGTCGATGACACGACGATTGATTATGTCAAAGGTCGTCCATATGCGCCAAGCGAAGCACAATGGGAACAAGCGGAAGCCTACTGGCGTACATTGCGCTCAGATGATGACGCGGTATTTGATACTGTAGTAGAAATCGACGGTAGTCAGATTGCACCGCAAGTATCTTGGGGTACATCACCTGAGATGGTCGTAGATATCACGCAATCTGTACCGACACCGAACCAAGCCATTGATGAGGCCCAAGAAGAGGGCTGGCTACGTGCTTATACTTATATGGGATTAGAAGCTGGTCAGAAAATTACGGATATCCAACTGGATCGCGTATTTATCGGTTCATGTACTAACTCACGTATCGAAGACTTACGTGACGCAGCAGCGGTCATCAAAGGTCGTAAAGTTGCTAATAATGTAAAAGAAGCGATCGTTGTTGCAGGTTCAGGACAGGTGAAGTTGCAAGCAGAGGCTGAAGGTTTGGATACGCTGTTTACTGAAGCTGGCTTTGAATGGCGTGAGCCGGGTTGTTCAATGTGTCTTGCGATGAATGCGGACAAACTTGAGCCGCAAGAGCACTGTGCATCCACATCTAACCGTAATTTTGAAGGTCGTCAGGGTAATGGTGGTCGTACGCATTTGGTCAGCCCAGCAATGGCAGCCGCAGCAGCGCTGGCAGGCCATTTTGTGGATGTTCGTACGTTTTAAGACTGATAGTGAGTAGCAGACATCATGCTTATATGAACCGCAAATATATAACAATGGTGTCAAAGATAGTAAAGGCTTATTTATTGTCTACTCAGCTCATCAGTATTATCAGCCAGCAAAAATATAATTGATAGGAAATTTTATGCAAGCTTATAACACCCAAACAGGTATTGTTTGCCCACTTGACCGTGCAAACGTTGATACCGACCAGATTATCGCAAAACAGTTTTTGAAGTCTATCAAACGTACAGGTTTTGGCGTGAATCTATTTGATGATTGGCGCTATCTTGACGAAGGTTATCCTGGTCAAGACAACAGCACACGAGTCATCAATCCAGATTTCGTATTGAATAAGCCTCGTTATCAAGGTGCTACCATCCTGCTAGCGCGCAGAAACTTTGGTTGCGGCTCTAGTCGTGAGCATGCACCTTGGGCGCTATCAGAGTATGGATTCCGTACGGTAATTGCTCCAAGTTTTGCAGATATCTTCTACAATAATTGCTTTAAAAATGGCATGTTGCCGATCGTATTGGATGAAGCGATTGTAGATACGTTAATGAAGGCAACTTTTGATAACGAAGGCTATGAGTTGACCGCAGACCTTGAGCGTCAAGTCGTTATCACACCAACTGGTGAAGAGTATGCCTTTGAAGTAGACGCTTTTCGTAAGCACTGTTTGTTAAATGGACTTGATGACATTGGTCTAACTTTGCAGCAAAGTGATGCTATCAAAGATTATGAACAAGAAATGATGCAAAAAACACCGTGGATATTTAATGACGTACGAGCGTAGTGAATAACTTCCTAACCTACTACTCATAAAACTGTGATGTAGTCGCAATGTAGCGTTGAGTTATGGCGGTGAACTGTCTAAAATGAAAGTTAGTTTTTCACTACATTTTATTATCTCTCTTGAATAGTAGCCGCCATTATGAATACAAAAAATTATGCTCTATGGACAAGCACAATTGTTGCTGCAAGCTTATTACTGTCAGGCTGCCAGCTATTGACGGGCTATCAAAAAATAGACGAGGCAGAGAGTGCCGAAGCGTGGGTTGGTAAAATTAAACCTATGGCTGGTGAAGTAAATATTGCGTGTGTGGGTACATATCATTGTGAAATTGTGCAGATAGATAAAACACTCATTATGGCGCCTAATAGTCATGAGCCAATCAATCCCCAGATTGTCACAGCTCTACCACGCCAAGAAGGCACAGCAAAAATCCCAATGAATATGGATATGACACCACTCGTCAATAAGAATGCCATAAAAATTGTGCCGTTAGCAGCTTCGAGTATGCCAGGCTTGACCAATTATTATGCACGGGTTATGCCTGCAAAACGTGAAGTACATGTTAATTTTTATCCAGAAAACAACATGGGTTACGTTGAGCGTTTTGCGATGATTCATGATTTTACGGAAGCTGGTACTTATCAGTTACGTGCTTATCAAAAAAAGAATAGTGAAAAATCAGGTAGTTTGTTGGACACAGCATCACCTGAACCTTTATGTGTTGAGCTATTGCAGGATACCAAAGTACAGCGCCGATTCTGTAAGAAGCTAGATGCTGAACATCAAGGTGAATTTGTAGAGACTGGTATGACCAAAGCAGCAACATCAGTACTCAAAGCCAAAAGAACTGCAATATAAAATATGAGCATGAACTGCTTAAAAATATAACCAACGAATAAAAGTATTTCAAAGGGATTAGTATGGCAACAATTTTAACATTAGCGGGTGATGGTATCGGCCCTGAAATTATGACCCAAGCCATTGACGTGCTCAATGTTGTTAATGATAAGTTTTCACTTGATTTAACGCTTGAGTCTGGATTGATTGGTGGTGTGGCTATTGATGCAACTGGTGAGCCTTTACCGGATGAAACATTGGACCGTGCCCGTGCCTCAGATGCCGTATTGCTAGGCGCAGTCGGTGGTCCTAAGTGGGATGCGATTGAGCGTAGTAAACGCCCTGAGCGTGGTCTATTGAAAATCCGCGGTGAACTTGGTTTGTTTGCCAATCTACGCGTAGCCAAGCTTTATCCACAGTTGGCCAACGCTTCAAGTATCAAACCTGAAATTATCTCTGGTCTGGACCTACTGATTGTTCGCGAGCTGACAGGGGGTATCTATTTCGGTGAGCCTCGTGGTATCCGTACACTAGAAAATGGTGAGCAGCAGGGCTATAACACGATGGTGTATAGCACAAGTGAGATCCAACGTATTGGTAAGGTGGCCTTTGAGCTAGCAAAAACGCGCGCCGAAGCAGCAGGTACCGCAGCTAAAGTGTGTTCAGTTGACAAAGCCAATGTATTAGAAGTCACCGAACTGTGGAAACAGACGATGATCGAAATACAACAAGCTAATTATAGCGATGTGGCGCTATCACACATGTACGCTGACAATGCTTGTATGCAGCTGATCAAAGACCCTAAGCAATTCGATGTTATGGTCACAGGTAATATGTTTGGTGATATCTTATCTGATGAAGCCGCGATGTTGACAGGCTCTATCGGTATGTTGCCATCAGCGAGCCTCGACGAATCAGGTAAAGGTATGTACGAACCGTGCCATGGTTCAGCGCCAGACATCGCAGGACAAGACAAAGCCAATCCATTAGCGACTATCTTGTCTGTTGCGATGATGCTGCGTTATACCTTCAAACAAGAAGAGGCTGCACAAGCAATCGAGCAGGCGGTTAGTGACGTGCTCGATGATGGTTTACGTACGCTTGATATTTTAGATGCCAGTGAAGCTGGACTCAAGCAAGTAGGCTGTAAAGAAATGGGTCAAGCGGTCTTAGCTAAATTATCGTAAGTTCGCCAATATCATATAAATTTCTTTGATAGTATTCTCTATATTCTCTAAACCCATAAGTTATTAAGTAACTTATGGGTTTTTTATA
Organism: Psychrobacter sp. AOP7-C1-14; assembly: GCF_052376135.1. Lineage (NCBI taxonomy): Bacteria > Pseudomonadati > Pseudomonadota > Gammaproteobacteria > Moraxellales > Moraxellaceae > Psychrobacter > Psychrobacter sp. AOP7-C1-14. Next base: position 252,531 of record NZ_JBQSVH010000001.1, on the reverse strand, counting down.
TTTTAGGTAGAAAGTCATATCTGACTGTAAACAAACCAGTATGTTTAGGTGCTTTATTAACAAATGATTAATAAGAATAGTCAGTTATTAACATAAAGCTGTTAGGGGGTAGTGGTGTTGCTATGGCAGTATATTGCTACAGTAAATTTTCCGATACTTTTTCGGTGCGATATTTTTTTTGATAGATAGTAATTGTTTAGGAGTTTTTATGTCTCAACTACTAAAAGTTGGTGGCGTTGTTGCTGCGATAGGAACAGCGTCACTATTATCAGTAGGTTGTAGCAGTGCCAACACTACTGAAAACAGCGTACAAACGACTGAAGATAAGTCAGCTGGCAATAGCGCAATAGATAACGGTATGGATATCAATACAGAGGCTACTACGACAGATAGCAATATGAATGTAGGTGCAGAAACTGACATGAGCGCTATGAGTACGCAGAATAGCGATAGTCCCAATACTGAGAAAACAGACAGTACGATGATGGGTAGCAATGATATAAGCCCAGTCACTAATGGTGTCAGCCAGCAAATAACAAATGATAGCAACACTGCTAACTCGTTGAATAAATTACTGCCCAAAATTAAATACAGCACAACAGCGCTATCGGAAACTGCCCAAAAAGTAAATGATGCCACATGGAAAGTCGACAGTAAAATAGATCGAAATGTCGGTACTAAAATACAAGCGTTACTAAACTGGAATCATAGTGGTGTTGGTGCAATAGATGGTTACTGGGGAAAAAATACGCGCAAAGCCATGCAAGCGTTTCAGAAGGCGCAGGGCCTGCCAGTAACAGAATCACTGGATGAAAAAACGTGGCAAGCGTTAACCAAAAACAGCACACTTACCTCACAACCAGTATTGGTTAGCTATCAGTTAACCGATGCTGACGTGAACGTCGAGACAACTCAGATTCCGGCTGGCGCAGAAGCCAAAGCTGAGTTAGAGGGGATGTATTATGAAAGCGTCCTAGAATCTTTGGGTGAAAAGTTCCATATCAGTCGTGATTATCTCAAATTACTTAATCCCGATGCCAACTTTGAAAGTGGTGAAACCATTACTGTTTACAACCCAGGAAATCCTAATACTACACCAGTAAGCCGTGTAGTTGCTGACAAAGCCACTGAAACACTCTATGCATATGATGAAAACAACAACTTGATTGCTAGCTATCCGACGACAGTAGGCAGCACAGCAACACCTTCACCAACGGGTACGCATCAGGTCAAAGTCAAAATTCATGAACCTAATTATACCTATACGGGTGACAATGGTGAAAAATCTATTATACCACCAGGCCCCAATAATCCAGTTGGTTCAGTATGGATTGGGCTAAGCAAGCCTTCCTATGGTATTCATGGTTCACCAGACCCTGAGCGTATTAGTCGTCAGGCATCGGCAGGCTGTGTTCGCCTCACCAACTGGGATGCATTGGCGCTGTTGGGTGTTATTAAGGATGGTGCTACCGTTGAGTTCACTTAATTCATAATTTAATTAATTGATAAAACGCAGACAAAAAAATACCGCTGACATTGAGCGGTATTTTTGGGTAAAGATAAACAGCGAATACTAAATAGCTAGAACTGTGACAGACAATAATGAGTAGGTTAGTATTTTCATTATTATTATCAGTTAAACCACCCAAGCGTCTATTTTAGCTATCAGCGATAACGTAACTATTCAGTCATTGGTTGTCTATTTTACCAATGTTAATACTTTCATAATCATATTGATTAGTAAGTATTTAGTTTTTGCCACGGTAGGTGATACGGCCTTTAGATAAGTCATAAGGCGTCATTTCAACTTTAACCTTATCACCTGTCAAGATACGAATATAATGCTTACGCATCTTACCAGAGATATGCGCAATGATTTCGTGCCCGTTTTCTAAACGAACTTTGAACAAAGTATTAGGAAGGGTATCAATGACTTCGCCTTCAAATTCAATAATATCGTCTTTTGCCATAATTTGTATCAATCAATTAAAAAATAAGCCCATATTATACGTAAGTTAGTGGCTTAAAGCAATACGCACCTGCTTTCGACTTGACAGTATGTAAGTGATATGTATGCTAAATTATATTGATTTATTCAGGCAAATTTAGCCAAACAGGTGTTAGTGGTGCATATGGTAATAGGCTTTGAAAACGTTCAGGATAATAAGCATTGATAAAATACAGCCCATCACCTGAAGCGGTAGGCGGTGCGATCGTTCGATCCTTTTTATGCAAAATATTCAAAAAATCTGTTGGTTCTAGCTCATGCCTACCAATAGCATACAATGTACCCATCAAATTACGCACCATATGGTGCAAAAATCCATCTGCTTGTATATCAAAAACGATAAACTGACCATGGGCAAAGAGCCTAGCATGGCTAATGGTACGTACTGGCTGATTGGATTGACAAGCTGCGGCACGGTAGCTACTAAAGTCATGCGTACCGACAATATCGGCAGCGGCCAGTTGCATTGCTGCTAAATCAAGAGGTTCATAGATATGCGTCACTTGGTGATTGAGTATCGCAGGACGCTGTGCTTGATTGAGCGTGATATAACGATAGCGACGGGCAATAGCACCGAAGCGCGCATGAAAATCAGTAGGCATGGGCTTGACCCAGCGTAGCGCAATGTCGTCAGGTAGCAAGCTGTTCACACCGCGCAACCAGTTGTGGGTAGGGCGATAGGCATGAGTGGTGAAATGAGCAATCATATTACTAGCATGGACGCTAGCGTCAGTACGACCAGCTGCGATCACTTCTACTGGTTCGTTAGCCACTTTACTGATGGCTGTTTCTAAGGCTTCTTGTACACCCAGCACTTCTCGTTGGCGTTGCCAGCCATGGTAGTGTGTGCCCAAAAACTCAATAGCAATCGCTAAAGTATGTATTGGCAATTTTTCGTGGTCGTTGGCTTTTATTTCAGACATGATGATTCACAGATTATAAAGTGAGAAGTGGTTTAGCATTTTTTGATCGTCGTACCAGTTTGAGAGATGTTGTTTAGCCAACGCTGCTTACGCCTTGCTGGACTGTCATAACGAAGTAATAGCCATAACAATCGTGCATAAATCGCAGGAATGGTTAAACGACCACCAGCAATGACATGATGACTATATTGCCAGCTACCTGCTGCGTAATTGTCACTAACACCGCCGAATGGGCATTGGCTTGCACATATCACCATATGTCCTTTTTTGTAAATCAGCTCCAATGTGTCTGCTAATGCTGCAGAATAAGGAACATTACCAGCACCAAATCCTAATAAAATAATACCAGTGGGTGGGTGTGACAATAAAGCTTGTAGCTGATTGTCTATGATAGAAACATCGTTAGGTAAGCAATATAGTGCATGAATACTTGCGTTTTCAGCACGTATCTTAATACTGGGTAGCAAGTCTTTCTGGTCGTCAAGCCAGTGTTGCCTACGAGTATCAGGTAGATTTTTTATATAACTATTGGCTGGATAAGCGGCGCGAGAATGACCAGTAAATGCCATCAGGTCATGACTGTGAATCTTTTGTACCGTTTGAGCAGGCCATGATTCGCCGCCGAAACTAATCTTCACGCCTGATTCACCAGCAGCCGCTAATTTTAATGAGTCGTTGAGATTGCCCCAAGCATCGCTGTGTTCATCGATATTATAGGAATGCAATATCTCACTGTTTAATAACGGACGCATACTTGCAGTCAGAACAATACAAATATCACTACCTGCAAAAGCCTCTGCTAAAAATGCGCCTAAATAACTCAGCGTATCTGTGCCAGTGATGAGTACAAAACGTCGATCACCTTTTGCATAAGCATTGAGTAGTAGTTGATAGAAATGCGTAAAATCGCTAGGAGTAAGTTGACTACTATCTTTAATCAGGGTGTTTTTTAACCATGAGACTTTTGGTAAATTGTTCGCATTGTCTTGATCCGACAAAAGTTTTTGTAAGGTAGGCAAAAACACTTCTGCTGATAATGGCGCTAAAGGTCTGCCGTAGCTACCCAAAGTGCCGCCAGCATAAATCAGTTGAATAGGATCGGATAGATTCTTGAGCATAACAGAAGATGGCATAGTATCAACACAGTAAACAAGTATGGAAGAAAAGAAGTGCTGGAGAGTTTGAGCAACGATGGCTAAAGAGTTTAATAATAGATAGTATTGGAGTTAAATGCAAAAAAAATCAGCAAGCACCTTGTGATTAGGAAGTACTTGCTGATGAAAGACTAGGCTATTGACTATGCAGTACGATCAAGCAATATCTGTGCTTTCTGTTTCTGTTCGTCATTACCTTGAGCTATCACTTCATTGAGTAAGCGTTTTGCACTGTCGTATTCACCCAGTTGTAGATATTGATCTGCTAGGTTTAACGTTACTTGATTACTGTCTAACGACTTCACAAAATCAAAATCTGCTGCGAAACGCGATGAGAAATCTTCTGCTGACTCAGTCTCTTGAGGTATAACAGGAGCGTCACTCTCAACTGGTGCAGCTATAGAAACTGGGGTATCAGTCGACGGAGTGTCAAATAAAGAGTCAATGTCATCAATATTAAAATCGTCATCTATCAGTGTATTGTCATCAAATCTCAGTGATGCAGCAGGTGCGATATTTGATTCTTCAACATCAGAAACCTTTATCTCATCATGAAGTAATGGTTCCTCAAGGTTGATATCTGCAAAGCTGTCTTCTTCAAGAGTGATGTTCTCAGAAGCGTTGTTCTCAAAACCAGTGTTTTCAAGAATGCAACTGTCGAAATCACTATCGTTTTCAGACGTAGATAGGTCATCATTGGAGACAGTATCGATGTCATCTGATGTATCTAGGCTGTCTAAAGATAAGGCAAAGTCATCTTCATTGCCTTGAATAGTATCAATAGAGTGTTCTTCCGAGTTGAAAGATACGTCATTAGTTGTGAGGTTTTCTTTGTCTGCATAGGCTGCTAAATCATCGAAGTCCAAGACAAAATCTTCTTCTAGTATGGTTTCCTGGCTACTATCACTATGCGAAGAATTATTATCTACTGAAGCTTCAGTCGAAGTGTTGTCGTCAAATGAACCAAAGTCAAATTCAAAGTCACTAAGATCGTCATCTTCGCTATTGTTAATATTATCGTTAACAGAGGCTTCTAAAATGTCGTTGCTTACGTCGTCTAATGGTGTGACAGAAGTCTCACTTGTCGCACTAGGTGTATCCAAACCATTCTCTAAATCGCTGATGGTTAGATCAAAGTTGTTTTCCTCATTATCAAGGCTAGTCTCAGATGAGATGGCCGAGCTTTCGATAGGTGCATTCATGACATCGTTGGTGTTTTCAACAACTGAATGACTAGACATTACATCGGTATCAATGTTACTCGTCGGCAAATCAAAGTCTATACTTTCAAAGTTAGTCGTATTTTCTACTGGTAGTTCTTGAGCCTGTGCGGCTACTGGATTTGGCTCTTCAAAATATAAGCTTTTTAGCTCATTGGCACGAACAATAGTGCTCTCATCACTATGTATTTCTATAGATTTATAAACATTATTGAAATCTTCTGGCTGATTTATTGTAGCGTATACGCTGAGTAGTTTAAGAGACAGTGCACTGTCGTGAGGTTTCTCATTTAAACCACGTTTAATGGTTTCGATCGCCTTGTCGTAGCGCTGTTGGTCCATAAAACGCTGAGCAATAGTGATATGGTCAAATTTATGGCTATTGCTGACACTAGTATGGGCAGGAGTACCATAATCTACTTTTGGCGATAGAGTAGACGCATCTTCTCTTGAATTAATAGGTGGTGGTGATTTCTGTGCCTTATTTTTACGCAAAAACAAAGCCGCCACTAATAAGATAAGCGCCAATCCAGCAATGATATATAGCATATTGTCCATAGTTATTCCTACGCCTGTGATCACAATCTAATGTATGAGTCAGTTAGGCAATTATTGATTGCGTAATTTTTCGAGACGAACTTGTAGCTCAGCTAATTTTTGATTTTGTAGTTGAATTTTTTTAGTATAGCTACTAAGAGTGCTACTCGTACTTGATAAACGTTGGGCCTGTGATGCTGTTTGCTGCCGAGATGCTTTGAGCGTCTCCAATATATCTGTATTCAAACCATTTCCTGTGTTTGATGCCGACTTTGCTTGAGTGCCATCTGCATTCCCATTTCGCCCAGGCGCAAGTACAGAAAACTGTGCTTTTGATAAGGTCTGTGTTTTAGTCGTTGTGGATTTTTTAGGGCGCTTAGCCGCTTGCGTACTTATAGAAGGTTTTTTAAAAACTCTCTGAGCGGTTTTTTGCATTGCGGCTGTATTTGCTCTGCGAATATATTGTCTTTGCGCATCGATAGCCGCTTCCAATTTTTTCTGCGATGGTATGACATCATAGCTGGGTAAAATAAGCTTAGCATCTGCTTTCAACTGATCCGCGTCTTTATTGATAAAAGCATCAGGATTCTGTGACTGAATCTGTTTCATCACGATTGAAGCATCTATGTTGTTTTCTTGTGCAATCTGTTGAGCAATAATCCATAGACTATCGTTACGCTGTACTTGGTATTGATTGACTGTTGAGTTGTCTATTGTTACGTCATTTGAAGACGTATTGTTGATAGTGCTATTAGTATTTTTCAAAGCTGCATTATTAATAGAAGCTTCCATGACGCTAGGATTACTGTTCTCAGTACTACTTGCTATAACACTAGTAGTCGGATTAGGTGTGGACAATGCGTCAACGTCTGTTTTTTTACGACTTGGCTGTATTTGTCGTGTGACCTGAATATTTAGAGTGTCGAGTGGTTTATCAATCAATACTTTATCTAAAATTGGAATGTTTTTGTTACTTATTTTAGTACTATCATTGGCAATAGCTTTTGTAGTTGCAGTGCTATTATTTGCACTCAAAGCACTGCTATCTAAACGATTCGATGAACTAAAGCTGTTGTCAGTCTTCTTTACATTACTGCTGGTGTTCTTGATATCAGAGCTGTTATTCAAGCGACCGTTATCAAGCCGACTAGGTGCGTAAGTAAGATTGCTAGTCTGCGAAGTCGCTGTTACTGTTGGTGCTTGTATGTCAGATGCTGGTCTAGAAACAGAAGGATTAACTGCTGCTATGTTTGCTAGAGCTGGCTGATTTTCAGCAGTGTTGGATACTGATATTAGTGGCGGCGGCGCACCTTTTCTTACGGTCAACGGTTTGGCTGTGCTTGCAGAAACACTAGGAAGATTGAGTTTTTGAGTAGCTTTGACAATATTTTTTGGAGTCTTATTAATCGGTAGACTATCGTTTAACGGCATTAATAATGTCTTTGGTACGACATTTTGCTGCCCACTATCATTGATCGATAAGACCAAATCAGCGAAAGGATTGGATACAGGCTTTGATGTGCTAATTAACACCTTGCCACTGGTCGCTGAAGTTGCTTGAAAACGTACCTTCATTGAGTCGGTCGGAGTCAAGCCCATCTGTTGATATATGACTGGATTGGCCAAGCTCGCTGAAAAATCAGACGCTTGTATATCAGTAACCGCGATACTTGCACTCAACGGTTCATGTTGAGCTGAGCTAACGACTGTATTACCGATAGTTGCAGCCTGCGCACTTGGAATAATAGCGGCTAAACCTACAGAATAAAGTAATGCCATCGATACCGCGCGATGTACAGGAGTCAAGCGACGAGATAAATGACAAGACATGAGCAGTCCTTTAGGGTTTTAGTTATCTTTGCTGTTATAGCAAAGTATGGTTTAGTTTACCAGTTTATTTCACAACTGTTGCGTCCAGTGCATAAGTGTTTACTTAATGTTTAACTCATTTTCTTATCAAGTAGCATGGCATCCCCATAACTAAAAAAACGATACTCTTTTTCAATGGCATGTTGATAGGCGTATTCAATCGATGTTTTTCCAGAAAAAGCTGATACCAACATCAGCAACGTCGATTTGGGTAAATGAAAGTTTGTTAGCAGACGATCAATGACACCGAATTTAAACCCTGGATAAATGAAGATGTCCGTGTCCCCTGACCAGCTAGAGAGAGCTTGTCCATTGATAGCTGTTTTTTGATAAGCCGTTTCAAGGACGCGAGTCACCGTAGTACCAATAGCGATGACTTTGTTACCATTTGCATGCGTCTGATTAATCAGTTCGGCAGTTGCTTGCGGTAGATGTGCATATTCACTGTGCATAGTATGATTAAGCAAGTTGTCTGTCTTAACTGGCGCAAAGGTACCAGCGCCAACATGTAATGTCACAAAAGCAGTATTGATGCCCTTTTCTGACAGCTTATTAAGCACCAAGTCGTCAAAGTGCAAACTTGCTGTTGGGGCAGCAACACTTGCAAGCTTGGCTGGATCATGGAATACAGTCTGATAACGGGTATTATCAGTGTCATCAGCATGACGTTCAAAGTAAGGCGGAATAGGGAGCTCGCCATAAAGTTCTAAATCAGGCAAGATTGATGTGTCAAATGCTAAAACAAACAAATTATCCTGACGACCAATCATCACACCACTCATATGGCTATCAGCCAGTTGAAAGCGCTGTCCGAGTTTCAGTGCTTTGCTGGCTTTTACATGGCAAAGTGCAATATGTTCTTGATTAACTGACTCATTATTTGAATCTTTTAAATGCAATGTTGCTATATCTAAGTCTGAGACACTAACCAAGCGCTCAATCAAGACCTCAAGTTTACCGCCGGTATCTTTTTGACCAAATAAACGTGCCTTCATCACCTTTGTATCATTAAAGACAATCAGGTCTCCAGCATCTAATAATTCAGGTAGCTCAGAAAACAAGCAGTCCTTTACAGATGTAGCCTTTGGGTCAGCTTGGTCAGGTAAATACAAAAGTTTTGAAGCAGATCGCTGTGCTAAAGGGTATCGCGCAATCAAACGGTCTGGTAGGTCATAGTCATAATCTTCCACGCTCAGATAGTCTAAGACATCGCTGTTCTCATTATTATTAATCGAGGCGCTAGATTTAGAAGATGCAGTATGCGAGTTGGTCATAGTTAGTCTTTAAATGAATAGAAATTTTGGCATAATTGTAGCAGAAATGCTGCTATAAAAGCTTTCTTTACTAAATAGTCATCGTGCACAAAATATATTTAATTTATATAAATAGCCTAAGCATAAATTATACGCTCTAACTGCTTCAGCGGCAATTTGCTTTTGACTCATTCAAATAAATTCAATTGAGGCAATGACTGGGCTGCAGATGCCAATGAAGAGAATGTGACGCCAACTAACCGAATAGGGATCTGGCGCGGAATATCTAAGAATAGCTTATCTAACCAGTAATGTGCAGATTCAGCGCTACTAAAAGCAGTAGTTAGTGTGTGCGTACGAGTAATTTGAGTAAAGTCAGCGTACTTAACCTTGAGTGTTATAGTATGAGCAATCAGATTTTTTTTGTGCAACTGTTGAAAGGCATCCGCATTCTGTTCATAGATTTGGATGCGTAGCGCCGTATCATCATCTAGGTTTTCTCTAAAAGTTGTCTCCGAGCCAACAGATTTATGCAGACGCTCAGATTGGACAGCGCGTTCATCCCGACCATGAGCGATATCATGATAAAACTGTCCACGCTTACCAAACTGTTGTACCAGTACATCAGCTGATGTACGTCGCAAATCAGCACCATTGGTTATACCCATGGTATGCAATCGTTTTGCCGTGGCTTTGCCTATCCCATGAAATCGTTCGATAGGCAGTGTACTGATAAAGGCATCAGCGTCTGTTGGCGTGATAATAGCGGTACCATTGGGTTTGTTGATGTCAGAAGCAATTTTGGCTAACATTTTGTTGAAGGAGACACCAGCAGAAGCGGTCAGTCCTGTATGTTGTAATATTTGCGCTCTTAACCAATTGGCCATTAATGTCGCTGAGCCTTTATGTACGTTGAGTCCAGTAACATCTAAATAAGCCTCATCTAGCGACAATGGCTCAACATGAGGTGTTAATCTATACATGATATTTCGAATATCTCTACTAACAGCTCGATATACTTCAAAACGTGGTCTGACAAATATGACATTTGGGCAGCGTTTGCGCGCCTCATAGCAGGACATTGCCGAGCGTACCCCAAACTGACGAACCTCATAGCTAGCCGCTGCTACAACACCGCGACCATTTGGATCTCCACCAACTACTAATGGCTGACCCTGTAATTCTGGAAAGTCACGTTGTTCTACACTGGCATAAAACGCATCCATATCTATGTGAATGATTTTGCGTGTGTTGGCTTCTGTAAGAGTGTTCATAATTCGTATTTTACATCGATCAATACTTTTATTTCAGTATCGATTATTAAATTATAAAAGAGTTTTTAGAAGATATGACTATAAAAATAGGGCAATACATGAATACTTTATATGTCATTAATAAAGTTTATGATGGGTTCAAAAATCATAAATATATAGCATCAAGATAACAATGAATTCAATATAAGTAGTATATGTTTCTTATAAGATATTCTGTAATACGCATACAATAGTTACTTAATACTTCCTATATTCCATGTCCTGGATTTATTGCCTTCCGTCGCGAATATCATTGTTCTATGTTACAGTTATAATGCTATAGTTTTATAATATATTAACTATGATAGTGAGTAGATATGAAAGTAATAAACGTCTTTCTGTAGGCGTTGTGCTTTTCCAATAGGATGTTGTTTGTAGCTCATACCAAACTTGTAGATTGAATACTGGTAAATTAATTTTTTTAAATCAGTAGTTAGAAGGTTCAAGGTAATTAAGGAGCTGATGATGAGTCATGAATTAAAAGGGAGTGATTTGACACGAGCAATGCTGGCGCGCGGCGACAAAAAAGTATGGTGTGCAGTTTGTGACGAAAGTGATGAACGAGCGATGATGAATCATTATGGTAATGATTTTACAGCTTATATTGTGTCATTTGATGGAAGATATTTTTATTGTAGTACGGGTATGCCATGGAGTTATGCGGTACCAATAAAAATAAGTGCTGTTATGCCATTTGAAGTATCTATATAAACGAGATAGTGGTTTATCAAAACAAAAATAATAAGCACAAAAAAACCTCCGATAAAGGAGGCTAGTTTGTACTAAATATTGGTACCAGTGGTCGGACTCGAACCGACACGCTTTTAAAGGCAACGGATTTTGAATCCGTCATGTCTACCAATTCCATCACACTGGCATGTTAGGTGACAATAGTTATTGACTAAATATTATCGAATTGGGCTACAGGGTTAACTCTGTATAGGCTGCGTATTATAGCAGGCTATTTTTAGTCGTCAAGAATTATTTACTATAATTTTTGATTTTCTCAAAAATCCCAATCTCTGTATCATACTAACCGACGAAAGCACGCTCAACTGCGTAATCTGCCTGCACACCCATACGAGGTGAAACCGTCAGGCCAAAGTCGTCTAGAATCGCTGAAACCTCAGCATTGAATGGCATACTGCCACAAAGCATGACGCGGTCATCGTCCTTATTCATTGGCGGTAAACCAATGTCTTCGAACAGCTTACCTGATTTCATCAAATCAGTGACACGGCCTTGGTTTTTGAACTCTTCACGTGTAACGGTTGGATAATAGATGAATTTTTCGCGATACCATTCACCAAAGATTTCATCGTTAGGCAGCTCATTTTCAAACATTTCACGATAGGCCAAATCTTTGGTATGACGTACGCCATGGACCAAAATAATTTTATCAAAACGCTCATACACTTCAGGATCACGTGCTAGTGATAAGAAAGGAGCAAGGCCAGTACCAGTAGAGAGCATATAAAGGTTTTTGCCTGGTAGTAGATCGTCCAATACTAGTGTGCCCGTTGGTTTTTTACTGACTAACAGCTCGTCACCTACTTTGATATGCTGTAATCGAGAGGTTAGTGGGCCATCTTGAACTTTAATAGAAAAGAATTCTAAATGATCTTCATAGTTAGGGCTAGCAATTGAATAAGCGCGTAGTAGTGGCTTGCCATCAACAACAAGTCCAATCATCGCAAATTCGCCATTACGAAAGCGCAAGCCATCGTCACGAGTGGTTTTGATACTAAATAGAGAATCATTCCAGTGGTGAACCTCTGTGACCGTTTCGGTGCGAAGTTTTGACATAAAGTCCTCGTCAATAAGTTGTTATTGGTTTGTTAAGTTTGAATAAGTATTAAATCAGAATTTTCAATAATAGTTTGAACATTATAAAAACGTATCAGTCTTTCAATCGTCGACGAAACTGCTATTTTTATCAAATAGTAAATGATGAACAGGCATACTAGAGCTGGTTCATTAATTTATATACAACCAACTATTAGATCTGTATCAACCATGACAATATTATGTGTCATATCGCTCAAATGTAAATGACTCTCATCAAATTCTTGCTCATAATACCAAACTTTAAAATAAAAATCCGTCTAGCAGTGATTGTCTAGCATGATAAAATGGAATATCGTTAGTGAGTAATTTTGTATCATTTGGCCAAACTGTTTTATAAAGGCAGTTCTGTATTACTGGATTTATTCTATGCTTGATGAGAAGCCGCTGTTAAATAACTACCACCAAGCTCCTGTTATCGGTTATCACCGCGCACCGCTGTCACAAAAGTTTGGTGTGCCGCGCCAACCAAATTTGGTCGCTTTGACTAGTGTCATTGAGATGTTAGCACCATATGATACGCCAGCCGCATTTGATGGTTTGGACAAGTTTAGTCATATATGGATCAGTTGGCAGTTTCATCATAATTATCGATATAAAAATAACAATGAAACCAGTACTGGCTTTCGCGCTCAAGTACGACCACCAAGATTAGGCGGTAATCAAAAGATAGGGGTGTTCGCCAGTCGTAGTATGTATCGTCCTTCAGGGTTAGGCCTATCTGTTGTTAAGCTCGAACAGATCAAAGTAGTCCAAGGTCGCGTATTACTGGTTATCAAAGGCGCTGATATGATAGATGGCACGCCAATCATTGATATCAAGCCATATGTTGCTTACAGCGATGCGTTGATAAAAGCTGAGAGCGGATTTGCATCAACTGAGCCAAAATTACTAAATGTGACCGTGACCGACGCTGCTAATGAGCAGTTTATGATTCTGATAAACAACGGCACTTATAACGATGATACAAGTATCAACGACGCAAACCCTAGATTGAGTAATGCGACAGTTGCGTCTACGATTCACCATATACAAAGTCAATTGATAGCCTCAGATATGAGCATTATTAAAGAGTTAATTGCCCAAGACCCGCGTCCAGCGTATCGTCGGACAGAGATAGCCACATCATTTATTATGCGTTATAAATCTGTTGATGTGAGTTTTCAGCTGATGGAATCAGGACAGCTACAGATAACTGCTGTGATATTAATATAACTGGCTTACATTGATATCATTTTTGGCAAAACATTTTAAAACAATAAAAGAAGAGAGATATGTCTGCTCAACAGTACTCGATAGTAATTGATTTGCGTTGGTGTCTAGATGAGCTATTGGCAGATAGAGTGATTGATCAACGTGGCTACAATCTAGTTATTACTAGCCGTCGCGATAAGGCGCAGCATCCTCTACTAACGATTAGTGAATTTGGCTTACCTAATGGCCATGCGACGGACAATAGCGCTGAAAATAAATTATCATTGGACTGGCTCAACCAGTGGTTGGCGGCTAAAGCAGGTATGTCTCTCGTTCGTATTGATCCTCTAAAAGTCGATGTTCCTGCGGTCACCCAGTTGATGTCATTTGAATATGCACGCTCACAGTATATTTTACCGATTGAGGTCGCTGTAGATGAAGTGATTATCGGAACGGATCAGCCTTTTTATACTGACTGGCACTCAAATATTGAAAAACTGATCAAATCAAAAAGCTATCGTACGGTCTATATTAATCCTGAGCAGATCAAACGCTACCGGCAAGAGTTCTATCAAGTCACCCAAGCGATTGCAGGCGCAAATAGTGTCCATAAGCGTGCAGCTGCCGATGTGACCAATGTCGAAGCATTGCTGCAATTGGGTGACAATACTAATCCTGATGCCAATGACCAGCATATTGTCAGAGTTGTTGATTGGCTGTTGCAATATGCCTTTGAGCAACGAGCTAGTGATATCCATTTAGAGCCACGTCGTGAGACGGGTAAGGTGCGCTTCCGTATTGATGGTGTGCTTCACACGGTGTATGAGATGCCGTTGGCAATCATCGTCGCGGTGACCGCACGTATCAAAATTCTAGGGCGGTTAAATGTTGCAGAAAAGCGTAAACCGCAAGATGGTCGTTTAAAGACGCGAACGCCGAAAGGGTTAGAGACAGAACTACGTTTGTCGACTATGCCAACTGCTTTTGGTGAAAAGTTGGTCATGCGGGTGTTTGATCCTGAAGTACTAGTACGTTCCTTCGCTCAGCTTGGCTTGTCAGGCAAGCAGCTTGAAACGTGGCATGAATTGACGGCCCATCCAAATGGGATTATTTTGGTCACTGGGCCTACAGGTTCAGGCAAAACCACGACTTTGTATAGTACTCTCAAGCAACTGGCGACCGAACAAGTCAATGTCTGTACTATTGAAGACCCTATTGAAATGATTGAACCTGCATTTAACCAAATGCAAGTGAATCCAGGTGTTGATCTAAACTTTGCTGATGGCATTCGCTCTTTGATGCGTCAAGACCCTGATATTATTATGGTGGGGGAGATTCGTGATGCTGAAACAGCCAATATGGCAGTACAAGCCTCATTGACAGGGCATTTGGTGCTCTCGACACTACATACTAACGATGCGCCAAGTTCAATCACTCGCTTGCATGATTTGGGTATTCAACCATTTTTGACATCAGCAACTATCTTAGGCGTGATGGCACAGCGCTTATTACGTACGCTATGTCCACATTGCAAAAAAGCAGTGGACGTTATGCCAGACAGCGAGGTTGCCATTCAATGGCAAGAGTTGGTACAACCTTGGCGCGCACCTGCCCCAGCACAAATTTATATGGCTCAAGGTTGCGAGCACTGTCGACACACTGGTTATCAGGGACGAGTCGGCCTATACGAGATTATGCCATTGTCTAACGAATTAAAAAAACTGGTCGCAGCCGACACGAATTTAGATATGCTCAAACAACAAGCCTATCGTGAAGGTCTACAGCCATTACGTTTATCGGGAGCAAAGCGCATTAGTGAGGGTGTAACCACTATAGAAGAGGTGATGCGGGTCGTGCCTCTTAATTAACTATTGTATTTGAAGTCGTGTTTAGCGTTCCCAACGTACGTTTTGGCGAATAATTTTTGCTGGTGTGCCTGCTACCATACAGTTTGGTACCGTAACGGGTTTGTTGACAAAAGCACCTGCTGCGATGATACATCCGTCAGCGATAGAGACGTTTTTTGAAATAGTCACATTAGCCGCAATCCAAATGTGATCTCCTAGAATGACGTCAGAATGTGCTTTGTTCACTCGTACGTTAGTATCTATATCGTATACCTTGTGCACATCGGTAGCACGAATTTCAATACCGCGCGATATCATACAAGAATTACCAATAGTCACGCTCTTATCACGTGCCAATATATAGCAGTCGATGGCAGTGGTATGATCACCAATATGAATACGTAAATGATTACCAACGACTAACAACTGACCAGAAAATTTAACATTTTTTGCGATAGTGACTTGATTGTGATTACCATTGATGTCTATTTTTAATTTGTTAAATTTTCCATGACTACCGATGGTGATGCGATTGTTATCACCCTTGCGAATAGTGATTGTAGAGTTGCCAATGATACGTATGTCTTTGGCAATTTCAATATGATTGTTATGACCTCTATCTTGTAATAAAAAACATTGTTTGTACAGTTGCTTGGGCAATAGTGTTTTGAAAACAGGGTGCAAAGTGATGGTTTTTTTATGGTTCATAGTATGGCGCTTATGAGAGATAATAAAATTTTCATGGCTTCGGTTTTTAAAGTATTTTGACGGTACCTTCTAAGTGCTCATCTTCCACTTAGCTAAAATATACGATTAGAGTGTTTTTTATAACAATCAACGTAGTGTACCGCTAAACCATACTTGAAAACAGCTTCCTTCATAGCAATTAATATTAAGAAAATTTAAATTCCCAGACTTTTAATTGAGAAAATTTTAACAACGAGATTATTTATGTTTACAGATACTCATTGCCACCTCAATCGTTTAGATTTGACCAAATATGACGGTAAATTATCTGGCGCGATTGACGCCATGAAAACTGCTAATGTTACCCGCGCGATGGCAATTATGTGTGATTTTGCAGAGTATGACGAGATTGCCAATATTGTGAGCACCTATGGTGACGAGACACTAAATCTAGGGATGAGTGTAGGGATCCATCCTTGCGAAGATATCGATGTACTGAAATCAGCGACTGTTGAACGTTTAATAGAGACTGCCGATAAAGACCATGTATGGGCAATAGGTGAGACAGGGCTAGATTACTACTGGTCTACAGAAAACAAAAAAGAGCAGCAAGCCAGTCTTGCACGTCATATCCATGCCAGTCAGCAACTAAAAAAACCGCTTGTCATACATATGCGTGATGCAAAAGAAGATACGATCGATATCTTAAAAAGTGAAGGTGCTGAGCATGGTATTATTCATTGCTTTACTGAAGATTGGGAGACTGCGAAACGTGCTTTAGATTTGGGATTCTATATTTCTTTTTCGGGTATTGTCAGTTTTAAAAGCGCACAAAACATCCAAGACGCTGCACGACATATGCCTAGAGACAGAATCTTGATTGAGACAGACAGTCCATATTTGGCGCCTGTTCCTAAACGCGGTCGCCCCAATGAGCCTGCCTATGTACCCTATGTCGCGAGCTTTATTGCAGATATGTATGGTTGTGATAGTAACGAGGTCGGCGCATTAACCGCAAAAAACTTTGAAAATTTACTGGCACAGTATCATTAAAATGGTTATGCTATGACCAGTCAGTCATTTGTACAATAGTCTTATAGTTCAATCCTATTTAGTATTTGATTCGCTAAACGCAACTACATGATTATAAATGACTAATTTTAAATATAAGCATATCCCTTTTATGGTATTTCAGCAGCTTTTGTATAGTTTTATACGCTCATTGCCAAATGTACGCACATAATTGATGGACATATGCTTAATCTTGTCATGTTTTAGGAGAGATTATGAGTCGTCAGCACCAGTTCAAGGCACGAGAAGAGAATATCTTAGCGATGGCAGAGCAATTGCTACTTGAGTCAGGCGATGGTGATATCACTTTAGACAGTTTGGCGGATCAGCTCGATTTGGCTAAAGGTACCTTATACAAGCATTTCTCCAGTAAAGATGAGCTTTATCTGCGTATTATTATTCGTTACGAAGAGCAATTGTTTGAGATTAACCGCATTGATGACTGCCCGTCGGCAGGTGTTGCCCGCATGATTTTTCAGCAGTTATTTAACCCGCAAAAAGCCATGCTATTGAACCAAATCGAAGAGCGTCTGGCAGCATCAGTGACTGGTCTCAATCGTTTGTTTGGTGAGTTATATGATATCCGTCGTCAGCGCATGAAGCGTTTGATTGATATCATCAGCGTATACCTAAAAGACGAGCACAGCAACCTGAGTACTCGTGATTATCTATCGTCTATTTGGGCGATCGGTCAGGGCGGTGCAGGACTATTAAACTCAAGCTTTTACCAACGCTACTTAGGTCGCCGTGATACGCTGCGTTATGCCTTTGTTCAGCAGGTGCTAGAGTTGCCAAGCCATTATCCTGCTGACGATGACGAAGTTATGGATGAGGATATGCAGGAGCTGGTAGAACAAATCGATACTGAATCAGAAGAGCATCGAAATACCAACTACTAAAGCAATTATTGATAAAGTAGCTCTTAGTAAAGGAACAATTAGTTTTTGGGTTGTGAACCTTTTTTGGCTCTAATAAGTCGTGTTGTAATGGTTACTATTGCAGCACGAATTTGTATATCTTGTAATATTCTTCAAAACCTCTTTCCCATCCTGCGACAATTAAAATTGGACTTATAGGTGCAATATGCCGGTCACTGTCAAGTCTCAGTCCAATTCAGCGGCTACTTGCTCTTTTACTTTAATTAGTCGAAATTCTCGGCCAAATTTCTCAAATACAAGATCTATAAACCATTGTCATAGTTGCCCCTCTATACTAACTTATACTCATCACTTATCGTCTGCTTCATCAATAAAAAATCGGGCACAGACTGGTTTTACGTTGGTAGAAATCGTAGTAGTAGTGGTTATCCTATCTATATTTTCTGGCATGATGAGTTTGTCTGTTGGTAGTAGTGAATCTCGCAAAAACCGCGCTTTTTATGAGCATCTTACCGATTCATTGAGTTATGTTCGTTTGTTATCGGCTGAACGTATGCAGCCCATGGGTTTGCGTATGCAGGCAGATAAGCAAGGTCAAGTAGAACCAGTCATCGTTACCTTATCAAACCCATATGTTGCGTATCAAACAACGGAAATAACGTCAGATAGTACCGACAGTCAGCCTAAGAATGCTATGGAGCTGTCGGCAGAGGTTGCTGGTCTTTCAGGCTCTACTGATGAGAAAAAACTAACGCCAAGCTGGGAGGTTGAGTCGGGTGTGAGCTTGCCTGAACTACCCACTGGCGTAAGTATCAGAGTTCAAAGTCTGGATTTTAGTGGTTCAAAAAATACGGGACGAACCCAAACGTTACAGACTTGGTTTAGTGATCAAAATGTACCGCAAGTATTGTGGTTTGGTACGGGACAAGCAGCGCCCGTCACCATTGAAGTACTTCACGACTCGCGTTTAGTGGGCGAGGTGATTACGATAATGCCAGATGGCAGCATGCGAATCGGACAGGGGGTCTAGTGACTAAATTGTATGAACCTCCTATGACTAGCCAGCCTATGTCATTCAAGTCTATATCAACCAAGCCTGGACGCGAGAGCGGCTTTACCCTTATTGAAGTGATGGTTGCTCTGGCTATTTTAGCAGTGGTAGCAGTTGCGGCGAGCCGTGCTAGTAGTGCGTATTTGAGCTCGGTTGATATATTGCGTACTCGTACGCTTGCTCATTTCGTCGCTCAAAATGCCGCCGCTGATTTACGAATTCAAGAAACGTGGCTAACAGCTAATCGCACTCAAACCGTTAATGCTCAAGGGCGTGATTGGCAAATAGTAATGACAGTCGGTGACGCCATCACACCCGCCTTAAAAGAAGTCAATATCGCAGTGGCACCCATTATAGATGGGCAGACACGCACATCGGTTACTGATATCACTGTGATGCTAAGTAATGCTGAGCAAGATACGGGCAGTTTGGACTTAAGTGGTCTAAGTACAGGTAATAGCGAGCAGGCAGGGGGCGGTCTGTGAGGCATCAGCGTGGTTTCACACTGCTTGAGCTAATGGTTGCGATGGCAATATTTGCGATGTTAGCCGTTGCAGGCTGGCAAGTATTTGATGGTGTAAACCGTGCTCGTGAGCGCGCACAATTCCATGCTGACAATTTGGCTATCTTGCAGTATGCCTATCTGCAATTACAGCAAGACATGGGTCAAATTATCCCTTATCAAGCGGCGATTACCCAGAGTGTCAGTACAGCGAACAACAGTACTAATGCAAACGATAATTCTCGATCAAGCGAGCAAATAAACAAAATAGTACCTGAGACTTTTATGGACTTAGACGGTGACCATGTTGGCTTTGTACGCTTTGCCGATCCTGATCCAAGATACCAGAGTAGCAGTAGCCTCCAACGTATCGAATATATTTTCGCAGATGAGCGTTTGATACGTCGTCAATATACCAGTATTGAAGGCGGACGTGACAGCGTTAGCTTGGATAGCGTATTACTTGAAGGTGTTACAGCAGGACGCTGGCAAGCCTATCTACCAGAGCTAAGCACCAAGTTTCCGAGCGATGATACTAACAGTGGCAATAGTACAAATACAGCAAGAGGACAAGCAGCAAATACAGTGAGTCTCAAACCCACAGCTATTTTATTACCGAAAGGAATTGCGGTTAACTTTACATACCAAGACATGCCAATCACTTGGCAATGGGCACTTGCTCCGCAACCAACATCATATATCAATAATCAAAGCATAGTTAATGATACAGACGGTAGTAGCAATGATAATGCTAACAATGACAGCAGCGGTGGTAATAGTAGTGGTGCTGATAATAGCAATGTAGCAACGAATAATTGAGAAGGTAGTCGCCAAAATGTATCAACTGCTCAACAACAAAGGCTGTGTATGTCGATGACTGCAAACTCTCAGCGCGGTGTCGCATTACTGACTATCTTATTATTGGTAGTGAGCATCACGATGGTTGCAGGGTCTATGCTTGCTAGCCAAAAAATTACGATTAGACGTAGTAGTCTGTTGTTCGATCAAAATCAGTTACTGCAAGATATTAACGCGGGTCAACAATTGGCAGTAACGATGATTCGTGCTGATAGCAATCTTAATGATACTGATAGTGCGCAAGATATCTGGGCACAGCCAATACCACCGTATGCATTAGCCAATCATAGTGTCAGCATCGAGCTACGCGATGAGTCTGGTCGTTTTAACATTAATAACTTGTATCAAGATGGAACGGTCAACACTACTGCTTTAGAAACATTCCAACGACTGCTCACGCAACTAAATCTAGAGCCTGATATCGCTACAGCCGTACTTGATTGGCAAGATACAGACGGCGAGGTATATCAAGATGGCGGTGATGAAAGTGCGGTATATGCGCAGCAGTCAAACGCTATAGCCTCAGAAGCTCTGCCAAATCAGCCGTTTGTCAGTATCGATCAGCTACAAGAAGTCAAAGGGGTGAGTGCGGAGACATTAGCGGTATTGCGACCTTATCTGACTGCGGTGCCTTATTATGTGCCGATTAATATCAATACTGCCAGTCCTGTATTGTTAGCAGCACTGGTTGATGGTGCCAATAGTCAACAGATGCAAGCGATGGTTGATATGCGCACACAGCAGGCGCTGACGTCTATTGATGCAATGTGGCAATTACCGATATTTGGTAGCTTAAATGAAGAACAGCGTAAAGCGTTAACACCAATGCTGGCCGTTGATAGCCAAGCTTTTATGGCGCTTATCACAGCAACTGATAATGCAGCTGTCGGTCAGGCTAGACAGCGTTTTGCTACTGTTTTGATTAGTAAAACTGTTATTGACAATAATCAAGCAGTGGGTATCAATCAGATAGCTAACAATAACCAAGCCGTTAATAGTAGTGAGGTAGACGGTAAAACGCCCAAGGAAGTCCAAGTAGTGACACAGCGACTATGGGCATTTCGTCCGAGCTTTTAGCGGATAGTGTTGGGATCGTATTTAATCTTTAAGGCGCGTTTCTTCGCTAGACTTCCAGTTATAAGCCCCGTAAAAAAGCATTTGCGCTTGACGAGTACAGTTATGTAGCATTAGCTGCTTATTCTCTTCTATTTCGTTTAGATCAATCTCATCATCATGATCTTCCGTATAGGTTAGCTCTAACCAATCAATAATCCAAGAGAAGAACATGTTTACGCCAGCCTCAGCTAATAAACGACGGTCGTAAGCATTGATATGAGTAAATGCTGGCTGTAACGCTAAGTCGTCTGCCAAACCTTGAGCGTGTATCTTGATCAACTCATTGATGGCTTTTCGCACTGCTTCTGACCCACCATAACGCTCACTGACCAAGAATTGCCAGTAATAAGGCTGATCGTTGACCATATACAAAAACAGCTGAATACTTTTTGCGATTTGACGATCAAAGCTACGTTTGCGTCCAATTTGCAGACTATCACTTAACGTAGCTAACGTGCCGCCCAATTCCTCAATGACCAAAGCACGTCCAAGTGATTCCATATCATCGAAATGGCGATAAAACGCAGTCGGCACAACGCCAACCTCGCGTGTTACTTGTCTGAGACTGATAGAGCTAAAAGATTGCCCTGTCATACATAAATCAAGCACAGCATTAAAAAAGGCGTGCCGAGTTTGAAGTTTTTTTTGTTCGCGACTACTCATAATATTTCAAAATTATCCAATAGAGGTTTATCATACTCATTTCAACGTATAAATACGACTGAAATACGCCATTCGTGTTAATTTACTAAACCTGCACTGGTCTTTTAAACCACTGTGCCCCAATGTCCCTGCAATTCTTGCGCCAATCGATAGGCTTCGTGGTCATTCATACCTGTAACAAAATCCAAAATATTTAAAACATTATGATAGGTATCGTCGGACAATACGCGGCGATGCTCGTCAAGATGAGGCTGCAATAATCTTAATAAACGTTGCTGTTCAAAGGACATTGGCGGCTGCATAGTTGCCACGTGTGAACCAGTCCAAGCGAGCGGCATAAAAGCATTCATCAAACTGTGCAGACATTGATTGGCCATCAACTCCATCCTTACTTTACTAGGATGATTAAATATTTTTTCGCGTGCCAACTGCTTAGCTTGATTAATACCACTCTGTACGCTGATATCGCAATGATCAAACAGACTGCCTTGCAGCGTGCCAGCCAGCAATGCATCGCTGTTAGCGACAAAAGCATCGGTGACAGTATTGACCAAACGCATCATGGCTCGCGCCCGCAGAGAAGCGAGACTCTGTCTCACTGACATGTGGGTTGGCAAGTTTACGCTACTAGGACGCTCACCAATTAGCTCATAAAATATCGTGGCTACTTCGCTATAGGTTAGCATATTCAGATTGATGCCATCTTCTAAATCGATTAGCGCGTAACAAATATCATCTGCCGCTTCTAGCAAGTAAGCCAATGGATGACGCGCAAAACCATCGTGCTGCTCTGAGCGTGGTAAGTTCAAACAGGCCGCCAATTCTTCTAACTGAGAAGCCTCGCTATAAAAGCAGCCAAATTTCTGCACATTATGGTGGTTATCATTGATATCGTTACTGTGAGTCGCCAACCATGGATATTTCATAAAAGCGCCTAATGTGGCACAAGTGAGCCGCATACCACCCTTGTCAGGATGATGCTCATTACGTGCTAATAAGCGAAATCCTTGAGCATTGCCTTCGTATGCCAGTAAATCCAGTCGCTCGTTGCTGCTTAAGTTTTCTAGAATTGCTTGAGGGTCGGGCTGCCTAAACCAATCACGAATCGCATACTCACCAGCGTGGCCAAAAGGTGGATTACCGATATCATGAGCGAGACAAGCTGCTTGCACAATGACACCGACATCTGCTGGTGACACTCCTGTTGGCAAGCCGCTACCTAACGCATCATGAATTTTTTCGGCAGCCATCATTCCCAAAGAGCGCCCAATAGAAGAAACTTCTAGCGAGTGAGTCAGGCGCGTATGAATACCGAGCTGATTGGTCAACGGATGAACTTGGGTCTTTTGATTGAGCTGACGAAAAGAATGAGAAAATACCAACCTGTCATAGTCTTTGTGAAACTGAGAGCGAGTACTGGTATTAGTGTTGAATTTTTTGTTAGCACCAAGACGCTGCGAGTTGAGTAGCTGCGACCATTGTGTGGTAGGAGATGACAAGGAAGTTGGTGTACTTAGCATATTGAAATATCCGAAACCAAGGGAGCCTCTAGCATAACAAATTAGCGCCCTTGGTACAGCTATAGTCAACCATCTATAAGGTGGATACGATGTCAGTTTCGCTTAGCCTACTGCTTGTAGTGCTTTTACTTGGTTTGCTTGTATCCGAATCATATTGAATTGACTATATTAAGATTTCTGACAGTTAAATAACACTTCTTCCTCTTCAATCGCTACATCACTACCTAGCGTTTTATTGCGTAATGTTGCTTCGTTGCCATTTACTTGCCATATGATACCGTGAGTATCATCTAGTCCAATCTCACCTACATACGCTTGTGTATTAGCATCAGTGTTGCTATCTGAGGTAGCGACCAAATCGTAGTCTAGACCATCGATGATTAAGTTTGCGGTGTGTGGTGTATCGTCGTTATGGTAAGAAGCACCAATGGTAGCAGTTGGCTCACAAGTATACGGCGTGCCTGCACTGGCGTGGTCATGTCCCTCATAATCGTGACCTTCATGTTCGCCATGATCATGTCCTTCATGATCGCTATGATCATGTCCTTCATGATCGGCCGTTACTTCTTCAGATGCTGCTGTATCTGTACTAGGCTGGCAGCCTAATAATGAGCCTGTCATGATACTTCCGATTAATGCAGCACCTGCAAGTTTAGAGAATGAGAGAGAGTCAGTCATGGTATAAGTTCTCGAATAAGTGAAAATAAAGGTATGTTATAATATAACAATAGATAGGTAAAATAAAGCCGATGCTGGAGAATATCCAACATCGGCTCGTTTTTTTATAAATAGGCTTTACCGCTTAAATATTAAACGTTAAAGCGGAAGTGCATGACGTCGCCATCTTGCACGATATAAGTTTTACCTTCTAGGCGTGATTTACCAGCAGCAGCAGCGCCTTTTTCACCGTTGTATTCGATAAAGTCATCATAAGCGATGACCTCAGCACGAATGAAACCGCGCTCAAAATCAGTATGAATCACACCAGCAGCTTGCGGAGCTGTAGCGCCAACAGCAACAGTCCATGCACGCACTTCTTTGACACCAGCGGTAAAGTAAGTCTGCATATCAAGCAAATCATAACCACCACGAATGACTTGATCTAGACCAGCTTCGTCCATATCCATTTCAGCCAAAAAGTCTTTTTTGTCTTCTTCATCAAGCTGAGCGATTTCAGCTTCGATTTGGTTGCATAGTGCGATGACGATAGAGTCTTCACCAGTGGCATAGTCGCGCACGGCATCAAGGTATGGGTTATTTTCAAAGCCATCTTCAGCGACGTTAGCGATATACATGGTTGGCTTTAGGGTGATTAGACCATAACTTCTGATCAATTTTTTCTCATCAGCGTCTAGGCTAGCAGCGCGAGCAGCTTTACCTTCTGCTAATAATGGCTCAATTTTTTTGAACACATCTAGCATGGCCGCAGCGTCTTTATCACCGCCTTTGGCTTTTTTGGTCAAGTTAAATACCGCACGCTCTACAGCTTCTAAATCTGCCAATGCCAGTTCGGTATTAATGGTTTCGATGTCATCAATTGGGCTGACGCGTCCATCAACGTGTACCACATTGTCATCATCAAAACAGCGTACGACGTGAGCAATCGCATCAGTCTCACGGATGTTGGCTAGGAACTGGTTGCCCATGCCTTCGCCTTTTGATGCGCCTGCGACCAAGCCTGCGATATCGACAAACTCCATAGTCGTTGGCAGTACACGTTCAGGGATGACGATGTCAGCCAGTTTCTTTAGACGTGGATCTGGTACTGGCACGATACCCGTGTTGGGATCTTTGGTACAAAACGGAAAGTTTTCAGCGGCGATACCCGCTTTGGTCAAGGCGTTAAACAAGGTGGATTTACCCACGTTTGGTAGGCCAACGATGCCGCAATTAAAACCCATAGCATTCTCTCAATATAGTAATAAAATCAGTTGGTATAAAGATTGGTTAAATGATAAATCAAAATTGGGCACATTGTAGCAAATTTACCTGAATAGGGGTGAGGTTGTTGCGTTGTAGACTGATATTTAGCATCTGTTATTGCTAGTAATTTTGCCATTTTATCGATTATGGTAAGCTGTACTATAAAATGAGCAACTGATCTGATAGCAATATCAAAGGTTCATCCTTTGTAAAGGCGATTAACATAAACGAAAGGCCACTCCCTATAATGACGACCACAATTTTTAATACACGCCGCTATAGTTATCCGCAGAACTTTCTTGAAATCAAACCTAAGCTGACTCAGCTTGAGCAGGCAATCAAAAAGCTAGAAGCAAATCTGATTGATACTGCTGAGGCGGCAAATATCCACCTATTAGATCAAAGGTTGGATAGTGGTGCGGGGTTAAAGGTCGATTATGCCAGTGAGTTAAATCCAGACCAGCTAATGGCTGCAACGACTATCGAAGGCAAAGTGTTGGTCATCGCTGGTGCAGGTTCTGGTAAAACCAAAACGCTCACTTATCGAACCAGCTATCTGTTAGAGAATGGGGTGTCGCCTAAAGATATCTTGCTACTCACCTTTACCCGAAAAGCGGCCAATGAAATTAAAAGTCGTGCAAAAACGCTATTGACCAGCCGTTTGTCTGATGAGGATTTGGCCAAAGACAAGCTGCCAACTGATAAGTGGCTCAATGACATTGCTAGTGGCACTTTTCATTCATTTTGTAATATGTTACTGCGCCAGTATTCAGGGCTGCTTGGTATCAATCCTCGATTTACGATTTTAGACACGGGTGATAGTGAAGATGCGATTGATCTAATTCATAAAGAAAAGAAGTATCCCACCCAAACTAAGAACCAAGCGTTTCCTCGTAAAAAGACCTTACAAAACATCTTTTCAACCTCTAGAAATAGACGTATTCATATCCGCGATTTGATAGAAAACAGTTACCCTGATATCGCCGTCCATATTCCTATTATTGAGCAGCTGGCGGTTGACTTTCATGAGTACAAGCGAGCCAATCATCTTTATGACTTTGACGATATTATTAGCCAAGTGGTACGTCATCTAAAGACCAATGATAAATTTCGACAACTGCTACAACGTCAGTACCGCTATGTTATGGTCGATGAATATCAAGACACCAATATTCCACAAAAAGAGCTGATAGATTTGATTTGTGAGCCTGAGTCGGTATCGCTCATGGTCGTTGGTGATGACAATCAGAGTATTTATGCCTTTCGCGGTGCCAATTATGAAAATATCTTGTTGTTTGGTGAGAGTTACCCCGATGCCAAGTTGATCAAGCTTGAGCAAAATTATCGCAGTACGCCTGCCGTTTTAGACTATATCAATGCCTTGTCAGCACAAATCACGCTAGGCTATCAAAAACAGCTGTACTCTGACGCATTAGTAACAGGAATCAAGCCGGTATTTAGTCGCCTGCGTGATGAGACCCGTGAGGCCAAATATATTGCTGATAAGATCATCAAGCTAAAGTCAGAGTTTGATTATGAAGACTTTGCTGTATTGTGCCGAACGTCATTTCAGTCCAACTATGTTCAATTAGAATTTATGGAGCGTCATATTCCATTTATCGTCGTGGGTGGTATCAAGTTTATAGAAAGACGTCATATAAAAGACGTTTTGGCATTCGTAAAGATACTTTATAACCCCAATGACACGATCGCATGGCACCGTATTTTGACCTTGTTCAAGGGAGTAGGGTCAGTCACCGCGACGCGTTTGACCCAAGCAATTAATGCTGACAATAATTCTTTTGAGCCATTAACTACGGCAAAGTTTGCCAAAAAAAGCGAGCAGCTTGAGCCTCTTTATCATACGCTTACTAATGCTATTCAGGCTGAGTCTATTGAAAATATCCTTGAGCATATTTTAGCGTTTTATATTCCTGTCTTAAAAACGATCGAAGAGAATTGGCGAGAGCGTAGTGAAGACTTTCGTGTACTCAAAAATTTAGCCGCACAATACAGTAGTCTTGATGACTTCTTGGAAAATCTTGCGCTCGATCCTCCCAATGATTCGGTGGCGACAACCAGTGAGTCTGAAGCAAATGATACGGACAAAGTCACTATTTCGACCATTCATAGTGCCAAAGGACTAGAGTGGCCAGTGGTATTTGTGAATGCTTTGGTCGATGGTATGACGCCGCATCATCGCTCGTTGGATGACTTTGAGGAGCTCGAAGAGGAGCGCAAACTGTTTTATGTCGCCTGTAGTCGTGCCAAATCTCAGCTGTATCTTACGGCACCTGATTACTTTTCTAGCTATTCAGGTTATTTTGACAAGCCGTCACGGTTTATCGCTGAGCTATCTGCGAACGAGGTGACGGTTGAGACTGTTAAAAGACCTAGTATGGAGAATGATGATCCAGTGTGGTGGTAATACTCTATGTTTCGTTAATTGTCTAATTTATTAAACATAAACTAATAAAATTGTTCAGTAATATAGATAAGTTAACTTACCAATAGTTGAGCATTTTATAACCAAAAGTATTGGATGATTTGACGATATTTTCATCAAATTCGTTGCTAGGTTATAGCTTAAGGTTGGTATTATTCCTATCAAAAATACTTTCTCAAAAACCCCATAACTAAAAGTATGTAACGCAAAAATATTTCTCAGATAAGGGTTTAAAATTTATCCTAATGCGTTACTATTACCACCTAATTCTGTTAGACCCTTATATTTGATACTCTGTATTAACACCCTAAGAAAAGGATAGGTTATGCGCTACGAAGTTATCGTTATCGGTGCAGGTATGGTTGGCACGTCAATCGCGTGGCATCTACAAAAAAATAACTCAAATGTATTATTGTTAGACAAAAAATTGCCAGGGTCAGAGACCTCGTATGGTAATGCAGGATTGATTCAGCGCGAAGCCATTCATACACATCCTTTTCCTCGTCAGCTGACTGAGATGATCAGAGTGTTGCCGAACCAAGGTACCGATATTCGCTATCGTATCCCGGCAATTTTGCGTTATCACCAAGCACTACTTCAGTATTGGAAATACTCTACACCTGCTTCAGTCAATAAAATCGAGTCAGAATGGCAGACGCTGATTGAGCATTGTACCAGTGAACATCAAAGGATGATTGAAGCATCTGGTGCTGATGAGTTAATTACTCGCGATGGCTGGTTGCAATTGCATCGCTCTGAAGAGACCTTCAAAGAAGCGCAGGCAGCAGCCATCGATGCGCGCAATCAAGGGGTTGAACACAACGTCCTAAACCTTGAAGAATTAAAAGCAATGGAACCTAGTGCTAATTTTGAAGGTTTCGTTGGTGCAATTCATTGGAAAAATTCTTGGCAAGTATCAAACCCAAGCTCGCTCGTAAAAGCCTATGCGAAAAACTTCCAAGACATGCAGGGCACGATCAAAGAAAGCGATGTAAAAGAAATCGTAAAAGATGGTGAAGGTTGGAAAATTATCACTGATAATGATACTTATTATAGTGATAAATTGGTTATCGCAGCAGGCCCATGGTCAAATGACCTGATCAAACCACTTGGCTACAACTTGCCATTATTCCCAATGCGTGGTTACCATCAGCATTTCAAAGTGACAGAAAAAAATACCATCAATCACAGTATGTTTGATATGGATAAAGGCTTTGTCATGGGTCCGATGCAGCAGGGTATCCGTATCACGACCGGTGCTGAGATGACCACCATGAATGCGCCAAAGAACTTTGGTCAATTACAAACCGTATTGAAGCTTGCTCGTAAAATCCTGCCATTAGAAGATGCGGTTGAGAGTGAAGCATGGGCAGGATCACGTCCTTGTATGCCTGATATGAAACCAGTTATTGGTCCTGCAGACAAGCATGACAAACTATGGTTCGCCTTTGGTCATAGTCATCAAGGATTTACCTTAGGACCGATGACAGGTCGTTTGGTTGAAGAAATGATTCATGAAAAGCCACTATTGGTAGACCTTGTACCATTTAGTGCTCAGCGTTTTTCGAAATAAGAGCGTGTTTGATAGTGTGAACACAAACTTAAATTAATAGATTGAAGGTATACAACATGATAAAGAAGCTACACAGCACCCCGCGTATGAGCAGAATCGTCGTTCATAACCAAACCGTATATTTATGCGGTCAGGTGGGTAATGCAGAAGATGATATCAAAGCGCAAACGTTGACTTGCTTAGAAAAAATCCAAACGTTGTTAGAAGAAGTGGGTAGTGACAAATCAAAGCTACTATCAGTAACGGTTTGGATCAAAGATATGGCAGACTTTGCTGCTATGAATGAAGTCTATGACAAATGGTTTGAAGGCATTGAGCCACCAGCGCGTGCTTGCGGCGAATCAGCGTTAGCACGCCCTGAGTTATTAGTTGAGATGATCGCCATCGCTGCTGAGTAAAGAGCTCGTAGTTGATAATAGCACCAGTAAGAAAAGGCCATGATAGCGATATTATGGCCTTTTTTATGCGTGGCTATAAGCTAGCGTAATTATTCATATAGCCACTGATAAAATTAGTCATATAGCTATTAACATCCTTTCCATACCGCTTGGCGTTTATCAATAAAAGCATCGATGCCTTCACTCACATCGTCTGCCATCATATTACAGGTCATTACTTTACTAGCGTAGTCATAAGCGTCTGCGACATTCATACTTAGCTGCTTATAAAACATATCTTTGCCAGTTCTTACCGCTATTGAAGACTTGGCAGTAATCACCGTTATCAATGACTGTAATGCTTGATCTAGTTGCTCTAACGGTGCGACTCGATTTATCAATCCATATTGCAGGGCAGTGTGCGCATCGATAAATTCGCCTGTGATGAGCATCTCAAATGCTTGTTTGCGAGGTAGGTTGCGACTGACGGCTACCGCAGGCGTAGAGCAAAAAAGCCCAACGTTTATCCCAGAGGTAGCAAACTTTGCATCATGAGCGGCAACAGCCAAATCACAAGCGGCAACTAGCTGACAACCTGCAGCGGTGGCAATGCCTTGTACTTTTGCAATGACGACTTGAGGCATATGGTTGATGGTAAGCATCATTTTGCTACATTGCTGGAATAGAGCACGGTGAAATGCCTCATCTGAGTGCGCGCGCATCTGCTTTAGATTGTGACCAGCACAGAACGCCTTACCCGTCGCTTGAATCACGACCACTCTGATCTTATCGTCCTGAGCGATTTGATCCAGCTCCGTCTGCATGGCAGATAGCACTTCAACGGACAACGTATTAAACTGTTTGGGTTGGTTTAAGGTGAGCGTGACTACGCCACCTTCTTTATTGTCTTCTCTAATAACGAGAAGGTTATCTAGGTCTAGGGTAACATCAGATTGTGTCATTTATCATCCTTGATAATGGTTATTTGGTTTAGCAAATGCTATCTATAGCTATTCAAATAGTAGCATGGCTTATACTCTATACAAAAGCTGACTAATATATAAAGATCAAAAATAAAAATAGCGCACTCAGATGATGAGTACGCTATTAGCTATTCAATCAGATATAAGCTGAATCTATACTAAATTTACGCTATATCAAACTTAGTACGCGCCTTCGCTATAGATAAGCTCATAGCTGTGGCTGTATATCTCGACGATGTTGCCAAATGGATCTTCCATATAAATCATGCGGTAGGGTTTCTCGCCAGGATAGTAGTAGCGTGGTTTTTCCATACGTTTTTTACCGCCTGCGGTAACGATACGTTCAGCTAGCTCTTCGACGTTGGGATCTTGAACACAGAAATGAAAGATACCTGTTTTCCAGTATTCAAAGTTGTTTTCAGGATTTTCTTGATTCTTAAATTCAAATATCTCAACACCGATACGGTCACCAGTCGATAGATGAGCGATGCGGAAGCTGCCCCAACCAGCACCAAATACTTCAGTACACATTTTACCAATCGGGCTGTCATCTTCGACAATCTCAGTAGGCTCCATGATGGTGTACCAACCCATCACTTCTGTATAAAATTTTACGGCGGCATCTAAGTCAGGGACTGAAAGACCGATGTGCGAAAAGCTTCTTGGATAAACATTATTCATTTGTAATACTCCTGTTTGATATAGGCTTTGTTTAATGTGAAGCCAGTATACAAACAGATAATAATTACGTAAAATTATCATTTATTATAAAGATAAGTATGAAATGTAATGATGAATATCATATGGCTACGTACCTTTTGCACGCTGGTTGATATCGGGCATTTCACACGTACGGCTGAGCGCTTACACATGACACAGTCAGGTGTCAGTCAACATATCAGTAAGCTAGAGAACCAGTTGGGTGTTGATTTGCTTATTAGAAAAGGTAAGCAGTTTTCATTAACCAATGCAGGTGAGCAGTTGTATAGTGAAGCGGGCGAGATATTACAGCGATTATCAAATCTAGAACAGCGCATCGGTAATGATCCGCATTATGAAGGGTTGGTACGATTGATGTCACCGGGTAGTGTGGGACTCAAGCTGTATCCGCAGCTTTTAACACTACAGCAGCAGCATCCGAAGCTAGTGATTGATTACCGTTTTGCACCCAATTCTGATATTGAGCGGGCACTGGCAAATCACGAGATTGATATTGGTTTTATGACAGATATTTCAGATGATGAATCGGTTAGCTGTAAGCCTGTGGCACAAGAATCGTTGATGCTAGTGACACCTGCGTCTACCGTAGAGCCGAGCTGGGAGCAGCTTATTAAGCTTGGATTTATCGATCATCCAGATGGCGCCCATCATGCAGGCATGTTGCTGACTGCCAATTACGAGCAATTCCAGCATATCAATGATTTTGAGAAAAAAGGCTTTTCTAATCAGATAGGATTAATCTTAGAGCCTGTTAGTAGAGGAATAGGCTTTACTGTTTTGCCAGCACATGCAGTGGCTGCTTATCCAAAATCTGAGCTTATTAATAGTCATTATCTACCAGTTGCCGTTAGCGAGACGTTATATCTGGCGGTCAGACAACAGCAGACGCTCTCTAATAGAATGTATACGGTCATTAATGAAGTAAAAAGATGGCTATAGAGATATGTTGAGTGTGATAAATGCACAGCTATTAAAAGTTCAATAGCTATGCATTTAACAGAAGGTACTTATTGATAGATTGCGATTATGAAAGATTGTGTCTATTTTAAAGTCTGCCCAAGTTTGATACTGGCAGCGATATTAGCAGCAGTCGTTTCAATATTGTTATAAGCAGAGCCTAACACATTATCGATCGTGTCTACTTTTTGGATACTCGGCATAACCACATCGAACTGACTGGTTTGAGCAGGTTTTAGACCGTCTACACTGCCGCAGATAGCGATAACAGGGGTACGGCTAGCTTTAGCAATTTGGCTGATGCCACCTGCCACTTTACCCATTGCTGTTTGCGCATCGAGCTTACCTTCGCCAGTGATGACAAGATCAGCTTCTGCGATATGTTGCGACAGGTGAGCCACTTCGGCAACGGTATCAAAGCCTGACTTTAGCTGAGCTTGAAAGAACGTCATCATCGCATAGCCAAGACCACCAGCTGCGCCAGCGCCTTCAACGTGTTGACAATCCTCGTAGCCATGCTGTCCACAAATGGTAGCGAAGTGACTGAGTGCCTTGTCCAAAGTATTGACTTGCTCTGGACAAGCGCCTTTTTGAGGACCAAACACTGCGCTGGCACCTAGCAGACCGCATAATGGATTGGTCACATCACAAGCAACTTCAAATACCGTGTCTGATATCTTTGCGTGAAGGTTTGTATTATCGATCTTGTGTAGGCTGGCAAGTGCCCCGCCACCATGAGTAAGCAAGCTGTCATTGATATCATGAAATGTTACGCCTAGCGCCATTAGCATACCAAGACCTGCGTCATTGGTTGCGCTACCACCTAGACCAATAACGATACGCTTAGCACCTTCTTCTAACGCATCTTTGATCAGTTCCCCAACACCATAACTGCTCGCAATCACAGGATCACGCTCATCGGCTGTTAGTAGGTGTAATCCGCAGGCTTGAGCCACTTCGATAACGGCAGTTGCATCGGGTAATAAAAGATACTTTGCCGTAATCGGTCTCATCAATGGGTCCTGTACTCTGACTTCTTTCCATCGCCCGCCCAATACATAAGACAATACTGCTGATGTGCCTTCACCACCATCCGCCATAGGCAACAGCTTATAGTCAGCGTCTGGAAACACTTGGCGAACACCAGACTGAATGGCATGGCACACATCCAAGGCTTCTAAACTTTCTTTAAACGAATCAGGGGCGATCAAAATTTTCATACGGCTCTCTTTGAATATCCAATGACACGATCATTGCGATAGTGTCATGTTTTAAAACGTTTACTTAATAATAATCAAATAAACGTATGTAGAAATACCTAATTCCACGAACTAGATAAATACTAGTGTTAGCAACCAGATAAATACGATGCTAGTCACACCTTGAATACCAGTGGCCATGGAATGCGCTTTGTAGGCCTGTGCGACGCTCATACGACTAAACTGGCTTACAATCCAAAAGAAGCTGTCATTGGCGTGTGAGATGGTCATAGCGCCCGCACCAATTGCCATCACGCAGAACACGCGTCCAAGTTCGCTGTCTAAGCCGATTTGGTTTAATAAAGGAGCAACCATAGCAGAGGTAGTAACCAATGCGACGGTGGTTGAGCCTTGTGCGGTTTTTAGCGCAGCAGAGACGATAAATGGCATGAAGATACCTAAACCCAAGGCCGATAGCGTCGAACCTAGATAATCGCCAATCGGTGTAACTTTTAGCATGGCACCAAATGCACCACCAGCACCAGTAATTAATAGGATAGGGGCTGCTACTACCAAACCTTGCGAGATACTGTCGCTGATTTCCTGCGTTTTTTGGCTTGATTTAATTAGGAAGAACGATAAGAACAAACCGATAAGTAAAGCAGTCAATGGGTTACCAATGAATATTAGAATTTCCGCTACCATGCTACTGCCAAATGGTGCGCTTGGAAAATTAGCAACCGATGACAGGCAGATTAGTATGATAGGAACGATAATAGGTAAGAATGCCATTGTCGCTGAAGGCAAGTGGCTGTAATCATCACGCGTCTTCATTCCTTCAGGCATTGCTGCTGGAGCATCTGCTGCATTGATATTTTCAGGAGTAGCGTTAAGAAAGCGATTAGACCACCACCAACCAGCTAGTACAGCAACGGCAGTTACGACCACACCAACCATAATGACCAAACCTAGGTTTGACTCTAGATCTAAGTTACCTGCCGCTGCGATTGGGCCTGGAGTAGGTGGAACAAAGGTATGAGTGGCATATAGACCAGTAGCCAAGGCAATACTCATCGCTACACTTGATACATGTAGGCGCTCAGCTAAAGACTCTTTTAGAGAGTTCAAGATAATATAGCCAGAGTCACAAAACACAGGTATAGAAACGACTGCACCGACGATAGACATGGTCAAAGTAGGAAAGCGTGGCCCCAATACTTTGATAACTGACTCTGCCATTACGATAGCAGCCCCAGTTTTTTCAAGGATCAAGCCAATAATGGTACCAAATACAATAACAAGACCGATATAGCCTAAAATACCACCGAAACCATCAGAGATCGTTTTTGCGACAGTATTCAGTGGTACTTGATAAAATAGTGCGACCAAGAAAGCGGACAAAATCAACACTAGAAAAGGGTGCCACTTTAGTTTTGCGGTAGCGAAAATAATAAAAAGAATGGTCAGCACAAGCCAAAATACAATCATCACTGTCTCAATATGGTTTATATCTTAATTGATTACTAATGCCAATGTAGTCAGTTATATCGAGATTAAATATGGTATCTGGCTCGTTAAGTCTACTAATTGTAGTGCTCTTAAGCGCTCTGCTATATCTAAACTTAAACGATATCAAACTAACCGTCTGCATCAGTAACGATATGAAATTTTAAAGGGACATATTCTATAATAAATATATGCTGCTAGGAAATAGATTCGTTAAATAGTTGGCGCTATTGAGAAACATCAAGAACTTTTGATGGTAAGAAGACGTCAAAAATTTATGTGGGAATACTTGTATAACTCGCAACTACGAGTGTACTGAACTAAAAAAACTGGCCATCTATGACAACCAGTTCTTATACGAAATAGTGTTTATCTGTTCAAATTGAAAGCATGCTATAACCTACAGCTAGGCAATCTTATCAAAGAAAGCTTTATTATTTGTAGCTGTTGAAGTATCAAAACTGACGTAAATACCTTGTTCATCCGCTGTGGCATACCAATGGTCATCGTTGCCACTAGTCAGCAACTGAAAGTATTTGTCGTTAACTATTCTACCAACTGTATACACCTCACCCTCAGAGTAATATGAATTACCTTGGATACAGATAAGTTTGTCATCGGTGTGGATATTATTATTTTCTTTCATATTCTTGCGCCCAATCATTATATTAGATAGCAGTAGATTACTAATTTCTGCTAATGGTAATAATGATGATTATATAGACAGTATCTTATTGTTAGGTATAGCAATTTTACGGCAGTTGTTTCATTTAGTTACTACAGTATTGCGTAGCAACATCGCTATTACCGCAACAGGTTTTCTAATAATTCTAAGCTATTTAGTAATATAGAAAACCTTCATTCGAAGAGACAAAACTGTATAAGTGAGCGATATAAATCGTTTAAATATATAAATTTTGATTTCAAAAATAACGCACACAAAAAAGCCAGCAACCTAAGGTTGCTGGCTTTTTATAAACTGAATCTAACTATATAAAAGATTACTCTTCAGAATAGTCTTCGTCAGCAGCTTCTTCATCAGCTGAATCTTCGTTGTTACCATCTTCAGAAAGAATAGTAACTAAGATGCTAGCAGTAACGTCATGGTGTAGCTGAATATCAACATTGTATTCGCCAACTTGACGTAGAGTGCCTTCAGGTAGCTTGATTTCAGCACGGTCTACTTCTAGACCTGAGTTAGTCAATGCTTCAGCGATATCGCGAGTACCGATAGAACCGAATAGCTTGCCTTCGTCACCTGATTTAGCACGCATGATAACATTAACGTCAGTTAGTGCATCAGCACGCTCTTGAGCAACAGCGATCTCTTTTGCTTCTTCAGCTTCAAGTTCAGCACGACGTGCTTCGAACTTTTCAATGTTAGCTTTAGTAGCAGGTAGAGCTTTGCCCTGAGGGATAAGAAAGTTACGTCCGTAACCTGGTTTTACATCGACAGTTTCACCGAGTTTACCAAGGTTGACGATACGCTGTAACAAAATAATTTGCATGAGTCATTCCTAGTTAACGGTTAAATTACTGATGGTTGTCAGTATACGGAAGTAGCGATAAATAACGAGCTTGCTTGATAGCAGTAGCTAGTTGACGCTGATATTTAGTAGACGTACCGGTAATGCGGCTTGGTACGATTTTGCCATTATCACTGATGTACTGTTTTAGCAATTCAACATCTTTATAATCGATGTGAGTGATGCCTTCAGCAGTGAAACGGCAGAATTTGCGACGGCGATAGAAACGTGCCATGAGTATTCTCCTTTAATTAGTCTTCACTGTTGTCGTTGTCGTCACTACCGTTTTCACGATTGTCTGGACGACGAGTAGTTGCTTTGCGTGCGCGTTTTTCATCGGCATTCTTGGCTAACTGCGACTCTTCAGTGACAGCTTCGTCACGGCGCATAACTAGACTACGAATGATCGCGTCGTTATAGCGGAATAATTCTTCAAGTTCAGCCAAAGTTTCACCGTCAGTTTCAATGTTGAAAAGAACGTAATGAGCTTTGTGAATCTTGTTGATTGGATAAGCCAGTTGACGACGGCCCCAATCTTCTAAACGATGGATAACACCGTTGTTGTCTTGAACTAACTTGATGTAGCGCTCAACCATGCCGACCACTTGGTCGCTTTGGTCTGGGTGTACAAGTAACACCAGTTCGTAATGTCGCATTATGACTCCTTACGGATTAGTAGCTATTAACCCTATGTTAATAGCAAGGAGATTTATAAGGTAAGCTCAATTCCGATTAAATTAATCAGGAATAAGCTTAGTTTATAAAGCGCCGTATTATAACAGTACTCAGCAACTAACACAAAGGTTAATCACTGTGCCGCTGTTAATAAAATATAAAAGAAGAACAAACAGTCTTTAATAAACAAAAAAGCCGCGATAGTACGCAGCTTTTTTGAGTATCACCAGCTATGTATGTAGCAAATAACCAAATAAAAATACTATTATTCAGACTTTGATTTTTTTACTAATTGACTACTGTCTGCTTTGACCACTAAGGTTTTGGCAAGTTTGTCATGCCAACCAATGTTTTCTGGGCTTTTGGACGCCATGTAATAATGAATGGCAATAATCACAAAGCCTAAAAAGCTAGTAAATGAAAACAGTAAGTTATAAATAATAAATAACAGTAGCGTACGTGTACCGATAAGCTTGATAAACGAGGGTAGACGATGTGTGGTTTGATCCACAACACGAATACCAGTGATTAGTTTGCCTAGTGATTGACCGCGCATGGCAATAAATATCAATTGCAAAGCAAACAAACCAAACACCATCACTTGCGACATCATTAACGTGCTACTAGGAAGGCTTTCCATCAGCGTCATTGAATATTGGTAAGCCGCGTCCATATCTTGGATATTTTGGAACTTGGTATAATCCACATCCATTTTGGTCAATGCCATCACTAACGGTAATATAGCCAATACATAAAGTAAGCCATTGAGTGCAGTGGCCAAGATACGTGACATGATCGGAGCAAGTACCACATCTCCAATGACTTTGCCATTGTCTGCTGCTGTCTTTTTAAGAGTAGACTTATTTAGTGAGACATTATGATGCGGTGTGTGATGACGGTTGGTTGTCATATTCGCATCTTTACCAGTGTCTTTAGGACGTTCAGGCTTGCCATATAGTCTATCTAACGATACAGACTTGTCTTCTTCAGTATTAGTATCTTCAGGAAAGACAGTAACGTTATTAATAATAGAGTCATTGACCTGAGGGCTATTAACGTTAGTAGGTCGATAAACCGTTTGGTTGTTGGTGAGAACACCTACGCGCTGCCATTGGTCTAAGCCTTCATGCCACATTAAGTCATCCAGCAGTACTTCACCAGAGGCGAGCATGATGTTCAACTGTTCCAAATCGTATGGACCAGCTTGTACGTTATTTCGAGCAAGGAAAATCTGCATAATTGCCTGCATAGTTAGTCATGTCTTAGGACATTATATTAGGGTCTATTTGAAAAAATCAAATAGACCCTAATAGTGATATCTTTAATGACTGTGTGAATGACCGTAGCGGTTTATTTTGCTTCTTCACCAGCTAAGAAGAACCAAGTATCTAGCACCGAGTCAGGGTTCAATGACACTGAGCTGATACCTTGCTCCATGAGCCAGAACGCTAGATCTGGATGGTCTGATGGACCTTGACCACAGATGCCAACATATTTGTTTTGCTTACGGCAAGCTTCAATCGCCATAGTCAACAGCTTCTTAACCGCAGGGTCACGCTCATCAAATAGATGTGAAACGATACCTGAATCACGGTCTAGACCAAGGGTCAACTGAGTCAAGTCATTAGAACCGATTGAGAAACCATCGAAGTATTCTAGGAACTCATCTGCCAATAGAGCATTGGTTGGTAGCTCACACATCATGATGATACGTAAACCATTCTCACCGCGCTTTAAGCCGTTTTTCTCAAGCAACTCGATTACTTGCGCCGCTTCGTCAGTGGTACGGACAAACGGGATCATAATCTCGACATTAGTCAGTCCCATCTCATCACGGACACGTTTCAGTGCTTTACACTCAAGCTCAAAACAGTCACGGAAGTTATCAGATACATAACGACTGGCACCGCGGAAACCAAGCATTGGGTTCTCTTCTGATGGCTCATATAACTTACCACCAAGCAGGTTAGCGTATTCGTTTGATTTGAAATCTGACATGCGAACGATAACTGGCTGATCCATAAAGGCAACTGCTAGCGTTGAGATACCTTCAACCAATTTATCAACATAGAAGTCAACAGGTGACGCATAGCCTGCGATACGCTCTTGGATTGCTTGTGAGATTTCACGTGGCAAGCTGTTCATGTTTAGCAAGGCTTTTGGATGCACACCAATCATACGGTTGATGATGAATTCTAGACGCGCAAGACCGATACCTTCGTTTGGCATTTGGGTGAATGAGAATGCGCGATCTGGGTTACCAACGTTCATCATAACTTTGAATGCTAGCTCTGGCATAGATTCAACAGAGTTAGTTTGTACTTCAAAATCAATCTGACTCTCATAAATAAAACCAGTATCACCTTCAGCACAAGAAGCAGTCACATCTTGACCATCAACCAATAGCTCAGTGGCGTTACCACAACCAACGATGGCTGGCACACCTAGCTCACGCGCGATAATAGCAGCGTGACAGGTACGTCCACCACGGTTGGTGATGATAGCAGAAGCGCGCTTCATCACTGGTTCCCAATCCGGATCAGTCATGTCCGATACGAGAATATCGCCTTCTTCTACTTTATCCATTTCGTTTAGGTTGCTAACGATACGCACTTTACCTGCACCGATACGTTGACCGATTGAGCGACCTTCGCACAATACTTTGGCGCCAGTCGTGTCGATAACATAACGTTCCATGACGTTGCTGTCTTGACGGCTCTTAACAGTCTCAGGACGTGCTTGAACGATAAAGATTTCGCCGCTATCACCGTCTTTTGCCCATTCGATATCCATCGCGTGGCCATAATGCTGTTCGATCGTTACCGCTTGCTTGGCAAGTGAGGTTAGCTCTTCAGTAGACAAAGAGAACTGCATACGATCTTGTTTTTCAACATCAACGGTTTTAACTGATTTTGCAGTGCTACCTTCATCACCATAAACCATTTTCTTATGCTTGCTACCTAGGTTACGACGGATCACCGACGGCTTACCATTGGCTAGCAATTTCTTAGAGATGTAGAACTCATCTGGGTTAACCGCACCCTGTACAACCATTTCACCTAGGCCGTAGCTTGACGTGATGAATACCACTTGATCAAAACCACTTTCAGTATCTAGCGTGAACATAACACCAGCAGCGCCAGTCTCTGAACGTACCATACGCTGTACAGCAGCAGACAATGCAACGCCTTCATGCTCGAAACCTTTATGAACACGATAAGAGATGGCGCGGTCATTATATAGAGAGGCAAATACTTCTTTAATAGCAATTAGGACGTTATCGATACCGCGAATGTTCAAGAAGGTTTCTTGTTGACCAGCAAATGAAGCATCTGGCAGATCTTCAGCAGTGGCAGAAGAACGGACAGCAACAGCGATGTCTTCGCCGCCACTCATAGTTTCAAATGATTGACGTACTTCTTGCTCAAGATCTTTTGGCAGTTCTTGCTCGATAATCCAAGTACGAATCTTTTTACCAGTAGCCGCAAGCTTATTAACATCGTTTACATCTAATGTTTTTAGCTCGCTGTTGATTTTTTCAAGCAAGCCCGTTTCAGTTAAAAAACGGTTAAATGCATTTGAAGTGGTGGCAAAGCCGCCTGGAACACTAACGCCTAAGTCAGATAAATGGCTGATCATTTCGCCAAGCGAAGCGTTCTTACCACCAACCATTTCGATGTCGTCTTTTCCTAGCTGATCAAGATTGATTACAAGTGCTGTAGATTGCGCTGCCATGATAACTCCAGAAAATAAGGTTATTTAGTAAAGATTATAACGGTGAATTATACCGCCATATTAGGAGAATTTCGAGGGTTTTCACCAAAAAACTTGTTAAAAATATACAAATTGTGGGGTTTGCTACATAAATTATAGCTAGCGCCCTTAAGTTTCGTATTTACGTAGATTAAAAATATCAATATTAGAAAGGGTAATACAGATTAAGAAGAGCCAACTACTACATGAGACAAGCACGTTTAGATAAGTTATGTTTAGAGTATTTCCACAATTTATGTTTTTATTGTTCCTATCTCATGGTCTTGTATAGGATATATGATAAAAAATCTTCTCAATAAGAGGTGAATTCACTATAGCGATAAGATGAAAAACAATGTTAGTCCTAAGTGTAAGCCTGTAACATTGATTTCTATTAAGAAGCTAATATGCGTATAATGTAGCGCATAGATAGTTGGTGCACACTACATGATAGATGTGCAGTATAGGTACTGATAAAAACTCGTTTTGAGAAAGTAATTATAAAAGCTGGTGATAAAAGCAACTATAAAAAGCCGAGTAAAAATCGCGCTTTTAATAGCCAAAGCAATGCTATTAATAGTCAATAACTGATAATCGCTTAATAAGTCTGAGTTATTATTAAGATCTATACCAAAAACTAAATGAAGGTCACTATTGAGTTTTCAACCGAGGTGTCAACGATATGTACTCAAGCAATCCATCTGAACAAGTTAAGTCCACTATCCAAAATCGTGATGCGCTCAACTTAGACAGCTCTCACGCCATTAGAACAGCATTTTTTATCTCAGATGGTACAGCGATTACGGCTGAGACACTGGGTCGTGCTATTTTGAGTCAGTTTGCTTCAGTGCCTTTTGAGACCAGAGTGCTACCTTATGTAGACAGCTTAGAGCGCGCCGAAGATGCGGTTGAACAAATCAACATGGCCTATCAACGAGACGGATCGTTGCCACTCGTGTTTGATACGATCGTCAATCCTGAAATTCGCGAAAGAATCAACTCAGCCCAAAGCTGCAATTTAGATATGTATGAAGGTCTAATCGGCCGTGTTGCAGAAGAGACTGGTGTGGAGCCAGATGGTCATTCGGGGCATGCACATGACGATGTAGATTCTGAAACCTATAAAGAACGTATTGATGCAGTGCATTTTGCCTTAGATAACGATGATGGCGCGCGTACTCGCCACTACAACGCAGCTGATATTATTTTGGTAGGTGTCTCGCGCTCTGGTAAGACGCCAACTTCTCTGTATTTAGCATTACAATTCGGTATTCGAGCGGCCAACTATCCTTTGACCGAAGACGATTTATACGACAATCAGTTACCGAAAGCGTTACGTGAGCACAAAGACAAACTGTTTGGTTTGCTTATTGATACTGATCGTTTGGTAAAAATTCGTCAAGAACGCCGTGCAGGTAGTCGCTACTCAAGCTATCAGCAATGTCAGCAAGAGCAGCGTGCGATTCAAGGTATTTATATCACGCATGGTATTCCAAGCCTGGATGTGTCTGAGATGTCTGTTGAGGAGATTGCCACTCGTATCTTGCAGATGACAGGCCTCAAACGTCGTATTGGTTGATAAGTGTCAGCTCAAAAAACGGTTCAAACAGTTTTGAGAAGTCGCATTAATAAGTGCTCAAACAGCTGCAATGAATGCGTAAAAAACATTAATAAATATACTTCACTTCATCCTAGATAATTATCATATAGAGAATACTATGATTTCAGCCTATCAATCTATAAAGCCGTCGTTGTTGATGGCAGGTTTGCTCAGCGCAGCGACCTTACTGAGTGCTTGCCAAACGTCGCCATTTGCAAAAAAGCCTGTACCTGAACCACGCTATATTCCAAGCATCGTATTGGGAGGGGCGCAGACTCTGACAATCATGCCAAACCGTGTGGCCTGTGCTTCAGAATTGCCAATGCAGTGCCTGCTTGCGAAGTCTAAGGACGGTAGCGTATTCCAGATTCCTTATGATTGGATCGATGACTTCAAACCAGCCCTTGGTACTGAGTACATCATTAGTGTTCGCCCACAGATTGACGAAGGCCAGCAGAGTGCTACTGGCCACTGGACATTGCAAAACATACTGTCACAACGTATGGTAGGTATGCCTTAGTAGGGTGACATTCATCTACATGATACCAACTCATCTACATATTGATTCATTTACATCTCAAACATTTACTCGATAAATATAAAGAGGACATCATGGTAAGTAAAAGTGCAAGCGATGAGACCAATGATACTGGGAAAGATATTCATACCGAAGTATCAAACAAATCTAGCGGACACGTGCCAAGCCCTGAACATACCGAAGGCAAGAATAAAAAAGAAAAGATAGAGCAGACTCATGAGCAAGTGACTGATGATGTCATGCATCATCCTGATCTGGTGAATCCACTCGATGACACACGAATCGATGTTAAGTCTGGATTTACCAAAGACTCTCGCCGTGTAAAAAGTGACGATCATGAGTATGAGTACGATGCAGTTGTTTTAGGAGCGGGCCCTGCTGGTGAAGCCGCTGCTATGAAGTTGACCAAGTCGGGTAAAAGAGTGGTGGTCGTCGATCCTCGTGATCAAGTAGGGGGTAACTCTACTCACGTCGGTACGATTCCAAGTAAGGCATTGCGCCAGTCTGTCTTTAACCTGATTAACTTTCGCCGCGATCCCATGTTTACCAAAGCAATGGAATATAAGCAAGTACCGCTAAATGAAGTATTGGCCAAGGCGCGTCAAGTTATCCGTCGTCAAGTCGGTACGCACACGCGTTTTTATGAGCGCAATCGTATCGAAGTTATTCAAGGTTGGGCAAGTTTTGTTGACGCACACACGCTGCGTATTGAAGTCGATGAAAATGTTTATGAAACCATCACTTTCAATAAGGCCATCATCACTGTCGGTAGTCGTCCTTATCGTCCTGAGATTTTAGACTTTGACCATCCGCGCGTTTTTGATTCTGATAAAATCTTGCAAATGGATTATGTGGTCAAAAAAATCATTATTTATGGTGCAGGGGTGATTGGTTGTGAGTATGCCTCTATCTTTACTGGTCTTGGTTACAAGGTTGATTTAATCAACAACCAAAATCAGTTGCTTAATTACTTAGACAGCGAAATCAGTGATGCCATCGCGCATGACTTCAGACAGTTCGGTGTGCTTATCCGTAGTAACGAAGAGATTGACCACCTTGAGACTCATGATGACTACGTGGTCTTGCATTTAAAGAGTGGCAAGCGCATCAAATCTGATGCCATTCTTTGGTCAAATGGACGCTCAGGTAACACTGAAGGCTTAAATTTAGAAGCTATTGGGCTAAAAGCAAATGGTCGTGGCCAGTTAAAAGTAGATGATACTTACTGTACAGACGTCGAAAATATCTATGCTGCCGGTGATGTAATCGGTTGGCCCTCATTAGCTTCTGCCGCCTATGACCAAGGGCGCTGTGCTGCTGCCTTTATGGTTGGTGATAGCGATGCTGAGCCAGTATCTAGTGTACCGACGGGTATCTATACGATTCCTGAAATCTCTTGTATTGGTAAGACAGAGCAAGAGCTTACAGATGAAAAAGTCCCGTACGAAGTGGGTCAGGCATTTTTCAAACATCTAGCACG
Source organism: Psychrobacter sp. AOP7-C1-14 (assembly GCF_052376135.1). Lineage (NCBI taxonomy): Bacteria > Pseudomonadati > Pseudomonadota > Gammaproteobacteria > Moraxellales > Moraxellaceae > Psychrobacter > Psychrobacter sp. AOP7-C1-14. The sequence goes on along the minus strand of NZ_JBQSVH010000001.1, from coordinate 207,766 downwards.
TGCCCAAATCATTGGTGAACGTTCGGGCGTACTAAAGATATTGTTCCATCGTGACACGCTCGAAATCCTAGGTATCCATTGCTACGGTAACCACGCGTCAGAGATTATCCACATTGGACAAGCCGTGATGAAGTGTAAGAGCAATAATACGCTTGAGTACTTTGTGAACACCACCTTTAACTATCCAACGATGGCAGAAGCGTATCGTGTGGCGGCATTGAATGGCTTGAACCGAGTGTTTTAAGTTCTGAAAGCCAAAACAATACAATATAGATGAAAAAGCGCTTACTAAGAATAGTAGGCGCTTTTTTAATGCTCATAGATTTAGTGAATTTCCAAGTTTATAAGTAGGCTTTTCTTTGCGGAATCCGCTTGCGTAAGAACAGCAATAAAGTGAAGTAAAGCAACCATAAACCAGCTAATGTGTAAAACCCTATGGCGACTTGAGAGACACTGGCGCCCATTTGGTTGAGCTGCACAGAGGTATTAATGGCAGGCGTAGTCGGTACCAGCCAACGTATCATTTGTAATATTTGAGGTAGCTGGTCTGCTGGCCAAGGATAGCCGCTTAGGAAAAATATCGGTAGGGATATAAAGATTAATATCTGCATACTACGCTCACGCTGCCTGAACCATAATCCGAGCACGCAGCCGAGCGTTGCGACTGTCGGACAGAACAGTGCCAAAAACAGCAGCGTACCGAGCATATTTTTTCCGCGTGGATAATGATGTAGCTCAAAAGCCCACCCATAGTAAAAGCAGCCAATGATAAAGCTAAGTGAGCTTAAAGCCCCGATACGTCCTAGCCAGCCACGTATACTGGTACTGTGACGGTGCTGCTCATACCATGTGCCAATTAGCATTGCTGTCGCCATCAAAAGTGTCTGCTGTAAGATAATGACAGAAACGGCTGGTACAACGTAAGCGCCATAACCCTCGGTTTGGTTATACAGTGGCATAATTCGTAGTGGCACAGCTTGTGTGTTCTGTGCAGCGGTGGGTGCATAGGCACCTTGTGCAATGCTTTTCTTGACTTTGATACCAGCAGATACTGTACCCACTGCTTGAGAGAACCCCAATTGGACGTTCTTATTTAAAATAAAATAACCACCATTCCCCAGTACGCTGACGTGCGCTTGCTCTCCGGATTGAACTTGTTCTTCAAGACCAGTTGGGATCACCATATAGCCTGCAATTTGATCTGACCATATAGCTTCTTTAGCAGCCTGCTCATTGATAAACAGCTCAGTGTCTAGGTATGGACTGGCGCTCGTATAACGCACGAGAGTACGTGATAAGTTACTGTTGTCATGATCGATGATACCTACGGGCACATGATCGACCACCTCAGATGAGTAGGGCCAAGGATAGAAAAACCCATAGATAATAGGGGCGATAATCAACATCAAAAGTACGCCTTTATCGCTAAAGACGTCTTTAAAGGTTTGAATGAAGCTGGCCCAAAAACTTTGTGAAGCCGGAGTGCCCGTTGGTTTAGTTTTTGAGTGTGTATTATTCGATGGTGCAGACATCAGCGAGCTCCCCAACGTTCAGGATGCGCCAATGCGCGTTTGGTTAATAGTGCTGCAAGTAGTAGTGCTATTGTGGCAGCAAACATTAGACCATAGACAATCGGTAAAGATATGGCGATCGGCGCTTGCATTTGTAACTGTGCAATATGGAGCTTTAGATAGTGCGTTAACGGTAGGGCATTTGACCAATATTGCGCGCTATCACTAATCGCAATATAAGGAAAAGTAACACCAGCAAAGGCATAAGAAGGTGCTGAAATAAAGCCCGTGGTCGATAGGCCCATACGTAATGAAAAGGAATTCAAAGTAAAAATAGCACCTAGCCAAAACGACAATATCATGAGGCACAAAAAACCAGCATAGACTGCAACGAGAGATGCAATATTTATATTCTGATTGGACGTTGCCAGCCATAATATCAATGCTGACCATAAGCTATATGCCAATATTGGCCAAAAGTATTTACCTAATAAACCAAATACCAAAACTGATAGGCTGACCGAGTTGGGCGGCTTTACACTTGACGGTGAAGCAATGTCATTACTGCTATTTTGTTTGGTTGAGAGCGAAGTTTTCGCTTCTGCAGTGTTAGGTAAGGCTAGATTAGACTTTCCTGTATCGATAAAACGGTACCAGCGGCCGATATTCTTATCACGTAACTCGCGGCCAATCGTGGTTGCACCTATGACCATCGCTAGGATATGTAATAAGGCGGGTATGACGGTCGATGCCAAAAACTGCTGGTAGTTGGTCGCAGCATTGAATAAGCTAATACGCTGTACACTGATAGGTGCGTAAGCTGTCATCGCTTGTGATGGCGCTACACCTTGTTTGACCAATCGCTTAATCTCTACACCTGCGGATAACGTGCTAGCGACTGCTTGGACACCCGTCTGAATAATACCAGAGTGCGTACCGTACTGTGCATTGACTTGTAGAGTCAACGGTGCAGGTTGGCTCGATAATATATTACGAGAAAAGTCTTCTGGAATAATGACGACAGCATAAATATCGCGCTGTAAAATAGCAGCCTCTGCATCCGCTTGGGAATAATAAAGCTGTCTGACCGTCAAAGTAGGACTGGCTTCTAAGTAACGTACAGCAGTATTGGCAACAGCGCTATTGTCTTGATCAATGACCCCAATAGGCAGATCAGTAATTTGAGTCTGCGAAAATATCCACCATATTAGCAGTACCGTTATCAACGGTATCCATACCACCATGCTCAAATCCCAGTGGTTCTTTACCAAAAAACGGCGCTCGTAGGCGGCACTGCGTAAAAAAGCCTCACTTAACTTAGTCAAGTGCATGGCTTACTCTTGGTTCTGATTGACAGGAATGGGATCGATACGTACCACCACACTCATTCCTGAGCGAATACGAGCGTCGGGCTTAGATGGTCGTGCCTTAACCTCAAAAGTACGCACATCAAAACCATCATCGTTATTAGTCGGACGCCAAGTAGCAAAGTCTGATAAGGATGAAGATGCATAAACGGTAAACTGTTTTGTGTAAGGTTTATCCGCTGATGACAACGCTGGAATAGTCCCCATAAATGTCTGACCAATAGCAAATTGGTTTAAATATGACTCAGTGACATTAAGTACTACCCATTGATCGTTAGTATCTACCAGCGTCAGGAGTGGAACTCCTTGACCGATGACTTCTCCAGCACTCACAATGACATTATCGACGATACCAGCGATAGGACTTCTTAGGCTTGCTTCCTCTTTTGCCACTAACGCTTCATCGAGCTTTGCATCGACCTGTGCGACTTGTGCTGTAGCTGCGAACACATCTTCAGTACGTGTGCCTTCTAGCGCCAGGTCATACTGCAAGCGAGCCGCTTCGGTTTGGTCTTGAGTGGCAAGATATTGCGCATATGCCTCATCGCGCTTCTGCCTCGCCATCAATCCTTCTTCGTAAAGGCGATTCACACGCTGATAGGTGTTTTCTGCCAAATCAGACGCGGCTTTATTGGCCTGCCAAGCGGCTTTTGCTTGAGCAATTTCTTGCGGGCGAGCACCATTTTCTGCTTTGTCTAATTGGCTTTGTGCGATTTGTTTACCAGCACGTGCTTGATTAATCTTGGCATTAATCTCAGGCGAATCCATTTCAACCAGTTGTTGACCTGCTGTAACTGTATCACCCTCTGTTACCATGATTTGGGCGATACGCCCTGGCACTTTTGCAGCAATAGACGTTTGCTGCATCTGCATTTGTCCTTGCAGCGTAATAACTTCTGGCTCGCTATGCGCATTACTTTTATATAAGCCATACGCAATGATACCAAGGGCAATCAGTATAAATAGCGCAAGCAAGGCTTTTTTTGTACGTGCAGACTTGTCAGTTTTAGAATGATTACGATTATAAGCAGGTGTCGGTTGCTCTGGTTCGATATCAGGTATGTCTTTTACAGGATCGACTGAATTTTGTGCATCTTGAGAGGTCACTAACTCGGTTGCATCAGTTGATTTATTTGAGTCGTCTGATTCGCGTGGTAATTCAGTCATGACAATGAGATTCCTAAAGCAACAAAGTTGAAAATAAAGGGTTTATTACTAGTACACTCGAACCGCATAAGGCTTGGCGTTGTCTATGGTTTCAGAATTAAAAATAGCACCAAGGGCGACAATAAATGCTGAATAATAGAGCCACAGCATAATGACCACAGCAGCTGAAAGCGCGCCAAACTCAGCACTATAGTTGTTGAAATTTTGCACATAAACTGAAAACAAGATGGACAGTACAATCCATAAAACCGTTGCTAGTGCAGCACCCGGCATTAATTTTTTGAGGGCGACGGCATCACGATTTGGGGCTAGGCGATAAAGGCCCAAAAAGCTTAAAAATATGATACCTGTCAATATTGGCCACCTGCTCCAAAGCGCCATCGTCTTCGCTATTTGGGGGAAAGGGAAATAGGCCGCCGCCAAAGGAATAATCGCGATAGAGGAAACCGCTATAATCAATACGACTACTGCTGCAAAAGTCAAACCAACTGCGCGAATCGTGCTCTGTATAAAACTGCGCTCTTGAGTGATATGAAACGCAAGGTTAATAAGAATAATTAGAGATTTGACACCTTTAGAGCCAGCATAAAGTGCGAGCAAGGATGATATTAGCAGGCTAAAAGTCAGTGTAGACGTGGTTGTAGAAACCAAGTCATTCAGACGTGAGTTAAGTACTTCATATACTGTATCAGGAATAAACTGACTCAAAAGTGAGATTTGCTCTTGCATCTCAGCAGGCGAAAACGCCAGACCATAAAGCAGTACAAATACTGCCATCACTGGAAAAATTGATAAAAAACCAAAGAAACCTACGCTTGCGCAATGCGCCCAAACATTAGAGTTGTTTGCAATTTTCCATGCCTTTAGTAACGTCTGCAGCCAGTTTTTTGTCGATTTAGCAGTCAATTCTTTCATAAAAACAGGTATTCACAATAGGGTTAGTAATAGTATGTTCGTTGTCGGCTTCATGATAATACAAGGCGTTTATCAACACGACTTATGGCTTCTCACGTCGCATCATTGTTCAGTATATAAAGTAGGCAGTTGAATGTCAGCAGCATTAAGATAAGCATTGAAGGCAAGTGGTGTCCCGCAGCTTTGCATGAGTGCAGCCAATGATTGTACATAGTCATTAGCAGCTTGTGCTTGTTCAGTACGTGCCTTAAGCGATTGCGTCTGTGCTTGCACCACGTCGACAGTGGTATTTACACCTTCTTGTAATCCTAAGCGTCGCAATCGCAATACTTCTGCGGCCAAATCAACATTACTTTGTAATGCCTGATAGCGTGATTGGGCATTATTGACATCGTGCCAGTTTTTTTCTACCAGTAGTAGTAGATTGTCACTGACTTCAATTTCAGAGAGATCGGCCTGACGTATTTGGGCATTGCTTGATGCTAACGATGCGGTTTTATCGAGTCCGCCCCATAGCTTCCAGCTAGCAGAGATACCAGCGACCCAGCTTGGATCCTTTTCCACCTGACCATAACCGTATAGCAATACCGTAGGCTTGTAGCCTGTATCTGATAACGCATGTAATTGCTGAGCCTGTGCGCGCTTGGCTGCAACTTTTTGTAGTCCAGGATGGTTGTTTAGCGCCAAGTCCTGAAAGTAGCTCACATCTGGTAGAGGGCGACTTGAAACAAATAAGGGTGTGGTTGGCTTGATACGGTAGTCGGTACGTAGTAGACGCTGTAGCGCAATCATGGCTAGTCGCGCGTCGTTATTCGCATTGACGGACTCGCTTTTGGCATCCGCAAGAGCCGACTGTGCCTCTAGTCTATCGACACGTGAGATAAAACCTTCTTCAAACAAGCGTTCGGCCATATGGTCGGTCTGCTGCAACGTATCGTAAGCATCTTCTCGCAAGTAAGCGGCGATAATCGCTAGTTGTGCCTTAAAATAACGTTCAATCAACGTATTATAAAGCTCATTTTTATCCAGTACGCTATCAGCCATAGCTTCTTGAGTACGAGCGTCTGAGGCACCAGTCAGCGCGTCTGTACGTCCAGCAGTATAAACAGGCCAAACGACACCAAGACCTGCGCCTGATGTAGAGCCTGAGCGCTTGAGGTTGTAGGAGTCGGGAATACGCTCACCGACCAGTTCACCAAAGTCTGGTAGGTCTGCTGTAGGAGGAACTATGTTATCTACACCATTGTTTACTTCGTTGACGATACCGCTTCTGAGAGAAGACAAGTCTATGTCCTCATCCAAATGATAGGCACTGGCAGATACTCGAGCAAATACGAGCGGATTGTCAATGGTTCTGAGCGCGTCAGTTTGGTATTCGCTGGCGGCAATCGCTGCTTGATTGGCAGCAATTTTAGGTGATACTTGTACCAGAAGCTTTTGCGCTTGCTCTAAGCTCAAAAAGCTTGAGACGTCGAGTGCATAGCTGTTATCAACAGCTTTATGTGTGATAGGGTCAACAAGCGTAGACAGTGTCTGCGATTCAGCGTTTTGAGGGTTTGGCACTGTATCAAAAGGCGCTACAGCTGGTTTATCATTATCAGTCGGACTACCAGTATCTATGATTTGTGTTACCGCCACTGGTGTAACATCATCTGACACTTTTATACTGTCAGCGTCAGTGCTCGCATAAGTCATGAGAGGCACGCTCATAACTGCAACTGCCATCATAGCAGTCGGTAGCGCTGATAAAATGAATTTCATAAGTCACATAAGCCATTAATTAGAATGTAAGGTATTATAAAATAAGGAACAGTACCAATAGATTTCATTGCTCAGAATATAAAGTCGCTAAACTATTATAGACTATTCGTTAGCTCGCAAAAAATAATGCTCAAATAAATTATTCATATTCTAATATCAAAATAAGTCTAGATTGAAAGCACTAAAAAATGGACATTCGTCATAAGAGGTACACTGTAGAGCCACAATGGTGACGGGTCAATGCTCAGTATTTTGTTGTTTTCTATTGTGTGACGAGTAGCAGTATGATAGAGGTCTGATTTAATTTTTAAATATCTGTTTATAAGTAACAACATAGCCAATAAAGCGTTTTAGATTCAAGCGATTTATTTTTAAATAGTTTTTGTTTTTAATCTTACTATGAAGAAATTTAGGCAGTAATTAACAAATAGAAAATGCTCAATAAGTATCAGTCAATAAGCAGCAATTGATAAGTAGCAGTCAATGAATAGTCACTAAATGGCTATCAAATAGAATAAACAATATTAGCAGAGGGTGTGTCATGGCAGGGTATATTTTAGCGTTGGATCAAGGAACCACATCGAGTCGAGCGATATTGTACGATGATCATGCGCGTCCTATCAAAATGGTACAACAGCCAACGACACTGCAAACACCAAGGACTGGATTCGTTGAACAAGATGCACTGCAAATTTGGCAAACTCAGATCAGCTGTGCGCATGATGTGATTAATCGGGCAGGATTGCTTGCTACTGATGTTACCAGTATCGCGATTACCAATCAGCGCGAGTCGATTGTGATGTGGGATAAGCAAACTGGTAAGCCATTGGCTCCCGCCATCATTTGGCAGGACAGGCGTACCGCGGATTACTGTAAGACGCTCGCTACTGAAAGTGTTAGCAATAGTATGAATGACAGTGCTTATCAGAGCGCTGATAGCGTTGATATGGCACATGAAGTACAGCGTATTACAGGTCTGCGTTTAGACCCATATTTTAGCGCCAGTAAAATTGCTTGGTTACTCGAAAACAATCCAAAGCTTAGTGTGCGATCCAGCCGAGGCGAGATAGCGGTCGGCACCATTGATAGTTGGCTAATCTATAAGCTCACAGGTGGTGAGCATGTTATTGATGTAACCAACGCCTCTCGTACGTTATTATTTGATATCCATAAGCTGGCATGGTCAGAGGCACTTTGTGACCGTTTTGCCATACCTATGAATATATTACCTAAAGTACTACCGTCCGACGGTGATTTTGGCAAAACCAAGAAAGGCCTGTTTGCAAAGCAAATACCTATTCAAGCAGTACTGGGTGACCAACAAGCCGCACTTTTTGGGCAAGGTTGCCTTGATGCGGGGATGGCCAAAAATACTTATGGTACAGGCTGTTTTATGTTGATGAATATAGGCCAGCAGCCAAAGTTGAGTGAGCATAAGCTACTAACCACCGTTGCATGGCAGCGCAAAACGTCACCAACTCGTCCAGATAATTTGTCGTTTGACCAACTTGTACAATCAGGCAAACGTATGCTACAACCACCCAAAAAAGAAGTCACTTATGCCTTAGAGGGCAGTATCTTTATGGCAGGCGCTATCGTTCAATGGCTACGTGACAATCTGGGTATCATTGAACAGAGCAGCGATATCGAAGATCTAGCCCGTCAAGTAGACAGCAGCAAAGATGTGGTATTGCTACCTGCGTTCACAGGATTGGGCGCGCCTTATTGGCGTTCTGATATCAGTGCTAGTATCATTGGCATGAGCCGAGGCACTACCAAAGCTCATATTGCTCGCGCTGCATTAGAGGCCGTTGCTTACCAAACCTATGATGTGCTTATCGCTATGCAGAAGGATAGTCCTCATCCTTTGACTGAGCTTAGAGTAGATGGCGGCGCTGCAAACAACGATTTACTGATGCAATTCCAAGCAGATTTATTAGGGGTTCCGGTATTACGTCCTAGAGATACGGAAATTACGGCGAAGGGTGCGGCACTACTTGCAGGTTTAAAGACTGGGCTGTACGATGAGTCGACAATGAAGGCTTCATGGCAGGTAGATCGCGTTTTTGAACCGAACATGTCGATTGATGCTCGTGAACAACATCTTGCTAAATGGCAACGAGCTATAGATAGGTCTTTGATGCCGCTATCAAGTTGATTTACTTAGTAAATTTATTATCATAATACATTCAAAATTACTCAAAATATGATGCTGCTGTACATAAATGTGATAAAGATACAGGCTGTAACCTAACGCAATCGCAATGTGGACATAGATTACATAATCGGACTATCTGAGGCTATTCAAAAATTCTTATACTTTAATTGAATTCAACAAGAACGCTAAATTCTTAGTGAATGAGAAGTTAAATAAATAAAAATAATTTAAGGATAATAATATGAATAACCACGATGTACATATGAACGACCATGATGGTATAGACCGTAGTCATGATGCGATTGATCGTAGTGAAGTAAAGCACATGTCAAAAGAGACCAAAGAAGACTTGAACGCAGATATCATCACCGGTGAGCCAGGCTCTCATCCAGTCGGTACAGGCATCGGCGGCGTAGGCGGTGCAGCAGCAGGTGCAGCTATCGGTACGATGGCAGGACCGTTGGGTACGCTGATTGGTGGTGCTATTGGTGCAGTCGTTGGTGGCGGTGCAGGACATGCGGCAGCGGAAGCAATTGATCCGACTCATGAAGAAGCATACTGGCGTGCGGAATATGCAAATGCTGATTATTTTAAAGAAGGGTATGACTTCGACCGTGATATGCATCCAGCATATGCAGTCGGCTATGCGAACCGTGCTCGTTATCCAGTAGACGCACGTTTTGAAGACCATGAAGCAGATCTAGAGCGTTCATGGCATGAAGTGAAAGGCGAGTCTCGCTTGGAATGGAATGAAGCACGTCAAGCGTCACGTGATGCGTGGCACCGTGTATCATAATAAACAATTAATGAAACTGTGACTTAATTGTTTTAGTGAACGAAGCCTATTAGTAATTGATTGGTACATGAGATTGCTATTTTATTGCACAAAATAGATTGATTGTATTTTCAGTTCTATTAGTAGTTTCACTTATCAATATATATGCTATTTTAAAACTTCCAAAGTTAAACTTTGGAAGTTTTTTTATGCTTAAAGTTTATAAAGTATGCATATATGTGAATATTATGTATTATAATAATGGGTACGATGAGGAATATATGAGTAATAGTGCTGAGGGTGGCAAACAATTCTATATCGCGACGGCAAACTTATTGAACTTCGCGAACCCTAATCGAACTTACTATGAAAATGCCCCAGCCTATGACAATGAAGCTTATGAACATAAGCTGCGAGGTCTTACAGGTTTGTTGGCTAAAGCACATGCTGATATTATCGCAGTACAAGAGGTTTGGGATAGTGATGCACTAGAGGCGTTAGCGGTTTCGTTAGGTTTTAAGCCTGAGCAAGCGGTCATTCCACTCGCAAGTAACGATAGCACCAATACTTATACCAAAGGCTTAGGTGCACAGAATACACCTGCTGTGGGTATCATCAGCCGATTTGAGCAATTAGAAACCAGTTTATTAGAGGATATAGCACCAAAAGCTATTATTGATGTACCTGATATCGGTCCTTATAAGTGTTTTAATCGTCCTCCACTAGTGTTGCGTGTTGACGCGTACGGGCAGCCAATTACTGTCATTACAGCACATTTAAAAAGCAAACGTGCTTTTTTCTTACGTGATGAAAACGGCAACCTGTTAGAGGACATGGACGATCCAAACATTCGAGTTCGCGCCAAACTTCGTAGTCTATGTATGCGCGCGGCAGAAGCGGCCTCTATCCGTATGTCTATCATAGAGCGATTGCACCATACTCGTGAGCCATTGATTATATTGGGTGATATGAATGATGTCACAGGTAGCGTAACCACTCAGTTGATGACAGAAACTGGGGAGGTCAACTACGATAAAAGTATGCGTGATGTCGCACTTTTTGATGCTGCTCGTATTCAGGCACAGTATGGTTGGATGAAAGATGTCGCCTATACCCATATATATCAAGGCATGCCAGAAATTATCGATCAGTTATTTGTCTCAGAAGAGTTTTTGCCTGATAGTAAGTTTTCGCTCGGTCATGTAGAGCGGGTGGATTATTTTAACGATCATTTGAAGTGGGACTATGACGATAGAGTGACCGATCATGGTATTATAAGGGCGAAAATAAAACTCAATGACTAACTTTATAAAATTAGACGGTTAGCTCTATTAAATTGCTGATCGTTGTATTGTTTTTAACCTATTCATGTCCCTTGCTTGATACTATGCAAGCGTTTATGATAATTCTCCATTGAATACAGTAGTGACCGTACAGGCTTTATATTTTAGCCAAAGGTTAATAGTCCTTCATTTGAGGGTAGGTACTATTCAATGAAGATTATATTTATAAAATAGGGCGCAACATTTAAGAGATTCACAATGAGTGATAATAAAGACGAAAAGATTGAAGATGTGCTGGTAGATTCGGAGTTGGCAAAGAAGCTTGTACCTAATAAGTTTAAGTTTACTAGCCAGCAAGGTCGTGCACGTCGTCAAAAACTATTGGCTGGTGCCAAAAAGTTGAGCGAAACACATGCTATTAACGATATAACGTTAGCAGCTGTATGTGAAGAAGCGGGCATACCAAGAGCTTCTGCTTACCATTTTTTTCCTAATATCGAAGCAATATTTTTAGCATTGCGTTTTTTAAATGCGATTGAAATATTAGAGATGGTAGAGACGGTCGATATTGGCAACTATGACAGATGGCAAGGGTATCTAACGGCGCTTATCGATCATTGTATTACGATATTTCATAACGACAAAACCAAAGCCAAGCTTATTTATGACACCAATACACCTGATTTTGAAGGTGATAGCTTTGGTGAAGATATGGATCATCAAATCGTTAATGTCGTGTATAAGCGTTTGTCAGAGCGTTATGAAATGCCAAACTTCCATGATATCCAAGATACCTTGTTGATTGCTTATAGCATTGTAAATGCCATATTCACGTTATCGTATCGCCGTCATCAGAGTATTACTGAAGAGTATATTCAAGAAGCAAATACAGCGTTTATTGCTTATTTACGTTGTTATCTACCAGAAAAATTACCACGTAAAAACCGCTAATTAAGCTTACTTTAAACATAAAAAAGCCGACGAATATGTTGGCTTTTTTATGTCTGATTTTTAGCATAAGATTGGAAGTAATAGAGATGAATACTTCTAGTAAAATAACCGTAGCCTAACGGTTAGATGTCAAATCTTGTCCACGACAAGTATCATCGCTTGCATCTAAAGGCGCGTACTGCTTATAGTAGTTGGCTATTGACTTCTCTAGTGCTACATTGGTCTGTGAGTCATTTGTATTGACATAAGCTTCGCGGGCCTGCTCAAGCCAACGGTCTGCCATGCGAAAGTGCATACTAGATTCGCGCCAACCTCGCGCGCATTGATTGGTTGCCGCCCAGATCAAAGCCACTTCACTAAACGCCATTTCGCGTGGTGCTGATTTTATGCCATCACCGTCTTTAAGTGCGCTTAAAGCTGCCCATAAGTCTGGTCGCATCAAGGCAGAGGTAGATGGGATATTTTGGTGCAAGCTCAAGTCTTGTACCGTATTACTATCTAGTGCTTGCAATATAGGCTCTGCCATTTCTAATGCAACTTGACCCGCGGATGAGCGGCTATTCATACTGTCTTGATGAATGGCATAGTTCAACCATGCTTGCGCTTTATAGGCAAAATACTGTTGAGCTACTGTCTTGTCCTGTTGTTGATAAGGCTCTAGCTGAGCTACCATACAATTTAACAGGCGCTGTTGTTCACTTTGATATTTATAAGAGTGTGCTTGTGTCTGACTATCATCGCGGCAGTATTCAGCCATGCTAGTAGAATTGGCCATTTGAACAGACTCACTCTCAGCTATAGCAGGCTGCATGAAGGTTAACGAAAACAAGGCTGACAATGTAACGCATAGTGAGCGCTTGAAAGGTGCTGCTTTGATGGCTGAATCAAACATGGTGTAAACCTTATGTTAAGGTAATAAATATTGGTATTATTTACCATTACTAGGGCTGACTTAATTTTTTATTGCATGATGGACCAATTAGTCATAAGACAATCGTCATACTGTCATGAGGTTGTACTTGCGATAGTATCATTCGATTACAATGCAGAGTTTCTGCTTAGACGCTGGTTCTTACGTGGATCTTCACGTTTGAATAAGTCTTCATCGAACTTAAAGCGCAATCTAAAGTAAGCGCCTTGCTGAGTGCTATCGTCATAAGCAATATCTTCATCTTCAAAGCCCATGAAGTTATAACCAAGTGATAACCAAAGGTTGGTCATTGGGCTATAACCCACTTCTGCACCAAGCATATAAGTCAAGTCATTCGCCTGATCGTTCCAGTACGTACCGGCTTGCAAACCGATATCCCAGCGCTCACTGATGTCATAAAGCCCGCGACCATAAACAGCGTGAGCCGTGTTATTGCTGGTTAAGCTGTCTGCTTCGTACTCTGTATACTTACCAGCGTAACGACCAGATAGCGTCAATGGACGCGTAGGATGGTAATTACCGTTCCATGACCAAATCATGGTGTCTTCTTGGTAAGCGTCATCGCCAGTATTGTTATCGTCCAAACGATATTCGAATTTTGCAAGCATATCTAGCTGATTGCTATCGTAGTCACGATACGCAGCACCTAACTGAAAACGATTGATAGTGCGATCGCCATCACTATAGTCAGTGCGTGAATAGGTATCTTTTGCTAAGAAGGTAACCTCATCAGTATAGCGATAAGCGATACCAGCACTACCAAGTAAGCTATCACTTGTTTCGCCCCAGCGTTTTTCGATACGTCCTGATGTTTTGTAATCCTCTTTAGCAAGATACTCAACGCCTACACCGATAGCTGTTGCAGTGTTGTTTTCTTCACCTTCAAGAGATTCAACACGCTCAAACAAGGTATTTAACGTTAAACCTTCTTGCACATACCATTTGTTTTTTAGGCCAAGAGCTGCTTCAGCTTCGCGAGCGCTAATGGCATCACTCATGCGGTATTCGCTATATACTTTACCGTCTTTCATGTAATTTGCATCAAAACCAAATACGGTACGTTGACGCTCATCCGTATCATCAAGACCATAAGTACCAGATAGGCTATTAATCAAATCGTGACGTGCGTATAGACGACCCAAATTACCAAGCGCTGTTTCACCACCGATAGAAGTTGCATTACGTGAGCTGTTTTCGATATCTTGCTCATACTCTGCAAATACCAAGCTATCATTCAACTTAGGTAGACGAGAGGTAAGACGAGCACGAACAGTCGTACCTTCAATATCTTCTTCAGCGTTACTCACGCCACTCAACGCTGATTGATTGATAATGTCATCATTAAACAGAGTGTCGTCTGTAATATCTACAACGTCTGTCGCTGCTTGAGTATTACGTGAGGCAGCAGTCGCGTCTTGCTTGTAATAACGAACCCCAATTTCACCAACGATGTTTTCACTTAAACGATGTTCAACGCTAGCTTGTACGCCTTCACGGCTGGCATCAGTAGTATGCTCTTCTGTGCGTACACCTTCTAGCTTTAGCGCGGTTTTATTATTGTCTAACTTGTGAGTGACTTCTACACCAGACTCAGTACGTCCAGCAGTAAGCGGTGATGCACCAGTGACAAAGCCTTCATCGGCATCATTATAATAAGCTTTAGCAAGCGTGTTTTTCTTATTGTCAAAATCAAGCTCAATACGTAGTGCGTTACCTTCAGCATCACTATCGGTCAGTTCTGTCGCATTGATTTGATTGCTTGACTGAAAATTTGGGTTTTCAGCTTTATTCATCGCGTATTCGGCGACCAACTTTAGCTTATCATTGAATTTAACAACACTATTAACACTAGCCAGCTCTTCTTTATTCAGTGGGTCATCACTATTCACATAGCTACCACCGAGGGCGACTTTATTCGTTAGTTGCTGTTTCGCTGCAATACCACCAACCAAATACTCTTCACCACCTTCATCAACTTCGACAGTGACACGGATGTAGATAGGGTTGCCTGCGATATCTTGACTAGCAATCGGTGAAGTCAAAAATAAGCTACGGCTGATAGGGTCAATCTCATAATCAGCAAAGCGAGTAAGCGTCTCACGATTGATAATAAGCCCAGGGTTATCGGCGTCACGAGTAATAACTTCAACGATTTCAGAGTTTTCTAATACCGCATCAAAGTTTTCAGCCAATGGATATGGACCTGAAATGCCCAAACCGCGAGTCTCATTTACCCGTTGGCTAGTACTGGTCTCTGCTAAAAAAGTAGTAATGCGAGTATCGCTGTCTTCAAATTGAGCTTTTAGACCAGTTAATGTACGGTTATATTGACCAAGCTTGATACCTTCGTCGTCATCGATCTGAGTTTTCAAATCGCCATACATAGCGAACGAGCGACCTTTATCAAGGCGCACGTAAAGCTTGCTAGTAGACTGAGCATCAAATCCTTTGGCTGATGAATCACCATAGACAGGATAGTATTCGCCAGGTTCGATATCACGGAACAAACGCTCGCCTTTTTTATCACTATCGTATGCAAGCGTTAGCAGATAGTCGCCACGCACTTTTCCTTTTAGGAACATCGCAGCACGACCAGAAGCTGTGTAATCATCATTACCAGCAAAGTCATTTAGCTCTTGCTCAAATGCGCCTTGAGCATCTGTAATGCTACCACCGTCAAAGTCTTTTAGTGAAATAGCACCTTCTACAATACCAACAGCGATCAGTGGACGTAGTTGAGCGGTGAACTGTAACGGAATGATTTGTTTACTGTTACCAGTGTCAATGACTAGCTCACCTTTACCTGGTACGCTAGGTGCAGTGACGGGAATTAGCAGCTCGCCACCAGAAACAGTGACTTGAGTGCCTGCTTTATCTTGACTGCCATCTTTTAGATTCACTCGGCCGATATTTGTGTCGATAGTAATCGGTGTTGACGCAATGTAGGGACGACCATCACGATCTTTTAGACTAATAACTACCTGATATTCACTAATACCGTCAGCTGGTACTAACTGTGCTTGAGTACGGTAGTCGATAGCTTGTAAGCTATCAGAAGTTAATACTTTGATAGTTTGCTCAGAGATGACCTGACCATTTATGTCCGTTGCGACACCGCGCAATATATTCTTGCCACGCTGTAAATCAACAGCATAGTAATCGAAAGCCGTTACATTCTGTTTCTCTTGCTCAGCAGTTTTACCTATTTTTTGTTCTGACACAGCTTTGCCATTGGCATATAGTGTGAACAAAGACCCAAGTGGTGCCTGAACCTGTACCATTTGCTTATAAGTACTAAGCTGCTGGCCTTCGTTTAGATTAATAAAGGCAACATCGTTACTTGCCACTTCTTTTAAGTATTCTTCGAGCTCTTTTTCTACTGGCGGAGCAACAGTGGTTACCGCCATATCAACACGGCTATCTGCTGAATTGACCATGTCATTAACGATAGCCGAATCACAGCTGTTACCAAGATCTAAATCACCGTTGATGTTACAGCCACTAGCATCTACATTATCAGTGTTATCGGTATTATAGTCAGGATCTAAAGTTAGCTCGGTTTTTACGGCTTGTTCTAACGTGTCGTTTTTCGCATCTACTAGTTTGCTACGAGCAATTAACTCAGCGTTCAAGCGCTCAGTACTATCTGCCATACCGCCAACGATCGCAAAATCCGCACGGTGTAATTCGCCGTATTTCAAATCAACAAAACGGCTACCAGCGTCACCAGCATTACGATTGCTTTGAGTAACCAGTTCAGTTTCTCGAGGGATAGTAGTACGATCGACCTTTAGTACGTGTGTTTTGGCACTGACACCGTAGAAGTTATATTTACCTTCAGGGTCGGTCACGATAAAGTTACCGTTTTCCATGTAGATACGTACACCAGCGACACCAAGCTCACCATCTTCTTTTTGCTGAATACCATCACGGTTGATATCGTGATAGACCTTACCGACGATAATACCGTCAGTATTCATCACGCCGCGTTCTACATCAATCTTCCACTGCGCTTCTCTCGAGCCTACGCTTTGTCCTTGGTCATTTCTAGCAACGGCGGTGGCACGGTTAATGCCATCGCCGCCTAGCGATGACGCACCGATTAGTACGCGATAAGTAATTTTTTTACTTTCGCCAACTGCCATGTTCCCTAAGTTTAATACTTGATATTTCCCATCAGCTTTAAACTCTGTGGTCTGTGCTTGGTTGATATCAACATCAGTCGTTGGGCTAACACTGACACTATTCTCAACGTAGTCAAAACCACGTGGTAAGGCATCTTTTAGTTGTACATCGTAAGCAGTCGATTTGCCGTTGTTGCTAATATCGATAGTATAGCTAACATAATCACCAAGCTCTGCAGTTTTGACATCGCTTTCTTTGGTGACGACTAGGCTTGCATTATTATCAATGATGTTTACTTGAGTATTTAAATTATCGATACGTACAGTAAGATCACTATCATTTGGTAGCTGATCGGCACCTGTACCAACAGAAGGATCGATACAAGCGGTTAAATCAGCAGTCAACGTATCATCGACCAATGTCTGAATCAGTTTATCGTCAATAGCATTGGCATTGTTCTGTGTCGGTGCAGACAGGTGATACTTACCTGTATTGTTACCAGTCTCAATTCCTTTGAAAGAATAGGTATCACCAGTCATTGGCGACTTAACAGTAACCCATACTTGATCAGGTTTATCAGATTGCACGTTGCACTGAGCATAACTGGCATCAATATAAACGTTGTCACCGATTTGCGAGTCGGTTTTAGTACCATCGAATTGAGGAGTCGTAAATTTGATTTCAGGTTCGATAATGAGCAGTCTATCGATGGCTTCGACAGCGGCTATTGATGGATCTTCCAGTATGATAGCGCCAATTTTCACATCGGCAGTATCGCCATCTTCACCATTGGCATCTGATAAAGCCTGTACGATAAGCTGAATACTTTCACTCTGACCAAGTTTGATCTGAGCGCTCAGGTTATCAAGAATCAATTGTCTATCGTCACTATCGACAATGCCGTTTTTATTTAAATCTTGATAAACTTGTAAATTAGATAGAGTAGGCGAAACGTTTAGCGTTAGCTCAACAGTCTGATCACTATAGCTGGTATTACTCAGTACGTTAGTCCAGCTTACCTGTGTATTAGGCATGACTGTGCGTACAGCATGCTGAGTCAAGCTGATACCGTATTCAGGTAGATTTGAAGATTTCACTTGTACTTGGTTTGAGCCAGCGCTAATAGTAGCGCTAGTCTCACTGTCAACATTATAGCTGGCCTGAGCGGTGTTATTGATTAGCTGTACTAATGAGTCGGTTGCAGCAGAGGCGGTATTCGATTGCATAAGCAACATTGCAAATGACAGCGCTGAAATTTTCGCTGTACACAAGGTGATGTTTTTAGACGTATTGATTACAGTAGATGTCATAATAGGTCGCTTATCCAATAAAACACAAAGGGAGTAATAAGTCTCTAGCTTGAATAATATGTGCACAATTCAAGCTAGAGGGTTGGTCTACAAGCATTCTAGAATGCTTGTAGATTAATTATGGTTTGATTTTGACTGAGAATTTTAGGGTAGCCGTGTTAGTAGCTGCTAGCGGACTCACTGTTGTGTTAATCGACGTGTTATCGTTGTTAGCTGCAACGGTAATGGTATTGTTTGAACCAGTTGTGGTAGTCGGGGAAATAGTCTGGGCGGTCGCACCTGCTGAGAAGTTAGACAATAAATCCGAGATTACTAAGTTAGTGACGGGACGGCTTGAAAATGTGTTAGTCGCTAAGATTTTATAAACGACACATTGTCCAGGCTCTGCTTCTAGTGCAGTAGTAGAAGCGCTGAATGCACTGTCAGCAACATTGCCGCTACAAGTAGCATCTAACGCTTGGCTCTTAACCAATGTCACACCTTTAACACTAGTGGTGTCAACAACAGGAGCAGGAGCCACAGGACTGTCAGTACCACCTGGGATTAAGGTCACTTTAGTAGTTTCAGAAGTACCAGTCTCAGCAGCCGCTGATACAACGTTATAGGTGATGGTTACAGTACCTTTAGGCGCTATACCAGCTGGGAATGCAGCATTAACGTCGTATTCACCAGATTCATTGTACGGTAGGGTAGCTTCCGTAAGGTCATTAGTAGTAGCTGGATCGCCATCCTTGTCATAAACGAGTGTGATGTTGCCAGTGTCAGCAGGTTTTACCTTGTCATTAGTACCGCCATCTTCGATTTTGAACTTCAACTCGCCAGCATTAGCGCCTTCAGTTTCGCGGCCAGTGTTGGTAATGACAGTCTGATGTACCGCTTGAGTAGCTGCCGTCGAAGTATTTGGCACCTCTTTAGTGGTTGGGCCTGTCAACGTTACTGCACGTTGATTAGACGTCAATGGCTGAGTCGAATCACCACCTGTGGTGGTTGGGGCAGTACCATTTTCGTTTTCAGTATCAGCGCCACTTGGATAATAAGTGTTTGTATTTTCGTCACCACTAGTGCCATCAGTACTATCAATAATGGTAACGTTACTACCACCGCCCAAAGGTGCTTCAACACTTACATGGTTAATCGTGCTTTTTGCTAGTGTCTCGGTAGTATCTTGTTGTACTTTAAATTTAATCGTAATAGTTTCACCAAGTGGAAGATCAACACCAATAATCTCGAAACCATCAATTGTAGAGCCTGAGCCGATGCCCTTATTGTTTTGAGCGATAGTTCCTTTGGTTGCAGAGCCAGTAGTTGTAATGCTAGCTGCTGTCAAAGAGTCCGTTACTAGCTTTAAACCTTCTGGTAAGTTATCAACGATTTTGATACCAACCGCATCAGCAGCATAGGCAGCCGTCTTATCATTTTTAACTGTGATTGTATACTCTGCAGTGGCATCGACGTTATTAAGGTCTAGCGTTTGCGAAACTGACTTTACAATACTTAACACAGGTAGCTTGGTGATTGATTCGTCAGTATTGGTAGCTATAGCATCAGCAGGAGCTCCTCCTTGATTCGCTAGATACGTACTCTTAGCTGTTAAGGTCAAGTTCTGAGTATCACCACCTACGTTACCAGCGGTTTTGCCGTCGATAGTAATGATTGCATACTCATTTTTTTCTAGAACAATATCAGTATTAGTAAAAGCAGTACCTGTGGTATCAGCAACGGTTCTAACCACGGTATCGTCGTCTTTATAAACAACATAAGTGACTTTAGTAGTGGCAAGATCAAAGTTTTTGGTATCATCAGTTTTGTTGGTCAATGCCATGGTATAGGTATCAGTCAAGTTACCTAAGTTTTCTAGGCGATGAGTAAACTGAGCCACGCCAGTAGGAACCACCTCTAAACCAGTGTTTAGGTCATCACCAACCGTATCATCATCGTTTTGTGCAATTAGTGAGAAAGAACCAGTTTCAGATACGTTGACGGTAACTTCGTTTGATTCAACTTCGTTCTGTGCTACACCATCAACACTATAGCTAGCTTTTGCAATGTTGTTGATAACGACTGCATCTTCAGCAGTTTTTGTCTCAGCAATAGCGCTTGTAGAGATGCCCATTACCGCAGCGACACCAACAGCCAACAGGCTATAGTTAAAGGTATTTGACTTCATGTAGTACTCCGAGGTTGATAGTAAAAATCGAATTAAGAATTAAAACGTTAAAAATAATGTGATATTGGCCAAACTAGTTAACAGTGGTGTTTAAGGCCACGGCCGCTGATTTCTTGGCTGGTAATAGTTTGATATTCCAACGTAGGGTGCGATATTCAGAATATGGAACTTTAACCATCTTTCCATTTACCTTGCGCATAAGAGGCATGTCAGCATAATTTTTACCATCCGTGCTTGCCTGTGCACTTGTAGGATTTGCCTCACCAGTGAATGTCATGTTTGCAGGGATAGGTAATGTCACCATCAAGTCGTTAATGTCTTTATTGATAGTATTGGTATAATTCGCTTTATATTGGATTACAGTGCCTGCTGGTGCAGTGCTTACTGCTGAATAAACATTTTCACCATCTGCATTTTTGGTTACTTTGTCAGCCGTCAGTTCCATTTTTAAAGCATCATCAGCATGGGCGACATTTAACAAACAAGTAGAAGCAACAGTTGCCAATAAAATGCTGTGTAAAAGTTTGAAACGTTTCATATAAAATCCTTTCTTAGACCATTACTATTAGCAAAAATCTAAATTTGCAGGTTGTGATTGAGTAGCCTGAAATCTAATACCTATATGGCTTTTAGACAGCACCTCTCTCGCTTTTTTCTATTGTCACGCAATCAATACAATTATTCATCACAAAAACGACAACTGGTATTTTGACGTATATAAACGGTAAAAGCCCTGTCTGGTTAGACAGGGCTTAATTGAATGTTTAATAATTTGATAAACAGGTGTTTAGTTAGTATTGGTATTACCATATTTAGTATTGAAACGGATGGCCTGACGGCGCGTGGCATGAGTGGTACCTAAAGAAAAAGTATTGGTAGTAACTGTACCGTTTTCACCAATAGATACTGAGTTTGACGTAAACGATGGAACACCGCTGTTTTCACCAATAGGTATTGGGTTAACTAGGGTAGAGGTAACTAGTGAGCTATTGGAGTCACTTTTTTTCTGTAACGTATCTTTGATAACAATATCTGTCAGGGAAACATTTCCGCGATTTATGGCTTCAATTCTATAAGCGATACATTGTCCTGGGATGATGTTAGATATTGATTTCGTACTATACGCGTCGCTAGCATTACCGTCATAATCAACATCGATTGTGCTAAGGTTGTTTAGACTACAGTTATGAATATACTGACTTTTGATCAATACCAGAGCCGCATTCTCTTGGACAACATCACCAAAATCGTTGT
The DNA here is from genome assembly GCF_052376135.1 of Psychrobacter sp. AOP7-C1-14. NCBI lineage: Bacteria > Pseudomonadati > Pseudomonadota > Gammaproteobacteria > Moraxellales > Moraxellaceae > Psychrobacter > Psychrobacter sp. AOP7-C1-14. The sequence goes on along the minus strand of NZ_JBQSVH010000001.1, from coordinate 186,091 downwards.
TAGGGTAGTTATATTTACTATTAGTAATATCTATCTGTCGTGAGTTGCTTGTAGTGTCTACAGAGTATATGTAATTACTAGGCTCATTCTGAGTAGTACAGAGTTTTGTATTGGTACCGACCTGTGCTGGCGTTAAGCTAAAACTATATGTGCCATCAGTATTAATATCCACTGTTTGAGACGTAAATGCACTACCGCTTGTATCGCCTACACATTTATTCAAAGTGATGGTATGACCTGTAGTAAAAGATATGCCAGATTCAGTTGGTGAATCATACTTGCCATTGAAGTAAAGGCTATTATTTAGATATTTATCTGATGCATCGTCTTTGTTTGGCCTTACGATTTTACCGTTATCATTAAATACTGTGCCTGAGAATACGTAGTTCGAACTATTAGTAATAGTACAAGTAATTTCGTCACCATAACTTAGACCCGATATTTTAAAAGAGCTACCAGAGCCATCGAGACTAGTGAATTTACTACCCGTTGTTGAGTTAAGACAACTATAAGTAGCATTATAGTTAGTAATATCACCGCCATTTATTACGCGCTCAGATATGATATAGGTAGTATTTTCTTTCAGATTTTTTACACTACTGCTGCTGTTGCCAAGCGTCGTTCCGTTTCCAGTAGTAGTAAACTGATTCAATAAAGTTGTTTTTTCGTCTTCTGTTGTACTAATCTCAAATTGGTCGTTACTGTTGATACGACTGCCACTAAGTTCTTTTTTAACTATTAATTTCGGCGGTGCTAGACAGAAATAAAAGTCTGAGTAGCCCACGACATGATCGCCAGTTGATATAGTTGTGGAAGCCCCGGTATAAGTATTACCATGAGTTGTAATGAATGGTGTACTCGCTGATTGGGCTTCCCATTCAATGTTAAAGTTACAGGGAAGAGTGGGGCTACAATTAGTCCATCGGTTTGCGGTAATCGTCTTATTTGAATTAGATACAGTAAAGTTATTAGCGAAATTGCTGAAAATACCACCCGACGTAACAATAGATACTGATTCAGTATATCTTCCAGCTGCATTAGCATCTAAATCTTGAACTACAAAACCGTATTTTGTTACAGGTTTGTTAATAGTAGCCGTTAACCTATGATTAATATCAAGATTTTCACTGCTATGACGCATATTAAGGGCATTGGTAGTAACGCCAGTAAAGGTACTGACTTCTGGATAACCAGTTCTAACGAAATTAATATCAGAAAAAGATAAAACGAGTTTAAGTCCATTATCAAAGCTATATGTGGTACTAGAGTTGCCTGCTGCTGACCAACTCAAGGTACCTTTAGGTGCGGGCGTAGTGTTCTTAGATCCTAAATAATACAAAGCATTTCCACTCGGACATACGGGATTAGCTTCAGCAAAGGCTGAATTGCTAATCAAAAGCATAGGAGTAGTAGCTAGCAATGCCATCATTTGACATATGCACCTATTGAATAAATGCTTTTTCGTTGAATTCAAAAGTTGGCGTGCTTGATGCATATTAATATTCCTATGTACTAAAGCCTAATGTAAACGTTTATTTACTAAAAAAATTGTGTTACACGTATTTTGTATATTAAGTAATATTTTTGTAAAAATCATATTAAATAGATGAAAGGTACTTTTATTATGACAAATTACCGTGTGCTAGGTAATCAACTGGTCACAGATTACAAATCTGTTATCAAAGAATATTTACCTAGAAACTAATCATTATTTATTTAAAAAATACTTGTTATTTTCTCATTTCTCTACAGCCATAAACAACTAGGCTGTAAACACTTATAATGAAATGTCATAATCAATAAACGATTAAACGGATAGTTATAGCATTATGGATTGTTTAGAAAGTGTGTTGATTTGATGCACTGGCTGACACGAAATAATACTATTTTTATAATCGAGCTGTATGTCATCGCACAAAACAACGGAATGCTTGAAAGTAGCAAGGATGTCATAGGTAAACCAATCTCTCATCACGCATTATTCAACGAAGCCCTGCCATTAGGTAGGTGTGACTGATATAAAAGGATTAACAAGAATGAATTATTATAAGGATGCTGATAGCACCGAAACGCAGGAATGGCTGGCAGCCTTCGAATCTGTGGTCAAACACGCAGACAAGGACCGTGCTCAGTTTCTTCTGAAAGCGTTATACAATATGGCAGTTCAAGAAGGGTTGCCATTCAACAGACTAGATACTGCATACGTCAATAGTATTGCGGTTGAAGACGAGCCAATGTACCCAGGCGATTTGGGCATGGAGCGCAAGATACGCGCTTTGATTCGTTATAACGCACTTGCCATGGTCATGCGTGCCAATAAAAACGATGATGATTTGGGTGGTCACTTAGCGACATTTGCTTCTAGTGCGACACTTTATGAAACGGGTTTCAACCATTTCTTCCGCGCGGCTAGCGATCACTTCGGTGGTGACATGATCTATTATCAAGGTCACTCAGCGCCAGGTATCTATGCCCGTTCTTATCTAGAAGGCCGTTTGACCGAAGATCAACTTGATAACTTCCGCCGTGAAGTTGGTGGTAAAGGGTTATCAAGCTATCCGCATCCATACCTAATGCCTGATTATTGGCAGTTCCCAACGGTATCGATGGGACTTGGCCCAATCATGTCTATCTATCATGCCCATGTACATCGCTATATGGAAAACCGTGGATTGCTAGAAAAAGAAGGTCGTAAGATTTGGACGTTCTTAGGTGACGGTGAAACTGATGAGCCAGAAAGCTTAGGGGCAATTTCTCTTGCTGGTCGTGAGAAGTTGGATAACCTAATATGGGTAATCAACTGTAACTTACAGCGTCTTGATGGTCCAGTCCGTGGTAACGGTAAGATTATTCAAGAACTAGAGTCAGTATTCCGCGGCGCAGGCTGGCGTGTGATTAAAGTCATCTGGGGTGGTAACTGGGATTCACTACTTGGTAAAGATCATACGGGTGTGCTCAAACAACGTATGGAAGAAGTGGTAGATGGTGAGTATCAGTTATATGAGGCGCGTACGCCTGAATTTACTCGCAAAGAATTCTTTGGTAAATATCCAGAATTAGAAGAAATGGCAGATGCGTTGACTGATGAAGAAATTTCACGTCTGAACCGCGGTGGCCATGATCCTGTTAAAGTTTACGCTGCCTTTAGTGAAGCGATGAAAACCAAAGGCCAACCAACGGTTATTTTGGTCAAAACCGTTAAAGGTTATGGTTTGTCTACCCAGACGCAAGCCGTCAATAAATCGCATCAGGTCAAAAAGCTTGATCAAGAAGCGTTAATGTATTTCCGCGACCGTTTTGACTTACCATTTACTGATGAGCAGTTAGAGACTCTACCATTCTATCGTCCTGAAGAAGGTTCGGCGGAAATGAAGTATCTTAAAGGTCGCCGTGAGTCGTTAGGTGGTCATCTGCCGAACCGTCGCAGTGGTCATATTCCACTAAATATCCCTGAATTATCAATGTTCGATCGGGTATTAAAAGGTAGCAACGGTAAAGAACAATCTACGACAATGGTGTTTGTACGCTTGCTATCTGCGATGCTAAAAAACAAAGACATCCAAGATCGCGTCGTACCGATCGTACCTGATGAAGCACGTACGTTTGGTCTAGAAGGTATGTTCCGTCAGCTAGGTATCTACTCGGCTGTTGGTCAAAAATATACGCCAGAAGATAGTGAAGCATTGATGGGCTATAAAGAAGCCCTCGATGGTCACATGTTAGAAGAAGGTATCAACGAAGCAGGCGCAATGAGTACTTGGATTGCGTTGGCGACCAGTTATTCTGTAAACGCGTTGCCGATGATTCCGATGTATATCTATTACTCAATGTTCGGTTTCCAACGTGTGGGTGATTTGGCATGGGCGGCAGGCGACTGTCAAGCACAAGGCTTCTTGTTAGGCGCGACAGCTGGTCGTACGACACTTAACGGCGAAGGCTTACAGCACCAAGATGGTCATTCACAGATTCTGTTCAATGTGGTGCCAAACTGTGTCAGCTATGATCCTTGCTTTGGTTATGAGCTAGCTGTTGTTATGCATGATGGCCTACGTCGCATGTATGGTGAAGGCGAACGCGTTTATTATTACTTGACGTTGATGAACGAAAACTACGAGCAGCCTGCCATGCCAGAAGGTGCAGAGGAAGGTATCAAGCGCGGTATGTACTTGCTCGAAGATAATGGCTCAGCACAAGTGCAGCTATTAGGCTCTGGTGTTATCTTACGTGAAGTGCAAAAAGCATCACAGATTCTAAAAGACGAGTTCAACATCACTTCTAACGTCTGGAGCGTGACCAGCTTCAATGAGCTGACTCGTGATGGTATGGATTGTGATGACTACAATCGCCTACATCCAATGGATGAAGAGAAAGTGCCTTGGGTTACTGAGCAGTTAGCGCCGCACGAAGGTATCGTGGTTGCAGCGACCGATTATATGCGTAACTACTCTGAGCAAATCCGTGCTTGGTTACCAGATAACCGTCCTTATACCACCTTGGGTACTGATGGTTATGGCCGTTCTGATACTCGTGAAAACCTACGTAGTTTCTTTAACGTTGATGCTGCACACATTGTGGTAGCAACGCTTAAGCGCCTAGCTGATGAAGGTGAAGTTGAAATGCGTTTGGTTAAAGATGCGATTTCGAGCTTAGGTATCGATGTGGATCATCCACCTGCATGGCAACAGCAGGCTTACTATGATCAGTCTCCAGATGCACCAGCACCAGGTAACGTAAACCCAAATCCTGTACCTGAATTTATCGCTGAAGATGATGATGAGATTAGTGATGAAGATCAAGCAGATGCAAATGTACTTGATGATAAAGATGTCAAATAATAATAACCATAAGACGAGGAAATAAATCATGGACATTAAAGCCCCCGATTTAGGTGTTGATAGTGCCGAAGTCAGCGAGATTATGGTAGAAATTGGTGATGTCATCGCAAAAGACGACAACATCGTATTATTAGAATCTGACAAAGCATCGGTTGAAGTACCAAGCTCTGCTGCCGGTAAAGTGACTAAAATTAGTGTTGCTATTGGTGATCAAGTCAGCGAAGGTATGGTTCTGATAGAACTTGAAAGTGCAGATGGCAGCGAAGAAAGAAGCGGTGACAATGCTGCTACTGAAGAGCAAGAATCAAATAACGCAGACGATAATACCGATACTAAGCCAGAATCAAAACCTGAGTCTGCTGCAACTGAGTCAAAACAGTCAGAGTCTGCTGCCAAGCCAGTTGCTAGTTCTGGCACAGCAACTACTCATGCGCTACCTGATTTAGGTGTTGATGAGGCACAGGTTTCTGAAATCATGGTTAGCGTTGGTGATACTGTCAGCGCTGAGCAGTCGATTTTGCTCATTGAATCAGACAAGGCGTCGGTTGAAGTACCAGCACCAGTTGCTGGTAAGATTGAGAAAATCTTGGTCGAAGCAGGCGATATGGTTGCTAATGGTCAGGACTATATCGTTATTATGGCGAGTGGTACAGACGATGCTAGTGATAGTGAAGCTGAAGCGCCTAAACCAGAAGAGTCAGCACCAGCCAAAACAGAAAACAAACCAGCGGCTAAAACCACGGGTGAGCCAAAACAAGCTGCCAAACCGACCAATACTGATACAGCTGCTAGCCAAGCAGAGGGTAAATTAACTGAAGCACAGGTCAATGAAAAATTGGTTGATGTGTATGCAGGTCCTGCTGTTCGCAAACTAGCGCGTCAGTTAGGTGTGGATATCACACAAGTGAATGGATCGGCTCTAAACGATCGCATTCTAAAAGAAGACTTGTTTGCACATGTCAAAAACAGTTTAACCAAGCAGAAAGCGGCACCTGTGAGCAGTAATGCTGCCAGCTCGGGTCTACCAAAACTGCCTGACATGAGTAATGCTGAGATTTGGGGTGAAACAGAAACACAAGACCTCAGCCGCTTGCAGAAAGTCTCGATACCACAGCTCAACTACAATACTTTGCTACCGCAAGTAACGCAGTTCGATCTTTCTGATATCACTGAGACTGAAAAACTACGCGGTGAGCTAAAAGGTGGTATGAAAGCTGAAGGTATTGGCTTTACTATCTTGGCATTTGTAGTTAAAGCAACTGCTTATGCGTTGACTCAGCATCCACGATTCAACAGTCATTTGAGCGATGACAATACTCAAGTTATATTACGCAAAAGCGTCAATATGGGTATTGCTGTGGCAACAGATGATGGGCTTATCGTACCTGTCATCAAAAACGTACAAGACAAAGGCCTGAAGCAAATCGCGATTGAGATCGGTGAGCTTGCTGTAAAAGCTCGTGATAAGAAGCTCAGCACTAAGGACTTACAAGGGGCAAGCTTTACTATATCGAGCCAAGGTAACTTGGGTGGTACCGCCTTTACGCCATTAGTTAACTGGCCACAAGTTGGTATCCTAGGTGTTTCTGAAGCAAGTATGCAGCCACGTTGGGATGCTAAGACACAAAGCTTTGAGCCACGTTTAATGCTACCGTTGTCTTTGTCTTATGACCACCGTGTAATCAATGGCGCAGATGCTGCTGTATTTACTCGTTATATTGCAACGCTACTAGCAGATCCACGTCGTATACTGATCTAAAGCTAACTAGTAATTAAAAAAGAGACTGCCCACGGGTGGTCTTTTTTTATGGAGATTATTTGTTTTTATAGGTTATTAGCTGCTTTATAAATGATTACTTAATAATTAGAGTAAACATTGATATCCGTAGTTAATAGGCACAAAAAAGCCAGCTATCAAGCTGGCTTTTATTACACATAGTATCTTTACTGATTTAGAACTGTTTAACGAATGCGACACCGTATACCCAAGGGCTGATATCAACTTCACCGATATCGTCACCGTTTAGGCTTGCATCTGTTTTGATGTCCATATAACGGGCATCGATACGGAAAGCTTCGGTAGGAGCAAAAGGAATATCAAGACCAACATGACCAGCCACGCCAACGCTATCATCAAGCTCTAAATCGTTACCATTACCAAGGTAGATTCTTTCTTTGAAAAAAGTTGTGTAGTTCACACCAACACCAACAAAAGGCTTCACATTCATAGGTAAATCATAGCCATCGAAGTGATACTGCACAGATAGAGTAGGTGGTAGATGCTGCGTTTCTGCATCAATTTCGTTACCAGCATTATCTGTTAGGGTAATATCATGATGAAACGGAATAGCAGCTAGTAATTCGACACCAACGTTGTTAGCGATAAAATACTCACCGCTGATAGTTGCACGGATGTCGTCGTCAACTTTTACAGATAAAGTATCGTTAGCTAATTGACCATTATCACTTTTTGGATCAACCATGTGTGCGCCAGCAGCAACAGACCAAGTACCAGCAGGGACAGCAAAAGCAGTTGTCATTGTAAGTGCAGCAGCAGTTGCTAAAACTAGGGATTGTAGTTTCATCATTTAATTCCTTAACGTAATAAAAATTATCAGCAGTTCTCTAATGAGGGATGGCATTAGCTACTGATACACAATGTCATGATTAGTATCTAACCTGTAACACTTGCTCTCTATTATAGTACGAAAATCATTGTTACTGGTAAGGTTTTAAGCATAAAGTAGCAATATTTCTGCAATAAATTACATTTACATGTAATTCAGTTGTCTACAGTCTATAATTGAACACAACAAAAGCTGCTTCTTAAGTAAGGGTCATTGACGTGAGTCGGTATCTCTTATTTATGATTCAATAAGAGGTGCAATATATTATGCTTGGCTATTGCAGTAACTCACCTCTACGCTGTAAGAATGCGTGTACTATGAAAATATTGAATCAGTCAGATGATTGTTGCCCTGAATGTGATTTGTTTTTGATACCTGCGCAAGATATTAGCCAGCAGCTTCGTGCTGATGAACAGTTCTTAAGGTTCTTTATCCTGCTCATTGTGTTTATACTGCTGGTATCGGTCTATATTTATTACCTGTATTTTGTATAGCTGATAGTTCTGGCTAGTAATAGACAAGTCAGTACTGAAATGAGGCGCTTCTGATAAAAATCACGGATGATTGCTGCAAATATATCCTATGTTCTGTGATGAAAGTTTGATTTTTATTGTTTGACCGTTGTTTTATTCTACTAATATTAAATCGGTATTTCACCGCATAGGGCTGGCATGTTATTCCAATCTATACGGCGCTTGCGTCATTTTGTTTATGATATTTTACAAAATGAAGAACATGACACATTATTTAGCCGTTACGTCGATTATTTTCTCATATTTTTGATCATGACTAATGTAGCCGCTGTAATAGCGGAGTCTGTCGATCAGTGGTATTACCCTTACCAAAACTACTTCACACTATTCGAAAATTTCTCCATCGTTGTCTTTTCTATTGAGTATTTACTGCGCCTATGGAGTGTGGCTGAAGCTAAGCCCGATAATACAACGTGGAAACAGCGTTGGGATTGGCTCAGAAGTCCATCAGCATTGATTGATTTAGTGGCTATCGTGCCAGCCTTTTTGAATTTCTTTGTCAATATTGATTTGCGTTTCTTGCGTATTTTACGCTTATTTCGAATCCTGAAATTAACCCGTTATTTTGCGTCAATGCGTATCTTGCTAGTCGTAATTAGCAAGGAGCGAGGCTCATTTCAGGCCGTTATCTTTATTCTTATTATTATGATTGTGACCGCCTCTAGCGGTATTTATCTAGTGGAGAATCACGCACAGCCAGATGAGTTTGAGTCCATACCTAAAGCGATGTGGTGGGCTGTGGTGACACTAACAACCGTAGGCTATGGAGATGTTACGCCAATTACGAATGCTGGTAAAATATTGGGTGCTATCATTACGATACTGGGTGTGGGTCTCGCCGCACTACCGGCTGGTATTCTAGCGACGGGATTGGCGAATGAGTTGGCTCAGCGGCGTGAGGAGCTTGAACAGCATTTTCGGGAGCAATTGATTGATAGTGACTTTGATCTGGTACAGAATCAGATGATGATCGATAAAATTCGTCGAGAGCTTGGGTTAGATAAGGAACAGGCACAAAATATCGTCCTACAGGTACTTCGAGAGCAAGAGCTTGAGCGGCGTGAAAAAGAAGTTGAGACGCGTAAAAAGAAGTTCTGTCCAAATTGTGGTGAAGTTTTATAGGTAAGAGTCAGGTAATTTAGAGCGGATAGGTTTTTAGCAGTTAATTACGTGAACGTTTCAACCACAAAAAGAGGTCTTGTATTTGCATGGTACAAGACCTTTTTCAAGTGCGGTTACTAGCGAACTTTATATTCCCTGAGGGATAGGCAATGCACGCGCTAACTCATGAGCCACTTCTTGTGCTGCACCTGCTAGTTCTTCCGCAGACAGAGGTAAGTTCTGCAATGTCAAATGCCAGTCATCAACAGATCGACGCAAGTGCGCTACCCATAGCGTGGTGCAGTCGCGTGGGAGCTGCTTTAGGTTCACCTCAAAACAACGATTTCCTTCATCGTCACTCAGATGAATTTCGCCTTTTTTAACCCTAGAGAACGAATGACCATGATATGAGTTGGCCATTAAGCCAATATGATTGATATGAGCGGGTATTTTCTCAAGCTCTAATCTGATTTGCTCTTGATCAAGTGGGGCAAGATACATAGCTTGTTCACCGCGATCTTTACCATTTAAGCTGTCTCCTTGATGCTTGACCGACTCAGCTTTATCCCGTAATTGCTTAAACCAAACGATGTCATTGATGACGCAGTTATCATCATATAGCACGCACGCCAAATCAATATCCATTGCACTTTGATTCTTCTTGAAGCGTTTAAACAGACCTTTGGGTTCAATTTTGGTAAATTCATAATTGAGCGCAAAAAACAAAGTTCCCGTGTCTAGTCCCAGTCCTCGTAAACTATCTGACAGCAGCGGTGTTGGAGCAGTGGTCGACATAACTTTCCTTTTTTATTCTTAATTTTTAACTGTTGTATAAATTATTGACTACTCACATGAGTATGGCTAATGTAAGCCTATCTCATATTAGTAACATCACTTGCTGCTTACTGTCGAAGATTTATCTAACACTGCTTGATAGAGTAGCTCAGGTTTAGCGTCTAATAAGCCACTACCAAATCCACGTAGCCACCAGACTAGCTGTGAGGTTAAGTTAACAGTAGCTTTTACAGTCAGGGTATTATCGTCATTTAGCGTCACGGTTTGATCGTCATTAAGCTTACTTTCGGTCAGACTTTTACCGGCTTGCCTAGTAAATCTAAGCTCAACAGCAGTATTCTTACCACGCTCGTCCAACTCGCCAAACAGTGGATGACTAAAGCCCATACTGCCTTCATCTAAGTAGGTATCGAGTTGAAAGTTTTCTGGCGTTTTTGCAGCAGTCTCGAGAATATCAACACTATCAAAACGATGTAAGGCAAAGGTGCGAATGGTAGCTTCTGGGTCATCAGTACGGGTTGCCAGTAGATAGATGATCACGCCGCGCTGAATAATAGCGATTGGATTTAGGATGTATTCACTGGCTTGTAATTTGTTGCTACGAGTATAACAAGCATGAATCTGCAGCTGATAAAATAGCGCGTGGTAAATATTGTCTTTACTATCCAAATCTATATCTGGTGCGATAAGTGGCTGTGTAGCAGGTTCAATCCGAACTCTGTCTATCCAAGAGTGAGTTACTTTGCTGTTTTTGAGCTGTCGCCGTGCTAAGTCAAACCAAGGAAACAATTCATCTAAGATGACAGGTGGCAGTAACTGGGTTAGATTGGCCTCGACCATATTAAAAGCAACCGCTTGTGATAAGTTCATATGCGGTAAACTTTGTAATGGTGCGTCTTCTTTCCAGCGCCAACCTTGTGGATTGGCATTATTTTTTTCGATAGGGAAGCGTTTGGCGAGTGCATTCAAATCACGTTGGACAGTACGTAGACTGATATCAAAGCCTGCCATCATCAGCTGCTCATAAATATGCGTGGTGCCTACCCAGCGATTGCGCTGTAGTTGTGATAGTACCTGCCATTGCCGAGCAGTCGTTGCTGCACCATGTCGATTGTCACTGACATTGGTGGCATTGGCCTCTTTTGAGGTATCAGTGTCTACAGCTGCAAGCGCATCTGCCTGCTCGCTAGGGTTGGACTGAGCTTGGATATTGTCAGCATCAGTAAGATGTACAGTCATTAAGAGATACCCTTTATGAAGTTACAATTCGGTTTCTGGCACAACATTGTTCGATCAGGAACCGTTAATCATCGCAGAAAAGCAGCGTAGCGTCTAGCGACGTTCATATATGCATATATTTATTTGATGGTTGCTGTTCGATCTAGCCAGAGATATAGTAATGGTTCTAGTCGAACAGCAATATACGTGCGTATCGGTTGTACCGATTAAATTTTAGTTGTTATTCCCGTCGATAGCATTTGTCTCACTACCGTTTAGGGTATCATCAATAGGCACAGCATCGCTTTGCTTACTACTTTCCTCGCTGCCTTTGCCATTATTTTTCTCACCTTTACGCTTTTCTTTTATTCTCTTACCTTCTTTCTTTTGACGTTTTTCTTTACGCTTTTTCTTCGCTTTCTTTTTGGTATTCTCATCATCGATATCATCACTGCTTTCTTGGTTTTCATCCCATAGCATCAGACGGTCTAATACTTTGCCGAATAAAGTATCTTTACGATAACGGCCTTTTTTATTCGTGGTGTCGATGGGCAAACCAGTCATCAGCGTTAGGGCCTCACTTAGAGTATAGACACCATAGATATGAAATTTGCCTCTATTTACTGCATCGATTATATCGTCACGTAGCATCAGTTGTTTGACATTAGCCATCGGAATGACAACGCCTTGATCGCCTGTTAGCTCTTGCTCGCGGCAGGCGTCGAAGAAACCTGCGATTTTAGCATTGATGCCGCCAACTGCCTGTACTTCACCTAATTGGTTCATAGATCCAGTAATTGCGAGAGACTGGTTGATTGGGACGTTTGCTAATGCGGATAGTAACGCACAGCCTTCGCTAACGGTGGCACTATCACCGTCGATTTGTGCGTAGCTTTGCTCGAATGCGAGTGAGGCACTAAAGTTCAGCGCATGGTGTTGACTGAACAACGCTCGCAAATAGCTGGTCATAATCAGCATGCCTTTAGCGTGTAAGCTACCGCCCAGGTCTACATCACGCTCAATATCAAGAATTTCACCTGTGCCAATATTAGGCTGAATGACCGCAGTAAGCCGTGCTGGCATGCCAAACTCACTATCGGCGTAACTAACCACGGTCAAAGCATTGACTTGTCCGATAGCATCGCCCTGTGTTTGAATCAGCTGCTGGCCATTTTTAAGCTCATCCCAGTACAGATCGCGCAAATATCCTGAACGCTCATCCATGTCATCGATTGCTTGAGTGACATGATCTGCCGTCACCATAGCCTCATTATTTAAGCGAGCGTGACGGTTTGATTCATGCAATAGCTTAATCAATAAATCACTGTGTAGGCTTAAGCGATCTTGTTCTTCAGCTTGCAGGCTTAAATGCTCAAGTAGTGTGGCCTGTGCACTGCTATCAAACGGATAAAGGTCGGCATAGTCGATGATATCGGCCATTTTTGCGACCAATGCCAATTCATGCTTAGTGGTACGAGGCACATCGTCATGAAAGTCAGCTCGGACTTTGAATACTGCATCAAATTCAGGCTCAAGCTCTAGCAGCTCGTAATATAAATCTGCTTCACCTAACAAAATAACCTTGATATCTAAATTAATAGGTGCTGGTGAGAGAGACAAGCTACCTGTTAGCGTCAGCATTTGCTCAAGGCTTGACAGTTTTATTTTTCGTGATTGTAATGCGCGCTTTAGGCCTTGCCATGCATAAGGATGTTCAAGTACGTGGCTGGCTTCTAATAATAAATAGCCGCCATTGGCGCGGTGTAGAGCACCTGCACGAATCATACTCACGTCAGTGGTTACTGTGCCTAATTGGGTGATTTGCTCGACATGACCTAGCAAATTGAGATGGGTAGGCAAATCCTCAAAGACCACGGGCGCACCACTGTCAGGTGCGTGACTGACGATAACATTGACCGCATAACGACTGGGTGTCGTAGCCAATACTGCCGTCACAAACTCTTCATCATCGCCATTGACGATACGCTCTACGTGCGTGACCATATCATCGAATACAGCCTTAAGATATGCTACGACAAGTGGATGAGTCGCAAATTGCTCATAAATAGGGGTAAATAACGGCTGTAGAGCACGTTGGGCAATACTACGATGTAGCGACTCGATCTCATCGTTGGCTTCGTCTTCTAGTTGTTCTAAAGCGATGGTCAATTGACTTAGGCGCTTTTGCATATGGTTCTTTTGCACGAAGTTATTTAGTTCAGCTTCATATTCATTATTACCATATGTAGAGTCTTTATTTTCCTTACGATCATTATTTTCGTCGCTCAAAATGTTGGCTTTTTCGCTACCATCGAGCTTTTCTGAATCTTTACGATTGCTAGGTATTTTTATTTGCTCGTTATCATCGCTATTGCTTTCTGTAGGCAATTGACTAGGGTGAACAAATACTGCTTTATTATCGAACGAGCGAAACGTTAATGCTAGGTCATACTGTTTACCTTCAGCATTAAGTGCGTCATAGGCATGACTTTCTTTTTGATGAGTACTGTTTTTGATGGCTTCGATTTTACTTTGGTATTGATCACTACGAAAGCGTTGGCTTAAACGTTTTTTCGCTTGCTGCCATAAGTTATTAACCTGCTGTTGTAATAGCGAGGCTTGCCCAGCTGGTAAACGCAGTGCCAAAGGTGTACGTGGATCAGTGAAATTATGCACGTATACCCAATCATCTGGCGTCGGGGCATCAGCGGCAATACGCGCTAATAGACGACTAATGACAGTCCGCTTGCCCAAGCCGTTTTCACCTGCGGCAAACACATGATAGCCACTGGCTTTAATATCCAGCGCTGTATGTAATGCTTTAAGCGCACGTTGTTGACCGAAGCTAACATCTAAGTCAGGCGCAGTACGGGTGTCTGTAGGCAGATCATCAGGGTCGCTATAGCGTTTTAATTGCTCAGCTGAAATGCGACAATTTTGCTGAACTTCTATGAAAATAGGGTTTGGGGTATCAGGTGCTGTTTGCTTAGTGTTTTTTGAGTCGGTAGTTGGGAGTGCCATATTGTTAGCGTCTTTTGATACTTGCGATAGAGGTGTATAGGGTTGTTCTGTCATAGGCGTTTGGAAAATCATTTTAAAAAGTATTAAAGGAATATAAAAGATGGTCGGTTCTTTCTGGTCATGCATATTCTGAGTTTTTTATAATCAATCATGACATCTTACAAGATATAGTCATCTATTAGCGAAGTCATTAAGCGCAGTTTTGTATCATATTTAGAAAAATGATTGAGTAAAACTGGTAAAAAACAAATGACTTAATCAGAGAATTGGATGTAATCAGAACAGAATAACGCCTCATAATAAGCGTAGATAGTATAAGATGTCCCACATTGGCGCAATCTGCAACTATTCAATGGGCAGACTGCATGATAAAATAAACGGTTCACAAGTCAAAACTGGATAACTCGTTGTATGTCAGCTTCCGCTAAAAACTCTTCATTGTCTGCTAGCATGGGTAATATCAATATTGATCCGACTGGTTTCGTAAAGCTTGGTTCACAATTGCCAAAGCTAGCCAATATCTTGGCGCAAGCGATAAATGAGCTAAGTCTATCGTTAAGTGAAACACAGCAGCGCACGTTATTATTATACTTAGACCAGCTTTTATTATGGAATAAAGCGTATAATCTGACCGCCATCACTGATCCAGAAGAAGCGCTGATCAAGCATGTGATAGATTGTCTGTCTATTATAACGCATTTGCCTGCTGGATCGTTGTTAGATATCGGCACGGGAGCAGGGTTGCCGGCAGTTATTATTGCCATTTGTCAGCCTGAGCGTCAGTGTACTGCGCTTGATAGCAATCAGAAGAAAATTCGTTTTATTAAGCAAATCAGCAGCGAGCTTGGCTTGAGTAATATGCAGCCAATCGCGTCGCGTATTGAAGCGCACGAAGCAAGCTATGCTGTGGTGACATCAAGAGCGTTTGCCAGTTTGATAGATTTTGTAGAAGTAGCGCAGCCAAGATTAGCAGATAGTGGTTTCTTATGTGCTATGAAAGGCAAAGCGCCGAGTGAAGAAGAGCTGCGAGCACTCGATAGCGATTGGCATATCAAAACCATTAAACTGACGGTGCCACGTTTGCATGACAGCCGTCACTTAATCGAAATGTCTGCTAAAGATAGTTAAGCCATGAATACTTCGCAGTCATGAAACAGTCGCTGTTTTTTGTGAAACACAGTTTACGTCTGTATCTAAATGACATAGTATTTAAAAGCATTTAAAATGCTCGACTGCAAACTGAGCGTTTTAGACCATAACCTGCTTGTTTTTAAATGCTGAGTGAGTGCAGCTGTATAAGATTAAATAAAAATAATCGTACCAACCGAGTCAAAAGTAATAGTCCCTAATAAAATTGAGTGAGTGTATGGAAATCATAGCAATTGCGAATCAAAAAGGCGGTGTGGGTAAAACCACAACGGCAGTAAATTTGACCGCCAGCTTGGCTGCTAAACGCAAGCACGTACTGCTGATTGACTTAGACCCACAAGGTAATGCGACCAGTGGTACAGGTGTTGATAAAAACGAGCTAGAACTTACCATAGCGGACGTTTTGCTGGATGGCGTGGCATTGTCTGAAGTAATTGTCACTAGCCCCGCAGGATTCGATGTTATCGGTGCCAATCGCGATTTGGCTGGTATGGACATTACATTGATGAGCAAGACGGACAGTCATGAGCTATTCAAAACTGCGATGGCTGAACTAGTGAACGATCAGGTATCTACGCAAAAACAGCCATATGATTATGTGATTATCGATTGTGCACCTAGTTTGAATCTGCTGACGATTAATGCGTTGGTTGCTACAGATAGTGTGATTATCCCTATGCAGTGTGAGTACTATGCACTAGAAGGGCTAGCTGACTTATCACAAACGATTGAACGTCTAACAGAATTAAATCCTAAACTATATATTCGTGGTGTGGTTAGAACGCTATTTGATGCGCGTAACACGCTTACCCGTGATGTGTCTGCTGAGCTAGAAGCACATTTTGGCGATATCATGTATAAGACACATATTCCAAGAAACATTCGTTTAGCAGAAGCACCTGCGCATGGCTTGCCAGTTATTGCGTATGAGAGGTGGTCAAAAGGTGCACGCGCGTATCAAAAGCTGGCCGCTGAAGTGATGAAGCAAAGTAGCTAGCTTTTAGCTAAAATCTCTCACAAAGGATTTTTAGATAAAGAGCGTCACTGGTCACGATAATGAATGAACAGTATAAATATAGAGCACTTAATATTGTATTTAGTAAGCCGTATCAGTAATTAATTGGCTTTTATTTTAGCGTTAGAGGATAGGTAATCATGGCGAAGAAAAGAGGGTTGGCTGCTAATCGGGGCTTAGATGCCTTATTAGGGTCAATCAAAAAAGAAAAGCAAATTACCGCCTCTGCCTTGCAAGACGATATGACTGTGCGTGATAGTGCTGCGCCAGATATCAATGAGCCTGTAGATACTGTGTCGGTAGATATAGCACCTGATGCTAGCCCGACAAAAGCCAGTAAAAAATCAACTGCAAAGACTACTGACAACGATGCTACTAGTGAAAATAGCGCTCGCGCGCCACGTTCATCTCGTGCTACTAGCAAAGCGACGCTCAACAAATCGCGTGGCAATAGTACAGATACGAGTGCTACCGAAGACCAGATTAGCCTTGTACAGATTGATGTGACACTGTTGCAAGCGGGTAAATACCAACCTCGCAGGGATATGAGCGAAACGGCACTTGCAGAGTTAGCGTCTTCTATCGAGCAGCATGGCGTGATGCAACCTATCGTTATCCGCCCGCTATTGGCAAATGAAGACAAGAGTGAAGCATTTGTTACTCACGAAATTATCGCTGGTGAACGCCGCTGGCGCGCAGCAAAAATGGCTGGAAAAGCGGTTATCCCCGCGATTGAGCGTGCTTTATCTGACGAGTTGGCAATTGCACTGGCGTTGATTGAAAATATTCAGCGTGAAGATTTATCAGTGATTGAGCAAGCAGCAGCGTTGCAGCGTTTTCATACTGAGTTTGGTATGAGTCACGCCATGATCGCCGAAGTCGTTGGCAAGGCACGTACGACGGTATCAAATTTGCTTCGTTTAAATCAGCTGCATGATACAGTGAAAGATCATTTAGCCAATAGTGCGCTAGATATGGGGCATGCTCGTACGCTTTTGGCACTATCGTCTGAACAACAACCTATCATCGCGCAAAAGATTATCGATGGCGGTATGACCGTGCGAGAAGCTGAGAAATTGGTTAAATCAATCTTGCAGCCAGCGCCCAAAATCAATCGTGCTGAACAAGCGCAGTCTCGTGATGCCGAGCGCTTGACCCAAAGATTGACAGACATGCTCGGTGCTGAAGTCAAACTAAAACACAAAAAAGATGGTCAAGGTAGTGTTGAGATATTTTTCCACAATCAAGATCAGCTGGCGGCTTTGATTAAACACATAGAAGCTCAGGCTTAATAACGTTAGTGAGTTAGTTGTAGCTATTCAGATGCTAAATCGCCACTGTAGTAACTAATTTGTAGTGATTGTTTTTGCAAAAATATGGAAGAGAGTGAGTATGTGGGAGTTGGTAAAAGCAGGTGGCTGGCTGATGACACCTATCGTTGTCTGTTCTATATTGGCATTAGTCATCATCATCGAGCGTAGTCATACGCTACAATTTAACAAAGTCGCTCCTAACAGGTTGCGCGAACAGCTAATAACTCGTTTACGTGAAAATGGCGATATTGGCCGCACGCAGTTAATGAATGTAAAAGAAAAGACTGCGCTTGGTGATATCTTGGCAACGGGTTTGCTCTATCGTGAATATGGGCTAGAGTCGATGACGATGCACATGCAAAATCGTGCCAGTGTACAAGTTCATCAGCTAGAAAAGAATATCAATATGCTAGGTACTATCGGTGCGATTGCCCCGTTACTTGGCTTATTAGGTACGGTATTAGGTATTATTTCTTCATTCCTGGCGATTACCGATGGAGCAATGCAGGATCCAACGATGCTGGCCGCTGGTGTGTCACAAGCCTTAATTACCACAGCTGCTGGTATGATTGTTGCTATCCCTGCGCTTGTTGCTTATCGTTATTTTCAGCGCCGTATCATTGATATTAATGCTCAGTTTGAGACTCAAGCAGGGCTTATGATCCAAGAATTGTACGATTATCAGTTGTTTGCTAGCACTCAGGCATCTCCATCGTCTAGTCATATGGTAATAGAAGATAGTCTTGTACAAGACCGTTCATTTAGAGAGTTAAGTTCAGATAAAACTAATATCGCGGCAGTATAGTAAATGCGGTTTTAAAGATAGAAGTCTTGAGCCTATAAATGGTAGCTGAATTAAAGAGATTGATATGCGTTTTAGAAAACCAACGGTTGAACCGCTTGAAATTAATCTAACACCGATGATTGATTGTTTACTGTTTTTGATTGTATTTTTATTACTTGCTACCTCATTCAATCATTTTAGTCGTTTAAATATTATCCTTCCTGAAGCGGAAGGTGTTGCGCTGACAGAGCAAAACAATAGTATCGAAGTAGCTGTGCAAGAAGATGGCAGTTATTTGGTTAATGGTATTACACTTGCTAGTAGTAATGAGGCTGAACTAACCAGTATGTTGCAGCAAGAGGCGGGCAGCAATCGCGATATGTTATTTGTTATTGCAGCGGATGCCAACGCGACCCATCAGTCTGTGGTACGAGTGATGGATATCGCCGGAAAGCTCGGATTTTTAAACTTAAACATCAGTACAGTGGTACCACTTGGCCAAACTTTACCGCAGTAATATATACAGTCTCACCACTATAAAACTGTGTGACACACAGTCCATTCATACCACGATACCCAAATTGAGGCTTTTATGAGCCAAGCTTATTTACCTGACTCTAAAAAATCTTCTGCTAAAAGCGCATCAGCAGTATCGCCCGTTACGCCTAAGAGTAAAACGTTACTACGCTTATTAAGGTATTTGAAACCTTATTGGTGGGCGCTACTATTGACCGCTTTAGGTTTTGCGATTAATGCAGGGACAGAGATTTGGACTGCCAAGCTTCTGCAATATATTACAGATGCTATCAATCAGAATGATCAAAGCAAACAAGCTCTGTTTCCGCTACTGATTATATTGCTATTCTTTGTGCGCGGGGTCGGTAGCTTTTTGGGTAACTACTATTCTGCATTGGTCTCACGCAATTTGGTCTATGAACTACGCGTAGAAGTTTTTAACAAATTACTGCGCTTACCGAGCTCGTTTTATTTGGCCAATCCAGCAGGTACGATTTCATCAAAATTGATATTTGATGTTGAGCAGGTCACAGCTGCCAGCACCGACTCAATGAAAACCTTGCTACGTGATGGCTTGACCGTTGTTGCATTGATTGGTTTTTTGTTTTATAGCAATTGGCGGCTAACGCTTATTCTATTTGTTGTATTGCCTCCGATACTATGGTTAATTCGCATTGCGTCAAAGCGCTATCTTAAGCTTTCTAAAGGTATTCAAGAGACGATGGGTAGTGTCAGTCATATTACCAATGAAGTCATCGGTGGCTATCAAGTAGTTAAAAACTACGGTGGACAATCATACGAGTCAGCACGTTTTGATAAAACATCAAAGAAAAACTTACGCCAAGGTATGAAGGTGGTTGTTACCAATAGTATTAATACCCCAGCCGTACAGCTATTAATGGCGATGGCGATGGCAGTAGTCATCTGGCTTGCACTGAGACCTGCAGTGATAAATGATATTTCAGCAGGTGAGTTTATCTCTTATATTGCAGCAGCAGGTTTATTGAGTAAGCCAGTACGTTCACTGACTGATATCAATCAGAAGCTGCAAAAAGGTCTGGCTGCTGGCGAGTCAATTTTTGCGTTACTTGATGAACCAGAAGAAGAAGATACAGGTACGATTAGTAAAGCACTATCAGGGCAAATGTCGTTAGATAATATTAGCTTGGTATATCCAGACTCGACAGTTGCTCTACGTGACTTTACCTTGAATATTAAAGCAGGCGAGACAGTTGCACTGGTGGGGCGAAGTGGCGCGGGAAAATCGTCATTAGTCAATTTATTAACACGTACTCTAGAGACGTCTTCAGGACAAATCACATTAGATGGTATGCCGATTGAAGATATTAAGTTAAAGAGTCTACGTGCCCAGATTGCGATGGTGAACCAGCAAGTCGTACTGTTTAACACCACTGTATTTAATAATATTGCTTACGGCGGTTTAGCTGACAAGACTCAAGCTGAGGTGGAGCAAGCAGCAAAAGACGCCTTCGCTCATGATTTTATTATGAAAATGCCAAACAGCTATCAGAGTGAAATTGGTGCTGAAGGATTACAACTATCGGGCGGTCAGCGACAGCGACTATCTATTGCTCGGGCGTTACTAAAAGATGCACCGATTCTCATTTTAGATGAGGCTACCAGTGCGCTTGATAACGAATCAGAGTACTATATTCAGCAAGCGCTCGATAATGTGATGAAAGACCGCACCACATTGGTCATTGCTCATCGATTGACAACTATCGAATCAGCTGACCGTATTGCTGTGATGGATGGCGGACAGATTGTTGAGTTGGGAACGCATGATGAGCTAATGCAGCTGCAAGGTCACTATGCGCAAATGTATGCTCGAGATTTTGAGTAGTCAGTTTAGAAGTTTTCAGCCAATTTTTACGTAGCGATGAACCAATAAGATAAGCGATATTGATTAATGAGTATTGAAACCACAATTACCCGCGCATGGCAACGTCAAGCTGTTTGGTTGTGGTTGTTGCTACCTATCAGTTGGTTGTACGGTTTTATCACCATGCTGCGTCGTCAAGCTTTTAAAATTGGACTGTTATCGAGCTATCGAGCACCTATTCCTGTGATGGTTATTGGTAATATCAGTGTGGGCGGCAGCGGTAAGACGCCGCTGATTATTGCTCTGGTTACTTATCTACAAAAAAAAGACGTTAAAGTAGGGATTATCAGTCGCGGGTATGGTGGTGATACGAGTCAAATGCCTGCATTGGTTAGTACCACCAGTTTACCCTATGTCGTAGGAGATGAGCCGTGCCTGATAGCTCATATGACAGGCGCTGCTATGGCAGTGTGCCCCAATCGCCAGCAAGCGATTGCTACTCTGTTACATGCAGAGCCCGATTTGCAATTGGTGATTGCGGATGATGGTTTGCAGCACTATGCACTTGAGCGGGATATCGAATGGATTGTGGTAGATGCCGCCCGTGGGTTTGGTAATGAACAACTACTACCAACAGGGTTTTTACGTGAGCCACTGTCACGATTAGAGGGTGCAAATGTTATTTATCATGAAAAACCAGATACAGATTTAACTCGGACTTCTATAAGTGGTAATAAGATACAGTCTGCTGATCGTTTGACCATGCACTTACAAGCTGATGAGTTACAACGTTTATGGACCCCTACATCGAACGATGCTCAATCAAATAATATTAAACCTGCTAATAATAGCCGAGTCCATGCTGTTAGTGGTATCGGTTATCCACAGCGGTTTTTTGATACTTTGGAATCTATTGGTTTTGAGGTCATAGGGCATCCATATCCTGACCATTATGATTTTAGTTTAGCTGAGCTTTTGCAGTATGGTGGTCATCCTATCATCGTGACCAGTAAAGACGCGGTGAAAATTAGAGCATTATTGGCAGACTATACAGCGACACAAGTACTCAGTGAACAGTATGTAGAGCTTGTCAGTAGACTGTGGGTATTACCGGTAACGGCTATCCTATCTGAGAATAATTACAATAATCTAGATGAGCAACTAAAGGCGCTAGGGATTTGTATCGACCATGATATGAATAAGTCAGCCTCATTATAGATAACCACTAATATTTTAAATCGCCTTATAATTTTGATAGGAACATACCATGTCGTTTGCTACCACACCCGCCAAAACTCATATCGTGATTCCTGCACGTTTTAAGAGTACACGACTACCTGGTAAGCCATTGCTAAATATTCATGGTAAGCCGATGATACTTTGGGTAGCAGAAAAAGCGCAAACCGCTATTTTTGCTGATGATATGTGTATAGCGACCGATGATGAGCAAATTGCAAAAGTTTGTACTGATGCAGGCTTTGATGTCGTTATGACCAGTAGCGAGCATGCGTCAGGTACAGATCGCCTGGCAGAAGTAGCAGCTATTAAAGGCTGGGCTGACCATGATATCGTGGTGAATATGCAAGGAGATGAACCTCTTGTACCGCCGTTGCTTTTGGAGCAAGTACAGGCGCTTTTGTTAGCGGACGAGGATAGCGTGATGGCCACACTGTGTGAGCCTATCAATGATTATGATACGTTCCAGCGACCATCGGTAGTAAAAGTAGTTAGTCAATATGCTGACAACTTACAGCGTGCGCTGTATTTCAGCCGCGCTCCAATTCCTTGTGATCGTGATGTGGTATTAGCTGATAATAATCAGATGCAATTACCAAATAACGCCTATCGCCATTTGGGTTTATACGCTTATCGTGTCAGTCTGTTGCAGCAGTTCGTAGACTGGCCACAAACCCCACTTGAGACACTCGAGAGTCTAGAGCAGTTGCGTGTTTTAGAAAATGGTCAGCATATCGCTATCGCAGAAGCTGCCTGTCAGTTACCAGCTGGTGTCGACACACAAGAAGATTTAGACCGTCTAAACGCGATGAGCTTAGATAACTTTCAAAATCCTAATAAGTAATAATCTTAGCAAAGTTGCGTACGATTCTAAGTTTCCTACAACTCTAAAGTATCGTTGTCGTGGATATACCTGAAATACCTAATCAATGTGATAAAGCCATAACCATGAATAATCTGACAGGAAATATGGACGCACTAGATAACACAGACCGTATGTATTTTGGGCCACTATTACCATGGCAAAAAGTATTGTGGTTGCAGTTGACCGAGCGAGTACTTAAGCAGCAGTCTTTGCCGCATGCATTGCTCGCGGCTGGTATGCAAGGTATGGGCAAACGCGCCTTTGTATGGAGATTGGTCGCCTGGTTATTATGCCGTGAGCGAGGTGCACATCCGCTAGGTGCTTGCGGAGTGTGTGAGAGCTGTCAGTGGCTTAAATCGGGAACTCATCCGAGCTTGCAAGTATTGCCATTCATTAGTATGCCGACCAGTACGGATAGCGATACGCCTCAAAACAAATCAAGTAGCGCAAAAGATAAAAAAAGTGCCAAAACCACTAGTAATAGTGCTCTTAAAATCAAAATAGATGATATTCGTGCCTTGCAGCCTTTTATTTATCAAGGCGGGAATGGGATACGTATCTGTGTGTTAGATCACGCCGAGCAAATGACGGTAGCTGCTGCTAATGCACTGCTTAAAACATTGGAAGAGCCGCAAGCACAGGTGCATCTGTTTTTGATTAGTGATACGCCTGCTCAGCTACTACCAACCATTAAAAGTCGTGTACAACAATTGGCATTACAGACAATTGAGCCAACTGTTGCTATTGACTATGTGACGCAGACGTTAGGTCATACGATTAACCGTGAAGCTGTTGGCACCGCTGAAATTAAGCAGTTACTACAATTGGCCAATGGTGCGCCGTTAGCTGCTATAACCTTAGCGCAAGCACCATGGTATAGCAAGCGTAGCCTATGGCTGACCACGTGGCAGGCACTACGTAGTGGTAAACGTAGTGGTGTGGCGGCAAGTGATTATTGGCAGGGACAGCTCGATATCAAAGAATTTATACAACTGTCTGAGCTGATGCTCCTTGATATACGCCGTGTCTGTTTGGGGATCAGTGAGCTACAAAAGGATGTCAGTCTATCGACGATATTGGCTGCTTATCAACCTACTGATGGCAGGTTAGCGGCTTTTGCCAATAGCATACAGCAGACCAAAATCGAACTGCAACAAAATGTGCAAGAAAAATTTGCCTATGATAAGCTAATGCAAGAGTTGGCAAGCTTATAGAGCCGTGCTTTAACGCTTAATTAGTGTTCGAAAATCTGCCATCATTTTTATCTATATGCTATCAGTTATTTATACAAATACATTAGACTCAGTTGATAAAGGAAGCTGACTATGGCAATGCCAGGACGTGGCGGGATTTTAACCTGTCATTATGAAACTATCGAAATATTGTATGCCAGCTATTTGTCATTTGTCAGTAATGGTGCTTTATTTGTACCGTCCGATAAACCTCAGCAATTGGGTGATGAAGTGTTTATTGCTATCACGCTACCCAACTCTAGTGAACGTCTACCAATGAATGGCAAGGTTGTTTGGATTAACTCTAAGACTCAAGGCATTCGCCCAGCAGGGTTTGCTGTGCAAATTGGTAGTGATGTCTCTGGTCAGAGAATTAAGAATGAAGTTGAGCGTTTGTTAGCTGGAAAAATTGATAGCTTGCAATCGACTTATACTATGTAATATCTAGGTAGTATCTAGAAACCACATCTGTATCTTTAATGACTTTGACTGTGGTTTTTAAGTTATTAATATAAAAAAGCAGCCTTATTGCTTAGTGAGGCTGCTTTTTAGATCTAGTTTACTTAATTTTTTATAGTAGTAGGCGCTAGTATTTTAATAGCGAGGCGGTACATACATATCATCGGGGATAGGTTCGCGATAGTACTCATCGTCGCGTTTACGCTCTGGTAGTTCAACTTCATCGCGAGGGACTTCTTTATAGGGAATTTGGTCAAGTAGGTGAGCGATACAATTTAGTCGCGCACGTTTTTTATTATTGCCTTCAACAACCCACCATGGTGCCTCAGGTATATGGGTACGCTCAAACATGGTTTCTTTCGCCTTGGTATAATCTTCCCAGCGCCGCCGTGATTGTAAGTCCATCGGTGAGAGCTTCCACTGTTTTAATGGATCGTGAATACGGCTCATAAAGCGCGAATGTTGCTCATCGTCAGTAATAGAAAACCAGTACTTTACCAAACGAATTCCTGAGCGTACTAGCATGCGCTCAAATTCTGGTACCGATTGAAAAAACTCCTCATATTGCGCGTCAGTGCAAAAGCCCATAACTCGCTCAACGCCTCCGCGGTTGTACCAGCTACGGTCAAACAGTACGATTTCACCTGCTGCTGGCAAGTGCGCCACGTAACGTTGAAAGTACCACTGGGTTTGCTCGCGCTCGGTGGGAGCAGGTAGGGCAGCCACTCTGCATACGCGTGGGTTTAATCGTTGGGTGATGCGCTTAATAGCGCCGCCTTTACCAGCAGAGTCACGACCCTCAAATATCACAACGATACGTTCACCACGTGCAACTACCCAGTCTTGCAGCTTGATAAGCTCGCGCTGTAATCTTACTAACTCTTGAAAGTAGGTGCGCCGATTTAATCTTTCTTGTTCGCTCATCTCGCGTCCATCAAAACGGAAATCACGTACGTAATCATCTATCTCGTTCTCTAGCTCTTCATCATAAGTATCGATCAGGTCTTCTCGCATCTTACGATGCAATTCATCATTAAATATTTCTTTATCCATACGAGCGACAAAGCTGGTTTGTTCAGTTGAACTAAGCTCTTGTTGCTCTTGCGGTGTTAACGGTGTGGGTTCGATGGCTGACGGGATCTTACTCATAGAAGCTCCTCATGAATATCGTTATTGTTTTATTATTACCTCTCTTTACTTTAGCATATCTATTTCTCAAGCTATCGATTGGTCACGTTTTATTATTGTGTTTTTGAGTATTTTTAGTGCGTGTAGTACGGTCAAAACACTAGTTAGTACCAATGTAAAATCGCCACAGTCGTGACATAAAAAAGCACCCTCTAATGCGTAATTAGAGGGTGCCGTAAAAGTCTAAAAAAATTAATGCCTAGTTATGTAAGCTATCAGCTTATTTTTCTAGGATACAAGTTACACCTTGACCACCGGCTGCGCAGATAGAGATAAGTGCACGGCCTGAACCTTTTTGATCCAATAGTTTAGCAGCAGTCGCTAAAATACGACCACCAGTTGCTGCAAATGGATGACCTGCTGCTAGTGATGAACCGTTTACGTTTAGCTTGCTACGATCAATAGAACCTAGCGGTGCATCTAAGCCTAGACGCTCTTCACAAAACTTCTCATCTTCCCAAGCAGCTAGAGTTGATAGTACTTGTGAGGCAAAGGCTTCGTGAATCTCATAGAAGTCAAAATCTTGTAGAGTCAGACCAGCGCGCTCAAGCATGCGTGGTACCGCATAAGCTGGCGCCATTAGTAAGCCTTCTGTGGTGCCAGACTTACCGATGAAGTCTACCGCTGCGGTTTCTTGATGAACAATATAAGCAAGTGGCTTTAGACCGTGCTCTTTTGCCCACTCATCAGTACCTAATAGTACACAAGAAGCACCGTCAGTAAGCGGTGTAGAGTTGGCCGCAGTCATCGTTGGGTTGGCAT
The DNA here is from genome assembly GCF_052376135.1 of Psychrobacter sp. AOP7-C1-14. Taxonomy (NCBI): domain Bacteria; kingdom Pseudomonadati; phylum Pseudomonadota; class Gammaproteobacteria; order Moraxellales; family Moraxellaceae; genus Psychrobacter; species Psychrobacter sp. AOP7-C1-14. The sequence continues at coordinate 159,599 of NZ_JBQSVH010000001.1, read as the reverse complement.
TCTTTTTACCAAATACTGGTTTTAATTTACCCAGCTTTTCTAATGTAGTATCTGGACGCAAATTATTATCACGAGTCAGGCCTTTGTATGGTGTGATCAAGTCGTCAAAGAACCCTTCGTCGTAAGCGCGTGCTAGATTTTGATGACTGTTAAAAGCAAGCTCATCTTGATCTTTACGACTGATATTCCATTCAAGTGTAGTAATCGCCTGATGATCGCCCATTGATAGACCAGTACGTGGCTCACCGTTTTGTGGTGAATCGATTAAGTCTTTTGGATTTAGGCCCATGAGTGCTTTTAGACGTTGTTTATTGTCCTTTGCTGCACCAAGTTTGATCAGTACTTTGCGTAGGCCATCGCCGACAGCGATAGGGGCGTCAGACGTAGTATCTACACCACCAGTGATTGCTGAATCAATTAGACCAAGTGCAATCTTGTTAGCAGAAGCAAATGTTGCTTGCAGACCAGTACCACAAGCTTGTGCGATATCATACGTTGGCGTATGTGGGTTTAGCGCAGTATTCAACGCAGCTTCACGAGTAAGGTTGATATCACGGCTAAGTTTCATGACTGCGCCAGATACCACTTCGCCTACTGTTTCGCCTTGTAGGTTATAACGCTCAACCAAACCGTCTAAAGCGGCCGTCAGCATGTCTGTGTTGCTAACATCAGCGTATGATCCGTTTGAACGTGCGAATGGAATGCGGTTACCACCCAAAATAGCAACACGATTCAGGTTTGAAGCAGGCTTAGTTGCGCTAGTTTTGTTATTTGAAGCAGGTTTCTTAGCAGCAGTAGTTTCTACTTTTTCGTCGACAGCTGTTTCTTTTTTTGCCGTATCAGACTTTGTATCCGTCGCTTTAACAACCGTACTTTCAACAACAGGGCTATCTGGATGATTGTTTTTGTTACTCATAATATTATCCTTAAAAAGTATGGGTAGAAAAAATTGAGAGGTAATAATAAAAAATGATTAAATTCTTTTATACAAGCAAATATTATCATTTATTACGCAATGCAGCTGTTTCTCATAAGGCGTTTTTATGCACTTAATGTATCTCTTTAGCAAACTATGTGACGCTTATATAAGGTCAGTAGTAGATTGATGACCATAGTGCATCGTTCTAATAGACTGGCTAGTAAGAAATGTTAGCATTGCATAGCAGTATTTTTGATAATATATTGTTATCAATAATTAAGTATGCCATAACTTATAGGTCGGATTTTAACATGTTATAGTGGCGCTTAACGTTGCTAAAAGCGACTGGCTTGTATACTGACTTGTTTACAGATTGTTGTAGACATTGTCTGTTTTTGGACTTGTTTATAAGGGAAGTGTATAGTTAGGCTAGTTTTGAGGCGATTTACTAAATTTAAATAATTACGATGTCAATGTCTCTATATAATAGATCCATTGCATTTTTTATTATTATACGAATCATTAATTATAAGGACTATATTATGTCAGACCGTTATGGTGATTTTGTTCAATCTTCTATTGGCAAAAAAGTAGCAAAAAATTTAGGCTTACCAATGCCAACGACGCTTGATCGTTTTGAAAGCGGTGAGCGTTTGGTGCGCGGTAGTGTATTGGTTGGACGTGCTACTGGCGATGATAAAAGTGTCAGCGAGTCTGTTGCACGCATTCTGTCAGATGTCCATGCTGAAGTATATGTAAATAGCAGCGATGACATCAAAGACGCACTTGCTGATGCAGGCGTAGAAGCAAAAGCCAACACGGGCGGCGACGATCAATTCAAAGTATTATTGTTTGATGCCAGCAATATCAGCAATGCTGAACAGCTAAACGAACTTTATGAGTTTTTCCACACAGTTGCACGCCGCGTAGAAAAATCAGGCCGTGTGGTTGTGGTTGGTCGTACGCCAGAGAATATCACTGATATTGAAGCAGCAATGGCTCAGCGCTCGCTTGAAGGTTTTGTGAAATCAGTGGGTAAAGAGTTTAAGCGCGGTATCACAGCACAGCTAGTTTATGTTGAAGAAGGCTCAGAGCAAAACCTAGATTCAACCCTACGCTTTTTCACCTCAGCTCGTTCAGCTTATGTATCAGGACAAGTAGTACGTGTCAGCAAAGGCAGTTCAGTTGATGTTGACTGGAACCAGCCTTTGGGCGGTAAGACTATGCTGGTGACTGGCGCAAGTCGCGGTATTGGTGAAGCAATCGCTCGTGTATTGGCTCGTGAAGGGGCGCATGTGATCTGTCTTGACGTACCGCAGCAGCAAGCTGACCTACAGAAAGTTGCTAGCGAAATCAGCGGTTCGGCTTTGACCGTAGATATTACTAGTGAAGACGCTGGTGCAGAAATTGCTGATGCTGCCCAGAAGCGTGGCGGCCTAGATTCAATTATTCATAACGCTGGCGTGACTCGTGATAAGACGTTGGCTAAGATGGATGAGAAAAAGTGGAACATGGTTATCGATATTAACTTAGGTAGTATCGCTAGATTGAATCGCTATTTGCTGGATAATGACGTATTAAAAGAAAATGCACGTATCGTATGTGTGTCGTCAATTTCAGGTATTGCGGGTAATATGGGTCAGACCAACTATGCCACTTCTAAAGCAGGTGTCATTGGTTTGGTTAATGCAACTGCCAAACAATTAGAAGACAATGCTAAGGGCATGACGATCAATGCAGTCGCTCCTGGTTTCATCGAAACACAAATGACAGAAGCCATTCCATTTGCTATTCGTGAAGCTGGTCGCCGCATGAACTCAATGAGCCAAGGCGGCTTGCCAGTAGATGTGGCTGAGACTATCGCATGGTTTGCCTCACCTGCGTCTGGTGGTCTAAATGGCAACACGGTTCGCGTCTGTGGTCAAAGTTTACTTGGTGCATAATGTTGATTAATAAGTAGGCATGTGTGAGAAAATAAGGTGCAGATAGAGAAAGCAGTTGTATGATATGACCTATTATTTCTCGTTTGTATCACATATGCTTACGAAATAATCTCTTATATAGTGTAATAAAGCTGCCCAAGGGTGGCTTTTTTATGGTAAAAACACAAGAACCAATAGCCAAACTATTTTTTGCTGTTAAGGATACTCATGAGGTTGATTAAATTTAATGCTTATTAGATGATTTAATAGTAGGCTTTAGTCAATGACTGCAGATTGTCTTTATATACGTTAAAGAACTTGTTCAAGCCACACTTAGGAAGTACTTATGTCAGACAAACATTATGATGCGTTGCCAAAGGCGCACACCACTTACGCCAATATTGTTAAAAGCTTATTACCAATTGGAAATGCTGATAAGGTCAGTAGAGATCAATTACCACAATCTACTTACTATGTAGATGACTTGCATATCGATCAAGAAAACCTAGACGACTATCGCAACATTTGCGGTTTTGCTGATGATGGTAAAGTACCAGCAACTTACTTTTCGGTATTGTCACAAACGTTGCAGATGAATATGATGGTCAAAGAGCCATTTCCGTTTGCCATGTTAGGTCTTGTTCACGTCGACAATAGCGTAACCCAGTATCGTCCGATCGGTGAGCGTGAAACGGTAGCAATGTCGGTCACTTTTGATAATTTACGCGATCATGCCCAAGGTCAGCAGTTTGATTTTGTGACTATCGTAAAATCAGAAGATGAGATTATTTGGGAAGGGACGTCAACTTATTTATCACGTAGCAAAAAGCCTAGTAGCAGCAAAGATAAAAAAAGTACACCGCGTCCAGCAGTGGTTAAGCTAGAAGTAAATGAAGAAGGTACTCATAGTATTTTTGAAGTGCCAGAAGATATTGGTCGTCGTTATGCCTTTGTTTCAGGTGATTTTAATTTGATTCATTTACATCCGCTATCAGCACGTGCATTTGGTTTCCCAAAAGCGATTGCACACGGTATGTGGTCAAAAGCGAAGTGCCTTGCCCTGATGGGTGACCTGCCTGACGCTTACACGATTGACGTCTCATTTAAATTACCTATCTTCTTGCCAGCCGAAGTAGAGTTGATTGCTGAGCCAGTAGCCCAGCTTACAAACATAGACGATACTTGTGAGTTCGGACTGTATAGCTCTAAAAACAATAAACCGCATCTAGCGGGAGTGGTAACACTAAAGAGCGACAGCAAGTAGTATATAGCATCATAAAACTTCTACTCTAACAGCCATATTTAACGTACATATTTATTATTATGACTTCACAAAACATGCCTTCAGAAGAAAACGCGATAGACGCAGACAAAACAGATAGCTTGGATACGGTCGCTGCTAACGATAGCGGCGCTAACACTCATATCAGTGCCGATAATGGCATTGATTTAGCTGCTATCTTTGAGCCTTATTTCCGTCCAGACGCAAATACTATTGTTTGCGGCGCATTAAATAACGAGAAGGTCGTTGCTTTAGCGAAAGCGGGCGTCGAGTTGGTTATTAATTTGCAGCCTGATGACGAGTTAAGCTTTGATGAGGCGTCAGTAGTTGAGCAAGCAGGTATGTATTATGAACACCTGCCTATCAGCGGTGCTAAAGAGCTAAAGCAGCTTAAGATATTGGCGTTTGATAATGTGTTACGTCAACATCACGGCAAAAAAGTCGCGATGCACTGTGGGTCTGGTAACAGGGTAGGAGCTGCAATTGCGCTGCGGGCAGGATGGTTACGTGGACGTAAGATGGATACAGCGATGGAACGTGGACGCAGTCATGGTTTGGCTAAGCTTGAACAAGAAGTTCATAACCGTTTGCTAGTACCGCGTTAATCAGGTTTGTTATATTGAACACTAGTACTGTTTTAGATGCTAGCAATATCTCAAAATATTATCTAAATAAATAATAAAAAAGGCGACCAATAGGTGGCCTTTTTTATTGGTTCAAAATTCATTTATACTGGTCCAAATATTTTATATAGTCTAAGAACAACTCATTTCAAAAGTAGAATAGTTTATATCACTGGAGCAAGGTAATAATGGATCATAATACAGAACATCCTAATACAACTACGAATATGGATATTCAGAAAAACTTACAGCAATTACTGACAGATTTACAGCTTGATGACGCACCCGCTGGTGGGGCTGTAGTAGTGTATCAGGCAGGCCAGTGTATAGCACAAGCCGGTACAGGTATGGCGCGTTCTGATGTGCCGTGGCAGCCTGATACGTTGGCCATTAATTTTTCTACTGGTAAAGGGGTGTTGGCAACGTTGGTTCATGTGCTTGTTTCGCAGCAGCTGCTTGAATATGACAAACCTATTGCACATTACTGGCCAGAGTTCGCTGCAAACGGCAAAGACAAAATCACCTTACGACAAATCATGTCACATCAGGCTAATTTATTTTCAATTCAAAGTATTGATGTCGATAGTGAAACGGTACTCGATTGGGATACGATGCTACGCCATATTGCATCGATGCCCATCACTTCTCCTGAAGATGCTATCAAATACGACAGCGCTTATAGTGCATTGGTCTATGGCTGGGTATTAGGCGGCGTATTAGAGGCGGTCACGAATCTATCATTCGCTGAAGCACTGAGCCAGTACCTAACTGAGCCTTTAGGGATTGCCGACAGCTGCTACTTTGGTGTGCCAGATAGTAAAGTAGATCAGGTGGCAAAATTGGCCAAAGATTTCGAGGAGTCAGAAGATACGAGCTCTCAATTGAAGTCGAGACGCCAAAAACCAACCTTGAAAGTGGACTCTCAGGAAACCTTACGTACTTATGCAAGCTTACCCAGTTACCATTGCTGGCAACAGAAAATGCTAAGTGACAATCGTGCAGCTGAGACACAGAGTAGCCTTGATGGAAAGCTAGATAGCTCTGACAATGATAACGTACAACCTATCTTAAATACGGCGCGTATCAATAGCTTATATTTTAATACCAGTCAGCTTAATCTAAAAAACTATAAGGCGGCGCTGATACCTGCTGGCAAGCAAGCGCTTGATTACCACAACCGTCAGACTCTACAGGCTGTCATTCCAGCGGCAAATGGTGTCGCTTCCGCTAAGGCACTGGCAACAATCTATGCAATGCTAGCCAATGGTGGTGTATGGCAAGGAAAAACACTGATTGATAGTGCCACTTTTGAGCAGTTAGCTACTCCGCAAGTTGAGGGTTTAGATGCGGTTATGCCAGCGGCTATGAAATGGCGATTAGGCTACCATAGATTATTTAGCTTACATGCCAAAAAAGACGATACGGATAAGAGAATGAGCCCAGCACTATCAGGGTTTGGGCATATAGGATATAACGGCTCGGTCGCTTGGTGCGATCCTAAGCGCCAACTATCATTTGCTTTTATCCATAATTTTGATACCACTATGCTCAATGACGTTCGTCAGTTTGCATTGACAGAGGCGATCTTGAGCTGGGTAGAAGAGATACTTTAATAATGCCAGTTTTAATCGCGAATTGATTTTTTTCAAATATAAGCAGCATTAATTCTAATGCTGCTTATTTGGTGTCATTTTGAGCAATCTCGAAGCGCTTAGACCATGGATAAAGATAGAGGTTAGAATGACAATCGAACAAACAATCCATAGTTTAAGCGCATCTTCATCAGCAAAAAACCCTTGATTGAGAGCGTAAGACAAGTAGTACAAAGTGCCAATACCGCGAATACCCAAAGCCGATATCGCATATTTTTCGGTACGAGGCAGGTTCAATCCTGATAAGGCAATAAATCCACCGATCGGACGTATAAGTAGTAGAAAGGTAAAACTAACGATATAGACACGCCATGTCAGCTCTATGTCTGCTTGCAACCCTTGACCAAGGAACATGCCGAAAATAACCAATACTAACGACATCAGCAAGCCTTCTGACTGTTCAGCGAAATCATGCAGTTTTTGGTGATAAGTGTGCTCACACTCTGAGCGACGAAACGCAAATGCAGCCACAAACACAGCGATAAAGCCATAACTGTGTACATATTCGGCAAGACCATATGCTAGTAGTGTCAACGCAATAACCACATAACCTTGCGAGATAGTTGTCTCACGGGTATGTTTAGAAAAAACCACTTTGGCTAATACTTTACCAACCAATACACCTACCACGACGCCTGCGCCAATTTTCCACAAAACGTCATGAGTGAACCACGACCATAGCATCTCATAGGTAAAGGCTTTGCCTTCACTGAACGCTTCTGCGATCTTAATTGCTAGATATACAAACGGAAAAGCCAGACCATCGTTCAATCCGGCCTCTGACGTTAAGGTAAAGCGCGGTGTGTCTTCACCACCTGTATTGGGAGGCCCGACTTGTATGCTAGAAGCTAAGACAGGGTCGGTTGGTGCTAGTACCGCACCCAACAAAATAGCAGCGCCCAATGTCAAACCAAAGGCGTAATAACCCAAGACTGCCATCGCAAAAATACCAATCGGCATGGTGATAAGTAGTAGTCTTACGGTCGGTCGCCATAATCGCCAAGACAGGTCCGTGTCAATTTTAATACCAGCACCAACCAATGAGACCAATACGATAATTTCAGTCAACTTTTCGATGAGTAAGCCGTTATCAAGTGGGTCTAAAAAAGATAAAGACGTCCACCAGTAGCCCATTATTAGGCCAAAGCTGACTTGAAGCATCGGTAATGAAATAGAGGTGCGCTTAAAAATAACAGGAAATAATGCCCCTAGCAAAAAGGCAATCCCGCAGATTAATAAAAATAAATTATATTTTTCGATCATAAGGTCACGCACGTCATTATGTTTTAAGGGGTTTTTTAAAAGGTGATTCTAAATACCGATGACAATTAATAATTGTAGATAAATTTAGCCATCGATATCTTTTATCATGACGCCAAAATAAAATAATTACCGCAAAAAATAGTTATCAAAATGACAGCTGCGTTGTTTTTTAGTGAAAAAAAGCCTGCATTGCGCAGGCTCTATATAGTTTTACCAGTATTTTTTGGGAATTTAGGTATTACAGCTTAGCGCTCAACTTGACTCACATCACGTATGGCGCCAGTATCGGCACTGGTAGTCATCGCGGCATAAGCACGCAATGCTGGCGTGACATAACGCTCACGGCTGACAGGTTTCCACGCATCACGTCCACGTGCTTCCATAGCTTCGCGGCGCGCAGCTAAGTCTGCATCACTGACTTGCATGTTAATGGTGCGATTAGGAATGTCGATATGAATGGTATCGCCTTCTTCAACTAGGCCGATGGCACCGCCTTCAGCAGCTTCTGGACTGGCATGTCCAATTGACAGGCCTGATGTACCACCAGAGAAACGACCATCGGTGAGCAATGCGCATTCTTTACCCAATCCTTTCGACTTTAGATACGTCGTTGGATATAGCATTTCTTGCATACCAGGGCCACCTTTAGGGCCTTCGTAACGGATGATGACCACATCGCCTGCAACGATCTGATCGGCCAATATCGCAGCAACAGCATCGTCTTGTGATTCAAATAGACGTGCGCGACCAGTAAAGGTTAAGATGCTTTCGTCGACGCCTGCGGTTTTGACCACACAGCCACGCTCGGCAATATTGCCATATAGTACGGCTAAGCCGCCGTCTGTAGAGTAGGCATGTTTCGCACTACGGATACATCCTGATTCACGGTTGACGTCGAGGTTGGCCCACTCTTGTGACTGTGAAAATGCTTCTGTGGTACGTATACCACCAGGTGCTGCAAGGAAGCGCGCACGTGCTTCATGATTGTCAGGGTTCATGATATCCCATTTCTCAATCGCTTCTTTCATCGTTGCACTATGGATGGTCGGTACATCAGTTTTTAATAACTCAGCACGGTTGAGCTCAGCCAACAATGCAAAGACACCGCCAGCACGATGCACATCTTCCATATGATACTTCTGTGAGGCAGGCGCTACTTTTGCAAGACAAGGTACACCGCGACTTAAACGGTCGATATCAGCCATCTTAAAGTCGATCTCTGCTTCGTTGGCAGCAGCAAGTAGATGCAAAATAGTATTGGTTGAGCCGCCCATAGCGATATCTAAGCTCATGGCATTTTCAAAAGCGGCTTTGGTAGCGATAGAACGTGGTAGTACAGAATCATCATCTTGCTCATAGCGACGCTTGGCAAGTGATACGATGGTACGACCAGCTTCTAAGAATAGCTCGCGACGCAATGAATGAGTGGCTAATAGTGAGCCATTACCTGGTAGGGCTAAGCCCAAAGCTTCTGTCAAGCAGTTCATTGAGTTGGCAGTGAACATACCGGAGCACGACCCGCAAGTAGGGCAGGCTGAAGCTTCGATAGCGGCGACGTCTTCATCACTGATACTATCATCTGCGGCGTCCATCATCGCATCGACAAGGTCAAGTTTGCGAACAGCACTACTATCACTACCATCGGTATTATGGCTCTTACCAACAGTACTGGCTAGAATTTTGCCCGCTTCCATTGGACCACCTGAGATAAATACCACTGGAACATTAAGGCGCATTGCGGCCATCAACATACCTGGAGTGATTTTGTCACAGTTAGAAATACATACTAGCGCATCTGCACAGTGAGCATTCACCATATACTCGACAGAGTCAGCGATCAAATCACGACTTGGTAGCGAGTACAACATACCGCTATGGCCCATCGCAATGCCATCGTCGACCGCAATAGTATTGAACTCTTTTGCAACGCCGCCTGCTTGCTCAATCTCGCGTGCGACCAGTTGTCCAAGGTCTTTTAGATGCACATGACCAGGTACAAACTGGGTAAAAGAGTTAGCAATCGCAATGATTGGCTTACCAAAGTCGCCGTCAGTCATGCCGGTTGCACGCCATAATGCGCGCGCGCCTGCCATATTACGACCGCCGGTAGAGGTTTTTGAGCGATAATCCATGTGATATTCCTTACAAATAGGCGGGGTTGTTAAAATGTGCACCCTCAGTTCTAATAGGGATAGTGTGCTTTTTATAGAGAGTGAGTACTAGTGAATAATACTAATTCGTTACCATACCATTAGATATGAATAACTAAAAACAATATGCTAATAACAGTGAATTAATAATCACAAGCAATGATCGAAAAAGCAGGTATTCAAAACGTCTATTCGATACGTTCTAATATGGCTTTCTCAAACCAAGGAAGATCGGTCTTGTCTGCTTCTAATTTCACAATGGTTGCGAGCGCATGGGTAGCCTGTAGTTGCTGATAATCGCTACTAGCCTCAATCGTCAACAGTGATTCGGCAGATAATGCTTGCGTATTGAGGTTTTGCTCGTCAACGCTGATTAATGTCTGCTTATTATTTTTGTAGAGGACGTCTACGCGACCAAAAAACTGCCAGTCTTTGAACGCTGCCGTAATCGCATCCGCAGCATCTTTGGTATATACCTGCTGCGTCTCCTTACCTGTATTGGTCCAATGCAGCCTGACCGCCAATTGCAATGCCTCACTAAATACCACTAACGAGCCGATAATTTTTACATGCCAAGGACTGGTCAATAGCTCCTTATCAATACCAATTAATTGAGCTGCCTCATGAGCTGACATAGGCGTATTAAATTTAAGCAGCAGTTCAGGAGTAAGAGAGTGCGTTTGCTTGATCGAATCATCTAAACTGTCATAGTGATACAGAAAAGATAGTGGCAAGTCTTGGGTGACAGTTTTTTTGATAATTTTGCAATTATGTATCTGCCAGCTGATGGTTTTATCAGTCAATGCTTCTGCTAATATGATCGCGTTTGGATCGATGGTTTGAGTCATATTTTCAGACTTAAGATTAGATTGTACTGAGTCGGAGTGTTCTGAAGCAATGCTGTCAGACACAGAGGTATTCTCTCTAGAAACTTGGACTGCGTCATCGAGTACAGCGTCAGTGCTGTTATTTGAGCTATCTAAGTTGTTTAAGCTATTTGAGTTATCTGATGTATTGGTTGGCAAAGTAGGCAAATCCATAAACATAGCGTTATTAAAATAGAGGGTTAATATAACATTTTAAGGGTATGGCCCGCCAATAAAATAGTGAGCTAGCATAGTTGGAATATGGCTTGATATTTTTCAAATTCGATTGTCGTACTGACTTGTACTAAACTTATATTTCGTCCACTATATGACAGACGCTTTTATCTATTTTGGATAGCTATTGAGCTATTAATTGGCTAATAATAAAACTCTTAAAGGAAAAAATAATGACTGAAGCTAATCAACAAACCACCTATGATGACAATAATATTTTTGCCAAAATGCTAGAGGGCGATATTCCATATCATAAGGTATATGAAGATGATAAAACGCTCGCCTTTATGGACATTATGCCGCAGGCTGAAGGCCATGTACTAGTGATACCTAAACAAAAAGCCTTTGATTTGGAAGACCTTGAACCAGAATATGCTGCGGCGGTACTAATGACGTCCAAAAAAGTCATGCAGGCACAGCGTAAAGTATTTGAGCGTGAAGGGGTGATTCAAATGCAGTTGAATGGGGCACAAGCAGGGCAAACTGTGTTTCACTATCATATACATCTGATCCCTTCAAGCATTCATGAGTTAGGACGCCATGCCGTCACACAAGCTGATCAAGGTGAGCTTGTAGATATTGCACAACGACTGGTAGCAGCAATCGATGCTCAATAACTAAATAGAGTATTTTTGAACCGAATAGAGAGAGATACCTACATCTAGAAACGATAGTACGTCTATCAACTTTAGTTTATTTACTATTTTCTTATTATGGAAATATAGAACATATACAATCAGAAGGCAGCTAGCAAGCTGCCTTTTTTATTTCCTTAGTAAGAATAATGTAACATTATTTAAATTCATGTTACTAACTTAACGCTTAACTAGGGTTTTAGCAAAGAGTGTGATAGTTATTATAAACGTTCACACACATTTTCTAATCTTTGCCCCAATCGATAATTTTTTATAACAAGGCATTGCTAATTTTTGAGGATATTATCTTTCATGAGTAAATTACCTCGTTCGACTATTTTATTGCCGGTATTTGTACCAGCAGCTATTATCATGATGCTGTTGGTCATTGGTACCGCAATCAACCCTGAAGCAGCTGGTGCGCTATTCAATGATGTGCTTGCCTTCACAACAGAGACATTCGGCTGGTTTTATATGTTGGCCGTGGCATTATTTTTGATGTTCATCATCGTATTGGCATTTTCGTCTTATGGCAGTATTAAGCTGGGCCCTGACCATGCCGAGGCGGAATATAAGTTCCTCGAATGGTTTGCTATGTTATTTTCGGCAGGCTACGGGATTGCGCTACTGTTTTATGGTGTAGCGGAACCAGTCATGCATTTTTCCAGTCCGCCAATGTCGGAACCACAAACTATTGCCGCGGCAAAAGAGGCGATGCGAATTGCGTATTTCCACTGGGGTTTTCATATTTGGGCGATTTATGGCGTAGTGGGTTTATCGTTGGCATATTTTGCTTTCCGACATGGTTTACCGCTATCAATACGCTCAACGCTGTATCCAATTATCGGTGACAAGATTCATGGCCCTATAGGTCATACGGTCGATGTGTTTGCAATATTGGGCACGATGTTTGGTATTGCTACCAGTCTTGGTTTATCAGTGTCGCAAATTAACGCGGGACTAAATTACCTATTGCCAGATATTATTCCGATGAATACGACTGTACAGGTGATTGCTATTGCATTGGTGACAGCCGCAGCACTGGTATCGGTGTTAGCAGGTATGGATAAGGGTGTTAAACGCTTGTCTATTCTAAATATGCTATTGGCAACTGCGTTGATGGTGTTCGTATTTGTTGTTGGTCCGACTATTTTTATCTTAAATGCCTTTATGGAAAATACAGGTAGCTATTTGGGTAATATCGTTGAGCGCACCTTTAGCTTACAGGCGTACGAAAACAGCAATTGGATCGGTAGCTGGACCTTGTTTATTTTTGCATGGACCATCGCATGGGCACCTTTTGTAGGTCTGTTTATTGCCAAAATTAGCCGTGGCCGTACCATTCGTGAGTTCGTACTGGGTGTGATGCTTGTACCAACTTTCTTCACGTTCTTCTGGTTTTCGGTGTTTGGTGATACTGCGCTACATATGATTATGGTCGACGGTTATACCTCGTTAATCAGCGAAGTACAAAACAACCAAGCAATTGCTTTATTTAAACTATTGGAAAACCTACCGTTTACTGAGTTTGTGTCGTCATTGACCATTTTATTGATTATCACCTTTTTTGTGACGTCATCGGATTCTGGCTCATTGGTGATCGACTCGCTAGCGGCTGGCGGTCGTAGTGATACGCCATGGTGGCAGCGTAGCTTTTGGGTAGTGACCGAAGGGGCTGTAGCTGCGGTACTACTCATTGCAGGTGGTCTAACGGCGCTACAAACGGCAGCTATTGTCAGTGCGCTACCTTTTGCCATTATTATTCTTATTTCAATGTTTGGCATGTGGCGTGCGCTGCGTATCGAAGGACATCGTAATCAGAGCCTTGATCAAAACAACAAATTGCCTCCGCATCTACTCAAACCATCAGCGTGGCGTGAGCGTATCGATTATATGACTGACAAGCCGACACCTGAAAAGGTATTGAGTTACATTAAAGAAGTAGTTATGCCATCGATGATGGAAGTGTCGTCTAAATTTGCAGAAACTGGTTGGACGACTGAGGTTAATTATGATGCGGTCAACAACCGTGCTGTACTCGAGTTACAACGTGGTGACGATGTCGAGTTTTGGTATGAAGTGCGCCTATCTGAGCATGAGGCGCCCGACTATTATACTGAAGAAACCGTAGATACCTTGCCGCAAGAGCATCATCATCGAGCTGAAGTGTATCTACGCCGTGGTGGTCAAACATATGATTTATATGGCTATAAATCAGAATCAGTGATTAATGACATTATTGATCAGTTCGAGAAGTATTTACATTTCCTCAATGTATCGCCTGATAGCCTACCGTGGCGCATGCAAGAGCATGATGATGACATCACGCTAGAGCAGGATAGTGTGCTTGATAAATAATGGACTGAATGTATCTAAAACGAGTATGATTATTGCAAGCTATTCACATGAATAACTTGCAATAAATACAGGATTCCTTAGAATAACGGCTTGTTTTTCTTACAAATCAAGCCGTTTTTTATGTCCAATGATTTTTCTGTTGTATCTACGTCTTTGCCAGCGTCTAACCATTCATTGTTACAGCCATTGAATATTGGTGGCTTGACGATTGAAAACCGTCTAATGGTCGCTCCGATGGCAGGCGTGACAGACAACCCTTTTCGCCGACTGTGTAAGTCGTTTGGCGCGGGTCATGCGGTCAGTGAAATGATCATCGCTGATACTGCTCTTTATGCGCGCAAAAAATCCTTGTATCGTGCCAATTTTGATAATGAAATTGCGCCTATTTCTGCACAAATAGCAGGAGCAGAGCCTGATAAACTGGCTGAAGCGGCCCGTTATCAAATTGATAACGGCGCACAGATTATCGATATCAATATGGGCTGTCCGGCCAAAAAGGTTTGTCGTAAGCTAGCAGGTTCTGCGTTATTGCAAGATGAAGATTTGGTCGCGCGTTTGCTAGATGCAACGGTCAATGCGGTAGATGCCCCTGTCACGCTAAAGACACGTTTAGGCTTTGAAAACGGTCGTGAAAACATCTTGCGTGTGGCGCGCCGTGCTGAGCAAGCAGGTATTGCAGCGATTGCTATTCATGGACGTACGCGCGAGGACATGTATACAGGTAATGCGCGTTATGAGCTAATACGTGAAGTCAAAGAAAGTATCAGTATTCCTGTCATTGCCAACGGTGATATCGATAGCGCACAAAAAGCCCAACACGTCTATGAGATGACAGGCTGTGATGCGGTGATGATTGGACGGGCTGCACAAGGACAACCATGGATATTTCGTGATATTGAGCATTTTTTGCGTACTGGAGAGTGCTTAGAAGCCCCAAGTGTTAGTGAGATAAAAGAGATAGTACTTGCTCATTTACAAGAGCTTTATGATTTTTATGGGGAGTATTCAGGCTGCCGTATCGCTCGTAAACATATTGCATGGTATACGACAGGTATTCCAAACTCTAACGCCTTTAGACAGGCGATGTATGGCGAAGAAAGTACCGCTGGACAATTTAAAGTAGTCGAGACTTTTTTGCAGGCACACGAATAGTAATCGCTTAAGTCTTATGTGTCAGACTATTTATCAGACGCCGATTTTTTATTCTGCCAAGGGAATCGGCCTTCTAGTTCAACTTGTAGCGATAAGCTCAAAAAGGTTCGAATCAGTACGATAAAACCTAGCACTAATACGCTACGTAGCGATGGCTCAGTGACGACTGTAGCTACGATATCAGCGGCAATCAGCACTTCTAAACCCAACAAGATAGACTTACCTACGGTCTGTCTGATCTCAATATAGGTGTCATTGTTGAAATGACCCGATGCTCGCAAGGCTTTATATAAAGCAAGAAATAGCCCAAAAAACATAATAAGTACGCCAATGACTTCGATAATTTTGGCAATTAAGTCGATGTAGTGAGTTAGTGTGTCTATCAAAGCAGGTACTCCTCGTAATTGACCAAAAAAGTATAGCATTTGGCCATAAACTAAAACTGTATTCATAAGCCTTTATGACGACTAGGAACTTTCACAAAGGTCCCGTTAACTCACGCCTACCATGGTTTTGTTCACTCCATACTACGTTTTTTTGCTATGCTATAACCAAATACTAATAACGATAGAATAAACAAAAAGGACTTTTTATGGCCAGTCTCTCGAAAAAAGTAATCACTAAAGCGGTCAAAGGCAAAAATATTATCATTACAGGCGCTTCAAGTGGTATCGGCGAGCGTACGGCTTTTTTGCTCAGTGAGTGCGGCGCGCATGTTATTTTGCTGGCTCGTACTGCAGATAAGTTAAAAATGGTCAAAGAAAATATTGAAACACTTGGCGGTGCGGCCAGTTACTATCCATGCGACCTTACCAATATGGATGAGATTGAAAAAACCAGCGAAAAAATTCTGGCTGATTTTAAGCATGTTGATGTATTGGTCAACAATGCAGGTCGTTCGATTCGCCGTTCAGTACATGAATCGGTTAACCGTTTCCATGATTTTGAACGTACCATGGAGATTAATTATTTTGGCGCGGTCAAAATTGTTCTTGGTTTTTTGCCAACTATGATTGGGCGTCAAACCGGTCAAATCGTGAATATATCTTCAATTGGTGTGTTGGCAAACAGCCCTCGATTTTCAGCATATGTCGCATCAAAGGCAGCTTTGGATGCATTTAGTCGCTGTTTGGCTGCCGAAGTCAAAGGCGATAATATCAAAGTGACCAATATTTTTATGCCACTCGTACGCACCCCAATGATTGCGCCAACCAAACTATATCGATATATGCCAGCATTGATGCCTGATGACGCTGCAATGATGGTAGCGAAAGCCATCGTTCACAAGCCGAATAGCATTGCTAGTAATATGGGTAAATTTGCATCGGCGACTTACTCGCTGGTACCCGCCTTCAACGTTGGCGTGCAGTCCATTGGCTATCGCATTTTTCCAAGTTCAACTGCTGCGCAAACGACTGATAGCAAACCTAATTTTGCCCAGCGTGTTTTTGCTAAAATTCTTCCTGGTGAGCATCATTAAAGTAGGTTTATTATCAGCACCAAATTCGAATAATAAGGATACTACGGTGTCCTTTTTTTTATGCTCTAAAAATATCATCAAGCAGCATAAGAGACTGCTTCGTTACGTATAGTGAACATGATTAGTTATTCAATAAATAAATCTTCAAGACTTCCGCCATACAATTCTGTTTCTATCCGTACCTCTATTAAGATGAATTTAATTCATCTTATGTTTAAATTGTATCGTTTTTATTCATGTTTAGATTTCGGTATGATTCACCTCATACACAAATTTGATTTTATCTCAGATAATTAAGGTAGCAAATCACCATGAGTAAAGAATTCAATTGTTCAATCAAGCACATTCGTTTTGACGAAAACTATCAGCCTGCAGATAGCACGCGTTTGACAACTAACTTCGCAAATTTGGCTCGCGGCGAGCACCGTCAGGAGAACTTGCGCAAAACGCTAAGAATGATAGACAACCGCTTTAACGCATTGGCGCATTGGGACAACCCAACAGCAGACCGCTATTCTGTTGAAGTAGATATTATTTCTGTCGATATGGATGTTGAAGGCAATGGTCATACGTTTCCTATTATCGAAACGCTAAAAACCACAATTGTAGATCATAAAGAAAACAAGCGTATCGACGGTATGATTGGTAATAGTTTCTCATCTTACGTGCGTGATTATGATTTCAGTATTGTATTACCAGAGCATCGTGACAAAAACTTAGCGTCAATAACACCAGATAATTTTGGTGAGCTACACGGCAAACTGTTTCAATATTTATTAAACTCAGAAGCATACAAAGCGCAATTTAATAAAAAACCAGTGATTTGCCTGAGCGTGTCAACCAGCAAAACCTACTACCGTACTACCAACCAGCATCCTGTATTGGGTGTTGAATACAAGCAAGACGAATACTCATTAACTGATGACTATTTTTATAAAATGGGCTTAGTCGTACGCTATTTCAAGCCTGAAGGTAGTGCTGCGCCATTAGCCTTTTATTTCGCAGGTGATTTACTAAGTGATTACACCGATCTTGAGCTTATCAGTGCGATTAGTACGATGGAAACCTTCCAGAAAATCTACCGTCCTGAGATTTACAATGCTAATTCAAATGCTGGTCAAGTGTATCAACCAAGTCTAAAGTATCAAGACTATTCATTGACCCAAGTTGTCTATGACCGCGCCGAACGTAGTCAAATGGCGGTGACACAAGGTAAGTTTACAGAAGAAACATTTATCAAGCCATACCAAGATATTCTTGAAGAATGGGCTGCAAGCTATACCGTTGAGAGTCAAGCGGATAAAAAACAAACCAATAATAAATATGCTGCTTAACCGAGCACACGAGAGAAGATAAACAACCATGACAAAACTATTATTACCAACATCAACCGCTGGCAGCTTACCGAAACCGTCTTGGCTGGCAGAACCTGAAAAAATTTGGTCACCTTGGGCTTTAGAAGGCGAGCAGTTGATTGAAGCCAAACAAGATGCATTGCGTTTGTCTCTTCAAGAACAAGTACATGCAGGTATTGATATCGTCAGCGATGGCGAGCAGACTCGTCAGCATTTCGTGACCACGTTTATCGAACATCTCGATGGTGTTGATTTTGAAAATCGTGAGACGGTCAAAATCCGCGATCGCTATGATGCGAGTGTGCCATCAGTGGTCGGTGCGGTGAGCCGTCAAAAGCCAGTATTTGTAGAAGATGCCAAGTTTTTACGTCAGCAGACCAATCAGCCAATCAAATGGGCCTTGCCAGGGCCGATGACGATGATTGATACACTGTATGATGATCATTATAAAAGTCGTGAGAAACTGGCTTGGGAATTTGCTAAAATCCTGAATCAAGAAGCAAAAGAGCTAGAGGCTACTGGTGTTGATATTATCCAATTCGATGAACCAGCATTTAATGTGTTCTTTGATGATGTGAATGACTGGGGTATTGCTACTTTAGAGCGTGCTATTGAAGGTCTAAAGTGCGAAACAGCAGTACATATTTGCTACGGTTATGGTATCGAAGCCAATAATAACTGGAAAAAGACACTGGGTTCAGAATGGCGTCAATATGAAAAGGCCTTTCCTCAGCTGCAACAGTCTAAGATTGATATTGTCTCACTTGAATGTCAAAACTCACATGTGCCAATGGATTTGATTGAATTGATTCGCGGTAAAAAAGTAATGGTTGGTGCCATTGATGTGGCAACCAATACCATTGAGACACCAGAAGAAGTGGCCAACACACTACGTAAAGCATTACAATTTGTTGATGCTGACAAGCTGTATCCTGCCACCAATTGCGGCATGGCACCGTTGTCACGCCAAGTGGCTCGTGGCAAGCTTGCGGCATTAGGTGCAGGCGCACAGATCGTTCGTCAAGAGCTGACTGCGTAGAGCTTATCAAACAAACTGATATAAATTTGGCATTGGTGGCTTTGGTATTGGTAACTCTGGTAAATTTTGTAGGCTAGAATTTTAACTTGAATGATGCTTATTAAAGTTCAGTCGTTGAGGAGATTCTATTTACAGAATCTCCCTTTGCAAAACTAAAATTGAAGCACAATTTTTTAACGTTTCACAGGATTTCAGTAATGATTAAAGATATGATTGAAGCAACCGATTTTAGAGATGCCATGTCTTTGTTAACGACTGCGGTCAATGTTGTCACCACAGAAGGTGTCTCTGGCGTTCATGGGTTTACAGCATCGGCAGTATGCAGTGTCACAGATACACCGCCAACTTTGCTCGTCTGTATGAACCAGACCTCTCGGTCGCATGCGTATTTTGTTGAAAATAAAACATTGTGTGTCAATGTGTTGGGCGCTCATCATGAACCCGTCTCTAACGCTTTTGCCTCAAAATTACATTCAGAAGAGCGCTTCAAACAAGGTGCTTGGTCTCAGTTAGTAACAGGTTCTCCTATTCTAGAAGATGCATTGGTCAGTTTCGACTGTGAGATTGAGCAAATTCAGAAAGTAGGCACGCACAGTGTGTTTATGTGCCGAGTAGTCGCCATCAAAAAATCTGAGCAATCAGACGGACAAGAAGAAAGCTTGGTTTACTTTAATCGTGCTTACTCTCGAGTGGGTCAAGTGGATATCGCTTAAGTCAATCATCCGGCCATTATCGAATGGTCATCAAACTATTCATCGTCAATCTGAGAAGTAACTATCCCGTGGAATTAATCATTTTTTTAGTCATAGGTGCCCTCGCAGGATTTGCTGCGGGGCTTTTTGGTGTGGGCGGTGGAACCATCATCGTGCCACTATTGTTTATTGTCTTTACTCAGATGGGTTATAGTCCTGACAATATCATGCATTTGGCGTTAGGTACGTCACTTGCGACTATTATTGTGACGTCTATTAGCTCGTTAATGGCGCACAATAAAAAAGGCGCAGTCATGTGGCCTGTCTTCAAAAACCTAGCACCTGGTTTAGCGATAGGGTGCTTTTTAGGAGCAGGGATAGCAGGGCAGATATCTGGGTTATATCTTCAGCTCATCGTCGGTGTGTTTTTGCTTTGGGTGGCCTTTAAAATGTTTAGGGGTGGCAAAAAGAAAACAACCAGCAGCGTCAATAACGCTCACGCAGCATTACCCTCAAAGTCTAAGCAACTGGCAGCAGGTGGGGTTATCGGTATTGCTTCTGCCATTTTTGGCATCGGCGGTGGTAGCTTAACCGTACCTTATCTCACGCGCTACGGTGTGGTGATGCAAAAAGCGGTTGGTACGTCGGCCGCTTGTGGTCTACCCATCGCGATTGCTGGTGCATTAGGGTTTATGTTTTTTGGGATGAAGCAGCAAGTAGATGTGCCCAATACAATTGGTTTTGTTCACATCTATGCCTTTTTGGGCATTAGTATCATGAGCTTTTTTACTGCAAAGATAGGGGCGAAAGTGGCTCATATATTATCACCGCAGCTATTAAAAAAATGTTTTGCGGTGTTACTGACTGTCGTCGGGTTTTACTTCCTATATAAAGGATTGGTATAAGTGACTTGCTATAATTGATTTGAGATTAATGGATGCTGTCAAAGATTTCAGGTGAGGAGGTTGGATTAGTATATCGACCAGCGTACTGACTGGCTATATTCTTAAGTTGTCGCTAGTCGGTATGCAGATCTATAAAAATATGTTTATTCAGTCGTTTATTTAGCTAACTCGCTTAACCAAACACTCGCCACAATATCCAAAACATCCCTATCATCAAGAGAGCAATCACGAGCAGTCGTTTTAGCCAATAAGGTAGTAGAGATTTCTTATAGCCTAAATCATTTAGCTGATTGTCGACACCATCTTGCAATCCCTTAAAACCTTGGTTTTTCTTGGTAGTCTTAACGCGATTTTTTACCAGTGGCCCAGGTTCATCTTCCTCTTGCTCTCTATCAAAACTGATGGCGCCATTCGGAATACCTTGTTTGCTAGCGATCGTATTGAGTTTTTGTTGTTGCTTTACCTTTAGCTGGGTTTCATAAGCATCAATTCTGCTTTTGGCTTCATCCATGCTGATGTTTTCGTCTGCCGACAAAGTTTTAATAGCCATTACGAGGTTATTTTTTTCGATCATCATAATGACGTCTTTTGGCAACTTTGTATTGACCGATTTTTCGCTAGGGTCGGGGTTAAACATGACTGTCCTTATTACGGCATATAAGTTTGAATGAGTAGTATGCTTATTATAACCATGTTAGATAAGCGATGTTCAAGCAAAAAAATACCGCGGCCACTATTGTGACGGCGGTATTTTATTATTTATCTTTATCAGCATTTCTGCCAATATTTAATAAATTATAGATCTTTCCAACGTTGGATAGATTCTTTGATAACTTCTTTGGCTTCGCTCACGTCACCCCAAGATTCAACAACCGTAGTACCAGCTTTTTTCAGGTCTTTGTAATGACTGAAATGGAACTCTAGTTGATTGATTAACTGTTTTGGTAGGTCTTCTAAGCTATTATAAGCATTACCTGTGTCGCGATCGTCAGCAGGAACAACAACGATTTTGTCATCTACTTCGCCATCATCAACAAACTTCATTACACCGATAACTTTGGCTTTTAAGAAAATGCCAGTCGGTAGTGGCTGTTCAGTCAATAGCAATACGTCAAGCTCATCGCCATCTTCGTCAAGTGTTTGTGGGATGAAACCATAGTTACAAGGCTTGGCAAAAATCTGTGGGTCAATACGGTCAAGCTCAAATACTGCTAATTCGCGATTCCACTCAATTTTATGGCTGCTACCAGCTGGGATTTCTACTACTACGTTGATGATGCCGCCATCTACGTCGCCTGCGTCCAAAATTTTATTAAAATCTGCCATAAAATGCTCCGATTTGCTTTTGTTTTAAATGTTTGAATAAGGGGCCGTGCTAGGGATACAGTAAGAATAGTTGCTGTGTCCGATTTGTACTGCATGCGATTATAACAAGTTTGTAATGAATTTTCTCTTAATGCTTAAGTCTAAGCGTGCAAGATATTATGCAAAAAAAGATTATGCAGAGATAGGCTCAAAACTCACTTGGGTGCGATTGCTCGTAACTCAATCAGTCCAGCATGGCGCTTGGCGATATTATCAATAAGTTTTTGAGTGACTGCCTCATAGCTGAATGAATTACTCGTGTGCTGTTCGGTTTGTGCTTCTGTTTGCATATTAACAAAGTCAGACAGCCGTAGCATTTGCATGCCTGCATAACCACAAGGATTGATGGCGTTAAATGAAGATAAATCACAATTTAAATTAATGGCAATACCATGATAGCTAAAGCCATGCTTAATCTTGAAGCCTAGCGAGGCCATTTTTCCAAGCATAATCTTATTATCAAAAGATTTATTATCTATAGTGGTGCTGTCGTCTGTTGCAGCATTATCGGCATACAGATAGACACCAGGGGCATCACGGCGCGCATGTGCACTGATATTATCACTGTTAGATGGTGAGCTACACAAACAGTCATTGATGACGTCTTCGATCGCTTGCTCAGCGTGAGAGACGAGATTGCGCACACTCCATTTGAGACTGTCCAAATCAAACAACCAATAGATCACTAACTGTCCATGACCATGCCATGTCACCTGACCACCGCGATCGGTCTTGATGATAGGCGTGTCAGTACGCTGTAATATGTGTTCTTCTTTACCTGCCTGTCCAAGCGTGTAGACATCGTTATGATCGACAATCCATAATTCATCAGGCGTACGCAGCCCTTGTTGTTTTTTTAGATCGATACGTTCGAGGGTGCGTGCCAGCATCGCATCGAGAGTAGGGACATAATCGGCCGCTGAGAGAGATTTTCTGACAAGCGTATCATTAAGGAGTTGTGTGTCATTTTGCATGAGAGTATCTGTCTTATTATTATCAAGTTGAAAATAAATAATGCGCATCGGTAGTGTAGCAGTTTTGGCGACTATCGCCCAAAGATATATACTGTCGTAATGTCTGCAAGTGGTGTAAATGCTAATAACACATAGCTTGGCAATAGGCGATGAAATAACAGGTATATAACAGCGCCAAGTGACTCATAGCGGTGCTACTAGTACAAACGCACTAGTTGACCAAAGGTACTGTTCATTGCTCAGTCGATGCGCTACATTAAAGTATGGTAAATGGAATATGATGAAAATGTATGGTCAGAGCAGGTTATCAACGAGCGCACCCGACTAAACAGATAGAGCTTCTAACCAAATATAGTGCAGTGACTACAAACCTTATGACTATGACAAGGAAGGCAAATGACAGATAGTAACCAAAGCGCCCATGAGAAGGCAGTGACCGATACAGGTTTTGAGCTGCAGCGTGTGCCTGAAGCACTAAGTACGGCAACGACTATCGATGAGATGAAAGCACAGTTTTTGCGCTTGCAGATATTAAGTCGTACGCAACCAATCAATGATTGGGGCACTCGTGCAACGCAACTAGACAATCTCGAAGTAATGCTGAGTGATAATCAAGAAAGCTTTGCAAAAGCCATTAGCGCAGACTTTGGCTATCGTAGTCAGTCAGAGACTCAGTTTGCTGAGCTGTTTCCTAGCTTTACTGGTATTAGCCACGCCAAGAAACACGGCAAAAAGTGGATGAAAACACATCGTGCGCCTATTTCAGCATTATATATGCCAGCCCATAATGAAATTCAACCACAGCCATTGGGTGTGGTCGGTATTATGGTGCCTTGGAATTATCCCCTGTATTTGGCAATTGGACCAATGATTGACGCGCTGACTGCGGGTAACAGAATCATGGTCAAGATGAGTGAGGCTGCACCGCAATTTGCTCAGGCATTCGCTGATACCGTTGCTCGTTATTTCTCACCAGATATGATTTGTGTGGTGCTCGGTGAAGTTAAAATTGCCGCCGCCTTTAGTGAATTACCGTTTGATCATCTGCTATATACAGGATCGACTGCGGTAGGCAAAAAGGTGATGGCAGCAGCAGCGCCTAATTTGACACCAGTGACGCTTGAGCTTGGCGGTAAATCACCAGTGATTGTACTAGATGATGCCAATCTAGAATCTGTTGTCAATCGAGTAATGATGGGTAAGACGCTAAATGCTGGACAGACATGTATTGCGCCAGATTATGTCTTGATTCAGCGTCAGTATCATGATCAATTCATTCAGCTGGCAAAAGAGTGGATGACCAAACACTATCCTAATATTGAAGAAAATCCAGACTATTCTCGCATCATTAACAGTGATCAGTTTAAACGGGTAAAAGACTATTTAGATGCTTTAACAGATGGTGAGATGCATGCGCTAACTACCGCCGAGGCCAATATAAAGACCCGTCTCATGCCACCAGTCATCGTCAGCGAGCCTGCGCCTGATAGTGAACTCATGCAAAACGAGATTTTTGCTCCGATTTTGCCGCTGATGCATTATGAGACGCTTGATGATGCCATTTACTTTGTGAATTCGCGCCCAAGGCCATTGGCGCTATATATATTTAGTGATAACTATAGCAGTATCGAAAACGTGCGCAAAAATACGGTCTCGGGTGGTCTTTGTATCAACGAAGTTTTGATACATGTTGCTCAGCACGACTTGCCATTTGGTGGTGTGGGTGACTCTGGTACAGGTGCCTATCATGGTAAGGCTGGCTTTGAACGCCTCAGCCATATGAAGCCAGTATTTGTACAAACCAAACTTAATGGTCTAAATTTATTGTTGCCGCCTTATGGTGGATTGTTTAAAAAGGCGATGGCATTATTCTTAAAATAATGATTTTTAAAATAACCGCTCTTAAAAGAATTTTTTTTGAAATAAACATTCTTGAAGTAGACGTTTATTGTAGTTACAAAGGTGAGTAGTGACCTTTGTCAATCGATATCATAACCAATAGCACCCATCCAGATAGGTGCTATTTTTTTGTCTAAAACATTGATTGCTTAAATATGGATCTCTAAAATTCAGAGCGACTTACCATAAGAGTGGTATCAAGATTGTCGCAAATTTATCCAGTGCATTGGTCGACAAATAAGCATTTGTCATCACTTCTAGAAGTCGTTACACTTTGTAGTAAGTCCAAACAACAGTAGATAGTAGCTGAATGGTTCATAGATAGCATTGGTAATATCATCTATCGACATTTAGCCGTTTTTCTTTAGTTCTATTGTTTCAACAGTAATTTTATACCGATACAACATGATAATAGGAAAGCGTATGCGCCAATGGATTGCTTTAAGCTTACTGTGTATGAGCGCATTACTAATGCCTGTATCGGCTTCTGCCGCGTGTGAGTCGCCGATTAAATTTGGGGCACTAACTTGGGAGAGTGGGCAATTTACTTCCGGTGTGCTCAAATATATAGTAGAAGATGGGTACGGCTGTACGGTAGAAGAAGTACCAGGAGCCGGTCCTGCACTTGATACCGCGTTATCACAGAACGATATTCAGGTCATCGGGGAGCAGTGGATTGGACGTTCGCCAATCATGGAAAAGGCCATTGAGCAAAATAAAGTGGCTGTCATTGGCGATACGCTAAAAGGCGGTGCAACCCAAGGATGGTATGTTCCAAGGTACGTCTTGGAAGAGAACCCAGGACTGCGCAGCTATCAAGATTTACCTAAATATACTGAGCTATTTAAAGACCCTGAAGATCCTAGTAAATCACGCTTTATGAACTGTCCCTCTGGTTGGACTTGTGAGATTTTCAACACACGTTTGCTAAAAACTACTGGTTTAGACAATCTCTTTAACAACGCACATCCTGGTACGGGTGCTGCTCTCGATGCTGAAATCGCTTCCGCTTTTGAACAGCATAAGCCACTGCTGTTCTACTACTGGCAACCCACTGGGCTAATGGCAAAATATGACCTTGCGCCACTAGAGTTTCCAGCTCATGAGGATGAATGTTGGCAAAACTTACTGCTCGCCGATGGTAAGATGGACTGTGTGTCAGGATTTCCCGTATCACCATTAGGTATTGCCGTTTCTACGCCATTTATCGAATCCAACCCTGAATTAGCAGCTGTCTTTGAAAAAGTGCAATTTACCTCTAATGAGCTAAATAGTGCTATCTTGGAAATGAGCGAAAGTAAACGCACTGGCGACGAGCAAGCCCTGGTGTTTTTACGTGAAAACCCAGACGTTTGGCAAGCGTGGTTATCCGATGAAGCAGCGACTAATCTATCTACTAAGTTAGGCCTTAGTTCAACGGGTGCTATCGATACAGAGACAGCTGCATCAAACACCAATCAGTCAGCGCTATCATCAAGCTTTCCTTCATGGTCGCTTGAGACACCACTCAATAATGCTTTAGCAAGCGTCGTTCAAAACTATGGCGATGTATTCCGTACTATTAGTACGATAGCCCTTACTTATCTGCTACTACCTATTGAGCGGTTATTAACCGTTGTTCCACCTTGGCTTATTATTGCATTTGTGACCGTGCTTGGTTGGTTTGGTGTCCGAAAAATTTGGTTTGCGCTGGCATGTGGCGCAGGATTGTTTTTGATAGGTGCTTTTGGATTATGGGGCGCACTGATCGATACTTTAGCGCTGCTTATCGTATCGGTACTGGTTACGGTAGTGATTGGTATTCCTATTGGTATCGCTATGTCAGGTAGCAAGCTACTACGTAAGCTAGTGACGCCAGTGCTAGATGTCATGCAGACGATGCCGAGTTTCGTCTATCTCATACCAGTGCTGATGCTGTTTGGTATTGGTAAAGTGCCTGCGTTATTTGCAACCGTCATTTATGCGTTGCCACCCTTGATTCGTTTGACAGCATTAGGGATTGCGCAAGTTAACCATGAAATGGTTGAGGCAGGACGCTCTTTTGGTAGTACTCATCTACAGTTACTCGTTTGGATTAAACTACCACAAGCATTGCCCAGTATTATGGCAGGTATCAATCAGGCCGTGATGATGTCGCTGGCTATGGTGGTATTGGCCTCAATGATTGGTGCTCCTGGGCTTGGGGAAGACGTATTGCAATCTATCCAAACGCTCAATATCGGTCAAGGCTTACAAGCAGGTACGGCTATCGTTATCATTGCCATTATCATCGACCGTATCACGCAAGCATTTGGTCAGGGTAAGCGTACTCGTCAAAAAACCATCGAAGCAGGTAGACGTCCGATTGGATAGAAGTTTATTTTTTGATGGCATGCGACTGAATCCATGGTAATCGACCACCGTCATAATAATAAAAACCACGTGAATAATGAGAGCAATGATGAATCATATCCAATTAAAAAATATCAGTAAGATTTATAATGCCAGTAGTACGCAAGCACAGTCTGCATTGGCATTACTGGCTGAGGGTATGGATAGCATTAAGGTAAAAGAGCAAACGGGCTATTCAGTTGGTCTCTATGATATCAATCTAGATATCAAGGCAGGTGAGTTGCATTGCATTATGGGACTGTCAGGCTCCGGAAAATCAACGCTGATACGCCATATTAACCGCTTGATTGATCCAACCAGTGGCGAGATATGGGTAGATACTGCTCTGAATAGAGACCGTGCGACTCATACCACAACTGATAGGCAATTAGCGACAGATAATGTCAGTACGGTAGTAGAAAAAAGCTCTTCTACAGCTATTAATATCTTAGAGCTTAACGACAAGCAGTTACAGCAGTATCGTCAGCAGACAGTCAGTATGGTTTTTCAGCATTTTGGCCTAGTGCCACATATGACGGTTATACAAAATGTCGCATACGGTCTGCGTGTCCGAAAAATGAGTGTAAATGAGCGACATGAAACAGCTCGACATTGGCTTAATGAAGTGGGGCTATTAAATCTGGAAAACAGCTACCCTGATGAGCTCTCAGGCGGTATGCAGCAGCGCGTTGGTCTAGCTCGTGCCTTAGCGACGGACAATCCAATTCTGCTAATGGATGAAGCGTTCTCTGCACTTGATCCGCTCATTCGTGCCCAGTTGCAAGACCAGCTACTTGAATTACAAGAGCGATTGAACAAAACCATTGTGTTTATCACTCATGATATTGATGAAGCAGTCAAAGTAGGTCAGCGTATCAGTATGCTAAATGGTGGTCGACTCATACAAACGGGTACGCCGAGCGAGTTGCGACATAATCCTGCTGATGATTATGTCGAGCAGTTTATGAGCGCAAAAGCGTAAGCCTTGATGACCACCTACGAATAGATCTTCTAGAGTAACTTGTGTGATATCTTTATGAAGGCGTAAGTAATCGCAATCATTTTACTGGCTTTTTACTATCGTTTTGCTACAACCAAAAGTGAACTCTGAAATAAATATCAAACTTCGTTATACTGAACGATTTATCGATGGCTCACAATGAATAAGCGTGTATTGTTTGTCGTTCATATATGATGTCGCTTTGTCTATCAAATGACGTTTGTTTTTTATTTTTGCACTTTTAAGGCCATAGCATGACTGTTTCTTATGCACCTATTATTACTTCATTGCTTGATAATGATTTGTACAAATTTACGATGTTACAAGCCATGCTACATCAGTTCCCACAAACACACGGTGTTTACCGTTTTCGCTGCCGCAATAATAAAGATGCAGCCTATCCATTGTCTGACATCCAAAAAGATCTAGAGCAGCAACTAGACAGCTTATGCGAATTACGCTTTTTGCCAGATGAGCTAGAATACCTACGTAGCCTACGCTTTATTCGCTCAGATTTTGTGGACTATCTAGAGCTATTTAAATTAAAACGCCGTTTTATTACGGTAAGTACAGACGATAAAGGTCGCTTATTTATTGATATCGAAGGGCCGATGATTCAAGCGATGTTCTTTGAAGTATTTGTACTGGCTATCGTTAATGAGCTGTATTTTAATGCGCTCTCTAATGATAGCGTGATTGAAGAAGGACAACGTCGTCTTGATGAAAAAGTGGCGCTATTGCATCAGTATGCCGAAGAGCAGACTAGGTACGGTCAGGATACGCCGCCATTTATCGTCGCTGATTTTGGTACGCGTAGGCGCTTTAGTCGATGCTGGCAAGCACATGTAGTGGAGACACTACATAAATCCGAGCCAAAGATAGTCGGTGGTACATCAAACGTTTATTTGGCCAAGCAATTAGGAATGACGCCAATAGGCACTATGGCGCATGAGTTTATGCAGGCATTTCAGGCATTAGATGTGCGCCTACGTGACTCACAAAAGGCCGCGCTTGAAGCGTGGGTGCATGAGTATCGTGGCGACTTGGGTATTGCATTAACAGATGTAGTCGGCATGGATGCTTTTTTGCGTGATTTTGACTTGTATTTTGCCAAGCTATTCGACGGTCTGCGTCATGATAGCGGCGACCCATATATCTGGGGTGATAAGGCGATTGCCCATTATGAAAAGCTAAAAATAGACCCAAAGACAAAGATTTTGACCTTTAGTGATGGGTTAAATTTAGAAAAGGCGTGGGAGCTGCATCAATACTTTAAAGGTCGCATTAGAACCAGCTTTGGTATTGGTACCAATTTGACCAATGATATGGGCATTACGCCGATTAATATCGTGCTCAAATTGATAGAGTGCAATGGTCAGCCAGTTGCCAAGCTGTCTGATAGCCCAGGCAAGACCATGATCAATAACGACACGTATCTTGCCTATCTGCGCCAAGTCTTTGAGGTAGACGAACCAGAGTAAACCGAATATCAAACTGTTGCGTTGCCAAATGAGATTGATGTGCTTGGTTTGACTAATCAGCTGCTATCTAGTGGCTGTTTTCTATTTAACTATCAATACTGCTGGTAGATTTTTCTTCGGCAAAGGCTGCATCCAATGCTTGCTGTACAGCATTGATACGAGTTTCGCAAACACGATAAGCGGCAATCGACTCTTCAACCGTTGTCATTAAATTATCAATGTCAGGTTCGTCTTGTTGCTGTAATTCAGCCGCATTGGTTTTTAAGATATCATAAGCCGCCTTAAAGGTTTTTGGGGTGGCTTTTTTGCGGCGGCGAGTAGGGGTAGTCATAAAGCTTCCTAATTTTTAAAAGTAAGATAAGTAATCGTTATATATTATTATGTGGTTAAGTTAGAGTGTCTGAGTTTTCCGGCGCTTTTTGATTCGTATTGACATCGATAATCTGCGCTTTTGCGTTGCCGTCTTTTAAAATGATATTGACGGTTTGTTCAGCAGACAGTTGAGTGCTACTGGTGAGTGTCTGCTTGTTTTGAGCATCTGTGAGCATGGTGTAACCTTGCTTGAGCACGCGAGACGGTCGATGTAATAGTACAATATCACGTAGATGTTCGCTATCACGCTGTGCTTGCACAATTTGCTGCTGCGCGTTTTGCATGATTGACGCTTGATAACTTTTGCTATTGGTAGCGGCTTTTGCGAGTTGTTGATGCGCTAAGGTTTGCGTTTGCGTGTATCGCTCAGCCGTCAATCTGCCTGCTTGCTTTACTTGACGCTGGGCACTTTGTTGAATACTACGCCATGCATAATCACTGTCTTTTCGTAGAGCGGTGAGTTGTCCAATCGTTTGCGACTGTATTTGGCTCAACTGGCGTGCGGTTTGTTGCTCAGCAATATTTAGTTGACGCTGAGCCGCTTGCTTGATTTGTGCTTGATATTGTAGCGTCTGAGTGACGAGCTGAGCCAAATGACTATGGATAGCAGCAATCACCTTTGAGGGTGTGTCAAAGCTGGTATGCGCCACTTCATCTAAGATGACTTTGTCACGCTCGTGACCGATACCCACCCAGACAGGGACGGGCTGCTCAGCAACCAAAGCTGCCAACTCATAATCATTGAGATAAGCCAAATCACCAACCGCACCGCCGCCACGAATAATAACCAACAAGTCTGGTAGACGCTGATAAGCATCGTAAAACTGCTGCTGGGCGCTAACGATGGCTTGGCGGATTTCAGCGGGCGCATGATTACCCTGAAAAGTCGCATTATGATAGTGGAAGTGACAGGCACCTGTACTGGCTAAGCGATCGGCATCGGCTTGAAAATCACCCAATCCAGCTGCCTTTTCAGGGGCGATGACCAGCACATGCTCAATATCAAAAGGGGCAGGTAGCTGTTGATTAAGATGTAATAGCCCCTCACCTGTTAAGCGGTCGACCATTTCTGCATATTGCCGTGCCAAATCGCCTAGCGTATAGCTGGGGTCGATATCTTCAATGGTGATTGAAAAACCGTACTGGGTATGGAACCCTGCCGATACTTTGAGGAGTACGGTCAAGTCACGCTCAAGCGGCATACCGGTCGCGCGTTCAAACTTGGCTAATACACGAGCAGCTTTAAAGCGCCAGAGATTGCCACGACAACTGGCGACTACTTTGCCATCGTCGTCTTTTTCTGCCAGTTCAAAGTAGTAGTGACCACCTTTACTCGACAGATTACGGATTTCAGCCTTTACCCATACACGGTGGTCAAAAGTTTGTTTGATGACCATCTCAACCGCTGATAAATAATCGCTTAGACGTAGGACCGTATCCTCTAAATGGTCTTCTTGCTCAGCGAGTTCAGCCTCTAGAGTTTCCAAATCTTTGGCAGGTGTTAATACTTTGGCCTGTTTAATATTTGAAAGATTGGGTTTGCGCATAATATTAGACCAAAGATAATGAAAATATAAAAACTGACGAAGATGTGCTGAATACGATAGCGCATAGTTTAACTCAAAAAGGAAAGTACAAAAAGCGAAGCCAACAAGCTTTGATTGATATATTATCTATATCGCAGTTTGTTGGCTACTTGATGAGTGGGTATGGTATGTCGTTTGTTAGCGAACGGATTGTTAGCCTAGTTTCATCTACAGGCAGTTGTTGTTATTGGCAACGGAAGTTAATGTTGTATTCATAATCATCGCCACGTGACAAATCTGGTGTACCTGTGCCGAAGATTGAGCCAACAACAGCACCTACTTGGCCAACCATACGGCCAGTGCGTTCGTTCAAGATACCATTGTATTTTGTGTTGTCATCAACGATGATCACTTGCTTGCTTCGACAAGTCTTTTGAGCACTATCGATCGCATTTTGCTGTGCTTTGACTTTGGTCTCGGCGATACCAGTTGTCTCGTAGATAGAGTTGGCACGCTGGATCACTGGTGAAGAAGGCGTGCTTTGACAGGCGCTCAAAGCAAGTGCAGCCACTAACGTTGCCGTCAAACTGGCAGTTTTATTAAAAGTATTCATAAACAACTCCTGATTTATATAAACAGAACGTCTTAGCAATAGGCAAAGCTTTATGAAAGTAGCTTATCTAGCTGTTGAATGTCTAGAGCGTTATTGTGTGCTGTATTGCGGGTATATTGCCAATGAATCTTGTAATAGATATAAACCATTTTAAAGCCTCAAGAACAGTAATATTTCAAAAATGCAGGCAACCTTTATTGACCAAAAACAAAACAAGTCGCATCCGTACACAGCAAATCACTTGAAATATAAATTGTATCTAGGATAATTGAGCCATTCATTTTTTATTAATAAGTAATACTATGCAATTGATTCCTGCTCCTGCTGGTGTGCTCGAGGTTGACGCACTGTGGCAAAATGACAATCCTAATGATCCAAATACAGACACTGTGGCGCTGCTGTGCCATCCTAATCCGTTGTTTGATGGTACGATGAATAACAAAGTGGTTACCACCATGTATCGCTTTGCTCGCGACAATGGTATGCATGTGGTGCGCTTTAACTTTCGCGGCGTTGGACAATCGACAGGCGAGCATGATTACGCGGAAGGTGAAGTGGTCGATGCAATGACCGTGCTACAATGGATTGCTGAACAAACCAATGCTCGAAAGCTATGGTTGGGTGGTTTTTCTTTTGGTGGCTATGTCACTGCACGCGTGGCCGAGCAAGTGCTGGAAGCCTCACATATATGGGGATTGGGTGACTTTGAAGTAGCGAGAATAGCTCTGATTGCACCCTCAGTCGAGAAAAATGACAGTACTGATATTAGTTTGCCTTCGGATAGAACCTTTGAGATTTATGGCAATGTGGACGAGGTGATTGAACCTGACAATATGCAAGCATTTGCAGACCGATTGGGTATAGAAGTCAGCGTAGTTGACGGCGCTGGTCATTTTTTCCATGGTCGCTTATCAGAGCTCAAAGGTTTATTAGACAAGCATAGCTTTGGGCAGGATAGCTAAGTTATTCATAGCTAACCTAGCTTGATAGTTTTCGTTTTGATATGGTTTAGCATGGCTTGATAGCGTTATGCTAAATTGCCCTATTACTTTGATATTTATTTAATTCAACGATGAGTCGTATTATGAGTTTATCTCCATTGCAACGTTACGAGAAAGCCGTCAGTACAGATGAGTTTACTCGGGATGAGCAGCAATTTCAGGCCATGAGCTATCTTGATGAGATATACCATCAGCTCATCAATAGCGCACCGCAAAAGAAAGGCTTTTTTGGCTTTTTAAAATCAAAACCTACCGCTCCAACAGGTCTTTATATGTGGGGCGGTGTCGGCCGTGGTAAAACATGGATGATGGACATGTTTTATGACTCGTTGACCATCGAGCGTAAAATGCGTCTGCATTTCCATCACTTTATGCAGCGTGTCCATAGAGAGCTCAACAAGCTGCAAGGTGAGAGCGACCCGTTAGAGAAAGTTGCTGATATTATTTATAAAGAAGCGGTCATCATCTGTTTCGATGAGTTTTTCGTTTCGAACGTCTCTGATGCCATGATATTGGGCGATTTGTTCACTATGCTGTTCAACCGTGGTATTACTTTGGTTGCCACCTCTAATATTGAGCCAGCTGGACTGTATAAAGACGGCTTACATCGTGACCGTTTTATGCCTGCTATTGCGGAAGTTGAAAGTCATACGACGGTAATGAATATCGACTCTGGAATTGATTATCGTCTGCGCGTATTGCAGCAAGCTGAGCTATACGAAGCGCCACTTACTAAGGCGAACTATCATTGGTTGGCCAACCGTTTTGCGAGCTTGTCGAATAATCAGAAAATCAGTAAAGAGCCCATTACTATCAATGGACGAGAAGTGAAAATCAACGCTTGTACCGAAGATATCTTATTCTGTGACTTCCGTCATCTCTGTATGGCGCCGCGTTCAGCCGCTGATTTCATTGAGCTTGCTAAACGATTTAGCACCGTTTTAGTTGACTCTGTGCCAGCGCTAGATGACGACTTGCGTGATCCAACGCGCCGTTTTATTTATCTCGTCGATGAATTTTATGATCGCCGTGTAAAACTATTGGTACGAGCAGAGCAGCCGATTCTAGACTTGTATCAAGGAGAGAAGCTGGCGTTTGAGATTGAACGTACTCGCTCACGTCTGCTTGAGATGCAGTCAGAAGACTATCTACGCATGGATCATCGAGTCGAAGATGTTGCGTAGTTTATTGCTGAGTTGAGGCTGCCTGTGTGTAGCTCTCAACTGCTCTACATCCGTTAAAAAATAAGAAAATAATATTATAAATAATAAGTAGTGACAGATAATAATAAATAAGGATAAAACAATGACTACAGCCGACAATGAAAACAAAGAAATAGAAGACAACAAACTGTCTGTGAAGAACGTAGTAGCGAATGATATCTCATCTACCAGTGATGAGCTGATAGGCTGGATAAATTCAAGACGCAGTATGGGCAATCTAGATGAGCCAGCACCGACACGTGCGCAGATTGAATCTGCCATTGAATGTGCGGCAACTGCACCAGATCATAAAAAATTGCGTCCATGGCGCTTTATCGTGACGCAAGGTGAGGCGCGCCATGAGTTAGGCCATGCCTTGCTCGAAGCTGCCCAAGCAAAAGCGCTACAAGATGGCGAAGCGTTGTCTGAGAAAACCATCATGAAAACTCAAAATATGCCACTGCGAGCGCCGCTAATCATAACGGCCGTGACTCAAATGCAAGAACACAAGAAAGTACCACCTTTTGAGCAGATGCTAAGTGCGGGCGCTGCTGTGCAAAATTTAATCTTGGCATTAAAGGCTCAAGGGTTTAGTACCGTTTGGCGCACTGGGCTGTTATGTAATGAGCCTGCGGTAAAAGCGTATTTTGGCGTAGGCGCAGATGATTATGTGACCGCTTTTGTTTATACTGGCACAAGTCCCAAGGATGAATCCAAACGCAAACCTATCGATATCGAACCGTTAGTTCGCTTCGAGTCGTAATGTAGCTCAGTACTGTCTATTTATAAAATTATAATTTCACAAAGTTGTAATTCAAAAAGAGTAAAGCCAGTAACTGAATACTATATATTCTATTGATAATACGTCAGTCAACACGGATAAAAGAACATGACAAGCCCCAACAATAGTAATAAAAGCAACAGCAGTGCTAACAATGAGACGGACAAAGAGTCGTCTGAAAAACAGAATGGTATGCTTGCAGGTATCTTTGAGCGCGCAACCAAGTCAGGTCTCGGCCGTAAGAAGTCAAACCCTAACCCTGTCGAGTCAGCTGTGGCAAAAGATATGGCGGACATTCATAGCAATCCGACTAAGCTGCGTTTAGCGTTTTTAGGTGGCGGTAGTTTCGGTACTGCAATGGCAAATTTAGCTGCACGTAATGGCTGTGATACCACGCTGTGGGTACGTAATAAACGTACTGTAAAAGCAATGGCGAAAACACAGACCAATAAAAAGTACCTACCAGGCTATAAGCTTGATGATAGACTGAAATACAGCCATGATTTGGCGGCTAGCGTCAAAGATAAAGACATTATTTTTATCGCTGTGCCAGGTTTGGCTTTTCGCGAAACGCTAAAAAGCATCGCGCCTTTTATCAGTGGTCAGTCCATTGTGTCGTTGACCAAAGGTATGGAAAAAGACACTTTTGCGATGATGAGTGACATTATCAAAGAAGTATTGCCAGAAGTGAATTTTGGTGTCATGTCTGGGCCGAACCTTGCTATAGAAATCATGAAAAATATGCCGTCTGCTACGGTTATTGCAAGTGAGTCAGAACCACTACGTCATGCCGTACAAGCAGCATTACACAGTGCCTTTTTCAGAGTATTTGCTAGTGATGATGTGCGTGGCGTTGAGCTTGGTGGGGCGCTAAAAAATATCTATGCAATCGCCATGGGTATGGCAGCCGCTTATGAAGTAGGTGAGAATACCAAGGCGATGATACTTACTCGTGCTTTGGCAGAAATGAGTCGTTTTGGCGTTGAAGAAGGTGCCAATCCGCTTACTTTCTTAGGCTTATCTGGAGTAGGCGACTTGTACGCCACTTGTAGCTCAGAGCTAAGTCGTAACTACCGTATCGGCAATATGCTCGGTCGCGGTATGAGTATTGATACAGCGGTTAAAAAACTTGGTCAGACCGCTGAAGGGGTGAATACCATTCAGCAAGTACATGAAAAGGCGACCAAAGCTGGTATCTATATGCCAATCACTCATGCGCTCTATGCAGTCATTTATGAAGACAAGGCTGCTCTAGGCGTTGCGTTACATTTGATGGAAGCAGGATTCCGTAGTGATGTTGAGTTTGTCATGGCGCATGATCATAGCAATGCAGCACTTACCGCTCATATGAAAACCTCTGGCAGTAATACCAATAGCAAAGATGACGATACTGATGAGTAAGATACATCACAAAAATCAGTATTGCGAGAGTCGAACTTAGCGCTCCAAGGAAGGTTATGAAAATTATATTAGTACGACATGGTCAAGCAGAAGACGAGACACGTCCAGATAGCGCACGTCAGCTGACGGATTTTGGTCAGCAGCAAGCAGCACTAACAGCAGAGTATGTGACTACGCATTATAGACCAGATCGTTTTTTGGTCAGCCCTTATACTAGAGCGCAGCAGACACTATCTGCGCTCCAGTCACGAGCGCCGCATGTAGTCTCATCTGTGCAGGATAATATCACACCCTCTGACGATGCTCGCCAAGCTTTAATAGATATTGGCAATATTGAAGCTGAATGTTTGGTTGTTGTTTGTCATATGTCTATCGTCGCTTATATCGCGGGATTGCTTACAGGCGATTATCCTGAGTCCTTCTCTTTAGCAGAGGCTAGAGTATTTGATATGGAGTTTGTGATGACTGGTATGGCAACGGAAGTTGATCGTTTTGTTCCTGAGCAGCCTTACTAGATTTCTAATATTTTGATGACCGCAGCAATAATTGAGGACACGTTTAGTGTTACATGTTTGGTTACGAGCGCAGCATAGCCCGCTAGCTGTCTGGCACGAAGACGTACAGCAATGGCAATTGGTTGATGGTTGGCAACAGCTGCAAACGATCTATGGTAACTATAAGTCCAATAGCCAAAAGGCGCTTTGTCTATATTTTCCCTCAGGTCATGCATTGCAAGTGGACACGGCGCTCAACACTGCTCAACTTAAGCAGCTCGGTAATAGTGGCAAGCAATACTTATTTGAAGAAACCTCACTAACGCCTGTTGAGCAATTGACTATTCGCCAATTGAGCCATACTGATATAACGCAACTGTATGCGCTGGCACAAAACGATATCGAATCGTGGCAACAAAGCGCGCAGCTAGCCGGTATGAATATGGTAGCGTTACTGCCAGATTTTTTATTGTTGCCACCGCCAGAAGAGGGCGCAGGTCAGCAAATAACCCTTTATCAAGATTCGCAAACTATGCTGCTGTGCCAATCATTGCATCAGGGAATGGCTGTCAGTTATTTGCCGTTAATCTTTGAACGTTTCCCGCATTTGAGTGAGGTAATGGTGCAGCCGTCTATTGAGGCACCTATTGACACATCGGTTGACTCACCAGATTCCCTATCGTCAATGGATTTAATGGCGAAAACTAAAGCATTAATTGCCGAACATCAGCTATTGCTGACGACTCTGCCTACAGTACCTAAGCCAATTGACAATCCCGAACGTCACGCGCTTAATTTCTTTATTAAATCTACTGATTCACAATTATCACCATACCTACGGGTGGCGATGATGGTTGCGCTATCGGCGTTAGTGCTGCAAATGGCAACCGACGGTGTGCAATGGTACAAGTACAATGAGGCGACCGCCACAACCAAAACTGCAATTGCAGCACAGTATCAGTCTTGGTTCGCCGATGAACCACTGAGTACACGCACTAAACTGCAAGTACAGCTGCAACCAAAACTGCGTAGCGATAGCCAAGCGCCTGCACCACATATGGAGGCACTGTCACGAATATCACCATTAATTAAGCAGTCCTCAATGCATGCACAGTCACTAGTCATGCAACCATCAGCGCTTAGTTTTACCTTGATTGCTCCAGATCGCGGTAGTCTTGATAAATTCACAAGCACACTGGTAGCACAAGGCTTAAATGCCAAACTTGCGCAAGTCAATAGTAACGAGCAAGGTCAGTTTAGTGGTCAGGTGACTGTCAAAGTGATAGAAAACAATATTGCAGAAAGCAGTGACATTGCAAATAATGCGGCAGCGTCGTAACTCATCAAGGTATTGGTAATAAAGGTCAAAAAATGAAACGATTACAGCGCCGTACCAAACGTAATGCAGCTGTCTCTGCAACCAACACTAAGGCTCAAGTATTCTCAGAGCGTATGAACAGTTATCAAGATGTATTGACGACACGCTGGCAAGCATTGCCTCCACGTGATCAGCTAGCACTAGCTATATTGTCTGTATTTTTACTGTTGTTTATCGGCGGCTATGGTGGCTATAGTGTTCATCAAGCAGCGAGCGATAGTAAGAATGACTATCAGGAGCAAGTGGCGGATTATTTTTGGTTGCGTGCGCAAGCAGGCGACATTGATAGTAGTGCA
Source organism: Psychrobacter sp. AOP7-C1-14 (assembly GCF_052376135.1). Lineage (NCBI taxonomy): Bacteria > Pseudomonadati > Pseudomonadota > Gammaproteobacteria > Moraxellales > Moraxellaceae > Psychrobacter > Psychrobacter sp. AOP7-C1-14. The sequence goes on along the minus strand of NZ_JBQSVH010000001.1, from coordinate 120,919 downwards.
TTAAATACTAGTAACAACAATACTACTGGAGAGGCTGATATGCCGCCTGCTAGTCGTATCAATGCGCTGCTCAATACCTCGGGTATAGCAGATGCTCAGGTGGTTGCGACTGGCGATGCAGTGCAATTGAGCTTTACGCATCCTAGTCAAGCGGTCGTTAGCACTGCGCTGGGTAAGCTTGAACAGCAAGGCTGGCAATTCACACAGCTGTCTATGCAACAAGACACGACCAACAAATCTATTCAGGTGCAAGCAACGGTCACTCCCTAAAATGTCTCAGGCTGCGATAGAAATTTTGAATACTTGTATCACTGTGTGCTTAGTACGCGACACTCGTTACTCGACAGCAAAATAATGCTTGATCGTTGGTATCATTGAAAAGCGATTTATCTGGCTCCATTAAACAGTTAATCATATATCTATTGAACAAAAATATTACCAGTAAGGAAAACCTCACATAATGCGTGACAGTATCAGCAACGATAAGCGCCGTTCTTTAATCACTTATAACCACATTACCTATTTTTTATATGTGATCAGCTATTTTACCGCTGGTCTATTATGGGTTGTGCCGATTGTCATGAACTATGCCAAGCGCCATGATGCTAGTGGTTCGTGGTTGGCCACGCATTTTGATTGGCAAATTAAGACTTTTTGGTACAGTGTTGTTTGGTTTGTTATTGGCATTATCCTGATTACTTTTGCACTAGGCGGCTTTGGCGTTAGCGTATTAGCAGACAGTGGCAATATCGCTATTGGCTCGATATTGTTGGCTGGACTTGGTTTGCTCATTATGACCTTTACTTTTATCTGGCATTTATATCGAATTATACGTGGGTGGATTGCATTGACTGACGGACGTCCAGTACCATAAGTGCTTATCAAGATCTTTTAGGTTAATGCTTTAGTCTAAACGCTGGTCGTTTATCGTTATTCATAAGAGACTCACCAGCATTGGTTACCGCTCAAATGTAGAAATTTAGCGACTGAAACTTTGCTCTTATTTCTGTTAAGCTGATATAATCGCTGCGCTCGATTTCATTCGCATTTTTTATTCACTATTGCTTCCAAGCAGGGTCTGCCATCACTATGTCTTATGCCTTACTTCGTCCTTTTTTATTTAATATGGATCCCGAACACGCCCATGAGATGACGCTATCTTTATTGGATAAAGCGCATAAAGCACGTGTTTTAGGCTTGGCGTATGGTCAGTCAATGCAACCGACAGACTGTATGGGTCTGCAGTTTTCTAATCCAGTCGGTCTGGCAGCAGGTCTAGACAAAAACGGCGATTATATTGACGCGCTGGCTGAGCTGGGATTTGGTTTCATAGAAGTAGGTACAGTCACGCCAAGACCGCAAGTAGGCAATGACAAGCCAAGACTGTTTAGAATCAAGCAAGCAGACGCGATTATTAATCGTATGGGTTTTAACAATGAAGGCGTCGATTATCTGATTGAGAATGTCAAACGCTGTAAGTATAAAGGCAATATCGGTATCAATATTGGCAAAAACGCCGACACGCCGGTAGAGCAAGCCGCTGATGATTATGTGTATTGCTTGGAGCGTGTGTATCCGCATGCCTCGTACATCACGGTCAATATCTCATCGCCAAATACCAAAAACCTACGTGACCTACAAAGTGGTGAAGCATTGACTCAACTGATGGATACGATTAAAAACCGCCACAGCCAGTTAGCTACCGAATATGGTTTTTATGTTCCATTGGTGCTTAAAGTGGCTCCAGACTTAGAACCATTACAAGTTGATTATATCTCGCAGCAATTAATAGATTTTGAAATTGATGGTTTGATTGCGACCAATACGACATTGAGCCGCGTAGGTGTCGAAGATTTGCGTGATGGTGATCAAATGGGTGGTCTGTCAGGTCGTCCTGTAAGCCATATTAGTACCCAGATTTTACAACAGTTCTCTGATCAGCTAGATGGTAAAGTCGCTTTGATAGGTGTGGGTGGTATCGATAGTGGTACCAAAGCTGTTAAAAAAATCGAAGCAGGTGCAGATATGGTACAGCTCTATACGGGGCTTATCTATCGTGGTCCTGGGCTGGTACAGTCTTGCATTCAGGCAATCGGTGGCTATTACGATGCCATGGAAAGCTAATCCAATGAACAAGATAATAAGGCGTAAAGCATGAGTGGTTTAGATATTGTGATTGCTATTGTTGTCTTGATTGGTTTGTGGCGTGGCTTTCAACTGGGATTGATTAAAACAGCAATAGGCTTGGTAGGTTGGTTTATTGCCCTGATTGCTGCTACTAGCCTCGCAGGAGTAGTGTCGCCTCAATTAGCTGACATCGTACAAAGCCCTGTGCTGCAAATGGCGATGGCCTTTTTATTGGTAGTGATTGTGATACTGGCAATCATGCACCTGATGGCTTTCGTGATATCAGGCATACTTAAAACTTTACGCTTGGGCATCTTGGATAAAATGGCAGGCGGCGTACTGGGCGCTGCCAAAAACGTACTGATGGTCTTAGTTGTACTGAGCGTCAGTGCGCCATTGCTGGTACAGATGCCGCAATGGCAGACCTCAGTGTTGGCGCCTGAGCTGATGCCATATGCACCGATGGGCAAGGCTTTAGTAACAGAAGTGTTGGGTATGGCGTGGGATCAGGTCAATCAGTCGTAATTTTACGGTTGCCTATTATGCTATCTAAGTGTTCAATATTTTACTTCTTTTTATACTTCTAAATATTTGCACGTGTCACTGATAATCACGAACAGATTATCGAAAAATCTCGTTAAGTTTCTTACAACATCATCAGGTTAGCGGCGGGCGGCAGTGAGTAGTTTTAGCAACATACTGTCGTGAAGTTTGCCGTTATTGTCGTACTAATGTATGAGTTAAAATAGGATATAGCTATTATGTGTGGAGTCATTGGAGTTGCAGCTCACGAACCAGTCAATCAGATTCTTTATGACGGTTTGACGATGCTACAGCATCGCGGGCAAGATGCAGCAGGTATTGTTACTTTGCAAGATGGGCGACTCTATCTACGTAAAGAAAATGGCATGGTACGTGACGTATTTATGAATCGTCATATGATGAAACTGGTTGGTAAGTTCGGTATCGGTCATGTGCGTTATCCAACAGCTGGTACGTCTAGCAGTGCTGAAGCTCAGCCATTTTATGTCAACTCACCTTATGGTATTACCCTTGCACATAATGGTAACTTGACCAATGCTGAGAGTCTGGCCAAATCTTTGTATATCGAAGATCGTCGCCACCTTAATACTGATTCAGATTCTGAAGTGCTTTTGAACGTACTAGCTCATGAGATGCAGAATCTAGGCAAAACCCATCCAACCGCTGATGATATCTTTGAAGCAGTAAAAGCTGTTTATAGACGCTGTGAAGGTGCTTATGGTGTAGTCGCACTGATTACTGGTCATGGCTTGCTGGCATTCCGCGATCCAAACGGTATTCGCCCACTTATCTTCGGTAAGCGTATGGCACCGAATGGCGGTACTGAATATATGGTTGCCTCTGAATCAGTTGCATTGACAGGTTCTGGCTTTACTATCGTTCGTGATGTAAAACCAGGCGAAGCAATTTTTATCGACTTGAACCATAAACTGCATACGCATCAGTGCGTAGAGCCAAAAGAATACACGCCTTGTATCTTTGAGTATGTTTACTTTGCTCGTCCAGACTCGATTATAGACAACATCTCAGTTTATAAAGCACGCTTACGTATGGGTGAAAAGCTGGCAGACAAAATTCTTGCTGAGTGGGGCGAGAACCATGATATCGACGTGGTCATTCCAATTCCAGATACGTCGCGTACTTCAGCGATGGAGCTGGCGCTAAAAATGAACGTCAAATACCGTGAAGGTTTTATGAAAAACCGCTACATCGGTCGTACGTTTATTATGCCAGGTCAGCAGCAGCGCAAAAAATCAGTTCGCCAGAAACTCAGCGCTGTGCCATTAGAATTCAAAGGTAAAAACGTACTATTGGTTGATGATTCTATCGTTCGTGGTACAACTTGTCATGAAATCATTCAAATGGCACGAGATGCCGGTGCTAATAAAGTATTTTTTGCCAGTGCTGCGCCACCAGTGAAATTTCCAAATGTATACGGCATTGATATGCCAGTACGTAGCGAGCTTATCGCTTCAGGTAATAGTGTTGAGGAAGTACGTGATATCATCGGTGCAGATCGTCTGATTTTCCAAGATTTGGATGATTTGATCGATGCAGTAAAAGATACCAAACACAGCCGAGTGGAAGGTTTTGATTGTGCGGTATTTAACGGCTGCTATATCACTGGCCAAATCAATGAAGCGTATCTTGATCACCTGCAAGAGCAGCGTAACGACACCGCCAAAACTGGTAAGAAAGGCGTACAAATAGTGGCTGATACTCCAGTGGATATGATGGGTGTAGAAGAGCTTTAAGTCGTATTAAAGACATTATTCTAAAATAAGAAAAAGCTAGATTCTGCATGGAATCTAGCTTTTTTATGTTTGAAATATAGCTAAAGGTACTAATGTTTATATAAGTGAGCGAAGTAGTTTTAACCTAAGAACCTGCTAAATAACCAAAATAGACCATTGATAGCTGCAATGCCGACAACCATACTGACTAAAAGCTGACGGCTAATATGGTAGGTAAATAACACCAAAATAAGCGCGCCAACCTGTGCCATCAATAGGTGCAGTTCGGTGTCATTCAAAGTGACAGTCGTCGATACGTCTTGATAGGAAAGACTCGTCAAAATAAGCAGTACCATCACGGACAACGGTAAGCTCTCGTTCAACCGATGTAGCCAAGGTGTGTCTAGTAGCTTTTTAGGTATCAGTGCAGGTAAGGCACGAGTGATAAAGGTCACTGCTGCCATGGCAAGCGTAGCAAAAATAAGATAACTACTACTCATAAGATTCTCCCGTCTTTTGACGTTCTATCCAAAACCCACGTACTAAAATCATGAACATACAGATAGTGATGGCTATTAGTAGCAACCAGTCGCTGGTAAATAGCGAAGCAATGATTAAACCAAGCACTGCAATACCAATTGGGAAGTAGCGTTTGATACTTTGAAATTGCTCATAAGCGAGAATTGCAAATAGACATACTAAAGCAAAATCTAAATTTGGCACCAAGTCACTAAGCGTACTGCCAATAATTACGCCAACCGTACTCGCAAGTACCCACCAGCTTTGGTTAAATAGACTGATAGGTAGTATAAGCGCTCGTCGCGACTCATTAGGCAAGCTTGTCATGATCGAAAAAGTCTCGTCAGTTAATGCAAACAGACAATAGGTCTTGGCCAGTTTGTTTTTTGGTAGATACTGCAATAACGGCATACCGTAGAATACATGGCGCAGATTAATCGCGGCAATATTGGTGGCCATATTGCCAATCGGTAGACCAGCGCTTAGCATCGGCAGACAAGCATACTGAGCAGCACCAGCATACAGGACAATGCTGAGCATAATCGTTGCCCATACAGGGACACCAGCCACTTGTGCGAGCACACCAAAGGCAATACCGGCAGGTAAATATCCCATAGCAACTGGCAAGCTTTTCTTAAAGCCCTCAGCCCAGCGGTAGCGGTTTTCACGCTGATGACTTAATTCATTTGAATGAGTATTCACATGACATCCTAAATTTTTCTTATGGTATTGTTATCAATCTATAGATTTAAAAATTATTGATTCAAACTGTATTGCTGCAAAAGTAAAAAATGACCTTAGTAAAAGTGATTTATCGAAAATCGATAGAACAGACGTAGTATAAAATCAACTAAGCTTCAGGTTGTAGTTTTTCATAACTGCCAGTTATATTGGCTCGGTACAAAAACCCACCTAATATGATTAGTCTCAATAGTAATAAACACCAAACACTTAGCCAAATACCAGTCATATCCCATTGCTGATAGAGCAACCAGCTTAATGGAAAGAAAATAGCAGCCAGTATCAGCGCCGCATTACGAATCACACTACCAGCCGTCAAGCCAAAAAATATCCCATCCAGCCAATATGCACCAACGCCAACAAGGGGTAGTAATACGGCGTACAAATGGTAGTCATAGGCGAGGGCAAATACTGGCTCAATATTAGTCATGAATCCTAAATATGTGGGCATTGCAAGCCACCAAATGGCGCTCAACATGATAGCAAGGCCATAGCTGACCACGCCTGTACGTTTCACAATAATACGAAAACGCGGCCAATCACGTCGTCCTGCAGATTGTCCGCTCAATGTCTCAGCGGACACAGCAACGCCATCCAGAGCAAAGGCAGATATACTTAGTACTTGTAACAAAATAGCATTGGCTGCCAGTATAACGTCACCGCTTTGGGCTGACAGTCGAGTAATCCAAGCAAAGCTTAGCGTTAAAATAAGAGTACGTACAAAGATATCTTTGTTTAATGAGAATAGCCTAAGCATTTTCTCTTTTGTGAAGTACTGTCGATCCGTCTTAAATAATACAGTCCACGATATTTTTAGGTGTTGGCGGCTCAACCATAATGCCATCAGTATTCCAAACCAAAATGCAATAGTTGTTCCCAATGCCACTCCAGCCAATCCCATCTGCATAACAAATACAAAAAACAAAGTCAGTACGATATTAAGCACAGCAATAAAACCCTGCTGGTAGAGCATATAACGGGTCTTACCTTGTCCTGCAAACCAACCAATAAATGCAAAGTTCATCAGCTCTGCGATTACGCCCCAAAAGCGCACATCTAAATAGATTTTTGCAGCGCGTCCACTCTCAGGGTTGGCTGACAGTGCTTGTAAGCCAAAATCAATTAGCCATGGCTTTGCTATTAGTAATATTGCTCCAATAGCAAACGCCAATAACAAAGCGCGTTGTAAGATAGACAGCAAAGGCGTAGGTGCTGATACGGCTGATGTGTTGTTATTACTAGCCAGTTGTCCCAGTGCCTGGGCGGCGAGCCCAGATGACGCGTACTGCAAAAAGTTAAAGCTGACAAGTAATAGCGACAGCAGTTGTATAGCTAGACCCATGCCGGCAAGTTTAGCGGTATCATTCATGTTACCTACAATTGCCGTATCAATGACACTTTGCAGTGGCATGGCCAAATTGGCTAGTAGCACAGGCAATGCAATCGCCACAATACGCTTATAACTTGTGTCAATAGGTGGCATCGCGTAAGAAGTTGTAGAATTAGCTGACATGAGTGGCTCATTTATACGTGGGCGATAAAGAGGTAAGTTCGTTAAATGATAATAAACTTGTAAGACAGTACATTTAACATAAGAGACAAAACAGCTATAAAGACAAAAGCACCTAGGCTCATTACTCATGAGTCAGGTGCTCTTATTCAAACATTGTAGCTGTTCACTTAGTAGTTATACAAAGATTAATAACACGATATTTCAGTATATCAATCCATTTAATATACCTTACTAAATATTGTCTTGTTCAGACATTTTTGGATCATTAAAAGTAACAATCTCTTCTTCAAACTCTGGTTTTACTTTTACGATAAAGTCATCGCGCGAAAGCCCCATACGTAATGGAATCGAGCTGGCGATATAAGTCGATGAGTAAGTACCCGCAAGTAAACCAATAAATAGAGCCACTGAGAACCAGTATAGTCCTTCACCGCCTAAGAATAACATGGCTAATACAACCAATAGGACAGTCGAGATGGTCATAATCGTACGGCGTAGCGTCTCGGTCAATGACAAATCAATCGTTTGCTCAGGCGTAATACCACGGACACGGCGGAAGTTTTCGCGAATACGGTCATACACAACAATCGTATCGTTCAACGAATAACCAATCAATGCCAATACCGCTGCCAATACCGTTAAGTCAAATGGAAAGCCGAATAACGCAAAAACACCGATGGTTACGACGGCATCATGGAATAGTGATAGTACGGCACCAAGAGACAGTTTGAACTGGAAGCGTAGAGCAACATAACCAAGCATACAAGCTAGTGCTAATGCCAATGCCATGACTGAGTTTAGATAAACCTCATTACCAACTTGGCTACCAATGATATTGACGTTACTGATGTCAGCTGTATTCTCTGGTAATGCTAAAGCCTGTGTCAGGTTCGCGCTCAAGCCATCAACATTATCAGACTGAGGGGGTAGACGTACCAATAGCTCTTCACGCGTACCTAGGTACTGTACAACCGCATCATCGAAGCCATTGTCTGCCAGTGCTTGCACAACAGCAACTTGCTCAACAGGCTGCTCGTAACGCACATCAGCTGATACACCGCCAGTAAAGTCAAGACCTAGGTTCAGGCCATTTACGGCGATAGCAATGATACTACCAATAACCATAAATAAAGACAGTAGTGCCATTGGCTTTTCTATCTTCATAAATGGAATGATACGTTGGCTACCAACAGCTTTAATGCCACCTTCAGCGACGGCTGCTGCATCATCTTCAGCATCGCCAGTTACTAGGTTAGAATTGACTGCTGTAGAGAGCGCTTGATTATCTTTAGCCTTTTGACCTTTACCGCCGCGACGACTAGGGTTTTTTCCTGATTTTGCGCTAGTAGGGTTGTTGCTTTTGGTATTGCTACCTTTACCATCACGACGCGGTTTATTACGGCGACGCGTACTTGCATTGGTCGTCTCACCGTTTGAGCCATTTCGATCAGGATTATTCTGCTGTTCTAAAGGGTTGTTGTTATCGATCGCCATAGTGTTCTCCTAACCGATGCTCAGACTTTTGATGGATTTACGCTTACCATAAGCAATTTGTACCAGTGCACGTGTCACCAAAATTGCGGTGAATAGTGAGCTGACAATACCAATAGCTAGCGTAATCGCGAAGCCTTTAATCGGACCAGTACCAATCGCAAATAGGATAAACGCGACCAATAAGGTAGTAATGTTGGCATCAAAAATACTGCTAAATGCGCGATCAAAACCTGCCACGATGGCTGACTTCGGCCGTACACCATTTGCAATCTCCTCTCGTATTCGCTCAAAGATCAGTACGTTGGCATCAACCGCCATACCGATGGTCAAAACGATACCTGCGATACCAGGTAGGGTAAGTGATGAACCCAAGATTGACATGATTGAAATGATAATAATAACGTTGACGGCTAGCGCGACGTTGGCAATGACACCAAATAAGCGATAGAAGATAATCATAAACGCGAAGACTAACAAATAGCCAACCTGCGTAGAGAACAATCCTTTATCGATGTTTTCTTGACCGAGTGATGGACCAATAGTACGTTCTTCTACGAAATACATTGGTGCAGCAAGAGCGCCTGAGCGTAGCAAGAGCGCAAGCTCAGCTGCTTCAGCACTACTATCTAAACCAGTAATACGGAATGATGATCCCAATACTGCTTGAATGTTGGCACGGTTAATGACTTTGGTTTCAGCATAAGGTGTACGTACTTCAGTCGTCTCACCAGTTGCTGGATCTTCTTCGTAAGTAATTCTTTGCTTGTTTTCAATGAATAATACAGCCATCTGTTGACCAACCGCTGTACGAGTGGCGTTCTGCATGAGCTTGCCGCCAGCACTATCCAAGGTAATACTTACTTCTGGTAGACCACTTTCATCTAAGCCAGTTTGCGCGTTGGTTACTTTGTCCCCTGTGACGATCGCCTGACGATCTAACAATACAGGCGGGCCATCAAGTGTTTCGAATGGGAATGCCTCTGTACCCGCTGGAGGTATACCGCCTGTATAGGTATCGGCATCTTCTGCCACCATACGGAACTCAAGGTTTGCAGTACGACCAAGGACACGCTTTGCTTCAGCAGTATCTTGCACACCAGGTAGTTCAACGACGATACGGCTAGCGCCTTGCGACTGTACCAAAGCTTCAGTCACACCCAGCTCAGCAATACGGTTACGTAGAGTCGTCAAGTTCTGGTTGACCGCGTAGCTATTGATTTCGTCAAGTGTCGCGTCGTTATACGATAAGACCAATGCAGGGCCTTGATCATCAATAGAAGACTGCAAGTTAAATGTATTGCTCATCGAGCCTTGTAATACATTTTGTGCACGGTTACGAGTATCAGTATCGGCAAAATGCAATACCACGCCGCGATCTTCGGTTTTGATGCCTTTGATTGCTACTCGCTCAGCACGTAGCTCACGTCGCATATCGCGACTCGCACTGGTCAAACGCTGTTCAAGCGCCTTGTCCATATCGACTTCGAGTACAAAACGTACACCACCACGTAAATCAAGACCAAGCTTCATCGGTCTTGCACCGATATCACGTAGCCACTGCGGGGTAGTCTGTGCTAGGTTGAGGGCAACGACATAGTCTTCGCCCAAGTTTTGACGTAGCACTTCCTGCGCCTTTAACTGGTCGACTGGGTTGTTGAGACGTACCAGCGCGCTGTTGCCTTCAAACGTACCATCGTGGTTATCTAGACCTGCCTCTTCAAGTAAGCTTTGAGACTCGGTTAAGATACCTTCAGATAGCTGAGTCCCTGCTGCTGCGCTTGTAATTTGCACAGCAGGTTCGTCAGGGTAAAGGTTGGGGGCAGCATATAAACCGGCAACGAGCAGCACGACGGCAATTAGTAAGTATTTCCAAGCGGGATATTGCATAATCACTTCTTTAAGTTGATAAACGACTGGCGACATAGGCCACAAGTTAGCAGATGGGAAGTTAGCGATAGCAACGGTCGAGTGCTATGTTCAGCAGCCGTCATCATGCACCATTGCGATCATCCGCGATGATAGTAACGCATAAAATAGTAAAGCAAATAATATAGATGTTTCTTTATCTGGTCACTACAGTCTATATTAGATAAAAATAAAACACCTAAACAGTAAGCCTAATTTATATAATAATTATACCTTACTGTGTTAATAGCGAAAAATGACCGTAAATCATATACGGTCATTTTTTAGTCATTACATTCAGTAATGCGACAACTATTGAATGATCACTAGTAAAAACCAGTGAACATTCTAATTAGACGCTTTCGATCGTGCCAGCAGGCAATACTGAAATAACAGAAGCACGTTGTACTTTCACGTCAGTATTGTTGTTTAGACTCACAACGGCATAATCGCCTTCGATCGCTTTAATACGGCCCATTAAGCCACCAGCAAAAATGATTTCACTACCAACAGTTAATGCGTTAACCATGGCACGATGTTCCTTAGTACGCTTAGACTGCGGGCGAATAACCAAGAAGTAAAAAATCGCAAAAAATGCAACGGGTAGTAAAATCTGACCGAATAGACCTGCAGCACCTGCAGTCTCTGGTGCAGCATGGGCAGCTTGAATAAATAAGCTCATAATATCTCTCAGTAAGTCATGGACAATAATAAAATTAGACGCATAGTAACAAAAAATCCCAGTCTTGGTAACTGTTAATCATAGGCTGAGCGTGTTTTTCTTAGTATAAGGCATACTATCAGCCAACGGATAGGACAACATTTTTTTACTATATTCAAACCCTAACGCAAAAGTTCAGATTAGGTAAGCATAAAGAATAGGCTAGTAAAGATGTAATCGTACAACCATTAATAGTAGGGCAATAAAAGTCATCAAAAAACAAAAACTTAAAAATGGCGACTTATTGTGAAATGGTATCATCAATGCTACTATCAAATGGCAATGATTGCCTGCATTTAAGATACTATATATTGAAGCGTAATACGGCTTTTTGAAGCATAGTATGACCTTGAAATAGTTACTAAATCAGCTTTGATTAACGATTTGTACGGTAGACAGTTGCCTTCTATTACTTTAATAATAGTACTCTGAAAATTGATACGAATCACTTATTATATTATCTTCCTTTTCCTCTTTTTAGGTTACCTAACTTGTTCACCACTTTTATGTTTGTACCTCGTTTATGTCGTCCGCGCGCTCATCGTAAAGACGCATCTGCAGAGCCTCCCCCGAGAATGACTACTAGTTCTCGATTTGGTTATACTTCTTTTTCGGCATTTTCTGTATTAGCAATTTTCATGCTACCGCAGACAGTGTGGGCAGCGGGTGCTGTATCAACATCTACCGCTGCGGCAGCCCCAACTGCGCTGAGCATTTCTCTATTAATCTTTTTTGTCTTACTCGCTATTGGTGTCTCTTTTGTTTGCTCATTAGCAGAATCTGTTTTGCTGAGCATGACACCATCATTTATTGCGGATGTGCAAGAAAGTAATCCCAAAAAAGCAGAAATGCTCAAAAGCCTTAAAGTAGACAATATTGATCAGTCACTAGCTGCTATTTTAACGTTGAATACGGTTGCCCATACACTCGGCTCTATTGGTGCTGGTGCGCAGGCTACGATCGTATTTGGTAGCGCTTGGTTTGGTCTGTTTTCTGCTCTGATGACGCTTGCTATCTTGTTCATGTCTGAGATTATTCCAAAAACACTGGGTACATTGTACTGGCGTCAGTTAAGCGGCTTGGTTGCTTACTTTGTTCGCGGCATTATCATGATTCTATACCCATTAATTTGGTTCTCAGAGCGTCTGACGAAGTTATTGGTACGCGGTAAAGAACCGCAGACGTTTAGCCGTCGCGAATTTGCAGCTCTTGCTAGTATCGGTGAAGAGTCAGGCCAAATTGACCCGTTAGAGTCGCGTATCATTCGCAACTTGCTTGCATTTGGTGCTATTAAAGTCGAAGATATCATGACACCGCGTTCAGTAATGCTCGCATTTGAAGAAAATAAGACGGTTGCCGAGCTATTGGTTGATCGTCCAAAACTGACGTTTTCTCGCTTACCAATCTATGATGGTGACTTGGATAATATTACAGGTTTTGTCCTAAAAACGGACATGTTACTGGCGAAAGTCAACCATGCTATGCATAAACCGTTGACACAGTTTCAGCGAGACATCACTTTTGTCTTCTCTAAAATGAAGCTATTTGATTTGTTAGAACTGATGTTAAAAAATCGCATTCATATTGCGATTACAGTTGGTGAGTATGGTGAAGTCAAAGGACTTGTAACTTTAGAAGATGTATTTGAGACATTATTGGGTCTTGAAATTGTTGATGAAATAGATCGCGTTGAGGATATGCAAGCATTAGCTCGCCAGATGATGGATAGACGGGTAGAGCGCTTAGGCATGAAACTCAGCGATGATGAGCGGTATGAAGACAGCAACAATGATGCTAAGCTCTAACGAAACTGAGCTTAAATGATGATATTGGTAGTTTAGACATAATCATTTGAGCTAGGGTTTTCAACATAAGTCCTCAAGAATATTTGAGTTGATAGCCTGTTTTTCATTCGCAATAATTACACAGGGTGTCACATGACTGTGAGAATTCGATGATAGGCTCGGCATATGATATGAGTACACTAATATAGATATATCTATACAGATACACTGCCAAAATAAATGATAAAAGAGCGTTAATCGTCAATATATGACACTAACGAAAAAAAATATCGCTAAGGATTATCATGAAAAAATTATTGGGAAATGGGTTATTAGCTTTATTGGTGAAAAGTGCCAGCATCACTGCAATTGTAGCAGTAGCCAGCACCATTAGTATCAATGCACAAGCGGCTACCATGACCGAGGATTTGGTACAGAACTATGCTGCAGCAATGAAAGCATCAGCGAATAGTCAAAGCATCAATCAGGTATCACGCCTAGTATCGGATGACGCGCTTATTTCTTTATCTAGAAAAGGTAAGTCTACTAGTTTAGATAAAGATGCGTATCTAAGGCTGCTCCAAAACAGCTGGAATGACACGTCTAATTATCGCTATGACATTTCGGTAGAAAACGTGGTAATTACTGGTTCACAAGCAAAAGCTAATGTGACGACCAATGAGAGCTGGGTAAAAAATGGTCAGCAGGTATCGTTTGTCACTACATCTCGTGTGACTTTGACCTTGTCTACTGGTAATGCAGTGCTGTTGCGAGCAGTATCACAGGTGGCTATCAACTAAGTCATTATTGACTATTTAGGGCAAGGCAACGCTATTGTTAGTATAGACAATAGCTGATTAAGCTAGCTGTGACTTTGACTCATAAAAATGTTTAGTTAGCTAAGCAGTCATTACTTAGTTTTATAGGCTACTTGAGCGTCTATTATTATCTTTTATATTAGGCTAGTTTTTACTTTATATTGCGTACTATACTATCCATCAACTTTATTTTATTAATTTCTGTCGTTAGGAAGCTTCCAATACCATGTCTACTGTGCTATCACATTCTCGCTCATTTATTGCGTTGCCATTGACGCTTGCGGTATCCACTTTACTGATTAGTGCGTGTAGCAATACATCAGCAGTAAAAAACAACGGTGCGGCCAATAGCTCATCTGTCATCACTAAAAGCCCTACCAACCAAGGGACAAATACAGGTAGTGCAGACTACTCAACGGCGTTTTTGGACGCAGAGAGTTTAGATGAGTTGGCTGACCTGTTAGAAGCCACTGATATGACAATGGTAGAAGGTAATAAGCTTGTCATTCAGCAGTATGGTGATTTGTGGAACCGTTTGCGCGCAGGCTATCGCATGAATGGTGGCAAGCCAATCTATAATCAGCGTATTGAAGGCCAAAAAAGCTGGTTTACCAGTAGACAGGATTATCTAAATCGTCTAACTGCGCGTGCCAGTCGCTATATCTATCATACGGTAAGGGAAGCGGAGCGTCGCAACATTCCGACAGAGCTGGCCTTATTGCCAGTTATCGAGAGCTCTTACGATCCTAGCGGTACTAGTAGTGCGGCAGCCGCAGGCTTATGGCAGTTTATCCCAAGCACGGGCCGTATTTATGGTTTGAACCAAAGCAGCACTTATGATGGTCGCCGTGATGTTATCGAGTCGACACGTGCTGCCTATGACTTCTTGACAGCGTTGCACAACCAGTTTGGTAGTTGGGAGCTAGCATTGGCTGCTTACAATGCTGGGCCTGGCCGTGTACAAAAAGCAATTGATGCCAATGCAGCGCGCGGACTACCAACAGATTATTGGTCGCTTCAACTGCCTACTGAAACGATGAACTATGTACCGCGTTTCTTAGCTGTTGCCGAAATCGTTGCCAAGCCTGAACAGTATGGTGTGTATCTACCCGCTATCGCTAACCGTCAGCATTTCCGTAGTGTACCTGTTAATTATGGTGTGAGCTTGTCTGAAGTGTCGCAGTTGACTGGCGTTAGCTACGATGAGCTAGAGCGTTTAAACACTGCACTGACCTCAGGCCGTGTTGATTCTTCGGGTCCGCAGCGTGTCATTATTCCAAACGATGTTAGTCTCAATACTGATGCTAAATTAAGTGGGCTCAGAGGCAATGGTACAGGCAATGTACTTGCATCGACTAATACAGACAGCTCAAGTACGACAGCGACCACGCCAAGCTACAATAACAAACCATATAGTGCCTCATCGCTACCGTCTACTGGTAGTGCATTGGCTGACTATGCCGCTAGCGCTAGCGTACCTCAGCAGACAACCAGCTATATTTCACCGTCTGCCACATCAAGCAGCTCTGTAGGTAGTGGTAATTCCTCAGCTCGTATAGAGCCACCACTGACCACTGCAGAAACTAATAAAATCAATGCTGAGCTTAAGAGCAGTAACAGTCTACCGACGACGTCCGCTCAGATTACTCAGAACAATACGATTGTCCAAGAACCACCACTTAGCAAGGAAGAGCGTGATTTCATTGCGAGTCAGATCCGTAGAAGTACTTCTGAGACCAATGTCATCAATGCTGACGGTAACATCAATTTATCAGCCGTACAGACGCAGCAGTCTATCTTAGAAGCAAGTGGTGAAGAGAAAAAACTTAGTTTTGCCAAAAATACGGTAAGTAAGCCAAAGCCACAAGGCACTCGTACTACCTATACAGTAAAACGTGGTGATACGCTTTCTAACATTGCGAGCCGAGCAGGGGTTAGCTGGCGTGATATCGCAGAATGGAACCAAATAGATGCCAGTGCCAACCTGCTATCTGGTAGTACGCTGTACTTATACGATGCTAAGACCATTGAACCATTAAGTACTGCTAACAACGCAGCTGCTAGTCAGCCTGACAGTTACGTCGTAAAAAGTGGTGATACCCTTATCGGTACAGCAAATCGTTTTGGTTTGTCAGTTACCCAGCTAGCCAGCTATAACAACCTCAGTAGCCGCGCTGATCTATTAAGAGGTCAAAAACTATGGCTCATACCAGGTAAAGTCACCGCACCTAAAACCACGCCGGCAGCACCTTCTACCAAGCCGAGTAAGTCAAGCACCACGACTAAGAGCTATAGAGTAAAAGCAGGGGATGGACTGATTGCATTAGCACGTCAATTCAATGTGTCGACAGATACTTTAGCCAGTCTCAACGGTATCAATACCAAAAGTTCGCTCTATGTTGGTCAAACGCTTAAAGTACCAGCCAGTGTTGATTTTTATGCTGTAAATACTACAGGTGCTAACAATAGTAGTAGCTCAAGCTCAGTGGCCACTACCAGTTATAAAGTACAATCAGGTGATACACTGATTGGAATTGCTAACAGCATCGGAGTTAGCGCAACTGAACTGGCTGCGGTAAACAGCAATTTTGATGCAAAAGCTCGCCTACAACGTGGTCAAACGATTAAAGTTCCTGCTTCTAAAGAGTTGGTCGACCGGCAGTTAAATGATAAAGCGGTCAGTTACAAGGTAAAATCAGGTGATACGCTAACGGGTGTCGCCAGACGCTACAATATTGGCTTAAGTGATTTGGCGTCAGCAAATAACCTGAATACCAACTCTAATCTTATATTGGGTCGTACTATCACTATCCCTGCTAGTGGCAGCGTCGCAAGTACATCTACTAGCAGTCAAAGCAGCAGTTCTGCTAGTAGCAGTAGTAGCTCAGCAAGTAGCGGAACAAAACTGAGTAACACCGAAAGTTACAAGGTGAAATCTGGTGATGGCCTCATTGCTTTAGCACGTCGGTTTGGCGTATCGGTAGCAGACTTGGCAGCAACCAATGATCTAGCGACTAATGCTCAGTTACAACGCGGGCAAACACTAAAAGTGCCAAAAGCCACAGTAAGCTATACGGTTGGCTCGGGTGATAGTTTGATTGGTCTGGCCCGTAAATATGGTGTCTCAACGCAAGAGCTAGCTGATATGAATAATATCGCGGCCAATACTATGTTACAGCGTGGTCAACGTTTAACCGTACCTAATCGTTAATTAGTATTTTATTGTCGAATGACGCTTAAGTAGGTAGTACTAAATCAATCGTATCACACAAAAAAGCTGCTCTTTATAAGAGCAGCTTTTTTCATTTAATGAGAATAACTAACTGTAATAAGTCAGCTCACAAGCCGTCTATTACTATCTGTAAATTAGACAGTCTGAGTTTTAATAGTCTCAAGATAGCTTCTGATATTACTGACATAGTGCATGGCTTGACCATAGCGGCTATTCGATGCTCTATTGTCTGCTAAATAAGCATAGACGTTCGCCCAGCTCTTATCGTCGATACCTTGATCTCGTAGTTCGCGTTGGATTCTTTTTACCGCATTGGGACCCATGTTATAACCTGCAAGGGCAAACCAGATACGGTCAGTTTTTGGTACATCAGCAAAATCTGCTTTCACTTGCTCTAAATAACGTGCGCCACCGCCAATACTTTGATAGGGGTCAACGCGATCTGAGACACCCATCGCTTTTGCGGTGTTGTTGGTCAGCATCATCAATCCGCGTACGCCGGTCGGCGACACAGCGTTGGCATCAAGATGTGATTCTTGATAGCCCATCGCGACCAGTAGTTCCCAGTCGTGATTGTAATTGCGTGCTTGCTCTTCAAACGAAGACTGATAGTCAGGTAGTTTTTCTGTCAACGTTCTCTGAAAATGATCCTGACTATAGGCATCTTTTAGCAAGTTTTGATTGTAGAATGCAGCGAGTTTTTGTGTATTTTGCAGCTTGATGCTATCGCACAAAAAGTAACTGGCCTTTCTTGATAATGGGTCATTAGACGAGCTAAACGACCAACTTACCTTGGGATGTAGACCGTTCTTAGTCAGACTAGAATCATAACCACAGCTGACATTGATAGATGATAGATTTAGCTGGCTTTTTAACTTAGTGCTAGCCGTAGTCAGCGCCATATCAGCATTGCCTGTTCTTAATGCTTTTAACGCTGCTTCTTCACTGGCATAGGCTTTTAGATTGATATCGACACCAAGCTCGTCGGCATACGTGCGCACCAGATCAAAACCAAAACCGTGTTGGAAGCCATCGGTTGCAAAGTAAGTGCTATCGCCTGGCACCGCAGCAATGGTCAAGGTGTTTTCCAGCATGACATTGTCATAGGCTGGTACCGGTGTATTTATGGTCGTCAAACTCTCAGCGGGTAAAGAGAGTAGGGCTATGCTTGAGATTTGTGCGAGCTTCTTGGTTCTGGCAAAACGATTAGACGCAGTAGGGGTAAAGGATGAAACGATGTTACTTTTGGTGTTTAGTAGGCGTTTAGATGGACGCAGTAAATAAGAAATACGGCGTTTGGCCCCTTGCGCAGATACTTTTACACGATAAGTAATACGCTGCATGGATGTCTCCTGATTTTAGCCATCCTTCTTACCGCAAAAACACGTACAAATATATATGCATAATATTGATATATATCGATATCGTATTTTAAATAGAGTGGCATTTTTAATAGGATAAATGCCGCTCTATCTTGTTTGACTATAGCGCCACTAGCGTACTCTCTCTAAGAGTTAGTGGGATAGTTTGTCGTCAGCCAGCTATCGATATGTCATAAAGCGTTATAAACAGTATTCGTAAGTACTGGTTTAAAATACTGAACGCATAACGACGCGAAGGATATACATCAGATGATTCCTTCATCGATAACTAAATATGGCTAGTGGCCAAACAACTATACATCAAACATAGGTAAGGTCATGATTAAGTTATTGAGACAAAGACATAGTTTGAAACATTGATGTAAAGTTTTGCCAATCAGGCAAGTACATTCATCTATTTTAACTATGCTAACTTTGATGGCTGGCTAACCTTTGAATCACTAATATTAAATTACTAGTAATAGGGTAGCTGGCTATTAAAGTTAATTGTCCAGCGATGAGGAGAAATGAGCAACCAAAATTGATAACATATAGCTGCTTATCAAACTGACTATGTCATACCGTCATCGCGACACTAAAAATAAAAAAATACCATGCTGCTAACGTTTATAGTGCAAACATAGTATCTTAATGGGTAGCGGTTTAAAGTCTTATCGCTGATATAGCATGATAAAACCTTAAACAACTACCAGCGTCATTTTAGTGCCATAACCGGAAGCTGTAATAATGGGAAGTTTCATGACAAAACTTACTGTCTTACGGGTTGTAATATGCGGTTACTTATTGCATTATTCAAGTGGAGTTAAGAAAAAAGCGATAAAACTTAACAATTAAGCTATAAACGGATAATTTTTCAGGTATTTAGTACGTAATAATCAGAAATAGAATAATAAAGCCTATATAGAAGCAATAATAGACTTTATACTTATAAGATAATTACAGCTGCTATTAAGTCTAGTTTGGTTTTTGAACTGTTTTCCTCTGCAACAAAAAACCTGTCTATAACCTATCGCTCTATAACCCGTCACTATATAAACAACAACCTTATCAGCAGCATGATTTATGCTGGATTCTCGATATCAATAAAGGTAACTGGTAAACCAAATTTTTGAGCGACTATCTCTCCTAACGCTTGAATACCGCCACGCTCTGTCGCATGGTGACCACAAGCAAAATAGTCAATACCAAGCTCACGTGCGCTATGCGTGGTACGCTCAGATATCTCACCAGAGATAAATGCATCACAGCCCATAGTAGCAGCTTGCTCAATCATATCCTGCGCACCGCCTGTACATATCCCCACACGTTCTATTAGCCTAGCATCTGTTTGGGCAGAGGCGTCTGCATAATAATCAGCTGCAATATGTAATGGTGTGCGCCCTAATGCCTGAGTAATGGTGGTAATGAGGGCATCAGCACTTTGCGGTGTACAAGTGGCGATATTGCCTACAGGGTGTGACTCGGTAGGATAGAGCGCACCAGTGATCGTCAGGTCTAACATATCAGCAAGTTTTGCATTATTACCAGAGATAGGGTGAGCATCGAGTGGTAGGTGATAGCCAATCATAGAGATACCGTGTTGCATCAGTTTTCGCACGCGTCGACCTTTCATACCAGTGAGCGTGGCAGGTTCACCTTTCCAAAAATAGCCATGATGCACCATAATTGCATCGGCATTGTCAGCGATGGCAGCATCGATTAAGGCTTCACAAGCCGTTACGCCAGTGACAATACGTTGAATCGGTCGCCCACCATCGACTTGTAGGCCATTTGGTGCGTAGTCTTTAAAAGCACTGGCTGATAAATAGTCGTCACAGAATTGTGTCAATGTCTGTGCACTGATGCTCTGATTGGTAGAGTCAGCTGCCGTATTATTTGCAGTCATTATGTTTTCCTATCGTCAATAAAATATATGTCGTAATAGAGTGTTGTGGATTGAGTCAGCAAGAATTATGTATTATCTATCGTATTTGAGAGTAGCTGATTTTAAGATTCTAGCTTTATAAAAGTTATTTTAACATGCCGTTGTAAGCAAGCAGACAAGCTGGATAACTGAAATGGTACACGATACGTTACTATTTAATGGTATTGCGGTTATAATTTATACTTGTGAGTATGTCTAGCTATAGAGCACTTGACCACCCTATGAGTGGCTCAATACTAGCTAAGCCGCTAGCATTACCTCATGTCGTTTTTCATTGTCCGTTTGCATTAAATTTATAGAGGTTGTGTATGTCGTCATCCCGGAACACCAATAACAAGACGTCTTTATTAAAATGGTTACCTTGGGTCTTATTGCTGATAGTATTGGCAGCGTTTATCTGGTTGTTCACGAGTATGAAGTCGACGTCGGAGGCTACATGGGAGCCACCAAGAACTCCGCCTGAGGAGCAGCAAGCGTCTGAGACAGTATCGGACACGCCAGAGCCGATATCTTCTTATCATGATGCAGTGGCACGCGCATCGCAATCTGTGGTCAATATCTACACAACCCAAACGATGACAGAGCATCCTTATATGGATGATCCTGTACTACGTCGTTTCTTTGAGTTTCATGGTGGTCCATCACAAGAGCAGGGCAATACAAACTTAGGCTCAGGGGTCATCGTATCAGAAGACGGCTATATCGTGACCAATGCCCACGTCATCGAAAAAGCAGATGAAATCACAGTCGCGTTCAATGATGGTCGTAAAAACCGTGCCAGAATCATCGGTACAGATCCTGATAGTGACTTAGCCGTGATCAAGGTCGATATGACAGGATTGACGCCACTTGGATTCCGCGAAGATCCGATTCGTGTGGGTGATTTGGCACTAGCGATTGGTAATCCGTTCGGTGTGGGTCAGACAGTGACACAGGGGATTATCTCAGCGACTGGACGTACTGGACTGGGTGTTAATAAGTTTGAAGACTTTATTCAAACGGATGCGGCGATCAACCCAGGTAACTCAGGCGGCGCACTGGTTGATGCTCGTGGTGAGCTGGTCGGTATCAACACCGTCATATTCTCGCGTTCTGGTGGCTCGATGGGTATTGGCTTTGCGATTCCAACAGCACTGGTTGAGCAAGTGATGAATGCACTTATTAAAGATGGCCGTGTCAGTCGTGGCTGGTTAGGTATCGAAATCCAGTCACAGCTACGTGACCCAACGCAGCTTGAGACCTCAACAGGCGTAGAAGTGCTAAACGTTATTGATGGCAGCCCAGCAGCAAAAAGTGGTCTACGTGTTGGTGATATCGTACTGACTATTGATGATGTCGAAATGACAGACGCCAATACCTTGATTCAGTATGTGGCTCGTAAGCCGCCAAATACTGAGCTAGATGCGCAAATATTGCGTCAAGGTCAAAATGCCCAAGTAAAAATCACCCTAGAAGAGCGTCCAGCACAAGAGCCGATTGAACGTCCTGTCGTACTGCAAAATGAAAGCATGGGCGGGATGAATCAGCCAAATATTCAAAGCGATGAAGAAACGCCGATGATGTCAAAAGCAGAGCGTGATCGTATGCGTGAAGAGCTGATGAAACTGTTTGAGCAGGATGCTACGGCACAGTAGGATGTTTTGATAATATGTGCTATCCGTTAGCACATTGATTTAATCGATAGTATAAAAAAGCGCGCTCCTTATCTAAAGGAGCGCGCTTTTTATCGGAGTAAGTTTTAGCAAAGCTGATTTCTGTAAAGCTAATTGTCGTAAGCTTAGTGTTTTGCCTCTATTATTTCACTAGGATTTTTCAATTGGGTCATGATTGATATGAATAACCCCTTGCACACGGCAGCAGCAAGGCAATATTTCATCGTCTTCAATCATCGCCAGTGGATCAAACGGATAATCGACCGTATGCGAGCTGGCGATACGTTTAACTCGGCAGCTACCACAGTAGCCTTCGCGGCATTGATAATTGACATCATGTCCAGTACGCAGCAGACCATCAAGCAGACTTTCATCATCATGCAAGTAGAATTGCTGTTTACTAGTCATTACCCACGTCATAATTCATCCTATTGAGAGATGTCGTCTTTGCTATTATTACGATTAAAGCGTAAAAGGACTACAGTTCAAAGCTCTTATAGCTCAAGCCTTACTCTTATAGCCCAAGCCTTTACAGTTCAAAATCGTCAAAGTCACTGTCTGATAGATCAGAGTCAATCTGACCAACCAAGTACGAGCTAATCTCTGTCTCTTGTGGTGCAACTTGTACATTGTCAGAAGATAACCACGTATTGATCCACGGTATTGGGTTTGATTTTGAGTTCGGGAACGCCGCTGGCAAGCCGACGGTCTCCATACGTAAGTTGGTGATGTACTCAATATATTGGCAAAGGATGTCTTTGTTTAGACCGATCATTGAGCCGTCTTTGAACAGATAACCTGCCCATTCTTTTTCTTGCTCAGCAGCCTTGCGGAAGATTTCGATGCTTTCTTCATAACACCCTTCGGCAATCTCGACCATCTCAGGATCGTCACGACCATTACGCATGAGGTTCAGCATGTGCTGTGTACCCGTCAAATGTAGCGCTTCATCACGCGCGATTAGCTTAATGATTTTAGCATTACCTTCCATCAGTTTACGCTCAGCAAAAGCAAACGAGCAAGCAAACGACACATAGAAACGAATGGCTTCTAAGACGTTGACCGCCATAATGCACAGATACATCTGCTTTTTCAATGATCTCAAATCAACGGTCACTTGCTCGCCATTGACGTTGTGCGTACCTGGACCGTACAGGCTGTATAACTGTGAGCTACGGTACAGCTCATCATAGTACTGGGCGATATCAGAGGCACGGCCTAAGATGTGCTCGTTTTGCATAATGTCATCAAAGATAATATTTGGGTCATTGACGATATTACGAATGATATGCGTATAGCTGCGCGAGTGAATGGTCTCAGAGAACGACCATGTCTCAATCCACGTCTCAAGCTCAGGGATAGACACCAGCGGCAGTAGCACCACGTTTGGACTACGACCTTGGATAGAGTCGAGTAGGGTCTGGTACTTGAGGTTGCTCAAAAATATATGCTGCTCATGCGAGGACAGATTGCTAAAGTCGATACGATCCTTTGATACATCAACTTCTTCTGGACGCCAAAAGAACGACAGCTGCTTTTCAATCAATAGCTCAAAGATAGGGTGCTTTTGTTGGTCATAGCGTGCCACGTTGACTGGCTGACCAAAGAACATCGGCTCTTTTAGCGCATTGTTTGGCGTTTGAGAAAAAATCGAGTAAGTCATGGGACTGCCTTTATAATTGATACGGTTATTAATTTATATGGGTTTGACTGGTTTTGATTTGATGCGATAACACATTTTGGTTTATAGCTTTTTAGCTTAGAGGTTCTCTAGCGATATCTGTGACGACTCTTGTCCATCGTTCATATAGGCTTTAAATATCTCGCTCAGCTCACTATCATCGAGTGCTTCTAACTCATCAAGTGCGCTTTTACGTAGGGTGCTCACATCAGACTCTTCCGCTGCTATTTTTGTGTCTTTTTTAGCCGCTCTTGATGCTGGTTTTTTGGCTGCTTTTGCTACGCTTTTTTTGGTGACGGCTGGCTTTGGTGCTTCATCTGCACCTAACTGCTGACGCACCGCTGCAATATCAACCTCGACTTGTACGATATGCGAGCCACCATCGTTTAGGTCTGAAAATACATTTGGGATAAACAAACCACCGTCTTTGATGATTGCGGTATATTGCACATGACCTCCGTCGTTTTAGTTCTGTCTAGGTTTTAATGATAATAGTAGCCAATCTCGCCTACCGCTTGTATCTGCTTTGCCGCTGGCGTGCAGTCTATCGTGTCTGACCGCATTCCTGTTGCCTCGATACTGCGTTCAGCCACAGCCTGCATCGCCATCGTCGTCAGCAGGATACCGCTATAGTCGGGGCTAAAAAGCCTTGTTAGGGCGGCTTTCTTTTTTCTTAACGGCTTTTTCGTTTGAGCTTAATTTGTAGGGTACGCTTCGCGCACCTTGAAACACAGTTTCCATATCATTGGTGCGTTGGGGGGGGCACCCTACAACTTAAATTATCTATCAAATGTCTTTCACCCATTTTGCTACCCATTTCTCAATAGATGAAGATGAGTTTTTCTGTATAAAACTTAGCCAGTGTTTTCTCTCATCTTTAGGTAGGATTTGTGCCGCTCTAATAACAGCTAGTTTTTCCTTATTATTAAAATTTTGTATTTCGTCCTTTTTACTTCTTATCCATGATAATTTATTTAGTTTTATAGCTGCTTTCGATTGACAATTGATGCTAGTGCTTGCAAATACAAAAACCTCAATTTGTGGTATCTTAAGGATTTCTATATTTCGAGATATGTACCACTCGAACCATGTTTTTACAAGATTTCGCTGCATAAATGACGAAGTTGACAACTCTATGATTTCATTCTTCCACTTGTCAATGAAGTTAGTATCACTTACTTTGTCTAGATATAGAAAAACGTCATTCACTACAGGTAGAAATAAATTGAAATTATCAAAGATAACCTGTGCTGATTTTTCTATTTTATGTTTCTTTGACTTTCTAATAAAGTATCTAGCTATTCCTAAGTCCAGATGCTCATTATCTAGTATTCTTTGAGAAACCAAGTCGATTTGCTCTTCAAAAGAGTGGTTTTCGTCTAGAAACGGATTATCCATTTCTTCAAACTGCTCAGAATAAGGATTGAATACTTCAATTTTTCTTATAATTTCTTGCTTTTCAATTTCATAACTATTGAACATAACTTTGTTAATATACTCTTTACTTTCCATAATACCTGTTTTATCAGTAGCTATGGTCAACCTATGGCTCTTGTAAAGATACAGCGTTAAACTTTCTAATACCGAGGTAAGTTTTTCTTTAGTATTTGAGAATATTCTATAGTCATCTACATATCTTGTATGTTTAATATTTTGGTCAATTAGATATTCATCTATATCTAGCAAAATGGCTTCAGCCATCAGTACACTGGCAGCAGGGCCTACGGGGATACCCTGAGAGGTTTTCCCATTCAAGGTAGATAAAAAGTACTCAACATCGTCAGCCACTTTTTCTAAAGTATGATCAGCATAAGAAATAGCGTTACACAGTCTATGGAGATAGATTTGATTATAAAAGTCTGTTATATCAGTATAAAGAACATAATCAAACTCAGAAGCTAAACTTTGAGATTTATCTATATATTCCTGAAATCCATTGCCATTCGAAAAAAAACTACCATTTTTAATTTCTATTCTATATGAACAAGCTACTTTAGATTCTTTTGGAACTCTCTTATTCTCAATAGCTTCTGCCACTGTATAGGCTAAACTTATATATATTAAAGTTTCTATTGCGTCTAGCTGTTGAACTACACGGAATCCACCTTTAGGCTTGGTCGAAGTAGATGTCGTAGGACTATTAAAAGACATGCTTTTAATATTGGTAGACGTTAACTCTTTTTTTACTTCGTCCCATGAATGCCATAAAGCTTCATATTCTTCTAGTTTTGGAAAAAAGTCAGAATCATAATATTTCTCTATATGTTCCCTGGCGAATTCTAAAGATTGATCAGATAGCAAGCTCATTTGATATGTCTCTGATATTGTTACTAATGATATGAAATAGACAAGACTACAATAAGTAAACAGCGGGCTTAACCCAAAAGCCAAACCCGCCATCCATCAGAAATTCTATTTAAAGAGCTTCTTTTTCAAACTTAAATCTTACATGCACCGCCAGCACAATCATCTTCCATATCCGCTTGGGCATCGTTCGCACCATCACGAGTGTTATGGTAGTACAACGTTTTTACACCCATCTTATAAGCGTTTAGCAAGTCTTTAAGCAGTATTTTCATCGGTACACGGCCACCAGCATAACGAACGGGATCGTAGTTGGTATTGGCAGAGATACTTTGATCGACGAATTTTTGCATGATAGCGACCAGCTTTAGGTAACCGTCATTGTTTGGCATTTGCCATAGTAACTCGTACTGATCTTTTAGCTTATCAATCTCAGGCACAACTTGCTTTAAGATGCCGTCTTTTGACGCTTTGATAGAGACCAGACCACGTGGTGGCTCGATACCGTTGGTCGCGTTGGCGATCTGGCTTGAGGTCTCAGATGGCATCAATGCAGTTAGGGTAGAGTTTCGTAGACCGTGCTCAGTGATCTCGCCACGTAGCGTTTCCCAATCGAGATGTAGCGGCTCTTGGCAGATTTTGTCCAAGTCGGCTTTATACGTATCAATCGGCAAGATACCTTGTGAGTAGGTGGTTTCATTGAACGCAGGGCACGCGCCTTGCTCTTTTGCCAATTTGTTTGACGCTTTTAATAGATAGTACTGTAGTGCTTCAAACGTTTGATGGGTCAGACCCAATGCTGAGTCGTCTGAGTAGCGTGCGCCATTCTTAGCTAAGTAGTAAGCATAGTTGATCACACCCACACCAAGCGTACGGCGACGCATACTGCCATTTTGAGCTGCTTTTACTGGATAGTCTTGATAGTCGAGCAGGGCATCCAGCGCACGGACGATTAGCTCGGCTGGCTCTTCGATGTCGCTAACGTCTTCAACTTTACCCAAGTTGACCGCTGATAGCGTACAAAGCGCGATTTCGCCTGCTTCGTCATTGATGTTATCAAGTGGCTTGGTCGGTAGGGCGATTTCCATACAGAGGTTTGACTGGCGAATCGGCGCAACTGCCGCGTCAAATGGGCTATGCGTGTTGCAATGATCGACGTTTTGGATATAGATACGACCCGTACTGGCGCGCTCTTGCATCATTAGGCTGAACAAATCAGCTGCTGGGATTTGACGGCTACGTACGTTAGGGTCGTTTTCGTACTTGGTATATAACTCTTCGAATTTGTCTTGATCTTCAAAGAATGCATCATACAAACCTGGCGTGTCACCTGGTGAGAATAGAGAGATGTCTTGCCCCTTGATTAGGCGCGTGTACATTGTTTTATTCAACTGTACGCCGTAGTCCATATGACGGACACGGTTGTCTTCGACGCCGCGGTTGTTTTTCAGTACCAGTAATGACTCAACTTCCAAATGCCATAATGGGTAGAATAGGGTCGCAGCACCGCCACGTACGCCACCTTGTGAGCAGCATTTAACCGCAGTTTGGAACAGTTTATAGAATGGGATACAGCCAGTATGCTGTGCTTCACCGCCACGGATAGGGCTACCTAGGGCACGGATACGACCTGCGTTGATGCCGATACCAGCACGCTGAGACACATAGCGTACGATGGCGCTGGTGGTCGCGTTGATAGAGTCTAGGCTATCACCACATTCGATCAATACGCACGAGCTAAACTGACGCGATGGGGTACGCACACCTGCCATGATAGGCGTTGGTAGTGAGATTTTGAATTGTGAGGTTGCATCATAGAAGCGTTTGACGAAATCAAGACGATCTGATTTGTCATATTGGCTAAACAAGCACATACCGACCAGCATGTACAAGAACTGCGGACTCTCGTAGACAGTCTTGCTTACGCGATCTTGTACGAGATATTTACCAGCCATTTGCTCAACAGCGGCATAAGCAAGATTCATATCGCGCCAGTGATCAAGATATGCTTCTAGCTCATCAAATTCAGCACGGCTGTAGTCAGCTAAAATGTGCTGATCGTACTTACCAGAGTCAGTTAACGTTTTGACATGATCATACAGATGCGGCGGAGTGAATCGGTTGTAAGCAATCTTACGCAGATGGAAGATAGCCAAGCGTGCGGCTAGATATTGATAATCAGGCGTGGTTTCAGAGATTAGGTCGGCGGCAGATTTGATGATGGTTTCGTGAATGTCACGAGTCTTGATACCTTCATAGAATTGGATGTGCGACTTTAGCTCGACTTGTGATACAGACACATTTTCCAAGCCATCTGCGGCCCACGCTATCACCTTGTGAATTTTGTCTAAATCAATAGGCTCTAAACGTCCATCACGTTTGGTTACTTGGATTTTGTCAATATGTGTCATGCTGGCCTCTATTTTGATTGCTTATTGTGATGCTACGCGCCGAGTGGGCGGCAGACATTCTTTATAACGCTATTATGTTGGGTTGTGATAGGTCGTTTTTTGGACAAAGGGCTACCACTACTCATAGTGACGGTTAAAATCACTGAGTACTACATATAGCGTGTTTGTTAATTGGTAGGCACAATATAGCGGGAAAATTTTGAAAATACTATATTGATTTTAGAATAAAACTATGTTGCTACAAGGTTGTAGACGGTCCAAATTTTGGCAAAGGACGATGGGATAAGGGTTAGACGCAAATGAGGTCAATAATAAAATTTTTGTAAAAATTTCGTGACGATTTGCTTTTCATTCTCTCGGTTATTGTCGGCTGATAATGGGAGTCATGGCGGCAATAATGCGGGCGCAGATTGTACATCAAACCACAAAAAATCGCCACCCATATGTTACTACTAATGAGTGACGATTTGGACTAAAAAGTCGTTAAAGTGTTCTATGTGACTTATAAAACGATACGAACCGTTTTTGCATTATCCAGTGAGGCATAAAGCGTATTCACTTGCTCAGCAGCCGTTAGGTATAAATTGACCCGTGCCGAGTGAAAACGACCCGTTTTAGAGGGTTTAACTTCGATTGATGCCAAATCAAAGTCAGGGAACTGGCTACCCAAGATGAGCTTTATCTCATTAAGCAAACCCTCACGCTCGCCTTCATGGCCGATGATGCTGAGAGGGTAGTTCATCGGGAACTCCCAAAGCTCTGGGTTTTGAATGTCGGTCTTTTTACCTACCAATGCACCTCTATTTGGCGTCAGGTCAGTGACTTTAACTGAAGGTTTATTACTGGTTGGGCTATTTGCGCTTTTGTCGACGTTATCGTTGTTGTCTTTTGAATCATCACTCATGATATGAGCCTCGCTTTTATTAAGATTTAGCTATTAAATTAAGAGATTTATTGGCTATTTATAGTGGTGCTGACCTTATTATTCAAGTGCAATGCTGGAATACGGCAATGACTTCGATCAGAAAGGTTCGCCCCTTATTATCATTCTCTGTCGCAAACAGCTACTGTAAATAACTGTTGATAGGTGCAATCTCAGGCGGGATGTCCGTCTCTCCCATAGCGTCTAATAAGTTGATTTCAATCGTGCGTGATAGTGCCATCAGTGGCAGCTGATTAGACGCAAAACCAAATGGCTCTTCTAGCTCTTCACTAAGGGCGTCTAAACCGAAAAAGGTATACGCAATGACAGCGCAAATGAGGGGCGTTGCCCAACCGAGCGAGGCCACCAGACCAAAAGGCAAGGTAATGCAATACAGGTAAGTCGTACGATGCACCAATAGCATGTAAGCAAACGGCAGTGGCGTATAATGAATACGTTCGCAAGCTGCCAAGACAATCGTCATAGACGTCAAGCGCTCGTCCATGTTTTGTACCATCAGCTCCGACGACAACTGTTGACGACGTACATCACCGAGCTGCTTACCTAACAGGCGCATTAGATAGTCAGGTAGGTTTCTCGCTTGACGCATACTGTCATGATGGGTCGCTGCGACAAAAGGTTCGACATCTTCCCAAGGTGAGGTACCGCGTAGTCTGTGGCGCACAGCGTGAGCAAAGGCAATGTTCAGATGAATCATCGAGCGCTGAGCGTCACGTCCAGCTTCAGTATCATCGTCTACAAAAGACAGCACTTGACGAGTAAAGCTACGAGAATCATAAACCAATTGCCCCCATAGTCCGCGTGCCTCCCACCAACGTTGGTAGCTGGCATTATTCCGAAACCCCAAAAACAACGACAGTGCAATCCCTAATAAGGTAAAAGGCGCCATACCATAATAAGGAAAAGAGTCAGGGAGCCAATGTTGTACAACCGTTATGACTGTACTAAGAATAGCGATGAGTAAAATTTGCGGATAGACTTTCGGAATGACTGACCCGCGTAGGGTAAGAAATATCTTAAGGGTGTTTGGGGTTTGCCGGACAATCATGCGAGTTCCCTAGCGACGCTGTGTGTAAATACACTATTATTTGTAGGGTATGATTCTAATATAGAATTGAAATCTGTAAAGCCTAAAAGTCTATAAATTTATTCAAACAGAAGGATAGGGTAATAACTCAAGCTGGATAATAAGGATAGCCAAAATAGTTAAATTCTTGGCAAGAAGTAGAAAGTAATAGGTTGTCAAAAGGAAGGGGTAGCTAGAAAGAGTTTCATCAGTTTGGATGACGTGGTACTGAAGAAATTAATCGTTATATTGAGATATTTAGATGTGTTATAGCAAAGTGAAGTAATCTAAAGATGATTAGAAATTTTTAAAGCTTTAGCAGTTCTTTTTCAACTTCGTTAAGAAAGGCTTTGATATTGGCTTCGTGACGCTGATAAAAAGTCCATTGTCCATGGCGTTCAGAAGTAACCAATCCTGCTTTTTTCAACACACCCATATAGTTTGAAATGGTTGATTGTGACAGTCCTGACTTTTCTTGAATGTAGCTGACGCATACACCATCCAAATCAGCATGCTCTGGTAATGAGGCTGGAAAATTTGATCTGTCTTTCAACCATTTTATGATTTGACGACGCATAGGGTTGTTAAGTGCAGATATTATGTTTTCTGTATTCATAAAATATTTGATATCGATACCTAGTTAATAATCAACAACTGTCAGAGATAAGCACTAGGTGCTTAGCTTGCTCATTATGGTGCTAAACAAGAAAGCAGTGTAAGGTCTATATAGTGTTAATACATTGATTTTATAAAAATAAATGACTACTGTTAGGACACCGCGCGCAAACATCGGTCATTCCTGAACTATACTTTTATATGACAGTAGATTATACAGTCAAAATTAGCTTAATTATGGCAGTTGTACTGTCTAGTCATCGGAATATTGTCGAATAATATCAATATGTGATTGGTAAAGCAGTCTGTTTCAAGTCGAATTTAACATTAAACGTTGTTAAGGCCTGCTTATTAAATAAACGTTATTCTCAACATCCCGAGCAGTAATATGGTATGAGAAAGCTTCTGATATGACAAGGGCGTGTTGAATATTCAACACGCCCTTGCTGTTTTACGTTCTTCAATTTTATTAAGCTTTTTTATTAATATGGTTAGCGTCGCGGTAGAGTGCTAAAAATTTAATAAACATGGTCGTGATATTTCAGCTTTTTAGAAAGGCCTCAATCTTTGGTTTAATAGTCATAGAGACAATGACCATTAACGCCAATCCTACTGGTAATGCAACTAGAAACCCTTCTAACCAACCGTTTAAAAATGCCGTTTGATTAGCAAAACCAATCGTCTTTGAGGCAGTACTAAAGGCCAACATAGACTCCATTATACAAGCCATCAATATACCTGTGATGAGATTGCGCTTGTACGCTTTGGTATTAGGTAGCTTGTGATTAATAAATTTTGTGACCAGACCCATCAGTAAGAAGCCAATCGGCATGATCGCATACGCCACCAGTAGCGATCTAGACCAGTCTATAAAAAATGTATCGGAGTATCCGACATTCATATAGGTCATAACACCTGTTAAGAAACCACCTATGACAGTCATTAAGGCAAGTATTAATAACACTTTGTAGAGCAACGGTGTTTTTTTAGTGCCATCATTCTTAACGTCATCAATAAGCAGAGTTTCGGAATTTGCCATCATAGTTATTTTCCTATCATCATAAAGAGCGATTAGTTAGTCGGTGTTTTTTTCTGCCTGTCGATCGCTTACAGACTGGTCTTCTGCAACACCTGCTTTCCAATAAGAAAAGGCATATAACTCATCCTTAGACCACTGTTGCTCGACTTTTAGGTAATGACGAAGGGCTTTGACAGATGAGAATTCGCTAGCGATATAAGCAAAACGGCTCTGCTCTGCAGTTGGTAAATCGAGAGATTTTACTATGTCGATTAATTGGCTGCCTTGCATTGGATCTGGGTTATGTAACCATGTCATGGTGATATTGGCTGCTGTCGACAGCTCTTGTTCATCTTCTGCACCGTGTACTTCGATGATGCATTGTCCAGTCGAACTGGCAGGCAAGGTTTCTAGTATTGAGCCGAGCACTGGTATCGCTGTGGCATCGCCAATCAGTAGAAAGTTATCTGCATTAGGACAAAGGGCTTTGGTTTTAGGCTTCATTAAGACACCAATCTCGTCGCCAACTTCAGCATGAGTGGCCCAGCCTGAAGCGGGTGCCTCGTCACCATGAGCGACAAAATCAATCCAGATCTGTTGCTTTGCTATATCAGCGCCGCGATGAGTATAAGTGCGGACAACGAAAGTAGTATTGTCATTTAGGTCAATTGACTGAGCTTTATTGACAGGGATAAGCACTTTATTGTTTGCGCCAACAGTCATGGTCGCAATATTGGCAATAGTATCTGCTTGGCCTGTGAGGTATATACGGATGTAGTGCGGAGTAATCATTTGTTTGTGAGCAACGGTCATAATTTCGCGTACTGGTTTTTGATTTGTTGTGTTATTCATATGGATCTGTCCTTATTTATTTATCGGTAGTCTTGCTGTTGCTAACGTTGTCTATCATGGTGCGACTGACACGGAAAAACAGCGCAAGCTCTACGAGGCTCAAATCTTTTGTTAATTGCTGTCTTGTCCACTCTTCTGCTGCATCAAGCTTTGTCATAACTTCTTCACCTTTAGGGGTCAGCTGTAGTAATTGGCTGCGACCATCAAGTGGATTATCTGTCTTCAAGATTAGCTCAGCCGCCAAAAGGTCATTTAAGGCACGGGTGATTTGCGCTTTGTCTCGCTGCATGTGTTTAGAGATAGATAGCGCAGTACTATTTGGGTTATAGCAGACGCCTTTTAAGGTTCTGATATTGGTCACGGACAACTCAACACCCTGTTGGCGAATGCCTTCTAGCAGCAAGTTGGTATAGGTATGCATTAACTGATGTAGTGTTTCGCTCAATGAATTATTAGACATAAAAACTCTTAGATATAGTTGATTGAAGCAACTATATAGAATAAGGTTGATAGTGTCAACTACAAAGTAGTTTTTGAGAAAAGGATCCTATCTATAGTTAAATAGTATTAAATGAGAGAAGGTAAAGAAAACAGGGAGCACATTGAACAAAAAGCTTTTGGCTCAAGGGATTTTATGGCTAGAAAGCTTTATGCTTAAGAAGCTTTGTAATTAGAAAAAGATGTGATTAATAAATTTTAGGATTAAGAAGCAAGCACAAAAAAAGCTGAGATAGACTCAGCTTTTTCATTATTAGCAATTATTTGTAGCCTAATATCTAGACCTAATAGCTTCTTCCAGATTTAGTCATTTTCAAGGAAAGAACGCAAGTGCTCAGAACGTGATGGGTGACGTAACTTACGCAGTGCTTTTGCTTCGATCTGACGGATACGCTCACGCGTTACATCGAACTGCTTCCCGACTTCTTCCAACGTATGGTCTGTTGGCATATCGATACCGAAACGCATTTTCAGTACACGTGCTTCACGCTCAGTCAGGTTGCCCAGTACGTCGCGAGTGGCTTCTTGAAGGCCAGCAGACGTTGCATCATCGACAGGGCTTGAGATCGTACCATCTTCGATGAAATCACCTAGGTGCGAGTCTTCGTCATCACCGATAGGGGTTTCCATAGAGATTGGTTCTTTAGCAATCTTAAGCACTTTACGGACCTTGACTTCGTCCATTTCTAAGCGTTCGCCTAATTCCTCAGGCGTTGGCTCGCGCCCCATTTCTTGTAGCAACTGACGTGAGACACGGTTTATCTTATTGATTGTCTCAATCATATGGACAGGGATACGAATGGTACGCGCTTGGTCAGCGATAGAACGGGTAATCGCCTGACGAATCCACCATGTTGCATAGGTTGAGAATTTATAACCACGGCGATATTCAAACTTATCAACCGCTTTCATCAGACCGATGTTACCTTCTTGGATTAGATCCAAGAACTGTAGGCCACGGTTGGTATATTTTTTGGCGATAGAGATAACCAGACGTAGGTTAGCTTCAACCATTTCTTTTTTCGCGCGGCGAGCTTTTGCTTCACCGACAGCCATACGGCGTGCCACGTCTTTCATGTCGTGGATTTTCATGTCGAGCTGCTGCTCATAATCACGGATACGACGTTGTAATAAGATAACGTCATCAGTAACTTTCTCTAGCGTACCAGCAAATGCAGGCTTGCCTTTGATGCGTTCAATCAACCAATCCACGTTGGTTTCATTGCTTGGGAAGGTCTTACGGAACTCTTCACGCGGCATACGACCACGGCGAATCACCAAACGCATGATTTGGCGTTCTTGCTTACGTACGTCGTCATAGACATCATGCATGATGGCCATAACTTGGTCTGACAAGCGATTGTTCAATTTTAGCATCATAAAGCGTTCAGCAAGTAGGGCATACGCTGTATCCGCTTGTACACTACCACGACCATAGTCTAGCAATGCTTGCTTAGCTTTGATAAATAGATGTTCGATTTCTTCTAGACGTAAACGAACTTCTTCTGGATCGAGACCGCTGGTTTCTTCTTCAGCTTCTTCTTCAACATCGTCTGCGTCGTCATCTTCGTCGTCATCTTCGAGCGCTGCTTTAGCATTGACTTTTGCTTTGACAACCGGTGGGTTTTCTTTTTCTTCTTTGAGACGTTCACGTTCTTCTCTTGCTGCCTCTTTCGCTTCTTGGGCAGCGATTTTGTCTTCTTCGGTTTCAGGATCTAAGAAACCAGTGATGACATCAGACAGCTTTTTTTCGCCATCTTGTACTTTTTGATATTCATCAAGAACGAACTGTACAGTACCAGGCCAGTAAGACATGGCATGCTGCACATCACGAATACCTTCTTCGATACGTTTAGCAATGTAAATCTCACCTTCGCGGGTCAGTAGATCAACCGTACCCATTTCACGCATATACATACGTACAGGGTCAGTAGTACGACCAGGCTCGGTTTCAACAGAGGCAAGTACTGCCGCTGCTTCGTCTGCTGCCATATCGTCATCACTTGAGTCATCGTTCATCAAGATGTCGTCGGCATCAGGAGCTGCCTCAAAGATTTTGATACCAACATCGGTCAGCATTTGCACAATGTCTTCGATCTGATCGCTTTCGGTAATAGAGTCGGGCAGCTGGTCATTCACCTCAGCATAGGTAAGATACCCTTGCTCTTTGCCCATTTGGATTAAGGTGGCCAGTTGAGATGTGGACTTGGAAACTGACTTATCGTTCATAAATACTCGCTTACTTGCATCGGACATTTTTATATTGTGACTCGCTATCGCTGGCTGGGTGCGTTGATCTTATCAGTCGATTGATCAAAATATGGCGTAGAGGTTGTCAATAATATCAAAAATGAGTGGATATGAATAAAGGCTCAAAACACTACAATAACAATGCTGAAAAACAGCTAAAAATTAGAAAAGCTAAAAAACTTAAATTTCAATATAGTACTTAAAAGAATTTAATACTTAAAATAGTATCTAAAAATTGATACGTAAAAATAATACCTAAAATTTGTGCTTAACGATGCATGCTCACCATCATTCACCAAGCAGTGCTGTCAATATACAGCGGCACAGTTTAACACAGACCACAGTCGTCAAGCACGAGCTAGTGATAGCTATCAACCATTTTTTACTGATTATCTGCCATCAGTCAAATGATTTGAGAGTGACTCATGCTACTGGGCATAATCATTAATAGTGGGGGCAGCTGCTAGACTTTTAAAGGGTCAACATTTGAAATTAAAAATTAAGATTGCACAGTGACCATTTGTGCCGATTGCTCTGCCTGCTGCGCTCGCAGCCAATCATTTAATAATTGAGTTTGTTTACGAACTATCGCAAGCTTAATATGATCAGGATTCTGTATCAATTCTTGTATTTTTTTCTTCATATTGCGCTCAAGCAATTGACTAACTAACTCTTCAATTAAGCCATCAAGTCCCAAAATATTGCGTGCGGTTAATGCTTTATAAAATCCGCCCCAATTACGGCTGAGCATATCTTGGGTCGCAGGTTTTACATTCGATAAGATGAAATGTGCCGCTGCGTTAACATCTTTTGGTAGGTAATTAAGACAGAGCTTGATGGTGCTTACGATGTCTAGCAGCGCCGCATCTTGCAAGTCTTCCCAAGCAAGAGGGCGCAGAGTATCAGGCGATGCTTTTTGTTTAATATGAGTAGGCAGGTGTAAGCCATTAATCCCTGACTGTTGCCAAATCGACTCAATAGGGTCGTCGATTAACGTTCGAGGCTGAAACAAAAAGCAAAGCTGCAATTGCTGACTGATGGTCATATCACCATCAAAATCTAGCAGCGCGTCTTTAGCCTCGACATTTTGACTGCGCCTGCCACCCAGCTTTTGATAAACGTCATTGTTGAGCAAATAGCGAAAGCTACTGCCTTTGGGAAGGGCAGTCGTCAATGAGCGCACTTGGGACATAAGTTTGGCTTTGCCTTCAGCCAGACTCATGTCATAACGATCACTCAAATACGCAAAGATATACTGTGATAGCGGCATGGCATTAGCGATTTGCTCACGCATGGCATCGCTACCCTGACTCTTAATAAAAGTATCAGGATCATGATTGTTAGGTAGCGTTAAAAACCGCAGCTCTTTATCATCGGCCAATACAGGCAGAGCCACTTCGAGCGTACGCCAAGCGGCTTTTTGTCCCGCACTATCCCCATCAAAGCTCAAAGTGAGTGTCGGGTTAAGTGTCAGTAATCGTGATATTTGGCTCTCATTAATCGCTGTACCCATCGAGGCGATTGCCCCATAGATACCTGCTTGATAAAGAGCGATCACATCCATATAGCCTTCGACCACCAGCCAGCTGTCGGCGCGCTGCTGACGCGATTCATAATAGCCATACAGTACATGCTGCTTATGAAAGACGGGCGAGTCTGAGGAGTTGATATATTTAGGCTTTACTTCGTCATCGAGGGCTCGACCACCAAAACCGATAGTGCGGCCTTGGTTATCACGAATTGGAAAGATGACTCGGTCGCGCAATAGGTCGTAGTCACGTCCAGACTCTGATTGACGTACCAGTCCTAAAGCTTTTAGTCCTTCAATATCCTGCGGGAATTGATGCTCAAGATGTTGCCAGCCAAATGGTGCGTAGCCAAGACCAAAAGTCTCAAAGATATCTTCAGTGATACCGCGTGATAAAAAGTAATGTTTGGCATGGGGATGCGTGGTCAAGTTATGCTGATAAAACTGCTGAATTTGCTCTAGTAACTCATATAGATTGCCATCTTTATCATCGCTTTGCTCAATACCATGAGCATCATGCATACCAGCGTTGGTATCCGTATCGGTTAGCCATGCTGGCGGGTAGCCGCTGTCATCTGCGTGGATCGCTGAATAGTCTGAGGAATAGGCTTCTGAAGGGTAAGCATCCATCGCGTAGGCCGCTGAATCATATGCCTCTAATGGCGGAAAATTCTCGTAGCCCTGATTATCATCATGACTTGGCTGGTCTATGTAATTTTGGGCACTTTGAGCGCCATTGTCTTGATGGTTGCCTTTATGTATGTTGCCTTGATTGACTCTACTATGTTCTAGCGTTGGGCTAGGCACATTTTGTACAGGTGGAGTCATAGGTTTGGGTGCGCGACGTTGATAACTAACGTTTTGCTGTTCTTCTTTTGGTACTTCGATGCCTGTTTGTTTTGATAGTTCATTAACCGCCTCAATGAACGTTAAATTCTCATAGTCACGCAGAAAGCTGATGGCATTGCCACCCACGCTACAACCAAAGCAGTGGTAAATATTTTTTTGTGGATTGACATAAAAAGAAGGCGATTTTTCACCGTGAAAAGGGCAGCAGCCTTTATATTCGCTACCAGCGCGTTTTAGCGTCGTATGTTTGCCAATGATGCTGATCAGGTCAGCTTGGCTATTTAATTGGTCAAGAATATGGTTAGGAATGCTCATACAAAAAACAGTTTACCATAGGTCGATTATGTTGGGGCAAAGCTAATAATATACTGCTAGAAAAATAAGGCCAACATAATGTTGACCTTATTATTGATAGAGCAGACTGTGTTATTTTACTCGATTAGTACTGTCTAATTATTCACTATCTACATCATCGTTAGGAAGGGTAGTACGTCTGACTGGATTGGTGTTTTGTGGATCGACGTTGGCTTCTCTTGCAGTTGAGCCAGTGCTTGATTGACTGGTCACACGCTCAGCTGAGGCTTCAGGCAGACCTAAGCCTAAGCTAACACCATTTCCCGTAGCAGCATTATTTGCTACTGGGGCGTTAGCGACTGGAGTATTGGCAGACGTCGTGTTTGTCCCTGCTAGTCTTAACTGGGCTGCATTACGAATCATCTGCGTCTTGGTTGCACCATTATACTCGCCAGATGCGACTGATTTGTCAGTCGTGTTCGAACGACCAAGTTTGCCAAAGGTAATTTTATTAAGCCAAGTACGATCACGTTTGGTGCTTAACTTCACACTACCATTGCTGGTCAGCATTTCTGGGTAGTTGATCTGCAACAGCGTTTTGTACTCATTTGCCAAATCGGTTAGACCAAGTTTTTCATGGCTATAAGCCAATACTGCAAGCGCATCTGGCGTTGACTCACTAAGCGGATAGTACTGGAAAACCCATTTAGCACGGTTAACCGCTGCTACATACGCTTCACGCTCGATATACCAATTGGCTGCGCTCATTTCGCTCTCAGCAAACTGATTGTAGATGAACGTCATACGCTGAGCAGCATCAGGTGCATAAGGGCTATTTGGATATTTATTGATAAGTTCTTGGAAATTGGCAAAGGCAATACGCAAATATGCAGTATCACGCTCAGCTTGGTTAAGCTTAAATAGTTTTAGGCTCTCAGATGAGCCTTCCATATTGGCGACGCCGCGTACATAGTAGGCGTAACTGACTTGTGGGTTAGACGGGTAGAGACGGATGAACTGCTCAGCACTTGTCGCCGCCATCTCGTATTTGCCGCCTTCGTACTGCGCATACATCATGTCAAGCAAAGCTTGCTCAGCGTATTGTCCTGTCGGGTAGAATGTACGTAGATTGGTCAGCTCTTCAATACCTTGGATATAATGACCTTTGTCAATCTGGTCGACAGCCTCGTTATAATATCCTTGCTCTGATTTTTCAGCTGTTTCTATTGCCTCACCCTCTTCGGCGCCAGTTAGGTTTTTAAAAGTCTGGCAACCCACTAGATTGACGCTAAGCGCTAGTAGAGTTATTGAGGACAGTTTGATAAACGTATTGCCAACAGCTTGCATACTTCTTCTCCGACACAAGGCGCATAATAGCAGCAGCGCTATCATGCTATATAAAAGGTTAGTGATAAAAAATGACGCTAAATAGTCAGCGATCCACAAGCAAAAATTTTTTATCGAATGCAGTTTTTGTTATGACGTATTGTACTGATAGATTGGGTTTGATACATAGCGCTTTTATAATAAGCCAGTCATAGACTACATGCATTTAACCATAGTCAAACGGTTTGAATGCAAATACGGCCAACAAACTCCAGTGCTATTTTCATACTGTATCTAAATACGGCATTCGTATACAGTGCCATAGCATACAGCAAAATATGGCTATACTTTATAGAATAACATTTGCTACGTCTATTTTTTCGCCATCTATATTGTATAGGCAGTTTAACATGAGCGGCTGTTGCGAGCGATATCGAATGTCGCTAGCATGAGTAAATATACAGTAAATTACAGCAATGTCATGTTCTAGAGAGTTAAGTGATGCGTCTTACCGCCCAAAGTTATGCTCAAATATCAATATATAGAACGCACTTCTATAGGGCTTATGCGCGCGGCATGATACACTAGAGCGGTATTGTCTCCGCTTTTTTGTACCTTGAAGGTTGTTATCTACCATTTGTAGGCAAAAAACTATAATCAAAAAACGACAATTTTTTATACTGCTATTTATCATACTATTTTCGAAGTCACCTCACAGAATACTGTCAGGGACTTTGCCATGTATCAATATACCAATCCGCTATGAATAATGATGCCATGACTACCCATTTATCACCGAATCAATCGCTAGATACTGATTCATCAGCACAAGAGTCACCAATGCCAAATGATGTTTTGAACAATAATGAGCTACCTGATAGTCAAACAATAACAACTGAGCAAGCGCATAATGATGCTCTTGATAATGAAGAGATGCTCATCGATGATGGTAATGATCTGAACGATAGCGACATTGATGATAATGATATTGATGACAGCGATATGGACGGTGACGACGATGAAGCGCCAGTAGCGGGTCAAGCTGTACCAGTGATTGTAGAAATGACGCATGTTGTCACAGAAGATCAGGCTGGTCTGCGTATTGATAAGGTCGCCTCACAAGCGTTTTCAGACTTTTCGCGTGTGCAACTCCAGAACTGGATTACTGACGGCAGTTTGCTCTACAACGGTAGTGTTCAAAAACCAAAAGTCCGTGTCAAAGCAGATGATGTATTGCATCTATCAACGACGTTACAGCAGCATGGCGAAGACCAGCCAGAAAACATAGATATCGATGTCGTCTATGAGGATGATGATGTATTGGTAATCAATAAACCTGTCGGTATGGTGGTTCATCCTGGCGCTGGTAATCAAAACGGTACTTTGGTCAATGCATTGTTATACCATTATCCTCAGCAGCATCATTTACCGCGTGCAGGTCTTGTGCACCGTATTGATAAAGACACCTCTGGATTGCTACTGATTGGTAAAACCAAACCTGCTCAGATGGCATTGATGGAGCAGCTAAAAGACAAGTCTGTTTATCGTCACTATAAGTGTGTGGTTGCAGGGGATCAGGCAAGCTTATCTCGTCATCGTCGTATTGACGCGCCGATTGGCCGCCACCGTAACCAGCGTACTAAGATGACGGTGATGACTGCCGGTCGCGAAGCAGTAACGCATCTGCTAAATGTCACACCATTAAACGAAAATTACTGCCTATTAGATGTCGGGCTTGAGACTGGACGTACGCATCAAATTCGCGTGCATCTAAGTCATGTTACTTATCCATTAGTCGGTGACCGCGTCTATGGCGGCCGTCGTCAGTTGCGCTCTGGATTGACAGAAGCCCAGCGCCAAGCTATTAATAATTTTCCGCGCCAAGCATTGCACGCCTATACACTAGGGTTCGTGCATCCGACGACAGGGGAGGACATTGAAGTCACGACGCCACTACCTGAAGATATGCAAAAACTCATGGAAGTGCTAAGCGACGGTTATTATGAAGAGTAAACGCTAACGTTTACTAGATGAGAGGTTAGATCGAGCAGCCATGATGAATACGTTCCCGATGACAATGATTGCGAAAATTGATGATGTGGCTATTTTTCAGACGGCCGCTTTTACGCATGATGATATTGATGATTCTGCTACCAAAAACCAGCGTACAGGGTTTGAGGGTCAGTCAAATTACGGTGAGCTAAATCTAGGCCTCCATGTCAATGATAATGCACCGAAAGTGTTAGATAACCGTATGAGTCTATTGGCTGCTATTAATGAGCAGCTAGTAGATGAGTCTGCACAAAGCGAGCAGCATGCAGCTATCAATCGTTTGCATTGGGTCAGTCAGGTTCATGGTAAAAACATTCATGATGTCGATGCTACTACGCTGAATATGGCGCCAGTGTCTGCTGATGCGATGGTCAGTCAACAAAATGGTCGCGGTCTAGCAATCATGACGGCAGATTGTGTACCTGTCGTTTTATATCAGCCCACCAGTGGCAAAATCGCAGCGATTCATGCAGGCTGGCAAGGATTGGCCTGCGGTATCATACAAGAAACTGTCAACCGATTTACCGATTCAGGCCCTATTCAAGCTTGGATAGGAGTGTGTATCAGTCAGGAAAACTATGAAGTAAACACAGACGTTCGCGATAAGCTATTGGCTGGGTGTATAGCCAATCAGACGTTGCCACAGCCACATATCGATGACTTTGTGTCGCTATTTTCTATACCGTCTCATGATGACAAAATAAAGCTGGATTTACCGAAGCTGGCTGCCATGCAGTTAGAAGCTACTGGGGTTACAGTTATGAATAATTTACCTGTTGACTGTAGCTATGCAGATACACACTATTACTCGTATCGTCGCCAGACTCATATGCAGCAACCTTCCACAGGTCGGATGGCACTGGTCATCGTTCGTCGTTAGCAGCTTTATAGTCAGCGAACTACTAAACCGCTACGGTGTTACCCTCCCTAGATGTACTATATGTACAATCTACGGTCGGCTGCCTTGTAGCTGTTTTAGATTTCTTTGACTATATAATAATGAGTGATGGAAACGAAGTGATAAACAATAAAAAAACAGCAGATTATTCTGCTGTTTTTTTATTTGAGAGCTAAATCTGTACTAACCCAAGGTCTGTATTAACAAACGGAGTCGCTAGATTTTGGCACTGATAAGCCAAATATAGGACGTAAATACAGTGCCAAGAACGTACCTGCCATTGCCAGTATGCCCCAAATATAGCCATGTAAGCTAAAAGAAGCAATACCACCAAAGTAAGCGCCGATATTACAACCAAATGCTAGACGGGCACCATATCCCATCATCAATCCGCCAATGACTGATGCTGCAAAGTTACCTGCAGTAATCTTAGTAAATTTGAACAAACCACCAGCAGCAGAGGCGATAAATGCGCCAATGATGATACCGATATTCAATACAGTGGTCGAATCTGCAAATACAGAAGCTTCAAGCGCTGCTGCATTGGCGCCTTGCCAATAGCCCCAGCTAGCCACGTCCATGCCAAAGCCGCTTGCAATTTTAGAGCCCCACAATGTAAATGCCGACGTAATGCCCCATGGTTGCCCACGTGTGAGTAATGTCAGACCGTTAAGTAACGCCAAGACGATTGCGGCAGCAAATAGTGGCCAAGAACCACGAAAGATTCGTTTCCAGCCAGACTCAGAAGGCACTGGCGCCATTTTAGGTGCGTTTCTTTTTTTCTCAACAACTAATGTTACCAATGCAATGGCGCCGAATATCGCAAGCGACACCAGCCATGCACCTGTATAACCCAGCCCTGTAGAGGTTGCTAAAGAGAAAGGCGCATAAGCGGGCATCTCTTCTGTCCAGAATGGCAAGTGGTAAGCACCAATCGTGGCGCCTACTATGAAGAAAATAAAGGTAATGAACATAACAGAACGTCCACCGCCTACCGCGTAGAGCGTACCAGAGGCACAGCCACCACCGAGTTGCATACCGATACCGAATACAAATGCGCCTACGACCAGACTGACTCCTAATGGTGCAACGTAACCTGCGACAGGACCGCCAAATAGCGTCGTGCCATAAGCAAGGATTGGTGCAAACAGCGTGACAGCAACTGCTAGCATTAACATATGGGAGCGCATTGCCTGACCGTTACCCACGGACATCATACGTCTAAAGGCAGACGTAAAACCAAAACGGGCATGAAACAGGGTATAGCCTAACAATAGACCTATGCAAAGTAACAGTGATTGAGAGATATGCTGAGTGGCTAATAGATACGCTAGCACTATTACTCCTACGATGCCGCCTCCCATAATCAAGGGTTTCTGAGGCGCATCTAATGCGAGATCATCTCTGATAATAGGATCTTTTGTATCGTTTACAGGTTGAACGAGAGTAGTAGTCAAGGTAATAGCTTCCTTATCCGATGATGTTATCAGATATCATTTTTATAAGAATTTATATGGGTATGGTTACACAGGTTTGCCGAGGTAAAAACTATACTTCTGCTAATTCGACTAATATGGTTAAGCAGTAAGAAACGTACATCATAATCCTATTGCCATTAATGTAAACACAATGAGATTAGAAAAAATAGAATTATTATATGATTATATGGAATAAGTGAACTGATGTATATGTTACCTGATACTAACAGCTACTTATAGTTCTGATAATTATAGATTTATAAATCATTGAAGGATAATTCTTGCTACTTGAGTGTTTAATAGGAACTACCTATTTATACAAAATAGTTTAATAGTATGTGTGCTTTTGTTAGATAGACTTTAATTAATAACTTAAAAAGAAAAATACGTCTGATACAATAGACTTGAATTCAATGAAGTTCATCGCATATATACTGGTATGTATACGCTGTCCTACAGAGATTATATTTTTGCTTCCTTATCATTGATATTTCGCCAATTAGATTGACTTAGAAGTACTTTGCTTGATTCTAGTATAGTTCCTGACAATTCGAGAATTTAAGCTATCGCCAAGTACTTATTGATGAAAATA
The DNA here is from genome assembly GCF_052376135.1 of Psychrobacter sp. AOP7-C1-14. Taxonomy (NCBI): domain Bacteria; kingdom Pseudomonadati; phylum Pseudomonadota; class Gammaproteobacteria; order Moraxellales; family Moraxellaceae; genus Psychrobacter; species Psychrobacter sp. AOP7-C1-14. The sequence goes on along the minus strand of NZ_JBQSVH010000001.1, from coordinate 76,176 downwards.
GAGTCACTAGCTGTAGATTGTGGCTAAGTATCAAGTATCTTATAAGTTTTATTATTCAACCAATTATTTATTATTAGAGTATGTATGAATACACCTGTTAAATCGTCTGACACCTCGATATCTACTGACAACACGCCTAATGTTTCAATTGCTGTTATCTTCCATAGTAATTATGGGCATACCAAGCGTGTCGCTGAGGCGATAGTACAAGGTGCGCATCAGCAGCTGCCAGAAGCGCAAGCTAAGGCTGTCGATGTGTATGAGGTTGATTGGGATTATTTAGATCAGGCAGATTTGCTGGTTTTCGGTAGTGCCGTATATATGGGTAGTGTGACGGCTGAATTTAAAACGTTTATGGATGAGACATCTAAGCGTTGGTATCATCGCAAATGGGAAGGTAAATGGGCAGCCGCTTTTGCCAATTCGGGCGGCCTGAGTGGTGATAAACTTGCCGTATTGCAGCAGATTTCTTTATATGCCATGCAGCATGGTATGAATTGGATTGGTCTGCCATTGATGCCGACAGGTCATGAGGCTCATGATTTGAACCGTCTCTCTAGCTTTTTAGGTCTAATGACTCAGTCGCTTGATGGACCACCTGAAGAGACACCGGGTTCTGGTGATATTGATACTGCTATTTGGTTTGGCGATCATCTGGCCAAAACGATTATTAAGCATCAACCAGCTGATACTAAGCGCTAAATACAGCTAGAGCCAACAGAGTAATTAAACGAAAAAGCAGACATTATCGATGTCTGCTTTTTTTATGGCAATTTGTATTGAGCGATCAGTCAGTTAAGCCCAAAGCTCTGTTTATTGAGCAACAATCTTGGTAGGAGCAGGGTTTACGGGAATAGGGTTGTCAACAAATTGAAACGATTGACAGCCCCCTAATAGCATCGTTGCTACTAGCAAATAGGTAAGCGCTAATGACTTCATAGTAATATCTCAAAAACGATTTTGGCCCAACGACATGTCACAACTACCCATCATCAGAAGCATAGCAGTGAAAAGTCAGGCTTATTTTCAGACATTATATATAAAATCATCTGACTATAGCAGTTTAAAAAGGATATATGTATTTGATGCTGTTTTTACGCACGTTATCTCACTGTTTGTCGTACAAATTATCTAATACCTAATTTTATTTACCATATATTAAATTTAAAATATTTATAAAAACAGCATCTGATATTGAGTAGCCTGACTATCAATAAAGCCTACAAAACGTATAGCTATTTTCTTATGTTTGAGTTATCCACCAATTATCAGCCAACGGTGAGATAGTATCTATAGGCATTTTAACGGGTTGTGTTATAAATAAGAATAGTGATAATATGTTGAAAGCTGACCAAATAGTCAAGTATCCTAACGTACGAGTTTTCTAACAAAATTGTTCGATGAACGCTAATGTTTGCAACCAATTATATCTGGTATAGAGAGTGAGCTTTACCCGATTCGACCCTCTTGCATAATAAGAATGTGCTAGTAAGCAAAGCCGCACATACCTTAGCAGTGATAAAGCAGTAGAGCCGTACTTAAACGGTTGCAACATGATACAAACCAAGCGCTTACGTTCAGCATTTAAGCCACCAAATTCCTTAAGCATTAAGCTTATCTTTATTATTTTATTTTAGCCGAGTCTTGCTATGATTAGTTTTTACTTAAATGGGAAACGCCATGAGTTAACCCAACTTAACCCTAATACGACGGTGCTTGAGTATTTACGATTGCATGAAGGCCAAACGGATACTAAGGAAGGCTGTGGTAGTGGTGATTGCGGTGCTTGTACTGTGATGGTCCAGCGTCTGCCTAATACTAGCCAGCAAGTGCTTAATACTGAAAATGGTGATGAAAAAAATGCGACGCCTTCGTTCTATACGATTAACTCCTGCATTACGCTAGTGTCACTTATGGATGGTCACCATCTGATGACAGCCTCTTACTTGGCAGATAACCCTGAAAATCATCCAGACCGTGCACTACTTCATCCAGCGCAGCAAGCGATGGTTGACTGTCATGGGTCACAGTGCGGTTTTTGTACGCCTGGGTTTGTGATGTCACTTGCCTGCGTTTACGAAAATAACCGTATACAGGTAAGTAAAAATGCAGCGAGTTGGAGCGATGCCAAGCAATTAAGCTATGATGAAGTGGTTGCGTCGATATCTGGCAACCTATGTCGCTGCACAGGATATAGGCCTATTATCGAAGCTGGTCTACTGATGAGCGATATCGGTCAGCAGAGAGAAGCAGAGCAGTCAGCGGTGAAAGACCTAACTATCAGTCTAGCGACAGATGCAATGGGCAGTACAGAGAAGTCAGTAGTTTCTAACAACGAGCCAACCGAATTACAAAATCAAGAACCGAAAGCTATTACACCTGCACTCAATGATGCTGGGCGACAGTTGTATATGCCTAAAACATTAGATGAGCTGAATCAAGTCTTAGCAGCCAATCCACAAGCAACGATTTGGGCAGGCGGTACAGATTTGGGATTGAGCGTAACCCAGCATTTGGTTGATCATGAGGTTATTATCCAGCTTTCAGGTGTTGAGACACTAAAGTCATGGTCGCTACTTGACACAAATTCTGACTCGAGCAATGCAGAGGCGGATAACGATCAGTTCTCTAGCCAGTCACTAATACTAGGTGCTGGCATGAGCTATCAGCAGATGTTGCCTGTGCTTGAGCAGTATTTTCCAAGCTTTGCGCAAGTTTTTGAGCGCATTGCCTCTCCGCAAATCCGTAATATGGGCACCATTGGCGGCAATATAGCCAACGCGTCGCCGATTGGTGACTTGCCACCGATTTTATTGGCATTAGATGCGTCAATTCATCTGCGTCATTGCGCGCCTAATTGTGAAAAATCAAGTAGTGATTCAAATAATAGCGGCGCTATTATTTATACGGATGAGATCATACCTTTATCAGAATTTTTCTTAGATTATAAAAAGACCAAATTGCAAGCAGGCAGTTATGTGGTCGCTATCCATATTCCTTTGATGCAAGACAGCCAGCACTTATTTATTCATAAAATTAGCAAGCGCTATGAGGATGATATCTCAGCGTGTCTATTGGCTGCGCGAATTGATGTGTCAGCAGATGGTATGACGATAGAAGGTGCAAAACTTGGGCTTGGCGGCATGGCTGCCATACCATTATTAGCTGTAAGGTGTCAGCAAGCGCTCATTGGACAATCGGCTGAAGTTGCAAGTTTTGAGAAGGCAGCACAAGTCTTGTCTGCAGATGTTACGCCTATGACTGATGTCAGAGCCAGCCGTGAATATCGCTCACATGTGGTACGGCGTTTACTGGTGAAGTGCGGTAAGCAGTTGGTAGCAGGTAGACCGACCGAGACCGCTTAACTAGTAGCGTTGTTTGCCAATACTGCCTAATTCTTATATTTGCCAAAAATAAAAAAGCATCAATCAAAGAGACCCATTATGAGCCATCATTCGTCCTTATTTGACAGTTATAGTATTCGCCGCGTACGTCCGCCAAAAAATAAAATTGGCACCTCGGCTAAGCATGATAGTGCGATCAGCCAAGTAATGGGGACGGCGACTTATGTGGATGATATTGCAAAACCACAAGGCACACTACATCTGGCAGTGGGCAAGAGTAGCCACGCCCATGCACGTATATTGAGTATGGATTTAAGCGCTGTCAGAGATGCGGATGGGGTAATCGATGTTTTAAGCTTCAAAGACTTGCCTGCGCAGACGGATATCGGTGCGGTGTTTGATGGTGAGCCACTGATGGTGGATGAAATCACAGAGTATGTGGGACAGACGCTATTTGTGGTAGTGGCGCGCAGTCATCGTGCTGCTAAAAAAGCTGCCACTAAGGTAGTGGTAGAATATGAGCCATTGCCAGCAGTACTTAGTATTGATAAAGCATTAGAGCAAGAGTTTTTTGTGCGTCCGAGTCATTTTATGAAGCGTGGGGATGCTGCGACTGCGCTTGAGAACTCGCCGATTCGCATTGAAGGTCATATTCATATGCGCGGGCAGGAGCACTTTTATCTCGAAGGCCAAGTATCTTATGTGGTGCCTTGTGACGATGGCGGGCTAGAAGTGTATACCTCTTCACAGCACCCAAGCGAAGTACAGCAACTGGTCGCCGAGGTTACCGACTTACCATTTCACGCGGTAAACACAGTTGTACGCCGTATGGGTGGCGGCTTTGGTGGTAAAGAGACACAAGCTGCTGCTTGGGCATGTCTATGCGGTATTATCGCTAAAAAGTATAACGTCCCTGTCAGCATGCGCTTAGATCGACAAGACGATATGGTCGTGACAGGTAAGCGTCATGAGTTTGCCAACCGCTACGAAGTCGGTTTGGATGAGTCTGGCCGTATATTAGGCGTTGATATGCAACTGGCTGGCTTGTGTGGTTATGCGCCAGATTTGTCTGACGCCATCGTTGATCGCGCGATGTTCCATTGTGACAATGCCTACTATTATCCAGCGGCCCACGTAGCAGGTCATCGTTGTAAGACACATACGGTATCCAATACTGCTTATCGAGGGTTTGGTGGTCCACAAGGTCTAATGACTGCTGAATATATGATGGATCATATTGCCTATGCCTTAGGGCAGGACCCGCTGCAAGTACGTTTAGCAAACTTATATCAAGATGGTCAAAGCACCCATTACGGTCAAACTATCGAGCATTTTGATTTGGCGGCCATTATGGGCAAATTGGCAGACGATTGCGATTACGACAATCGTCGTCAACGAATCCTACAAGCCAACAAACAAGCTGCTGCTAAAGGCAGTGATAAACGCTTAGGTCTTGCTTTAACGCCAGTAAAATTCGGTATTTCATTTACGGTGCAAACGCTTAATCAGGCAGGTGCATTGGTACATATTTATACCGATGGTAGTATCCACCTCAATCATGGTGGTACAGAGATGGGGCAAGGGCTGTATATCAAAATCGCCCAGATTGTCGCCAACGAGTTCGATGTGGATTTGGATACGGTAAAAGTATCAGCGACGCGCACAGATAAAGTGCCTAACACTTCACCAACTGCCGCATCATCAGGTACAGATATTAATGGTAAGGCGGCGCAGAACGCTTGCTTAAGCATCAAAGCGCGCATCGTTGAATTTGCGGCTGAGCATTTTGACGTGGCGCAAGCAGACATACGTTTTGAAAATAACCATGTCTACATCGGTGATAAAGAAACGCTGACCTTTGCGGAAATGATTCAACTGTCATACCAGAACCGTATCAGCTTGTCTTCTACTGGCTACTACAAAACGCCAAAAATATTTTATGATCGCTCTAAAGCATGGGGACGTCCATTCTTTTACTATGCATTAGGTGCTGCCTGTGCTGAGGTTGAGATTGATACGTTGACAGGTGAGTACAAAGTATTGCGCTGTGATGTGCTACATGATGCAGGGCAGTCAATTAATCCGGCTATTGATATCGGTCAGATTGAAGGTGGTTTTGTGCAAGGTATGGGTTGGCTCACGGCAGAAGAGTTGATCTGGAATGATAAAGGTAAGCTCGCCTCTGATAGCCCTGCCAATTATAAAATTCCAACTGCGCATGACTTGCCTAAACAGTGGAATGTCAAATTGTACGATCGCAAAAACGAAGAACAAACCATTTATAACTCTAAAGCCGTGGGTGAGCCGCCGTTTATGCTAGCAGCCAGCGTTTGGTGTGCTCTCAACAATGCGATCGCCAGCCTTGGTGATTATAAAAAGAATCCAGAACTGACCATGCCTGCGACGCCAGAAGCTGTGCTAAAAGCTGTAATGCATATGCAAGGTACCTCATGGGATCTAGAGACAAAAGCAGACAAGGATACGGTTGATAGCCTTGTCGAAGGTGTAGAAGAAAATGGTACTCTCTACAATGACAAAGTAATGCCGCAAGACGTGCGCCATGCTAAAGATATCGACCCAAAAGAAGTAGAAGGTAAACAGACCGATGAGCAGCCAGATGCGATAGAGCACCCAAATGTAGCAGGGGCAAGAGGTCCTGCACACAGTGAGTGATTTATTAGCACCACCAGTTGTTTGGTATGAAGGTCTAGCGCGATATCAGCAGCGAGGTATCGCTCATGTGTTGGCAACGGTCGTAGCTGTGAATGGGTCTGCTCCTCGAGCGCTACAGGCGAAGATGATCGTTACGCAAGATAGTATCGTGGATACGCTGGGCGGCGGCGGTTTAGAGCACGACGTTATCAATACGGCACGGCAGCTATTGAATGGTGAAATTGCAGCAACTGTCTCAAAAGAAGTTAAACCAAAAGTTTCTGAAATTGATGGCGACAGCACGGCAGCATCCTCTAAAGCGGTGCGCCGTGATGCGGTCTATACCAAGCACTACCCGCTAGGCGCAAAATTGGCACAGTGCTGCGGCGGTAGCGTAACTGTTATGTTCGAGTGCTTTAATGTAACACCGCCGATGTCAGTGCTGGTATTTGGGGCAGGACATGTGGCCTCAGCACTCATGACTATTCTTGCTGAGCTGCCATGTCAGGTAGATTGGGTAGACAGTCGCCCAGAGATGTTTGAGCGTTATTTAGTTGATGAATCTAATACTAAGCAATCCAAACGTTATAATTTGCCGGCACATATTCGCCCGCATATCGATGATGAGCCTGTAGATTTTGTGCGCCCATTTATCGTGCAAGGTGGTCAGCGCTTCATTCTGGTTATGACTCATGACCATAGTGTGGATTTTGAGCTAGTGCGGGCGGCATTAGATACTATTTCTGACACCACATCATCTCATGATAAATGCTCAGATGTCACAGCACCTTACGTAGGTTGCATTGCCTCGGCAACCAAAGCCAAGCGTTTTAGAGATCGTTTGGTTCAGCGTGGCTACAGTGACCAACTGGTGAATCAGTTGGTCATGCCTATTGGACAACAAATTGGTGGCAAAGAACCAATGGCGGTGGCGGTTTCTATCGTGGCACAGCTCTTACAGCAATATCATCAAGCTATTTCTTGAACGGCTTACTTCATATAAATTTTATACTTTTCATTAAGTCATTAAAGCGCTCAGTACTATCAAACCATTATGGAATCTACGAATGACCATACATATCTATCAAGCACGACTGCTGCATTATCTGACCGAAAGTGATCGTGCTGAGCGTACAACTTTTACTCGTTTACAGACGCCAACGATTGAGCAGAATATAGGTTTGCTACCAGTGGTTGAAGGTGTAGGGGTCTATCCTGAATATATCGCTGATGGTGCGCTTGTCGTAGATGATGTGACAGGGTGCGTCGTAGAGTATGGTCATAGTGAGACCATACTTACAAAGTATGCTAAGACAGCTGAGCAAGTAGGCCAGCCAGCAGTCAAAATACATGTCTATCGCGATAAGTTGATTATGCCAGGTTTTATCGATACGCATGTACATTATCCACAAATAGATATGATCGCCGCTTACGGTGAGCAATTACTTGATTGGCTTAATAATTATACCTTTGTCACTGAAGCCAATTTTGGTGATCCAAAAGTGGCGCACGATACGGCTAAGTTCTTTTTAAACCAACTGCTGGCTAATGGTACGACAAGTGCCATGGTGTTCTCTACCAGTCATCCGTTATCGGCAGACGCGTTTTTTACGGAAAGTCATAAGCTAAATACCCGTATGATCACGGGCAATGTGCTGATGGACCAAAATGCACCTGCGCAGCTGTGCGTGCCTGCTGAACAAAGTATTCGGGATACCCAAAATATTATCGTTAACTGGCATGAGCGAGGACGCCAACATGTTGCCATCACACCGCGCTTTGCTATTACCTCGACACCCAAGCAACTACAAATGGCAGGTGAGCTGTATGCTAGTTATGAAAGTGTTTATTTGCAGACGCATCTAGCAGAAAACCGTGATGAGATTGCCTTTGTAAAACAGCTTTATCCTAATCATAAAGGCTACTTGGATGTCTATGACGATATGGGACTGCTAGGTCGTCGTACGACTTTGGCGCATGGAATCTATCTTGAGACATCAGAGTACGAGCGCCTACGTGCGACTGGTACACAGATATCACATTGTCCAACGTCTAATCTGTTTTTGGGTAGTGGGTTGTTCGATTTACCCAAGACGTTGAGTTATACCGGTGTCAGTATCGCTACTGATGTCGGGGCAGGGACGAGTCTATCAATGCTGACGACTTTGTCAGAAGCCTACAAAATCCAACAACTGCAAAACAATCAGCTATCTGCTCATCAAGGGCTATACCAAATTACGTTGGGTAATGCACAGTCACTATTATTGGACAATAAAATTGGTAACTTTATGACAAATAAAGAAGCAGATTTTGTGGTCATCGATATGGAGGCAACTGAATTGCTTGAGCGACGCATGGCACAGACTAAGACACTTGAAGAGCAGCTGTTTGTATTGATGATGTTGGGCGATGATAGAGTCATTAATCAAACAGTCATCGCAGGCGTGAATCGATATTGCAAATCTACTTTATCAGCATAAATAGGAAAATCTATCAGTGCTGTAATCACATCAACTACATTAATAGCAAGTGACGCTTCTTTTAGATATAAACGAACCTCTGCTTCTATCCAACAGGAACAGAGGTTTTGATTGTTAATTTCTGTTATATATTAAAAATGGAATTTTACCAATGCACTAGGAGAGTTTTGATTTACGCCATCAACATCGTATTTATTTTTCCAATAACTATACTCCATACCGACTTCTAAACGGTTATCAATACCGAGCACTTCTTGTAAGTTGTATTTAATTTGTGGGTTGATATGAATATTATCTTCAATATCATCATTATTAAATGAATAGTCAATAAAGCCATCTACTACGAAATTATTGCGCTCCCAACCATAGGTTAAGGTGATTTGTTGATCATCGTCAGTATTATCATTAAAGGCGTGATATAGAGTAGCCGACGCAAATTTCGTTCCTGGAATAGGTACATTCAGATCGGCACCAATACCAACCAAATAGTTGTCTTGGTCAAAGCCAGTACTGTTTGAGCCAAATTCATAAGTAGCAGCTAAATTAACTTGCTTAATAAAGCTATTATCAAAAGTTGCCATTTTGAGTGTAGGAGACAGCTCACCGTAAGTTTCTCTAAATCTATTGTTTTCAATATCATTAGCACCTTGGTTACGATCAACGAAGAAGAACACACCGCCCCAGTCGTGCGCAGACACATGTTCTAATGTAGCGGTCGTCAGCTCTCCGTCTTCTACGAGTTCATAATCACTGCCATAAAGCACGGAAATACTTGTGTCAGTAAAAAACGTCTCAGCATGGATACTAGACATGCTACCGAAAGCGGCGATAGCAACTGTCATCACTGACAACGGTTTGAGGAAGGTTTGCTTTCGGCTAGGTGAGTTAGAGAGTAGGCTGGTTCGTAAATCAAAATACAAAATGTGACTCCTTTATATACCATTGAATCTGAATTATCTTAAGTACCTCTTTGTAATAAGCATGCTATTGGTTAGTTCTGTTTTTCGAGTAGACATTGACGAATAGCGTTTTTATACTTACTACTAAATAGTATTCAATAATCGTGCCACGAACCTACAAAAGCTATGCTCTCTAGCATTTACTGATTTTCACTATGATTGATGTATAAAATAGACAAAATACTCCCTAAATCTGCTCAAATCTTACGCCTAATTTTCTTAACTCTGAAAGTATTCAGAAGACAGTGCTAACAAATGAGCGAATGAGTCGTAAAAGCACCAAAATAGACATCTGTATGCCCCAACTTGGGCTCTATAGCAGCGTCTTTGAATTAGGCTTAGAAGTTCAGTCATTATAAAAAAGCCAGCTAATTCTTATTAGCTGGCTTTAAGTTCGTATAATAGACTTTATTTAATGCAACAGGTTAGCTGCTTTCTTCTTCTAACTTAATAAAAACATCCCAGGCTGTGATATCTATCTCATGGCAATTGTTTCCCTCGCCATTGATACGGTCAATCACTAAAAAGTCACTATCGCGCCCAAGGGCTAAAAGTGGATGGTGCCAAACGTTGGCATCATACTGTACGCCTTGATGAGACGTGGCATAAAAAACCTCTAGATCGTTAGGGGTTTTCGGCGGCGTGCCAGCTTTAGCAACGACAACGATATAATCCTGACCTTCCATCGATACAAACGCCTGTGTTCCAAGCGGATGGTATTCCATGACGGAGAGAGCGATAGGATTATTACGTTTTTTGGCTCGAAAAATACTCATACCAACTGAGCCACCATCAAGCTTGCTTTCGGCAAGTGCATGATGGCGAACCGCGTAGCCATTATTGATCTCATAAGTATTGTCAGCGGTTTGCTCAGAGGTATCATACCGCTCGATGACCGAGCCGTATGGTGCAAAATTAGCCTTGGTCAAGGGCGTAGCCGTTAGGATGACACTCATTATTTTGCCTCGTCAGTATCAGTATCAACCTCAGCTACCTTGCCATACACGCGTACACGGCTGATACCGCCATCTGGGAAGATATTGACCCGAATGTGAGTAATGGGTTTATCAAGTTGAAGCTTGTCTTTACCAAAGTGATGAACGTCATCAGCATTGGTCTTTTGTGGCTCAAGCAAGGTCTCCCAAAACATACTCTGAGTTACTAAAGTTTGCTCTGGTGTATTTGGTGAATAGACGGCTTGAATCGAAACTTTATCAGGATAATTGCCTTTGAAATGAGCAGTATCTATCTCGATAGAATCAACGATACCTGCTTGGCCTAGCGCAATAATGCTCCAATCGTTACCTGGTTCACGGCGACGACGAGTCTCCCAACCATCGCCCATATTAGGTGCTTTAGTCGGTAGCAGTAAGTTACTAGCAGCACCGAAATGCGCATCGTTACTAGCAATCGCACGGCCACCGTTTAATGCACCTGCTAGATCTAACATCTCGCCCTGTTTGTTCAGACTAGCATCAAGTTGAATGTCACCATAGACACGTAATCGGGCAACGCCGCCATCTGGATAAATATTCAAACGAATATGGGTTACCGTTTGCTCATTATCAATTTCGATCAGCTCATGATTGTGACCCTGTAGCGGAGTCATACCCACTAGCGCCTGCCAGTTTTTACCATCCCAGCCTTCTCTGTTTAGAGTAGAAAGCTCAGCTTCATTTTGCTGCAGCAGCTCGGGCGCGTATAATGCGTCGACACTGGCAGAAGAGGGAAAATTGCCCGTAAAGTGACTGGTGTCAATATCGAGACCGGCTATTTTGGTTGGGCGTGCAAGTTGGATAACCAAGTAATCGTAACCCAAATGACGTTTACGACGTGTTTCCCAACCGTCCATCCATTTACCATTGTTGTCAAATTTACCCACGACAAAGATAGGTGCATCAGGATTTAGAATACGGCTTTTATCTGCAAAGAAATCATCGGTAGCGAATAGTGATTTTGCCCCCAAGCGACTGTCAGCGACGTTTGATTTTTTGGTAAATGTCGGCAGGGTATCAGGTAGATTATTTGCTGAGATAATTTGTCCAACTTCTGAAGTGTTTTGACTCACAATGATTCCTTTTTTAGTGATAGTGTTTGTTAATAACGTATGGCTTATTTTATTTATGAATTCATACTAATTAGCATTCGCTCAGTTAAGTAGAATGAGTATCAGGACGATACATCATCTTACATCCAGTTAGCAGTGTTGTCTAACGTAGCAGGGTGGTTTTCGTACCAGTGCTTGGCGATATCGTCACGGCGGCATATCCATACATCAGGCTTACTGGTGATATATTGCAAAAATTGCTTTAGCGCTTTGATACGTCCTGCGCGCCCGATAATGCGGCAATGCAAGCCGATGGTCAGCATTTTAGGAGTATGCGCGCCTTCTTCGTACAAGGTGTCAAAGCTGTCTTTGAGATATTGATAAAACGGTTCAGCATGGGTGAACCCTGGGCTAGAAGAAAAACGCATGTCATTGGTCTCTAAACTATAAGGTATGACTAAATGCGGTTTGCGCGTGATCATATTGCCATCTTGGACTTTTACATTGAGCCAATATGGTAATTCATCACCATACGAGTCAGAGTCATAAGTATATCCACCTTGTTCAGCGACCAGTTCACGAGTATTTGGACTATCACGTCCTGTATACCAACCAAGAGGTTGTCCGCCTAGCATACGTTTAAATATTTGGGTAGCACAGCGAATATGCTCGCGCTCTGTCTCACGGTACATATCCTGATAGGTGATCCAACGTAGACCATGACTGGCAATCTCATGACCATCTTCTAATACACGCTCGATGATATGCGGAGTCTTTTCAGCCGCCGCCGCACAGGTAAATGTGGTAATGGGAACGCCGTATTCTTTAAACACATCTAACACACGCCACACACCAACACGGCTACCGTACTCAAAAGCAGACTCAATAGATTGGTGACGGTTGTTAAATTCTGGTGTGCCTAAAATATCAGATAAGAAACGCTCTGATTGTCCATCACCATGAATAACGCTATTTTCTGCACCTTCTTCAATATTCAATACAAACTGTACAGCAATTTTTGCGCCACCTGGCCAGTTTGCTTTTGGTGGGTTGCCAGCATAGCCTTTTAGGTCGCGCGGGTACGTACTTATATCAAAGTCACTGGTAATTTTTTTGCTCATTATTTATGTTCCTATATCGCTTAGAGCCTTAAATATTCATATGAATATTACTCATAAATGACAGTTGTTTTCTAATCGCCAATTAAAGTGATGAGGCATAGGCCACGAGCTGTTGGCGTTCTGCGTCCGACAACTGAGTAATATTACCAAGCGGCATATAGCCAGTCTGTACGGCAGTGACGATTTTAGCTTTATGTATTTTTAAGTCTTCTGGCGTCTGCAAAATAATACCTGCTGGCGGCGCGGCAAAGCCTTGTTGTGTTGGCTGAACCGCATGGCAAGTGCTACAGCGCGTATGCACGACATCCATCATAGCGTCATCTGCTGATGCGCTTACTGGTAAGGCTTCAGCAGTAGTTGCATCGTTGTTAGCACTGTTATTAGAATTGCTATTAGCATTCGCAGTGGTGTCAGTGCTTGAGTCGGTAGACGCGCTTGTAGCTGGTGGCGTGCTCTTATTCGTGGTAGGTGCTACTGAAGCAGTAGCAGGCACTGGTTCAATTGGCTCAGGACGCATCCAAATAATCAGTAATACGGTTAATACGGCTGGAATAACCAAGTAGCGTGGTTTTTTATGACCTAAATGCTTTTGGTTAAAATAATGACGCACAGTCGCAGTGATGATACCGACGAAGACCAATACCAACCAACCTTTTTCATGAGCATACATCATTGGATAATGGTTGCTGATCATGGTAAAGATGAGCGGTAGGGTAAAATAGTTATTCATCAGTGAGCGGTTCTTGGCTTGTAATGCCAATTCAGCCACTTCCTTGCCTGGTTTTTCGCCGCGCCGTACACAGTCAACGAGTGCGCGCTGAGCTGGCATAATACCGAAGAATACGTTACCCACCATCACCGTGCCTAAGATAGCACCGATATGAATGAACGAGGCGCGATCACTAAATAACTGGTAAGAGCCCCAGCTCGCGATGACCAGTAAGATAAAAATCAGCGTACTAAAGATAAAGGCGTTTTTACCCAAGTGACTGCGTACGATAACTTCATAAATAAAGTAACTGCCGAACAAGAAGAGCAAGCTGGTGGCAATGGCACCAATACTGGTAAAAGGCACTTTGCTTGGGTCTATCAAGTAGGCAGTTGCATTGGCATAATAGACGATAGACATCATCGCCGCACCCGTCAGCCAAGTAGTATAAGCTTCCCACTTAAACCAATGTAGCGTCTTTGGCATCTCCTCTGGCTCTAGCTTGTATTTGGCAATTTCATAAAACCCACCACCATGGACAGCCCAAAGATCGCCTGATATGCCTTTGTCTGTTTTCCACTGCGGCGGCTTGCGTAGGCTTAGATCCAGCCACACAAAATAAAATGATGCACCAATCCATGCCACCCCAGCGATAACATGAAACCAGCGGAAAAATAAACTTAACCATTCGAGAAGATAGGCGCCCATGTAATAAATGTCCTTTAATATGACAATGTCTTAATAAAATGTCTTGGTAATTTCTTTTGATAGCATTTCTTGAAAACTAATAACAAAGCAGATAGCTAAACAGCCCCAAACTTACGATCCGCGATAAGTGCTATAACCGTGTGCACTAAGCAGGAGCGGCACGTGATAATGACTGGCATCATTTACCACAAAGTCGATAACCACTTGCGGATAAAATGCTGTCAGCTGCTGCGCATCAAAATAAGATTGAGTATCGAACGTCACGGTATAGCGACCAACATTTAGCTGACGCTCTGTGCTATCGATGGCTGTATCAAACTGCCAAGCGTCTGGTGTGACGCGGCCATCACTATTGGTTGTCCCATGTGCCAATAGCTTGCTAACACCGTTGTCTTGTACTCGGTGTAAGGTAACGGCGATATCAGCGGCAGGTTTACCAAGATGAGTGTCTAAGATATGTGATGATAGGGTGGCAGACATAATGCTTCCTTTGAATTTGTGAAAAATATAAATCGAGTAAAAATACTAGTCTAACTCTGCGACTATTATTTAATCGTCTAAGCACTACCTAGCAGTTTGTTTAAACGCAAACGCGTGATTTTATTTTGCTCAGTAGCTGCATTTGCTAGTTCAATGGCACGACCATTAGGTAGGCGCGCTAATAGCAGGTCGAGCATTTGCTGTGCGCTTTTACCTGTCGCGAAGACAATAAAAATAAAACCAAATTTATCAAGATAATCTTGATTGCCTCTGGCAAGTGCTTCGAGGACTTCATCTGCTGCATCGTTAGCGCCTGATTGTTCATGTGCAGCGCTACTTTGTGTGTTGCGATATTTTTCTTTTAGCGATGCCACATTGCCGATTTGCGGATGCCCATCAAAGGCTTCTAATAAGTTAGCCTCGTCATTTTGTACCTTGTGCCAGATAGCGTCGCTACTTTCTAGTAGTGCATCCAAGTCTGCAAAGGGGCGGGTATTGGCAAGATTTTGTGCCCATTGGGTACTGGTGCAGCAGGTCAACAGATAGGTGACGGCTTCTTCTTGAGGTAGAGTGTTGAATTGCGCTAAGGTTAAGCTCACAATGACATCCTTTTCTGATATGGCAGCCCATTATTCGCATTGGGCGATAAGTATTTGATAAAGGTTTATACCTTACGATCATTTGCATAAACCGATAAGTATATGCAGCAATCTTGATAAGCAAAGGTTGCTTCGGTGCTTTGGCTTATTTGATTAAGC
Source organism: Psychrobacter sp. AOP7-C1-14 (assembly GCF_052376135.1). Taxonomy (NCBI): domain Bacteria; kingdom Pseudomonadati; phylum Pseudomonadota; class Gammaproteobacteria; order Moraxellales; family Moraxellaceae; genus Psychrobacter; species Psychrobacter sp. AOP7-C1-14. The sequence goes on along the minus strand of NZ_JBQSVH010000001.1, from coordinate 60,918 downwards.
CAACAACTATTAATTTGCTTAAAATGAAGAGCCGATAATCTATGTGTTCGTAGTCAGACCGAATTAGTATTTGTATACGCTTTGTGTAATTTCAGATCATAGTGAACTGACAATATGAAACAGATTTGCTAAAGAAACACTGATATTTTAGCCGTCTAAAATGTCTGACAAGAAATGATTAATGACGGCATGATTGATTTACAGTTCCCATTCTGCTAAAACCTGACTAGTTGGTCAACTGTTTTATGCGAAATATTTTTATTCCACAGGTTATGCTGATTAAATCTATGTATTTATATAAGAATACACAGCGAAATATAGTGACTATTTTGTCGAACCTGCCCCTTAGAGTGAGATACCACTGTTATGACTCAAAACAATAAAAAGGAAGATGCCTTAGTGACTGATACACCCTCGCACCGTAGCCAACAAGCCATTCGCGCACAGAATCAAGCGCTTATCTTAGCGGCAGCTGAAGAAGAGTTCGTGCTCCAAAGCTATCGCGGCGCTACGATGCAGGGTATTGCCGACAGAGCAGGCTTACCTAAAGCCAATGTTCACTATTATTTTAAAAACAAAAAGAATCTCTACATGGCAGTGCTGCGCTCTATCATTCAAGAATGGAACGAAGGATTAGTAACCATGACAGTAGATAGCGACCCAAAAACAGTCATCGAAAAATTTGTCCGTACCAAGCTACATCAAGCTTTTGTCAATCCAAGTCGTCATAAACTGTTTGCCATTGAGGTTATCGGTGGTGCACCGCATTTACATGAATTTATGTCCACAACAATGAAGGAGTGGGTACACGATAAAGCACAGGTAATGAAAGAGTGGCACAAGCAAGGTAAAATTGGGATTACGGATCCTCTACAGCTACTGATTTTGATTTGGGCGACTACCCAGCGTTATGCTGAATTTGAGATTGAAATTGTTGGATTGATGGATAAGACAGCATATGACGCAGAAGATGAAGCGCGTGCAGCAGACTTTCTAGTGCCTTTTATTCTAAAAGGCTGTGGCCTTTAACGATGACAAGGTACCTAGTGGACAAGACGCCTATTTAATACGCGAAGTGTTTAATAGGCGAGGTGCATAGACTGTTCCTACCTGTGCATCTATCGCACCTCATTTATGGCTAAATCCTTCGATATATTCAGCCTTAGCTTGCGCTTAGTATTAAGCCACTTCTTGCGTTGATTCTAAGCCGTCTTCAGTATGCTTCGCTTTGGTATCGAACTCAGCGCCGTAATTTTTGGGTAAAATCATATCAAGCGTGATGGCCACAATCCCTGCCATCGTTACCGCTGAACCAAAGATATTTTGAAAAAACTGCGGCGTTTGAGACAGCACGTCAGGAACAAAGGCGATACCCGTTGCCAGACCTAGTGAGGTGGCGATGATTAAGACGTTACGATGAGTAAACTGTACGGTAGATAAAATACGAATACCAGCAGTTGCTACAGTCGCAAACATCAATAGCGTCACGCCACCAACGACAGGCTTAGGAAGTTGCGTAAAAACAGCACCAAGAACAGGGAACAGTCCCATCAGGCAGAGAAGACCACCAACATAGAATCCCACGTAGCGACTGGCAATCCCCGTCATTTGGATCACACCGTTGTTTTGGCTAAAAGTAGTCACAGGGAAGGTGTTAAATACTGCAGCAATCAGAGAGTTAACACCATCTCCTAGTACGCCGCCTTTGATCCGCTTTTCATAGATAGGGCCTTTAATTGGTTCACCCGATATCATTGAGGTAGCCGTCAAATCGCCTGAGGTTTCAATACTGGTAATAATGTACATAAAGGCAATAGGAATAAAAGCTTGCCAATCAAAACCAAAGCCATACTTAAAGGGGATCGGCACCGTGAAAAAAGCCGCTTCAGAAACCAACGAAAAGTCGATACGTCCCATAAGTACGGCAACGACAAGACCAAACATCAAACCAATAAAGATAGCGCTTGAGCGAATAACTTTATTATTGATAATACTGATAAGTATGACACTGATCAGCACACTACCGCCTAACAATAAATTTGGAATACTACCAAAATCTTCAGCACCAAATCCGCCAGCTAAGTCAGTCAAACCTACCTTAGTTAATGACAAACCAATTGTGACAATCACGCAGCCTGTAACAATTGGGCTCATAAAAGATTTGAGTTTGGTAATAAACTGACTTAAAAATATCTCAACAAATGCTCCGAGAAATGAAACGCCAAAGATAACGGATAGGATCTCCTCAGGACTACCACCGCGGTTTTTTACCACAAAACCTGCTGTCAGTACCGCTGCTAAAAACCCAAAGCTAGTGCCTTGCAATGCCATGAGACCGGAGCCAACAGGGCCTACTTTACGAGTCTGAATAAAGGTTGCAACGCCAGATACTATCAATGACATACTGAGAAGATAGGGAATATGCTCGCCTAAACCTAATGTGCCACCTATGATAAGAGAAGGGGTGATGATACCTACAAATGCTGCAAGTACGTGCTGTATAGCACCTAAAAATGCTTTAATGGGGGTGGGACGGTCGTGCAGTCTATACAGTAAATCGGTATTCTCTGGAACGTTTTCACTCATGGTGGTTTCCTCCTAAAATAACTGCTTAGCACCCGCTTAACTGTAAATATCAGACAATGTGGTAAATCACGAGATAAAGGTTTCAACTCAACCCTTGACTTGCTGCTTTATCGATGTAGACAATAGAGGGTAAGCATCCGTCTGTAAGATGAACAATAAAATAGCTAATATATGTTGGCTAATTTTTGTACAACCTGACCAATTAGTCAGGTCTATTTAGGGTATATGTAAAATACAAGACATTGCAATGTTTTTTTTGGTACTAGTGAGTTTACAGGTTTGTTACGAACTAGGAGGAGTTAAGTAACATTGAATGGTCAAAAACGAAAGGAGTCACATATTGAAAGTGAATCAGCGTCAAGCTGTACTATTACTTTAATCGTTATTTTTTATCATAAAGAAGCCCCAATCATAATGAATATGGTTGGGGCTTTCTAACGTTTGTTTAACAGTTGATACCTGTTGCATGACATCCAAGATGGCTACGTTAATAGATGACAGATTATTTGGGGCTTGATGACCATACTGGTGAGCGAATAACGCCTTGTCCTGACTTACCAAACGCCTCGCCACCATTGAGAGACCTGATGGTCAGCACGCCTTTGCCGCCTTGAGTCGATGCGTAGACGACGCGTTTATCGTTTGGCGAGAAGCTTGGTGCTTCGTCGATACCCGTATTACCAAGATTGGTAGTGACCGCGCCATTACTATTCATAATAGCCGCTGAGCGCCCACTCAAAAAAGCAATTTGTGTACCGTCACTGCTAAATTGCGGACTGGTTGCATAACCCCCGTTTGATACTTTAGTGATGCGTCCTGAGCCGAACTCGTAGCGATAAACTTGCGGCTTGTTAAAGCCAGTTTTATCACTGACAAACACGAAAGATTTACCGTCTGGTGCATAGCTTGGCTGTACTTCACTACTTGGTAAATTGGTGAGTCTCCTAGGCGTGCCGCCGCTAGCGCTCATCTCATAGATATCGGCACTGCCTTCAAAGCTACTAGAGAATAGTATTTTGCTACCATCAGGGGAGAATGAAGGACTTAAATTACTACCTGAAAACGGCGTTAGGGCAGTTGCGCCGCCGCCACTGACGTTTTGGACGTAGATAACAGGATATGATTTTTCGCGTTGTACTGAATAGGCGATACGGTTACCATCAGGCGACCATGCTGGTGAAAAAATAGAGCCAGCCACTTCAGTAATGGTTCTCGCATTTTCGCCATCGGCATCCATCACCTTGAGACGAGAGATTTTTTGCTTGCCAGTCCCTGATTCCTCAATGTAAGCAATACGCCCTGAGAAATCTCCTGGAGTATCAGTAATCAGCTCGTATACTTTGTCGGCGATAACATGACCAGCATAACGCATACTCTCTCTATTATTGTCAGCGGTTAGGCTTTGCTTGCCTTGTATCACACGACCAGATTTGACATCGATGACTTCATAATCAGTGACTATTTTGCCACGATTAGTACGTGTACTGCCGACGACTAGATACGGTATCCCCATGCTTTGCCAGACAGGTAAGGTACCTGTCAGCTCTTTACTACTATGTGGCTGCTGCGGCAGATCTTTATTGGTTACTTTAAGCTCTGTTTTATTCAAGTCATTTAATATAATCGGTGATAACACAGAGTCACCTGCAAACGATACAAATGCGACTTGGTTTTGTTGAACAGGAATCTCATAGTCCAACTCTAATACAACAGGTGCTGCAAGCACGCTTTGCGACGCTATTAATGCTGAAGTGCTGGCGAGTAATGAGACTAGTAACTTGTTATGGGTACGCATGAGTAAATCGAGCTCCTAAAATTAGTGTGATATTCATTTTTGTACTTAATGAGACAGGCATCTAGATGAGCAGCAACCTATGCGAGACAAGCCGCCTAACGTTACGTTACCAATCTTACAAAGACCTAGCAACTGATTAATTACTGCCTTTAAACTGTATGGTAAAAGTCGGGTATTTAGGGTCATCAGCATCAATCGGGAGACTACCAATATTGAGTACTGCCTGTCTTGCCGCTTCGTTGACCGTACTATCAGGTCCGGAAACTGTCACGTTGACTACATCGCCATTGGCATTGACAGTGATAGTCAAGGTTGCGCGTTGGGTAGAGCCTCGCGCGGCGGTAGGTGGCGTATAGTTGCGTTTGATTAAATTGATAATTTCATTGTTGCTGGTACCACGACTGTCGCTCGATGCAGAGCGAGTACTGCCTTTGGATATACTAGAGGTTGATGTGTCACCAGACACAGTAGACTGACCATCTGACAGGCTAAAGGTTTTCCCTGCATTGCCAGAGCCGTCGGTATCAATCTCTATGTTACGATCGCTAGCAGTGGGACGTTTTATCTTTGGTGAATTGTTTTGCTTTTGACGAAACTCTCCCAGCCTTTTTTGTTCTTCTATGAGCTGATCACGTTTGCTTTGATCGATTTGGTCAAGCTCTTCCATAGCGGATTCATCTAATTGTGCTGCCCACTCAGCCATTTTGCGCTCATATTCTTGATTTTGCTCAAGCAGACGTTGTTGATGGTCTTCACTCATCAGTATAGGTTGACTCGCAGGCTCCTCAGATCGTGTAAATACAGGGTCACGCTGAGAGGTTGTCTGGCTTGTAGTTTGCGTACTAACACTAGATACCTGTGGCTGGGCATTACTAGACGAGCCGCTAGTGCTACTATTCATTGGCATCGTATTGGCTGCTGCACGGTTGGCCAATATTTGTCCTTGCATTTCAGCAAGTTGCTCAGGAGATACCATGACCGTTTCAATACTACCAGCAGTCTCAACTTCAGTGGTTTGATAGTTATAAACCAATATGCCGATAATAAGACCATGCGCCAGCAAGCTGAGCAACGTAGGTAATGTGAGCCCGTTGCTTTCTGGTTCGGTAGGTACATAGACGGCAGGAGCATTATGCATAGTAAGGATACTCATGAACGTGGTGTGTCGGATTGACTACTAGTATTAGTTATTACTATGTGAAGCGTGTCTCAAGTGATGCTTATCACTATAAGGAAGGTGTAGGTAGAGGCGCACCGGTCAGTAACCCTACTTTTTCAATACCTGCTTGTTGCAAGGTTGCCATGAGTGTCATGATGGCACCGTATTGATTGTTTTGATCCGCATTGATCATCACTTGTACTGGCTCAGCGTTATTATTGTCGCTTTGAGACTGTAGGTTAGATAATGTATTAATCAGCTCAGGCTCACTTACTGGCACGTCGACATTGCTTTCATAACTTATAAAGATATCACCACTGTCAGTCAAAGAAACAATCACAGGTAGTTGGCTTTGACTGATAGTATTGGTTTGCTCTTTTGGTAGGTCGACATCGACACCTGTAATCAGCATCGGCGCTGTCACCATAAATATCACCAATAATACAAGCATGACATCAATATAAGGAACGACGTTCATTTCTGCATTGAGCGCTTTTTTTTCACGGCCGTAGGGGTTTGGTTTCATAGCCCTGTCACCTGACCTGCAGTAACTTGGGTTTCTTTGCTAATAGGCGCTTGTACGCTGGTCTCACGTTGTAGCATTCCTGTCATTTCATCACAAAATAAGGCACGCGAGTCGTATAATTGGCTCGATTTTGCTGTGAAATGATTGTATGCCAATACCGCAGGGATAGCCGCAAACAAACCCATAGCTGTAGCAATCAGGGCTTCAGCGATACCTGGCGCTACCGAGGCGAGGGTAGCTTGCTCAGTTTGAGACAGTCCCAAAAAGGCATTCATGATGCCCCACACTGTACCGAACAGTCCAATATATGGTGCAACGGAGCCAATGCTGGCTAGCGTCGTCAGCCCTGACTCTAGCAATTGCTGCTGGCGTCCTAGACCGACGCGTAACTTGCGTTCAACACCATCGATAATGTCGTCTTTAGGTTGACGCTTTTTATGCATTCTCAGGTATTCTGAAAAGCCTACATAAAAAATTTGCTCAAGTCCCTGACGATCAGGCGATCCTTGGATGCCTTGATATAGTTTAGCCAAGTCTTCACCTGACCAAAACCAAGTCTCAAATTGTTGATCAAAGTTTTTGGCTGTACCAAGTCGCGCACTCATGCGAAAGATCATAACCCAGCTGAGCAAAGAAGCTAATAACAATAGTGCCATCACAATCTGCACCAGTAGACTGGCTTGGGTAATAAGATCGACAATATTTAATGATTCAGGCATGTAATGGACTCACGGATAATTGATAACAGCTGGCTGGAATAGTGTCGTCCAAACCAGACAACCTTTAAACAAACACTGTTTATTTTTTAATACGTAGTAGATTTCTTCACCAGAAATTTGTAACTGTGCTGAGAAAAAAGCTTCAACAATAAGTATCGCCATATAGGCATCGGTATAATAGCCCCCTAGTTTACTTCTAAATGAGAAAAAGGTCATTATTAATGTGTTAAATGACTATTTAGTTGGGCTGCTATTGGTTAAGTCAGTAGTTAGTTGAATAACATGAATAATGACAGAGCAAACAGTGATTGCCTAAAATTTATGACTCAAACCGAATACCATCTCAATAATGAGTAGAAAACAGTTTGTTGAATAGCTTAAAGCAATACGACTATGTATGGCTTTATATCGTTTTTCTATGCTGTAGTTTCACAGCTTCTCAAAATTCAGCTTTATACGAGATAGACATTATCAACGATTGAGTTTGTAAGATAACTGGTCTAATATGTTACGCTTTGTTACTACATTATTCTTATTGTGGCATCGTTATTTTTTCGCTGAGGTCATGTTCAATTTTAGGTAATGATGACTTTTTATTAGCCAGTCGGGGGCGACACTTATGAATGCAATTGAACGCTATTTTGGGATTAATGGTGAAAATACCACGATCAAAACAGAAATCATCGCTGGTATAACCACGTTCTTGACGATGGCTTATATTATCTTTGTCAACCCTAACGTCTTAGCCGATGCAGGTATGGATAAAGGGGCCGTATTTGTAGCGACCTGTATAGCAGCAGCAGTAGGTTGTTTCATCATGGGTATCTACGCCCGACTACCAGTTGCGCTCGCACCAGGTATGGGTCTTAATGCCTTCTTTACCTATGGTGTGGTGCTTGGTATGGGCTACGCATGGCAGACAGCGTTAGGTGCGGTGTTCTTGTCTGGTTGTATCTTCGTACTATTGAGTCTATTCAAGATTCGTGAAGCAATCATTAATGCCATTCCAACGTCTCTCAAAAACGGCGTAGTCGCTGGTATTGGTGCGTTCTTGGCGTTTATTGCATTGCAAAGCGCAGGCATCATCGTCAATCATGATGCAACCTTAGTTGGCCTTGGTGACATGACATCATTTGGTCCTGTCATGGCTTCATTAGGTTTTGTTGTTATCATTGGCCTGTCTTATAAGAGAGTCCCAGGTGCGGTAACCATTGGTATTTTATTGGTTGCACTGATTAGCTTATTAATGGGCTATACGCAGTTCACAGGTATCATCTCTTCACCGCCTTCTATTGCACCGACGCTTATGCAGTTAGACATTGCTGGTGCATTTGATGTGGGCATGATTAGTGTTATCTTTGCTTTCTTATTTGTCGATTTATTTGATACTGCTGGTACTTTGATTGCTACCACTAGCCAAGCAAAACTAACGGACAAAGATGGCAATATCCCGAACATGGGCAAGGCACTACTCGCTGATTCAACAGCGACAGTAGCAGGTTCTTTACTGGGTACTTCATCGACGACCAGTTATATTGAGAGTATCTCTGGTATCGCCTCAGGTGGCCGTACAGGCTTGATGGCTGTTACGGTAGGTGTGCTATTCCTGTTCAGTATTTTCTTCTCGCCGCTAGCAGGTATGATTCCAGCTTATGCAACGGCTGGCGCTATCTTTTATGTAGCCGTACTTATGATGGGTACCCTAAAGGACATTAACTGGAGCGACTTAACAGAAGCAGCACCAGTGGTCGTGGTATTGCTATTCACACCGCTTACATACTCTATCGCTGACGGCATCGCACTTGGTTTTATTACCTTTACGGCTGTAAAAGCAATTGCAGGCAAGTTTGCAGATATCAGTATCGCTGTCTGGATTTTGACTGCTATATTATTGTTCAAGATTATTTTCTTATAATGCAACGTGTAGTAAGACATTAATAGCGTCTTAAACAAGAAACCCTCCTTATCAGCTGATGATAAGGAGGGTTTTTTTTGTCAGCATTATAAGCCTATCGTTTTAATTTGAGCTCAGTATCCTTGGCATGAATGTTTAGTATTTCTGATACCAGTATTAAGTAGGGTGATGCCAAACTATGGGCAATAGTAAACAAAAAAACGTAACCAAAGCGTCATGGCCAATAAAGTGCTTGTAAGTTATTGTTATTTAGATATATATTAATTTATGAAAATAATAAATTTCGTTAGTTTGAAAAAAACTTTCGTGATATTATAGCCGAGTTAAGCGCATCACCTCAATCAACGCCGTAGAGGTTTTTCTTACAGTGAATTAGCATCACCAAAGATGACAGATTTGTGATTATTAGAGCGATTTTTCGGTTCAATAAGGCGATATTTGGTCATCACACTCCTTTCACTACTAACAAGAAGAAGGCACTAATGCCGCTTAGCTTTTCGTTGTTGCCTTTGTATTGTTAACGTAGCCCGTTTAACAGTCGAACGACCTACTTAACCGTCTCCAGCCTATGCTGGATTTTTAGTTTTGTGATGGCGCCGTTTGGTCTTTTGATTATTGCTGTGAATATCCGTCAATAACCCCTATTTTTTGATAGCGGTTACGAGCAGTTATACAGGACGATCAGACTTCCTAAAGCACCATTTATTATGGTTTTTAAACGATAGTTATGGAGTTATTATGAACCCAGTAGACCAGTTTACCCCGCAAGAGCCGATCTTGTTTAATCCTGTTGATATGCTGTCGCCTGAGTATCTCGCCCAGTCAGCAGAAGCGCTAAATAAGCGTATCTCACCGCTATATAGCGCCGATGAAGAACGTTGGTTGTCTGAGTTATTGCCACTTGCCAAACCCAGTATAGAAGAACGCGATGCTGCTGCTGAGCAAACGCGCAAACTGGTCGAGCACGTGCGTAATGATGGTAAAGCCGTCAAGATGGTTGACTCATTATTGCTCGAGTATAGCCTTGATACCCAAGAAGGTATCTTGCTAATGAGCTTAGCAGAAGCCTTGATTCGTGTACCAGACAACTATACGGCTGATGCGTTGATTCATGACAAAATGAGTGTAGCCGACTGGAAAAAGCACATTAAAAATGATAATGGGTTTATGGTCAATGCCTCTACTTGGGGCATGATGATGACCGGTCGTGTTGTCAGTATTGACAGCAGTACCACGGCATCAGGTTTCTTGGATCGTATGACGAAAAAGATGGGTGAGCCTGTCATTCGTAGCGCGATGCAAAAAGCCATGCGTATCATGGGCCATCAGTTTGTATTGGGTGAGACCATTGAGGAAGCTAACAAAAACAGTCAGCCATATCGTAATAGAGGATATACCTATTCATTTGATATGTTAGGTGAAGCGGCTATTACGCACCAAGACGCTGAAAAATATTTCAACGACTATCTACATGCGATCAGAGCTACTGCCAACGTCAAAGTAAAAGAAGGCATGCCAAAGCCATCAGTATCTATCAAATTATCAGCACTGCATCCTCGCTATGAAGCGACGCAAGAAGCTCAGGTAATGGGCTTATTGCGTCAGCGCTGCCTGCTATTGATTGAAGCGGCACGTGAAGTCAATGTCGATATCAGTATTGATGCTGAAGAAGCAGATCGCCTTGAGATTTCTTTGAAACTGTTTGAGTCTTTGTACCGTGATAATTTGACGGCGGGCTGGGATGGTTTAGGTATCGTCGTGCAAGGTTACTCTAAGCGCGCAATCGCTGTATTAGGGTGGCTTGCTCGTTTATCTACTGAGGTCGGTGACCGTATTCCACTTCGTCTAGTAAAAGGCGCTTATTGGGATACTGAGATCAAACTTGCTCAGCAAAAAGGTCTATCAGGCTATCCAGTTTGGACACGCAAAGAAGGTACGGATACGGCATATCTTGCTTGTGCGCGTTTCTTATTGTCAGACCATCTGCGCGGGCTAATCTGGCCACAGTTTGCGACGCATAATGCGCACACACTTGCGTCAATCATTACCATGAGTGCACATAGAGACTTTGAGTTCCAACGTCTGCATGGTATGGGTGATGCACTTTATGATCATATTTTGCAAGCGTATCAGATTCCTGTACGTATCTATGCGCCGGTGGGTGCACATAAAGACTTGCTGCCGTACTTGGTACGTCGCTTATTAGAAAACGGTGCTAATAGCTCATTTGTTCATCAGTTGCTAGACAAGTCTTACCCAATTGAAAAGCTAACGGTGCATCCATATGACAAGCTGCTTGGTAATGCAACATTGCACAATACAGACATCCCGTTACCGTTAGATATTTACGGTGAGCGTCGTGCAAGTTTTGGCCCGAATATCTTTGTAGAGTCGCAGTGGTTACGTTTCAAAGCGGCAATCGACAGTCATTTAAACAAAACTTGGTCAGCAACCTCTATCATTAATGGTAAAGCTGTTGATACATACGAAGTAGATGGTCAAACAAATCAGCTTGATAAGCAGACTGTACTTGCGCCTTGGAATCACGAAGTTAGTGCTGGTGAAGTAACTTATGCTAACGCTGAAGTCGCTCGCCAAGCGATCGACGTTGCAGTTGCTGGTCAAGATGTATGGCAAAATGTGCCAGCTGCTGAGCGTGCAGCAATCTTGCGCAAGATTGGTGAACTATATGAGGAAAACTACGCTGAGCTAATGGCACTATGCCAAGTTGAAGCGGGTAAAACCATGCAGGACGGTATCGATGAAATCAAAGAAGCTGTTGATTTCTGTCGTTTTTATGCCGATGAAGCAGAGCGTCTAGATGATGTTGTACATGAGTTTACAGATTTGGCTGGCAAGCAGTCTCGCCAAGTATATAAACCACGTGGCACCTTCGTGTGTATCAGCCCATGGAACTTCCCACTGGCTATCTACACAGGACAGATTGTAGCTGCACTTGCTGCAGGTAATACCGTAGTAGCCAAACCTGCCGAACAAACCAGCTTGGTTGCACACTTTGGTGCGCAGTTAATGTATCAAGCGGGTATCCCAGCAGAAGCTTTGCAGTTAGTGATTGGTGCAGGCGACGTAGGTGGGGCTTTGACGGCTGCTGACAATATTGCAGGTGTGATATTTACAGGCTCTACTCAAACTGCACAACGTATCAACCAAAGCTTGAATGATCATGCACAAACCAGTGGTGAGCTGCCTGTCTTTATCGCTGAGACTGGCGGTCAAAACGCGATGATCGTTGATTCAACGGCATTGCCAGAGCAAGTTGTTAAAGATGCAGTACTCTCAGCATTTGGTTCAGCAGGTCAGCGTTGTTCAGCTTGTCGCATATTGTGTGTGCAAGAAGAGATGGCTGATGGTTTAATCGAGTTATTACAAGGTAACATGGCTGAGCTATCTGTCGGCAATCCGCTATACGCTGCTACAGATGTAGGCCCAGTCATCGATGCTGATGCCAAAGAGGGTTTAGAGGCGCATATTGAACGTATGAGTGCTGAGCCGACCGCTACTATTTTGGCACAGACGCCAATGAGCTCAAGCTCAGTCGTCAGTCAAGAGAAGTCTACTTTTGTATTGCCTACAGCAATCGAAGTGAATAGTATTGATGTGATCGGTGGTGAGCATTTTGGCCCAATTTTACACGTACTGCGTTATCAAGCGCGTGATTTGAATAAGCTGATTGATGCCATCAACAACACAGGCTTTGGTTTGACGTTAGGTATTCATAGCCGTATCGAGAATACTGTTGAGCATATCGAACGCCGTGCCTTTGTCGGTAACACTTATATCAACCGTAACCAAATCGGCGCGGTTGTAAACGTACAGCCATTCGGTGGTTGTGGTCTATCTGGTACTGGCCCTAAAGCTGGTGGCCCGCACTATGTCGCGCGTTTAATGCAGCTTAGCTCAGAATCAGTAAACGCTGAACAGTCAGAGGCTCACATGACAGCGACCGAAACCCAAACTACCACTCAAACAGAACTCGCATAAGGAGTAGCAACATGGCGACTGAATTCAAAAAAAATCATGCCCAGGTTTGTGAATCTTGGCGACTACTCGGCGCAGTCAACCGCGCAACGTATCTACAAGCAGCCATTCCAAAACTGGCACTGCTTACTGGTGATGCCAACAAAGCAAAGCGTTTGTTCAACCATTTGTTGAGCGCTGCGCCTAGCTTGGATGAGATGCATCGTTTGACGGGTGCGACGGGCGAGTCTAATGACTTGTATGTCACTGGTCGTGGTAAGACGATGGTCATCGGTGGCGAATCTGCTAGAGCCATGGCAGTACTGGGTCAGCTTATCGCGGCATTATTGACAGGTAATGAAGTTATATTGCATTGCCCAAGTCAAGATGAGATGTGCAATGAAGCTGCCAAGATATTGTACGATACAGGTATCAGCGAAGATGTATTGAGTGTGGCTAACGACTCGCAAACGGTCACGCTATTATATATCGATCGTCTAGCGCAAGTGGCTGTCTCTGGTAGCCGCAGCGAAGTACAAGCCATCAGTCAAGAGCTTGCTAATACAGACGGTATTTTGACGCAGGTTATTAGTGTTACTGATATGGAAGGCTTGTCAGAAATGCTAACGCCTGATTATCTGCATCGTTTTGTCACTGAGCGAGTCAAGACTATCAATACCACAGCAATCGGTGGTAACGCGAGCTTGCTTGAGCTTGGTACAGAGTAGAATCACTGCATTAATTACGAATCCGCTTCGCTTTTATATCAACTTTTATAAAGGCTAAGCGGTGTTTGGTAGCGCTATAACTACCAAACTAGTGATTGCATAAGATGTATAAGAAAAAACCGCTATCTGAGTAATTATCAGATAGCGGTTTTTTTTATTTATGGCTCTAGCTGAAGTTTGATTGTAGAGCTTTACTCAGCAATATCTACCCATACCCAGCCGTTCTCTAGCCATTCGCTCAAATCATCTGCATCAACATCGGTGACGTCGCTATGTTGTAATGCTTCACCATTGGCCAAGCGTACTAGTACTGCTATCGCCGATTCATCAAGCCCATCGATACGTTGACCATTAGCATACAGTACAGTGCCATCATCGGTCTGGCTATAGAGTAGGCGGTTGCTATAGTCCGCCTGCAATGTGGCCCCTTCTGATAGGGCCTGTATTAGCTCATCGGTATCTAACGTCTCTTCTGGCATCAGCGCATCATATTGGCGTTTACTAACTACTTCAGAAACTGCTTGGCGAATCATATCATCACCGCGATCAGATTGTAGCATCTCTAACAATTGAGTTTTAATAGCCGTAATACTATCCGCTTGTAATTTACCTGATGCTTGTAGCGTTTGGGGTAGTAGCATCGGAATAAATAATTTGCTGTCATTGGTTGCAATATCGGCCATACTATCGATGATTTGCATGAGGTTTGGGCGACGGCAACCAAAAGAAAAAGTCAGACAGTCATCTTGTGCCACACCGAAATGTGATAATTTCGGCGGTACATAAAGGACGTCACCCGCTTCTAGTATCTCATCAAAGATAAGCTCGCCCATGTCGTCAAACAAGCGCAGAGGCTCATCAGCAACAAACTCTGTCTGGTCATCACAGAATTTGCCTAACTGCCAGCGTCTAGAGCCGTACCCTTGTGCCAAAAACACATCGTAGTCGTCATAATGCTTACCGACCGACCCACCTGCTGGTGCGTAAGAGACCATGATGTCATCGCGCTGCCACTGCGGAATAAAGTCAAATGCTTGCCATAACTGACCAAGCTCTGGAGACCATTGTTCAAGATTCTGTACCAATACGGTCCATTGCTCTGGTAGATTTTCAAAATCAGTCTCATTCAATGGACTTTTTTTAAGTTGCCACTGTGCCTGACCTTCTTTTTTACTGGCTGCTTGAGTCAGCAGTCTTGCGCTAGCATCTTCTTCAAGCGCCAGGCCAATCATGTCATCTGGCTCAAACATATTAACTAGCTGCGGCAACCCTTGTTTAATAAGCAATGGCTTCTTTTGCCAGTATTCAGTCAAAAATTGCTCAGGCGTGATAGAGTCGGGTAAACAAAGAGGAATAGAAGTCATTGATAAATCCATATTTTGGCGGTGTACAAGATTAATAATAAGGGATGCTTTATAGGAAGGTTTTAATAGTTTAAGATTGTCATCTATTTGATGTCTATTATTTTGGTGACGTTTATATAGCACATATAAGCAATAACGATTATCAAAACAATAGCTGTCATCAGAGCATCCATTCAATCGTAGGAAAGTTATGAAAAAGCTACATTTTGTTGTCATCATCGCTAGCGTGTTTTTGCTACAAGCCTGTGTCCATAAAATCGTCACAGTACCCGCAAAAATCGCTTATAAAACTACCAAAGGTGTGGTAAAAGGAACCGTTGCTGTGGGTAAAGCCATCATACCGGGCGACAGTGATGACGATGATGATAAAAAATAAAACCTTACTTATCAACTATGGGTTTTGAATCAAAAGCAATCGAATCAAAACCAATCATAGCGTTCAAAGTAAGGTTAATAGTTATTCAGATAATAGCTATTAAGATAACAACTGAATAAGATAAAATTACTATCAAGATAGGAGCCAGTAAATAATACTATGCGCTCCTACCTTTCTAGTCCGATCTTATTATCAGTATGCTCTTATCAGTTATTAAAGCTTGGAAATCCATTCTTTAATAGCGCGTGCTTGCTCAGCGGCATTACCGATATAAGTGGCAGGCGTCAATGCACGCAAGCGTTCTTTATCCGCATCGCTAACTGCCGATAGCTCATCGCTTTCGACAAAGGTTAGCATGGCTTCACGAGTCATGGCATTACCACGAGTCAAGGCTTTTAGTTTTTCATACGGGTTTTCAACACGGTAGCGACGCATGACCGTTTGAATCGGCTCTGCCAACACTTCTTGCGCTTGATTCAAGTCATCATTTAAACGCTGTGCATTTAGCTCAAGTTTACCCACGCCTTTTAGACAAGCGTCAAACGCTATCATGCTCTGTGCTAGGCCAACACCGATATTACGCAGCACCGTTGAGTCCGATAGGTCACGCTGCATACGTGAAATTGGTAGCTTCTCACCCAAATGGGCCAGCATCGCATTGGCAACGCCTAAGTTACCTTCAGAGTTTTCAAAGTCAATTGGATTAACTTTATGCGGCATGGTAGAAGATCCAACTTCACCATCTTTAAGGCGCTGTTTAAAATAGCCTAAGCTAATATATTGCCAAATATCACGGTTGAAGTCGATCAAGATTGTATTGAAGCGTTTAACAGCATCAAACAACTCAGCGATATAATCGTGCGGCTCAATCTGAGTCGTATAAGGGTTAAACGTTAACTCTAAACGCTGATTGATGAATGATTCAGCGTGAGTCTGCCAGTCAACATCAGGGTATGCTGAAAAATGGGCATTGTAGTTACCAACGGCGCCGTTAATTTTACCTAATAGCTCTACTTGATTGATTTGCTTGATTTGACGGGCTAGGCGGTAGGCCACGTTTGCCATCTCTTTACCCAATGTCGTTGGACTGGCTGTCTGACCATGCGTACGTGATAGCATTGGTTGGTCAGCATGAGCAATAGATAAATCAACGATGCTATCAGTCACTTGCTGCATTTTTGCAACGACTAGCTCGCGACTGTCTTTGAGCATCAACGCATACGATAGATTATTGATGTCTTCACTGGTACAGGCAAAGTGAATAAACTCAAGTGAATCGATTAAGGCATCCTGACCACGGAACTTGTCTTTGATAAAGTACTCAACCGCTTTTACATCATGATTGGTCGTCGCTTCGATGTCTTTGATAGCTTGAGCATCTGCTTCGCTAAAGTCATCAACGATTGCATTCAAAAAAGCGTTGGTCTGGTCATCAAATGCTGCTAATTCACCAATTGCGCTGTTGTCAGCCAAAGACTGCAACCAGCGAATCTCTACCGTAACGCGAGCTTTGATTAGACCAAATTCAGATAAATAAGGACGTAAGCTGTCAGCCTTTGATGCGTAACGACCATCAATTGGAGAGAGAGCGGTAAGTGGGGTCATGGTTATGCCTCAGTAGTTATGAAATAAAAAACTGCAAGAGTCGAGATAAAAAATTACCATATAATAAACGACGTCAAAATCGTTGCGCGTAATATAGCAGAAATATGATATTAAAAAAGCGGTCTATGCAAATAAAGCGATGTTGACGATCGTTAAAATTATGTTATTCACTGCATCAACATCTGTGCTTTAGGTTGTAGTCTTAGGAATCAATTAAAATCCGCAAGGTGCATCGATAGATTCAATCACACCGCCGCCTAGACATACTTCATCGACATAAAATACCGCTGACTGACCAGGGGTGACAGCGCGCTGTGGCTCATCAAATACCACGCGCACTTCGCTGCCATCAGCATTGGTCGCAAATACACGACATGCTTGATCTGGCTGACGATAGCGAGACTTTGCCACACAGGCTAGACCTTCATCACTAAATACATCTGTAGGGGCGTGACCACTCGTCCAATCGAGCTTATAAGCTTTTAGCTCGTTGCTCATTAGCATGGGATGTTCATGACCTTGACCGACGATTAAACGGTTTTTCTCTAAATCTTTTGCCAATACAAACCACGGTTCTTCAGGACGGTCTTTGACACCGCCAATGCCGATGCCGCCGCGTTGACCCAGTGTGTAATACATAAGGCCGTCATGAGTACCGATAACTTTATTGTCATCAGTAAGTATCTCGCCTTTTTGGGCAGGCAGATATTGCTGCAAGAAGTCTTTAAAGCGGCGCTCACCAATAAAGCAAATCCCCGTAGAGTCTTTCTTTTTAGCCGTCGCTAGGTCATGCTCTTCAGCAATCTGACGTACCACTGGCTTTTCAAGCTCACCGACTGGGAATAGCGTTTTAGCGATTTTATCGCCGCCAACCGCATGCAAGAAGTAACTTTGGTCTTTATTATTATCAAGACCGCGTAAGAGCTGGGCAACCTCAGTACCGTCTTCGTTCTTGTAGTTCACACTGCGGCGCGTATAGTGACCAGTCGCGATATAATCAGCACCAAGAGTCAATGCATAGTCTAAAAACGCCTTAAACTTGATTTCCTTGTTGCACAAAATATCAGGGTTTGGGGTACGTCCTGCTTTATATTCTGCTAAAAAATGCTCGAATACACGATCCCAATACTCCATAGCAAAGTTGGCTGTGTGCAGCTTCATACCGATTTTGTCACATACGGCTTGCGCGTCTGCTAGGTCATCCATCGCCGTACAGTATTCGGTGCCGTCATCTTCTTCCCAGTTCTTCATAAATAAGCCTTCGACCTTGAAGCCGGCTTGTTGAAGTAGAACGGCGGATACAGAAGAGTCGACCCCGCCTGACATACCGACGATCACATGCTTGGTACTAGGGTTTTCGACATCAGCAAGTGTTAAAGGGCGATGAGTATTAAAAGATTCAGAAACGGTGGTGCTTGAGGTATTTTGTATGGCTGACATAAAACGGCTCAATTATTTATACGTTGTCCAAATTACAGCTCGACGTCACGAGTTGAGTCATTACTACAATGCGCAGTATCAGCACCATAACGTCAGCTTGTCTTTTGGATCTGGTATTATGATAAAATAAACGTCATATTATACCAGTTAATTGAAACGGGTGGCGACCGATGGTGTCTGGCTACTAGGAAAACCACTTTGAAAATTCAGATAATGGTTTTGAATTATTTTAATCATCTTTAACTCGTCTTGGAATAATAATGATAAAAATTGGTCAAGGTATCGACGTTCACGCTTTTCATAACAACGGTCAGCAGCAGCAATATGTGGTGCTAGCAGGTGTGACCATTGAGCATACTCACAGTTTGCTCGCACATTCTGACGGGGATGTGGTGTTGCATGCGCTTGCTGACGCGCTACTTGGCGCATTGGCGCTTGGTGATATCGGGCAGCATTTCCCTGATACCGATGCGGCACATGCTGGTTTGGATTCACGAGTGCTACTGCGTTATGTCTATAGCAAAGTGCAAGAGGCTGGTTATAGCCTAGGCAATGCTGATATCACGGTGATGTGTGAGCGTCCAAAGTTGGCGCCACATAATCTAGCAATGCGTACCAATATCGCAAGCGATTTACAAACAGATAGCAGCAATATCAGTGTGAAAGCCACTACGACTGAAAAATTGGGATTTACGGGTCGACAAGAGGGCATCATGGCCAACGCCGTGGTATTATTAGTCCCTAACACTGTCGAACCGATATAGATCGAAATTTGTGCTTGTAATACAGTGGCAGTTGCCCCATGTATCAGCCACGTCTTTACACAATTATTTTATATAAATAATCATTTTATCAATAGGAGCTTTTATGAGTGAGCAAACCCCAAACACTGCTGCAAACGACGTTGAACAATTGATCCGTGATCAAATCCGTGACAATAAAGTTATTATTTACATGAAAGGTACGCCACAATTTCCACAGTGCGGCTTTTCAGCACGCTCTATCGAAGTGTTGACTCAGATTGGTCGCCCATTTGCGTTTGTAAACATTTTAGAAAACCCAGAAATCCGTGCAACGTTGCCAAAAGTTGCGAACTGGCCTACGTTTCCACAATTATGGATTGATGGCGAATTGATGGGTGGATCAGACATCATCTTGCAAATGTATCAATCAGGTGAGCTAAAGCCGTTGGTTGAAGCAAACAGTCCTGCTGCTTAATACTTGAAAGTGCGAATTGGACGTCTTTAATGTTCAACTAGCCTTTGCAAGACACAAGCACAGCAAACCCAGATAGTCATTTGATGGCTATTTGGGTTTTTTATTGCCGCTGATATCGTGTTTACTGGTGCCCTTATTAACTCTATATTTTAGTGTCTTTAGACTTCATTGTTTTTATAGGATACACCCCCCATATAATGTCCAAGATATCAGCTATATAAATAATAATTATCAGATGAGTAAGAGAGCTTTATGAGTAACCAAACCACAGACCAGTCAAGCGAGCAAAGAGAAACTGCTGAGCAAGCGGCGATTGAAAAGCGCCGTGAGCGTTTAAAAAATGAGTCTACTCGCATTATTGAGATTGCTAATAATGAGTCATATTCAGCACTTAAATGTATCCATCAGCTTAGTGTGGCAGGTGGTGCAACTGAAGCGACTTATGTGGCCATCGAGCAGCGCGTCGTGGTAGATCAAGATCCTACAGGTGCTTATCATTTGGCATTATTAGCACAAAACACACCAGATTTGCCAATTGATGCCCGTCAGCTTATCGAATTAGTAGTCAACAAAGGTGATAACCATCAGCGTTTAGCATTGCTTAAAAACTTACCATTACCGCCAGTTGAGCTTATCAAAGCGCAGATTTTAGCGAGTGATGATGGTGAAGCGATTGGTCAAATGAATGCCTATTTACAGATCAATCCAGAAGGATATGGTAGCCATCATATGCTGTCTAGTGGTCAGTCAGATCAGATCGTACCGCTTAGCCCTGGTAACAACAGCCAAAATGATAATCAAAATAGTGAATAATAAGATAACAACTACAGAGGCAGTAACCAAAGTAGTTAGTGGTTGATTAGATCTATAATTACTAAGGTAGATATCTTTTCGCTTAATTATAATAGTTTTTGTTCCAACGTTTTTTAAGCATCAAAAAATTGTTATAATGACAGGTTATCTAACCAGTTATGAACGACTTAACTGAGTCGTTATCTTTTTTATAAATACGACTGACGTTTATTTGCTCACTGTCTATTATTTTATCTAACGATAGGATACGACAGTCAGCAACGTTATGAGTCAAGTGAGGCACACATGCAATACCCAAAACATTATGACGTGATAGTAATCGGCGGTGGTCACGCTGGTACAGAAGCTGCTCTAGCGGCTGCACGTATGGGCGCACAGACCTTACTGTTGACGCATAACATCGAAACACTCGGGCAGATGAGCTGTAATCCTGCGATTGGTGGTATTGGTAAATCGCATCTGGTGCGTGAAATTGATGCGCTAGGCGGTGCAATGGCATTGGCGACAGACAAAGCGGGTATCCAGTTCCGTGTACTAAATAGCCGTAAAGGCGCAGCAGTACGAGCCACACGTGCTCAAGCGGATCGTATTCTTTATAAAGCCGCTATCCGCCATACCTTAGAGAACCAACCTAGCCTTGATTTGTTTCAACAAGGAGCGGACGATATATTAGTAGAGAATGGTCGTGCCACAGCAGTTGTTACCTCTACAGGTATTATTTTCAAGACGCAAACGGTAGTTCTAACATCAGGGACTTTCTTAGGCGGTGTCATTCATATCGGACTTGAGAACTCTAAAGGTGGCCGTGCAGGGGATCAGCCTTCTATTAAACTTGCTGACCGTCTGCGTGAGCTGAAACTACCAGTAGGGCGCTTAAAAACAGGGACACCAGCACGTATCGATGCGCGTAGTGTTGACTTTAGTGTGATGACGGTGCAGCCGGGTGATACGCCATTGCCAGTGATGAGCTATATGGGTGACGTCTCTATGCATCCTGAACAGGTCAACTGCTATATTACGCATACCAATGCGCGCACCCATGACATTATTCGTGAAAATCTTGACCGTTCACCGATGTTTTCTGGCAAAATCGAAGGCGTAGGTCCACGTTATTGTCCGTCGATTGAAGACAAGATTCATCGTTTTGCGGATAAAGACAGCCATCAGATTTTCATCGAGCCAGAAGGTTTGACCACGCATGAACTATATCCAAACGGCATCTCAACCAGTTTGCCATTTGATGTGCAGTTAGACTTTATCCATAGTATGAAAGGCTTAGAGAATGCACATATTACTCGTCCAGGTTATGCGATTGAGTATGATTATTTTGATCCGCAAAACTTAAAGCCAACGCTTGAAACAAAGTCTATCGATGGCCTGTATTTTGCTGGTCAGATCAATGGTACGACAGGCTATGAAGAAGCAGGCGTACAAGGTTTGCTCGCAGGTACCAATGCTGCACTCGAAACGACCAATAATAGTGAGTTTGACACGTGGACACCGCGCCGTGATGAAGCGTATCTTGGTGTGTTGGTTGATGATTTGATTACCCATGGCACCACTGAGCCGTATCGTATGTTCACGAGCCGCGCAGAATATCGCTTGCTCTTACGTGAAGACAATGCAGATCAACGTTTGACAGAGACTGGCCGTAAGCTGGGTTTAGTGGACGATATACGCTGGCAAGCTTATCAAGAAAAGATGGAATCTATCGCTACAGAAACATCACGCTTAAAAGATATGTGGGCCACGCCTGCTAATGCTTTAGGTAAACAAGTGACCGAGCAAACAGGAGAGGTACTGTCTAAAGAGTCGACTGCTTTTGATTTGCTTAAACGTCCGCAAATACATTTTGCTGACATTGCTGCTATCACCGATTCAACCGTTGATGCGCAAGTAGGAGAACAGATAGAGATTTCTGTTAAATATGCAGGCTATATTGATCGTCAGCAAGAAGATATCGATCAAATGAAACGTCTAGAAAATACAGCGTTGCCGCTAGATTTTGATTATAGCGTCGTGTCAGGCTTATCAAATGAGATTGTGCAGAAACTGACGAAAGTTCGTCCCGCGACGCTAGCGCAAGCGGGACGTGTCAGTGGTGTCACCCCCGCAGCTATACAGCTGTTGGCAATGACGGTTAAAAAGCACAAAAAAGCAAAGGCTGCATTAGACTCATAATAACAGTGTAGCAAAGCCTTTTATTATAAAGCACTTATCGTATAAAAAGCCCGTAACGACATTTCGTTACGGGCTTTTGTTTGTCAAAAAAAATGATCGATTTTGAAAGAAAATCATATGTAACCTTGTCCTACTTGCTACTTTGTCTCTATACTAGGTCAGTAAATTTTCTTACTACTTGTTAATTTTTCTCGCTGATGTCCATATATTGATGGGCTTGTCACCGAACTGAGTCTACTTATGATTGATGCTATTGTTTTTGCTATTACCATTGTCTTACCCAACCTTGCCTTAATGTGGTTGGGTTTTTTTATGCAACGACGCGGTGAGGCAAGCAAAACTTTTATCGATCAGGCATCAAGTTTTGTCTTTAACTATTGCTTGCCCTGTTTATTATTTTTTAGCGTGGTTGATAGTGACGTCGATTATGCTAAGCAAATCACGCTTATCCTTGTTGGCATCTTGGTGACGTTCATATTATTTATTGGCGCAGAGTTTTACGCCAAACGCTTTGTTGAGCGTCCTGAGGACCAAGGTGTTTTTGTACAAGGCGTGTTCCGTAGCAACATGGCTATCATTGGCCTTGCAACGGTAGCTAATGCTTACGGCACACAAGGCCTAAGTATCGGTGCTGTTTATATGGGTGTGGTAACGATACTGTTTAATGTCTTAGCGGTCATTACCCTAAGCCGTGTATCTAAAAGTGTGGATGATACATGGATTAGTCGTGGCACTATGATCGTGAAAAAATTATCAACCAATCCACTGATTTTGGCATTGGTTGGGGCATTTGTCTATAAAGCGCTGCCATTGCCGCCTATCACTGGTGTCATTCATACGACCGGCGATTTATTGGCAGCGGTCGCTTTGCCATTAGCACTTATTTGTGCAGGTGCTAGCATTGATATGAAGTCAATGCTACATCCGTCAGGGCTATCTATGCAGGCCAGTATAGGGCGTATTATTATTGCACCGATTGTAGCTATCGTCATTGGCTTAGCATTTGGTCTATCTAGTGTGCATATGGGCGTACTGTTTCTGATGGTAGCATCACCAACCGCCGCTGCCAGTTATGTCATGGCAAAAGCGATGGGTGGTAATGACATACTCGCTGCTAATATTTTAGCGTTTACCACAGTCGTTGGTATGTTTGGCATGGCAATTGGTGCGGCCACCTTACGCGGACTAGGTATGATGTAATCACTCTCGTGGTTCTTTAAAACGAAATACGATTTGAATAACAAACCCTTAAATAGGAGCGCTAATCGTGCAATTGTTAAATAAAGCAGTCGTGACAGAGCATCTCAATATGCAAGCAGCCATTGATGTGATAGAGGCATTGTTGCATTAGCAAGCAGCACACCCTAGTTGGACTAAATCACCTGAACGGTTGGTAATAAACACCTTTACTGATTCTGATAGTCATCGTTCAGGCTCGCATCTATCTATGCCAGCCACAATGTATGATGGTGAGAACGAATACACAGTCGTAAAGCTAGTGACTATTTGTCCTGATAATCCTAGCCGCGATCTGCCAACGACCACGGCTATCATTACTGTTTCAAATAATGATAACGGCGCCATACTAGCGATGATGGATGGTATTTATATTACGCAGGTACGTACTGCCGCGCTTTCAGGTATTGCGACCAAGTATATGGCAAAGCCCGATTGTCAGAGTGTGGCGGTGGTCGGTTGTGGTGGCATGGCTTATGAGCAACTACATGCGGTACTAACGGTACGCCCAGAGATCAAGACGGTGTATTTATGGAATAGACATACTGAAGGCGCTCAACAATTTAAAACACGTTTTACCCGTGATTATGCTCAATGGAACGTGGATATTAAGGTCTGTGAAGTATTAGACGATGCCATTTGTAATGCAGATATTATTAATGTAGCCACACGTGCAACTGACGGTTTATTTAGTGTTGATCAAATAAAATCTGAGGTACATATCAATGCAGTCGGCGCTTATCAGCCTTCTATGAAAGAGATAAGCAATGATGTTATTGCCAACAGTAAAATGGTCATTGTTGACGACTTAATTGGCAGTCATCACGAAGCAGGTGACTTGATTCAGGCGCATGAGAGCGAAGATTGTACGTGGGTATGGAATGACTTGAGTGGTGACTTGCAGGCATTAGTCACAGCGTCATTAGAGGAGGGCAGTACTAACGAAGAGGAAAATACTAAAGACGATAAAGCTATTACACTATTTAAATCGGTCGGTGCGGCTAGTTTTGATGCGGTAGTTTCATTACATGTAGCGAAACAAGCTCAAAAACAGAATCTTGGTTCTTTAGTTGATTGGTAGAGTTGCTTGTCGTTGAAAAGTAATAAATGATGTCGTTATAGTTGGTTAAAATTAAAAATTCCCCTTTTTGGATATGAGAAGGGGAATTTTTATATCAGTTTAAATTGTCTTTATTACGTTTGTCTTCACGGCGCTGCTTGCGCTTTGGACTGGTACGATAGGTTAGATAGCCACCAATAACCATTACAACAATAAATGCGACAATGTACAAAAATATTGACGAACCAATAAACGTAGAAGTTTCCATAGTTTTATTCTTATTAGGGTGTATCAATAATTATGCAAATGTCCGTTATCATTGTAAAGTAAATAAGTTTAGCGCCGGTGTAAGTTCAAGTGAACGGATGCGAGCAGCTTGGTCATAGATATTAGCCGTCACAATCAGCTCATCTGGCTGATAGGTTGCCAAAAATGCAGCGAGTCTTGGTTTGACCGTGTCGACAGAGCCAATGAATGATACTGACAATGCATTGTCTACCATCATTTTCTCTGCTTGACTCCAGATACTGTCCATATCGTGGGTAGGCTTAGGCATTTGACCTGTTTCGCCACGGCGCAGACGTACAAAACTCTGCTGTGCTGAAGTAAAATGATATTGAGCGGTCGCATCATCATCAGCCAGCAATAAGTTTGCAGCTAGCATCACATAAGGCTTATCTAGATAGACAGACGGTTTAAACTGTTCACGGTAAGCCTCAATTGCTTGCCCAAGCATTTGCGGGGCGAAGTGAGAGGCAAACACATAAGGTAGTCCTAAATGTGCAGCCAAAGTCGCACCAAATAGAGAAGAGCCTAATATCCAAATCGGTATGCCTGATTTTGCGCCAGGGAATGCCTGTACAGGGCTGCCATCTGTATCATTACCTAAGAAATACATCAGCTCTTGCACATCTTGTGGAAAGCGTTCGGCATCTTTCATTTGTCGACGAAGTGCCTGAAACGTCGCACCATCAGTACCAGGTGCACGGCCTAGGCCTAGGTCCACACGGTCACCATATAATGCCTGCAAAGTACCAAACTGCTCAGCAATCACGAGAGGGGCATGGTTCGGTAGCATAACGCCGCCAGCACCAATACGGATACGGTCGGTTTTACTACCGATATGCGATAGTAGTACTGAGGTGGCTGCACTGGCGATGCCCGGCATATTGTGATGCTCTGCCATCCAGTAGCGGTTTAAGCCTGATTTTTCTGCTTGCTGCGCGGTTTCCACTGTTTGGGCGATGCCTTCAGCGATGGTTTTGCCTTGAGGGACGGGTGCGAGGTCTAGGAAAGACAAAGGGATTTTATTACTCATAAATGTTCCAGTAGCGTGTAAATTATTTTCTACTGATATGCTTATAGTCAGTGGTAGTTTCAAGTGCCGCTAGTCACTGTTAATGAATCATAACAAAGTCAGTTAACTCTGTTTTTAAGCTCGCTTAACAATTATTAAGGTGTATTTATAAAGGTTGTCGTTTGTCAAAATAAGCGATAAATAAACCATAAGTAAGGTAATAAAAGGATTTAGCAGCATTATACTATGGCATTAAAAAAAGATGGCATTAAAAAAAGCAGGCAACCTAGGTTACCTGCTTATCTAATTAGTCAATTATAAGATAATGGTTATTTAATTTATCATTATCTTAAGCGCCAAATGCAACATTATTTATCTTGGTCGCTAAGCTTATAAGCTAAGACATAATCACCAATGGTTGTGCCAACTGAGCCATGACCACCTGCGACCAATACGACCATTTGCTCACCTTTAGAGTTCAAGTAAGTCATTGGCGTGGCTTGACCACCTGCTGGAATACGGACATTCCATAGTACGTCGCCATTTTTCAAGTCATAAGCTCGGAAGTTGTTTTCTGTCGCCGCTGACAAGAACGCGACGCCACCTTTAGTGATGATAGGTCCACCGATACCAGGTACGCCCAATTCTAGTTTTATCGGAATAGGAGACAAGTCTTGTACCGTACCATTTTTGCGTTGATAAGCGATATCACCTGTGGCTAGGTCAGCACCAGCGATCGTGCCCCATGGTGGCTGCTGACAAGGTACGCCTAATGGTGACAAGAAGGGCCCCAATTCTACTGCATAATCTGCACCTTTATTGGCATTGACGCCTTGCTCGCCTTTATTGGTTTCTGCATCGCCCAACGTGTCTCTAGGAATGAGTTTTGATTTGAATGCCAAATATGTCGGCATACCGAACATCACGCCATTCTCAGGATCGACTGCGATACCGCCCCAGTTAAAGGTACCAAAGTTACCAGGATAGACCAAGCTACCATTGGTTGATGGTGGGGTATAGCGACCATCATAGTTGAGCTGATTGAACTCAATACGGCACATCATTTGATCGACGAGACTGGCACCCCACATGTCTTTTTCAGTCAGTGGTTCAGGCTCAAAGCTCAAGCCAGAATAAGGCTGAGTTGGCGCTGCGTGCTCTCCCGCTATGAGATAGCCTTGCGGTGCAGGACGTTCTTTAATCGGTACAATAGGCTCACCCGTTGCGCGGTTTAAGACGTATACATCACCTTGTTTGGTTGGTACAACTAGCGCAGGCTGTACACCATCGGCCGTATCTAGATCAAGTAAGGTTGGCTGCGCAGGCGTGTCCATGTCCCAAAGGTCATGATGGACAAACTGCTGAACCCAGCGTGCTTCACCAGTCTCGATATCTAGAGCGACAACAGACGTTGCATACTTTTCTTCAGCGGCATTTCGGTAGCTACCTAGCTGATCCGGTGTGCGGTTACCCATAGGGAAGTAGGCCAATCCAAGCTCTTCATCGGCAGTAGCGACTGACCATGAATTTGGCGAACTGGTCTTATAAGTTTGGGTTGGATCATTGACATCGAAAGGTGCTGTATTGTCAGGATCACCTGAGTCCCAGTTCCAAAGCAGCTCACCGGTATTGACATCATACGCACGGATCACACCAGAAGGCGAGTTGACGTCGTAATTGTCATTGACAGCACCAGCGACGATGATGGTATCACCCGCGATGACTGGTGGTGACGTCGAGTAATAGTAACCTGCTTGATTAAACGGCATGTTATGCATCAAGTCTAGTGCACCATCATCCCCAAAGTCTTGGCAGCGTTGCCCAGTGTTTGGATCAAGTGCATATAACTTCGCATCAGAGGTTGGGATAAATATCTTGGCATCACATTGCTTAGACGCGTTTTCAAAGGTATTGCCAGCAATTTTCTGTACTTGCACGGGGCTAGCTGTACTGTTGCTACTCTCTGCTGAATTATTAGCAGCGCTAGCGATAGGGTCAGGACTGGTCGCTTGACCCGCATAATAAGACACACCTCGGCAAGTTTGATGCTGTCGTTGTAAGTTTTCCCCTACTTGAGGATCAAACTTCCATAGCGTCTCACCAGAGTCGGCATCTAGCGCTAGTACCCAGTTATGAGGCGTACATAGGTACAGCGCATTGCCGATTTTTAATGGTGTTGCTTGATAAGTGGTCTCACCGACATCGTTAGGCCCTTTGACGTCACCTGTTTGGATTTGCCATGCTAGCTCTAAATCTTTGACGTTATCGGTATTGATTTTATCTAGAGGTGAGTAGCGCTGACCATAATCAGTACGACCATACGCGCTCCATTCGCCATCTGGTGTTTGCTGACCGTTTGATAACGGATCACCAAGGTTAGCTGACGTCTCATCTGAGCTGACGTTTTGCTCGTCATCATTTGCAGCAGTCAAATCAAGCTCACCGAGTTTGTCGGTGGCATTGTTGGCTAAACTACCAAAAGAGAGTAGTGCACCTACGGCCACGCTTACGAGCAGACCCCAATAGTACAGAGGGCTTTTCTTAACGTTGTTTGTAGCTGCAACATTTGCGGCTACGTGAGTTTTAGGCCCACGCATTTTGTTGGATACCCATGGCAGTAGCATGAGCAAACCAAATATAAGCGGGAAGCCAACTCGAGGTGCTAGCGCCCACCAATAGAACCCAGATTCCCAAAGCGCCCAAGCCATGGTTGCTACGATAAATAGTGCATATAACCCGTAAGCACTCCAGTGTTTTTTGAACAATAAAAAAGCTGTCGTTAGTATAATGACGCCAGCAATGAGGTAGTAAGGACTACCGCCTAAGGACAATAAATAAGCGCCGCCAATGAGTAGAGGGGCGGCAAAAATTGCCATAATGATCGCTACGAATTTTTCCATGAGCGGTATCACCTGTTTACAAAAGAGCAAGTTAATATGTATTGATATTTAGTCGCAAATCAATTTCATTCGACCAAATATCAATACAAGTGTGAATGATATATAAAAGAAACATTGAATAACGTTCTAGAATCTATTTTATCATCCACAGCTCAGTCTAGTAAGGGTTAGCAAGTCTGAGATACTTTATTTAACAAATGCTCATTAATTTGCAAATTGCTTTTGACATAGCTCCATGAAAGCGCGACCATATTGACGGATTTCTGCATCATCGCGTACCGCCATCCAACTGGTAAAGCGACCAAAATGATCGACGGGGATAGCCGTCAAGTTTTGATAATGGCTTGGCTCAAATGCCATTTCTGCGATGATACCAATACCTAAGCCCAGACCGACATAGGTGCTGATCACATCGGCATCGAGCGCCGCTAATACGATATCTGGCTCTAGTCCTGCTTCATCAAATGTCTTGTCAATCGCGCCGCGTCCCGTAAAACCACCGTGATAGGTTACAATCGGATAGCTGGCAAGCGTGGGCAGGTCAATAGACTCTTGGCTAGCAAGCTCATGGTCACTCGGTACGATGACACGATGCGTCCAGTCATAGTAACGATAGCATCTAAGATAGTTGTTATGCAGCAAGGACTCAGTGGCGATACCGATATCGGCTTGACCACGGATGACCATCTGAGCGATAGTCTCAGGATCTGCCTGTTGTAAAATCAAATTTACTTTTGGGAAACGATCTTTGAATTCTTTAACCACTTGCGGCAGTACATAACGCGCTTGAGTGTGGGTGGTGGCAATCGTCAACGTACCGATATTAGGATTATTAAAGTCTAAACTTAGGTTTTCAATGGTACGAATTTCAGCAAAGATAGACTCGATATGCGGCATGAGCGCTGTGCCCATAGTGGTCAGTCCCGTCAGGCGTTTGCCTTGGCGCACGAATACTTCCGTCTTTAACTGGTTTTCTAGTGCAGCAATATGCTTTGATAAGCTTGATTGACTGGTATGTAGCACGGTCGCCGCTTGGCTTAAGTTATAACCGTTAATCACCGTATGCCATACTGTTTCTAGCTGTTTGAGCTGAATCTGCAAATGCCGTTGGTTGACCACTACGTCGATTGCCATAACTTAATCCTATTGTATAAATATACAGACCTCGTCTGTATATGAAAGTAAAAATGTCTGAACATACAGTAATAAAGTAGTGTAAAACAAAGCTATTATTCTTGTATATAATAAATAGCTATCAATTTATGATAATTATGAATATAGAATTTGTATTTTGCAATGCTAAAAAATTATCCGTTCCGTAAACGCTGTCTAGTCAATGAAGCCATTTGACCTAACAATTCATAAAGAACGGTCATTATTGAGCATAAAAAAACAGCTACCTTCTAAAAGATAGCTGTTTGTCAGTTATAAAGTTATTTATTACTATTAATATTTACTACTGTTAATCAGTTGATACTGACCAACTTCAAACTTGGTTTATTGTGCAATATCAAAGCGGTCTGCATTCATAACCTTGTTCCAAGCGCGGACGAAGTCACGAACGAATTTCTCTAAGTTATCATCTTGCGCGTATAGCTCAGCATAAGCACGTAATATAGAGTTAGAGCCAAATACTAAGTCTACACGGCTTGCTTGCCATTTGACGTTTCCTGTACCACGCTCACGTACTTCGTAGCTATTGGCAGTGTTGTCTGCTGCTTTTACAGGATGCCATGTGTAGTTCATGTCTGTTAAATTAACAAAGAAGTCATTGGTAAGCACGCCAGCACGTTCCGTAAAGACGCCATGTTGGCTCTGACCGTGGTTGGTATCAAGCACTCGCATACCACCAAGCAATACGACCATCTCAGGCGCTGTCAATCCCATTAGCTGCGTGCGATCAAGTAGCATCTCTTCTGGTGATACCGCATAGTCGCCCTGAATCCAGTTACGATAACCATCATGTAGCGGCTCTAAATCAGCAAAAGATTCAGCGTCAGTCATTTCAGCGTCAGCATCACCGCGACCTGGATTAAACGGTACCGTAATATCTACGCCTGCATCGTTTGCTGCCTGCTCAATAGCGGCGTTACCAGCCAATACAATAAGGTCTGCTAAGCTAACGTCTTTCTCAAAGCCAGACTGAATGCTGGTCAATGTCTCAAGCACACGCTGTAATTGTTCTGGCTCGTTGCCTGCCCAGTCTTTTTGTGGAGCTAAACGGATACGTGCACCGTTGGCACCGCCGCGATAGTCGGAAGCGCGGAAGGTACGAGCGCTGTCCCATGCTGTAATGATCAACTCACGACGACTAATGTCACTGTCTAAAATCTGTGCTTTTAGCGTTGCAATATCATCAGCAGTCAAGTCCGCATTACCTGTAGGAATAGGGTCTTGCCATACAAAGTCTTCGCTCGGTACGTCGGCACCTAAGTAACGAGACTTCGGTCCCAAATCACGGTGAGTCAGTTTGAACCACGCTCTAGCGAATACTTCATCAAAGTACTCTGGGTTGTTATGGAACTTCTCTGAAATCTCACGATAGATAGGATCTTTAATCATCGCCATATCAGCATCAGTCATGATTGGGTTGCGGCGTACACTTGGATCATGCGCATCTAAAGGACGGTCTTCTTCCTTAATGTCGACAGGTTCCCACTGCCACGCACCAGCTGGACTCTTAGTCAACGCCCATTCATGGTTGAACAACAAATCAAAGTACTCATAGTTCCACTCAGTTGGATTCGTGGTCCAGGCGCCCTCGATACCACTTGAAACGGTATCACCTGCATTACCACGGCCCTTAGGGTTGCGCCAACCTAAACCTTGCTCTTTGACATCAGCAGCTTCTGGCTCGTCTTCTAGTAACGTCGCATCACCATTGCCATGACACTTACCAACGGTGTGCCCGCCAGCTGTTAGGGCGACAGTCTCTTCATCGTTCATTGACATACGAGCAAAGGTAGTACGCATATCTTGAGCAGTCTTCAATGGATCAGGGTTGCCATCGACACCTTCAGGGTTGACATAGATCAAGCCCATTTGCACAGCAGCCAAAGGGTTTTCTAATGATTCGCGCTCCTCATCACTGTCGTAACGGTTTTTGGTAGCAGCTAGCCATTCGCGCTCAGAACCCCAGTAGATGTCTTTTTCTGGATGCCAGATATCAGCACGACCACCAGCAAAACCTAGAGTTTTAAAGCCCATAGACTCATAAGCCATGTTACCTGCCAAAATCATCAAATCGGCCCAAGACAATTTATTGCCGTATTTTTTCTTGATTGGCCACAATAGACGACGTGCTTTGTCCAAGTTGACGTTATCTGGCCAGCTGTTCAATGGCGCAAAACGTTGATTACCAGTATTAGAACCGCCGCGACCATCAGAACGACGATATGTACCAGCTGAATGCCATGCCATACGAATCATCAAACCACCATAGTGTCCCCAGTCAGCTGGCCACCATTCTTGCGACTCAGTCATTAGGTTTTTTAAGTCAGTCTTGACCGCTTCTAGATCTAGCTGTTTAAAAGCTTCAGCATAATCAAAGTCTTCACCCATTGGGTCAGTCTTTTTGTCTTGCTGATGCAATATGTCTAAGTTCAGTGCATTTGGCCACCAATCTGTCGCAGCAGAAGCCGTGGTAGTATGTGCCTGATGCATTACAGGGCAGCCACCCATGCTCGGACGCTGAGGCTCGTGCGAGTTATCAACGTTTTCGCTATGAATCGTTGGGCCTTGACCATCACCCTGGTCATAGGTTGTGTTAGTAGTCGCATTATTGTTGCTTTCATGATCTACAGGACAACGAGCAGCATCTGGGGCAGTGTTTTTGTCAGTGGTGTTATTGGTTGAGTCGGACATGGTATAACTCCTAGGCTATGATAATAGAAAAGAACAAACCGTGAATCTCGGTAGTCGTTGTTTATGTACAAAGCATAACTAAGCTGAGTAGATTTATAAAACTAATATATAAGAATTATAAGTTTTAAATTACCAATCATAAAAGACTTGATGTTTTGTTTATCTCAATCATTATTAACGCCCGCGCTTATTATCGCCAATTAAGAATAAACCAATAGAGTACACCCAACTAATGAAGCCTGCGTCAGTTTTACTACTACCTTTATATTACCTATAAATAATGTCATTGTCAGACATCTTTCAAAACAGAAATTAGCAATAAAAAAGAGAGCTAAGATAACCTTGGTAAGACACTGCGGTTTTTTGCGTTACGATTAAGAAATATAAGCGATTGCACATGGTCTGCAATCGCTAAGTTAATGCAAAAACATCTAGTCAAGATAAAGGTTCTCAAGTACCATAACTGGATTTTGTTGTAATGATAATATTGGTGCAACGTAGAGCAATTTTTATCGATCCTTTTGTCGATAACTGATTTTAAAGATTGATAAAAATTGTGCGCGGTTGTGTTCTTTGTCTGAATTGTTGGTGAGTTATTATGTCTGCTGTCAAATCTGTACCGCCCAATCAACCAATTGCCAAAAAGTCATGGGGCGAGGCTACAAAAGCTTATCTCGATCCTCGTGTCATTATTATGCTGTTTTTGGGGTTTTCAGCGGGTATACCTATTCTGCTGATTTTCTCAAGTCTGTCGCTATGGCTGAGAGAAGCAGGCATTGATCGTAGTGTCGTCACTATGTTCAGCTGGGCAGCACTGGGGTATTCGTTCAAGTTTATTTGGGCGCCATTGATTGATGCGCTCCCTGTACCGTTTTTGACCAAGTGGCTAGGGCGTCGTCGTAGTTGGATGGTGGTATCACAGCTGCTTATCGTGCTGGCAATCTTTTTGATGGCAAGGGTAAATCCTGTTAGCGAAGATGTCTTGGTTTATATGGCAGGCGCGGCCGTGTTGCTTGGGTTCTCTTCTGCGACGCAAGATATCGTGATTGATGCGTACCGTATTGAGCTTGCGCCGCCGTCTATGCAGTCTATTCTGTCCTCTATCTATGTGTCAGGCTACCGTATCGGTATGATTGTCGCAGGGGCAGGCGCGTTATATTTGGCTGATTATTTCGGCTCAAATGAGACATTTTATAGTTATGAAGCATGGCGCAACACCTATTACATCATGGCAGGGGTTATGACGTTAGGGGTATTAACGACATTTGCCAGTTATGAGCCAACCGCTGAGACCCTGCAAAGTAAAAAGCAGAAGGGTAACTTAAAAGTATTCCTGATTTATTCAGCGTTACTACTTATCCCAGGTCTGCTGTTTGGTGTTATTTACCTGATTAATATTTTGATCAATACAGTATTTGATAGCACAGTGGCCTTGATACCACTAATGGTAATGCCAGCGATTAAGTTTTACTTTTTAGCATTGGTCGCATGCGCACCATTGTTATTGCTGTACTTCATTATTAACCAACCAAAAATCATTAACAAAGCCCCGTTGGTTGCTGAAACTCGTGAAGACTACGTCAGACTGGTAGCGTTGTTTGTATTTTCAGTGATTGCCTTTATCGCTGCTTACATATTGATGGGGCAAGTCCTGCCCGAGTTTGAAGGCGCTTTTTCTAGTTTCTTTGTAGAAACCTTGCACTTGTTAGTAAGCCTAGGCGCGGCAATGGCAGCAGGTTATGCACTGGTACAAGTAGGACTGGTGAAAAAAGAAGTGGCCATGGCAACATGGATCGAGCCTGTTTTAGATTTTTTCCGACGTTATGGCAAAAAAGCCCTGCTACTCTTAGCCTTGATTGGTCTATACCGTATCTCAGATATCGTCGCAGGCGTGATCTCCAACGTCTTTTATCAAGACATGGGCTTTAGCAAAACGGATATCGCCAATGCCGTAAAACTAGTCGGTGTGATTATGGCAATTGCAGGTGGCTTCTTGGGCGGGATTTTGGCTCAACGTTTCCGTATCATGCATGCCATGATGATTGGTGCAATTTTAGCGTGTGCGACCAACCTGTTGTTTGTGGTATTGACGTACAACCCAGGTAGCTTGCCAATCATGTATATGGCAGTGATATTTGATAACTTGGCTGCGGGCCTTGCGAGCGCCGTATTCATCGCTTTCTTATCAGCACTGACATCGATTCGTTTTACCGCGGTACAGTATGCGATTTTTTCCTCATTGATGACCCTGATACCAAAAGTAATGGGTGGTTATTCTGGTGCTATCGTCGATAATATGGGTTATCCGTTTTTCTTTATCTTTACCTTCGCTATCGGTATTCCAATTCTGGCACTGATTTACTTTGTTGATAGACATATTGTCATTGGTGATAACGATGATATTTATGGTGATGACAATAATGATAGTAGCGGCGGCAATGGGGTAGGTGACAAACTGAGCAAAACCAATCCTAACCTGACCGATACCAAAGAGCCACCACGCGCATCAGAGTAGGCTAAACAGTATTTTACCTTTATTCATTCACTGTTATTTAAGAGCTATCTATGACCATATCGACCATTCGTCAAATCAAGCAGCAGATTCAACAACTGACGAATGGTGAGTCAAATAATCGGCTACCGTCGTTTTGGCTAACGGATTGGTTGTTGTATGTCATTGATAAGCCTGCGATAGCGTTGATGACGGATGAAGATTATCAGCTCACTGATAGTGAGGTCGCACGGTTCAATGACGGCGTGGTAAAAATGCAGCAAGGCATACCGCTTGCGTACCTAACCGGACAGCAGGAGTTTTGGTCGCTTAGCTTTAAGGTAAACGAGCATACTTTGATTCCTAGGCCTGATACCGAAGTACTGGTCGAGCAGGTATTGAACTGGATAAACGCTCAGCCAGCGCAACTTAGTAATAAACGATTACTAGACTTGGGGACAGGGTCAGGTTGTATCGCTATCAGTCTTGCCCATGAATTAAAACACGCTAATTTGCAAGTCGTGGCAGTCGATTTATCGTCAGAGGCGCTCAAAGTTGCTCAGCACAATGCCGTGAGCAATAATGTTGCCAATGTCGAATTTTTCCAAAGCAGTTGGTATCAAGCGCTACCTACTAATGATGAGCCGCAGTTTGATATCATCGTCTCCAACCCTCCTTATATTGACGAGACAGACGAGCATTTGGCAGGTCTAACAGCTGAACCGATTAGTGCGCTCAGTGCATCCAATCAGGGTTTGGCTGATATCGAGCATATCGTCCAGCAAGCAACGACATATCTCTGTACAGGTGGGTTATTAGCTATTGAACATGGATATGATCAAGGTGATGCTGTTCGCAAGTTGTTTTTGGATAGTGGTTTTGAATCAGTACATACCGTAAAAGACTACGGTGATAATGATCGCGTTACGCTAGGGCAAGTCCAGTAGATAGTTTTTTGGTAGTAGATTTCTTTGATTATAGGTTGTAGATGAATATGGTAGAAGAGATGGTACAGCTATCGGATGACGAGCTGCTGCGTTATGCTCGGCAAGTATTATTAGACGGTTGGGATATGGACGCTCAGCTGCGATTAAAGACAGCACGTGTGGTCATAATAGGGGCAGGCGGCCTTGGTTGTCCTGCGTCTGAGACATTGGTGCGTGCTGGGGTGGGTTATGTCCATCTGATTGATGATGACGAGATTGAGGCGAGCAACTTACAACGCCAGACGCTATTTTTACCGGACGATATTGGTAGACCCAAAGCACTGACCGCAGCGCATATGTTAGCGCGTATCAATCCTTTGATAAAAGCTCGCGGAACAGTGGCAAGGTTAGATGAAGCCAACGCTTATGAATTGCTCGATATGGCAGCAGGCAAGCCGGACTTACTCTTAGACTGTACGGATAATTTTGCCACGCGCGACATCATCAATCGTATTAGTGTACGCTACCAGATCCCTCTATTGTCTGCGTCGGCAATTGCGATGCAAGGACAGCTAGCACTGTTCGAACCTCAGCTCGACACTGGTTGCTATCATTGCGTATTTGGCTCAGTAGTACCTGATGAAGTCGCTGACGAACGTACATGTGCCAATTCAGGAGTACTGGCGAGTACCACTGCGGTTATGGGTAATCTACAAGCCAATGCTGCGTTGCAGTACTTGGGATTAACCAAAAATCCACTGACAAACAAGCTGCTCATATGGGATGGTAGTCAGATGCAGCAGCGGCTGATGGGCTATCGAAAAGACTCACAGTGTCCTGTCTGTAGCAGTCCTATAGTCAGCTCTCTATAAATTGGATACGGTGTTAAGCTTGCTTAGTCTACGAGTTGTAGTACTTTCACTTGCCTTCCTTGTATCCAAATTATATCGAACCGACTATAACTGAATAATCTGATTTTAACGCACTTTTATATTGTATTGCCTATCTTCAAACCTCCTTCTTATTACCATAGTTGTTTTTTATGAAAATTCATCGTCCGCATTTATTAAAGCATACTTTTAATGTCGTTAATCGTGTTCGCCAAACAGCGAGCGTGGCAGGTCTGTCTGCGCTAAGAGTGGCAAAAGGTGAAAAACCTGACGCTATGCTACTCAAAGAAACCTTTGAGCAGTTAGGTACGACTTATATCAAAATCGGTCAGTTTATCGCCAGTACACCGTCGCTGTTTCCACGTGATTATGTCAAGGCTTTCCAGAGCTGTTTGGATCAAACCACGCCATTGTCTTATGCTTATATCGAGCAAGTTCTGACAGAGGAGCTGGCGATTGATGGTATGACGCTCGCTGATAAGTTTGCGCATATTGACTCAGAGCCACTAGCATCCGCCTCTATCGCTCAAGTGCATGCAGCACGATTGCACAATGGTGATGAAGTGGTGCTAAAGGTACAAAAGCCTGGCGTCGAAACCATCATGCAGACCGACTTGGGTGTATTGCATGGCGTAACTAAGCTACTTGAGATGGTTATGCCATCGATGAAGTTCGCCAGCATTGCGCCAATTATCGATGAGATTCGTCTGCGTATGCTTGCCGAGACTGATTTTATTGCTGAAGCACAAAACATCCGCGATTTTCAACAGTTCTTAGCGATATCAGGTAATACCCGCGTGGTTGCACCAACGGTATATGAAGCGCTAACTACCAAGCGTGTCCTGACGATGAGCCGTCTATATGGCGTCTCTATGGTTGATGAATCGCTCATGCGTCAGTATTGCGCTGATCCCGCTCAAGTCATGGCAGACACCTTAAACACATGGTTTGCTAGTCTGATGCTATGCAATAGCTTTCATGCTGATTTGCACGCGGGCAATTTGATGCTATTGACTGATGGCCGTATTGGATTTTTGGATTTTGGTATCGTCGGCAAACTAAAAGCTGAGAGCTGGCGGGCTTGCATGGGTATGATGCAAGCCATGCAAGACAGTGACTATCAAGCTATGGCTCGTCATATGATTGATATGGAAATGACGCATGGTGGTAATAAAGTCGATGTGGCTGCATTAGGAAATGACCTTCAGCGTATGATGATCACCATTATGGCAGAAGATAAAACTTTCACGAGTGGTGTACCTTTCAATAGCAAAGAGCAAGCCGATGAGCTTAATCAAATGATGCTTGAGATTGTCGAAGTTGGTAAACGTCATGGTATCCATTTCCCGCGCGACTTTGCGTTATTAACCAAACAGATGTTGTATTTTGATCGTTTTATGCGTACGCTAGCTCCAGATATGGACATGTTTAGCGATCAGCGTGTACAAATGCTAGGACAAGATACGATAGAGCCGCCAACATTAAACGTATCATAGTTTCTATAATATTTTATTTTCTCGAATATTTTATGCCGGCCTAATATACCTAATAATTGCTTTACTTCTACGTTTTTTTATTACCGCTTTTGACTGTCTAACACAAAGGATTGTGTGCTAATTGCCACAAAAATGGCTCTGTCATGATGACTACTTTTAAAGGCCGTATGGTCCCGACAATTACTAACGAAGCTGCCATTGCCTGTATCGGTATGTACTGCATGGCAGTCGTTATGGGTTATGGACGCTTTCTCTTTACCGCTACCTTACCTGATATTATGGTGCAGTTGTCGCTATCAACGACGATTGCAGGCTGGCTGGCATCAATCAATTATATTGGCTACTTTATCGGCGCTCTCATCGCTATGTTTGTGCCCCAGCGCTCGACATGGCAGGCGATGACACTGTGGGCGGTTGTAAGTGTTGTCACTACGATGTTGCTTGTTATACCAAATATGTCGCTCACGCTATGGTATATCATTCGCTTAATTGCCGGTATTGCAAGTGGTGTAGCGATGATTCTGAGTTCATCATTTGTGATTCAAAACCTTAGCCCTAAGCGCCGTTCTGTATTATCAGCAGTCCATTATGCAGGTATTGGTGTTGGTATTAGTGCCTCTGCCATAGTGACATGGTGGCTATTAAAGTTGGGCTATCACTTCGATATAATTTGGCTGGTAGCAGGTGCCACTAGTTTACCGCTTGTATGGCTACTTTATACAGTAAAACCCAGACAAGTACAGAGTTTGGGATCGCAACAGATTGATGACAAGCAACACGTGTCAGTACATCAGACCTATTTAAACTTCAAACGTTCTTTATATGAAGCAGTTTCTGGACATCATAAAGCGCTTACTTTGCTTTTTATTAGCTATGTACTCGCAGGGTTTGGTTATATTAGTTCAGCAACTTTTTTACCCGTCATGGCAGCGCAGCGTCTAACGACACAGATGTATGCTGGATTGATGATTTGGTTGGTCGTTGGTATTTTTGCGATGTTGTCAAACCCACTATGGGGCGCGCTTGCCAAACGTATCGGTGAGCTAAAAACCTTAATGGGGCTGACGGTATTGCAAGCATTTGGGATGTGCTTGCCTATATGGTTTGATGGGGCGCTTGGCTTATATGGCAATGCTGCGATTTTAGGATTGACCTTTGTCGGTATGGTTTCGATGACACTTACGCTGTTTAAAAAC
The DNA here is from genome assembly GCF_052376135.1 of Psychrobacter sp. AOP7-C1-14. Taxonomy (NCBI): domain Bacteria; kingdom Pseudomonadati; phylum Pseudomonadota; class Gammaproteobacteria; order Moraxellales; family Moraxellaceae; genus Psychrobacter; species Psychrobacter sp. AOP7-C1-14. Next base: position 21,159 of record NZ_JBQSVH010000001.1, on the reverse strand, counting down.
ATCAATCCTGCCTATTCTAATTTGTTGATTGCCTTGGCAACGCTGGCTTATGCGTTAGGACAGTTTTTAGGACCTTTGGTCACGGTGGCACTGGCAGGAAAAGAGGGTAATTTCAATGCTGGGTTGCTTGTCGCTGCTATCGGATTGTTGGTTGGATTGGTGCTATTGATATGGTTCCGTCGACAGTCGCCAACGACCGCTTAAACCACACTACGGCTAAATACTTCTCGTAATTCAAAACTGGTATGAACTTGAGCCACACCTTCAATACGATTGAGACGGTGCAATAAAAACTCTTCATAATGTGCCATATTACGAACTCTTACCTTGATAAGATAGTCTTCTGTACGTCCTGTGACAATACTACAGCTAATGACCTCTTCAAAGCTCTGAACCTTGCGTTCAAACTGTTCAAAACGTTCTGCTGTATGTCGATCCATACTAATAGCAATAAACACAGCTAGCGGATAGCCGAGTTTTTGCGCATCAGTTTTGGTATGGTAGCCGGTGATAATATTTGCATCTTCCAAGCGTTTGATACGACGTGCACAAGGGGTAGCAGACAGATTGACTCGCTCAGCAAGTTCAGTAATACTCATACGCGCTTGCGTTTGCAATAAGCGTAGCAACTGTCTATCTATCTCGTCTATATCTACTATCCCTGTACTATCAATATGATTATTTTGCATTTTTAAGGCCTTAATAGTGGATTTATTCGATTATAATATCTAAATTGTGTTTTTCCACTAAAATAATAGAAAATAAAGTAAAAGAAAGCAGGTTTCTCTCGATTAAACTTTGATATTATTAAGGCATGACCAGTAGTTATCTCGTATGATAAATACGGGTCTAATTAACAGCTAATCGCCTAGCTAAATATACAAATAACCATATCACCTAAGGATTGATTATGTCTGACCAAGCCACGCATACTGCAGCAACAGGGACTGCAAAGATCACACCAAAAAGTGCCGATTTTGACTTCCGTAAATACCGTCCATTTGCATTTGCGCCATCGCTGCCAGATCGTACTTGGCCAAGCAAGACGATTGAGAAGTCACCAATATGGGCAAGTGTGGACCTGCGTGATGGTAATCAGGCGCTGATTGATCCGATGACCATTGAACAAAAAATGCGCTTCTTTAAGACCTTAGTAGATGTTGGTTTTAAAGAGATTGAAATTGGTTTTCCATCAGCGGCGCAGGTAGAGTTTGATTTTGCACGTAAGCTTATCGAAGAAAACCACGTACCTGAAGATGTAACGCTTCAAGTATTGGTACAAGCGCGTGAGCATTTGATTGCTCGCACCTTTGAATCATTAAAAGGTGCCAAACGTGCGGTTGTCCATGTCTATAACTCAACCAGCCGTGTACAACGTGAAAAAGTCTATGGCAAAGATAAAGCTGAAATCAAAGAGATTGCTATTGCTGGTGCCAAGCTACTACAAGAGTATGCGGCAAAGTATCCTGAGACGGATTGGGTATTTCAGTACTCGCCAGAGAGTTTTAGTCAGACAGAGACTGAATATGCTGTAGAGGTTTGCGATGCAGTGTGTGACGTGTGGCAACCACAGCAGGGTCAGGAAGTTATTTTTAACTTGCCAGCGACGGTTGAGGCTTCTATGCCCAATGTCTTTGCTGATCAAGTAGAGTACTTTTGCCGCAATCTAAAACAGCGTGAGCACGTGATTGTGAGCTTGCATACTCATAATGACCGTGGCTGTGCCGTAGCGGCCGCTGAGTTAGGTGTGCTTGCAGGGGCAGATCGTATCGAAGGTACATTACTTGGTAACGGCGAGCGTACAGGCAACATGGATATTATGGTTATGGCCATGAACTTGTTTAGTCAAGGTATCGATCCTGAGCTTGATTTCAGCAATATGAGCGAAATTGTACAGGTTGTGAGCGAATGCAATAACTTACCATTGCACCCACGTCATCCTTATGTAGGCGAGTTGGTCTTCACAGCATTTAGTGGCTCACATCAAGATGCGATCAAAAAATCTCTCGACTACAATGAGAGCCATCAGAGCGAAACAGACAATGTTTGGGACGTGGCGTATCTACCAATTGATCCTGCGCATATTGGTCGTAGCTATCAAGATGTGGTACGTATCAATAGTCAGTCGGGCAAAGGCGGCGTTGCATATATCTTGCAGCGTAACTATGGCTTTAACTTGCCACGCTGGATGCAGATTGACTTTAGCCGTGTGGTACAAAAGCAAGCTGAAGCGGCTGCACGTGAGTTGCAGAACGATGAAATCTTGCAAACCTTTGAAGAGACTTATTTGCAGCAAGGTAAGTTTGAATTACTAGATTATAGTGTTAACAATAAAGGCGGTGAGGTTTACTTTAGTGGTCAAGTACAAATGAATAGCGATACCATTGATATTGATGGTACGGGTAATGGACCATTATCATCATTTATTGACGGACTTGCGCAGCATACTGGCAAATCCTTACATATTATTAACTATGCAGAGCATGCGATTAACCCGCATCATAACAGTGGCAATGGTATCGACGATGATACCAATAGCGATAACAAAACCAATGCCAATGCGGCAGCTTACATTCAACTAAATGTTGATGGTGAGGTCTATTCTGGTATCGGTACTTGTAGTAGCACGGTATCAGCCATGCTCAAAGGGGCATTATCAGCCTTCGCGCAAGCACTAAATACAGAAGCTGCTTAGCATTAAGTAGCAACTGATATTACATAAAATTCTGTATGCTAATAACGCCATCGCTCCTTGTCTCTAGCAAGTAAAGCGCTGGCGTTATTTTTTGCCGTAAAGACCTATGATATTTCGACTACATGTATATGAGCAATAGCATAATGTTACTTGTGTTTTTAGTGTCTAAGACTTACGCTAATGTATATATTAAAATATTATAAATAAAAGGTTAATTATGGAACCTATCTCATTTGCTTCATTCACCCTGGCATCTATTTTGGCCTCAATACCTGCAAATGGTGAGGCTATTACCAAGCCGACCATTACCACTCATATTAGTCCAGCTATTGCTGGACAGTGGGAGATAGACTTGGATAGCAGCGGTCCTTCTACTCGTGACACGATGGCTAAAGAAGCGGAGGCTAATCAGTTGTTAAGTAGTAAACAACAGACCAGCAGTGCAGAGCCTAAGGTGATGACAGGCATGGACGGCGGCGTACTGACTCAAAGTGAAGAGCGGGTTCTAAACATTAAACCAGTGACTAGCAAAAACTTACTGGCGTCAGCTGGTAAGTCTAATCAATGCCGTGAGTTATATAATTTCAGTGCAGATAATGAGATGTGGTCTGTTAGTGGCGAAGAGTGGACATACGGCCGCTATCTAGTCACCCACCGTGAAGAAGGGCTGCCAGTTATTGCGATTAAGACCGTTTATGATAATAATGAAATAGATTGCTCAGGTAACCAGATTGACCAGACTGATGAAGCGTTGATTGCATTTATCAATCATGATGGCAACCAAATGCAATGGTGTGCTGACCCTGATGGTAACGAATGCTTTATGAACTTCAATAGAGTGTTGCCGTAATCAGGCATGCTCGTTGTATTTTACGTATAATCGACAATTTATTGATAACAAAAAAAGCCGCTATATTGATAGCGGCTTTTTTTCTTTTTCCAATGAGGGTTGTAGTGAAACTTATTAAGCTTATCGAGCTTTATAGCATTTCAGTCTACGACTCTTCTTTATCTTTGTTCGTATTCAACAGCTCTCTTTCAAGATAGTGAATGTTTTGCGCTTCACGGGTAAAGCTATCGTCGGCTAAAATCACATCACGATGCAAAGGTATATTGGTTTTAATGCCTTCAATAATTAGCTCATCAAGGGCATGTATAGTCTTAGCAACGGCTTGCTGACGAGTTTGACCATGACAGATCAGTTTACCAATCAATGAATCATAATAGGTCGGTATTTCATAGCCAGGGTATAGATGAGAGTCAAAGCGAATGCCAGAACCACTTGGCGTGAACAGTTGGCTAATAGTACCTGGACAAGGCACGAAAGTCGCCGCATCTTCGGCATTGATACGACATTCAATTGCATGACCTTGGATCTCAATCTCACTTTGTCGATAAGACAGGCCATAACCAGCTGCAATTTTGAGCTGTTCGACGACGACATCAATACCAGTGATCATTTCAGTCACTGGATGCTCAACCTGTACACGAGTGTTCATTTCAATAAAGAAAAACTCATTGTTTTCAAATAAGAACTCAAACGTGCCAGCACCGCGGTACTTAACAAGCTCACATGCTTTTACGCAAGCTTTTAAGATTGGCTCACGTACATCATCTGGAATGTCTGGGGCAGGTGCTTCTTCTAGTACTTTTTGATGGCGACGCTGCAATGAGCAATCACGATCATATAAATGAATAGCATTACCGTTACCATCACCTAGCACCTGTACTTCTACGTGGCGCGGGTTTTGTAGATAGCGCTCCATATAGACAGTATCATCACCAAACCATAGCTCAGCTTCTTGTTTGGCAGCTTGCACTTGACCCATTAGTTCATCAAAGCGTTCAACCACACGCATACCGCGTCCACCGCCGCCAGAAGCTGCTTTAATCAGTAGTGGGAAGCCAATATTGCGGGCTTGTTCTTCGGCATTATGCAGGGTTACAGCGCCAACTGAACCAGGTACAGTTGGTACGCCAGCTTTTTTCATGGCGTTGATGGCAGAAACTTTATTGCCCATGAGGCGAATATGATCAGCATTAGGACCAACGAAGGTCAATCCTGCTTCTTCTACTTGTTCAGCAAATTCAGCGTTCTCAGACAAAAAGCCATAGCCAGGATGGATAGCATCTGCACCAGTGATTTCAGCAGCGGTTAAGATGGTGTTGATATCAAGGTAGCTTTGGTTAGCATTAGGCTTGCCAATACAAATTGCCTCATCAACAAAGCGCAAGTGCATCAGATTGGCATCAGCAGTAGAGTAGACACCTACCGTTTGGATACCTAGCGCTTTACAGGCGCGGACGATGCGCAGAGCAATTTCACCTCTGTTGGCAATGAGCAATTTTTTTATCATGGGTTCATCCTTGTCGAAGCGTCAGTCATGGACTGAGTTTCGATACATGGCATCATGTTATTTGGCTTTGATGCGTTATATATCAAAAGTCAGCCATAATGAAATAAAGTATGGCAAATATCGTTACGCTTTGTAGCGTATGACAGGTTGACCGAACTGTACGACTTCAGAGTTATCTACCAAGATTTCGTCAACAATACCACTTTGAGTCGCTTCAAGCGGGTTCATGATTTTCATGGCTTCGATAATACCTAAAGTATCACCTGCCTGAACCTTTTGACCGACTTTCACAAATGGTGGGTCATTAGGGCTTGGTGCTGAATAGAAAACACCAACCATTGGTGAAGACTCAACGCTACCTGCTTTTTCTGCAGGTTTGCCTTCAACAGCGGCAGCAGGAGCAGCGCTCGCAGCTGGAGCAGCCATCATAGTTGGCGCAGGTGCGTCATAGTGACGAGTTAAGCTAATATGCTCGTCGTCTGAACTGATTTCTAAATTAACCAGTTCACTTTCTTCCATAAGGGCGATGAGGGTGCGTATTTTTTCAATATCCATAGTTTTTATCTGGCCTTGTACTAAATTCGAGAAATAGTGTAACTAAATATTGTCTAATTAATTGCTAATGATACCTAGATTCAAGACAATGAGCAATCAATGTACAGTTGTTAACTGAAGATTTTTACATATTTTGACGTAAGCCATCTTTTTAGCAAGAAAATATCTACGATTTTTCATAGTCTGTATGATCAGATGACACTAATGATGGCTATAAAATACAATCCATGAATAGTTAGCCTAACCCCACAGCACAGTTAAACGTTTTTGCTGATAGCGTAGGCGCAAAGTAAGTAAGATAGATGATAAGAATAAACCTGTAATCAATGCCATCCAAAAGCCTTGAGCACCAACGTCAGTGAAACGCACTAGATAGACACCCAGCGGTAGAGCAACTAACCAATAGCAAAAAAGCGTTACCCACATCGGGATAGTTGTATCTTGCATACCGCGCAATATACCAGCGACATTGACTTGCCAGCCATCAAATAACTGATAGGCAAGTGCAAAGATAAGCAAATGCATGGACTGAGCCCTGACTTCTGGATTGTCAGTGAATGCTGCTGCTAATTCTGGTCTAAATAACCATATTCCAAGCATACAAGTCAAAGCAATTAATACCGTCCAAATAAGCCCAGTAGCTTGCACTTGACGGAGTGCTAGTAGATTTTTTTGACCAAATCGATTGGATATCATGATAGTGAGCGCCATGGCGACAGATATCGGTATCATAAATAGCTGAGAGGTGACTGACAGTGCCACCTGATGCGACGCTGTTGCCAGCTCACCTAATGGACTGATAACAAGTGCACCTAAGCTAAATAAACTGGCTTCAAAAAAGATAGAGACGCCAATGGGAATACCAAGTTTTAATAGCTTTTTAATCTGTGTGCGATTGGGACTTGAAAAACCATAAAAGAATCGCGTGCTCACAAATTCGCGGCGCTTGGTAAAGCTAGTATAGGCAGCAAGCAATAGGACATTTATCCATAATACCAATGCTGTTGCCACGCCGCAGCCTGCTCCGCCCATTTCGGGCATACCAAAGAGCCCGTGAATAAAAATATAATTCAAAGGAATGTCTGCGAGTAGACCAATAACACTGATGACAGTGACAGGCTCAGGACGGCCTAATGCCTCACAATAACTGCGTAGCACGGCATACACAGCAAGCGCTGGGAAACCAAATGAGACGCCATGTAAATATTGCGTTGCTATCGGTTGAATATTCTCAGGTACACCCATGATGCCAAGAACATTGGGAGCCAGATTGACTATAATAAAACCGATGATACCAATGACACCTGCAGTCCATAAAGACTGCTGCGTGATGTGCGGCACTTGACCATGTTGGTCTTGACCAATCGCTTCACCAATGAGAGGCGTGGTTGCGATAAGCACACCTGTGGCCAATAAAAACAGCGGTAGCCAAATACCAGACCCAACTGCTACCGCAGCCAAATCAAGCGCCGAGACTTGACCTGCCATGATGGCATCGACCACCCCAAGTGCTGCTTGGCAAAACTGAGTGATTAAAATAGGGAATGCAAGTACGCCTAAACGCAAGCTGTAGCTTTTAAAATCTTTGAAAGACAAAGGAAAAACCATGGTAAGCAACTTTTTATTCTTTGCAGTAAGTGTTATTAAAGTAGTTGTTATTAATAAACAAACACTGACATCAATCGATTAATATTGACGCAGTAAGGAGAGGTTAGTGCCGATGACCATACTCCGATAAACAAGATGAGCAAGCTTATATAGGTAGAGTATGAAAATAAAAGTAAAGACACTAAAATAAAAATAACCCGCCGATCCAAATAATGGATTGACAGGTCATATACATAGTAAGATGGTAAAGAAGCCACACTATGATGTCAACGTTTTAGCACCGCTATACAGGTATTAATCTTAGGTTTTTTGTACTCTATTTCATAGCCGATAAGCAATAGCCAATAGGTGACTTAACACGTTCACTCTGGCAACAACTCAAGTGTCTCTGCCATATTTATAATCGCTCGCCAATGTTTGGGCTCTAATGGAATCACTGTTAATTGCTGACACCCCTTTCTTAGCAGTAATGAGTCTTCCAATGCGGGTAAAAACTTTAGCTCTGATAATGGTAATACTTCTATAAAAGCTTGCTCAAACGTAAGATCTACCATATACCAGCGAGGTTCTTCTTCCGTCGCAATAGGATCATAATGACGATGCTCAGGGTGAAACTGAGTAGGATCAGGATACCCTGCTGTAGTGACTGTCATGATACCAGCGACTCCAGATGGCTTGGCGCTAGAGTGATAAAAGAATACTTTATCACCAACTTTCATATCGTCGCGCATAAAATTACGCGCACGATAGTTACGAACGCCGTCCCAACCATCGGTGCCCAAACGCTGTAAATCTTCAATACCAAAAAATTTAGGGTTGGATTTCATTAACCAATACGCCATATATCTGTCCTTTGATTCTTTATTTATTCTTCAATTCGTTCTTAAAGTTACAAGGGTTAGTTCCTATTAATTTACTCTCAAACATATTTTTAATAGTTTTTGCTCTTAGTAGAGCCTCTTTATAAAAAGGCCTCTATATACTGCTCCTAAGTTGCCGTGGTGAATAGGGCATTTATACGTGATTTTGTTAAGAGTTTTACGTTAGATATGCTTTTCTTTCAGTCGTCTAGCCGTTATCCTAGCGATACTTTTGATACCGATCACTATTGCTCATTACAAAATAAGTTTATTTATGCCCAAAATGAATGCAGACAGTATGCCGGATAGTCTTGTTACGCTACGTCCCAATGACCAAACGACCGATACTGGCGATATAAATGTCAAGGATATTCCGCTAGCGCTTTATATACATATCCCGTGGTGTGTAAAAAAGTGTCCTTATTGTGATTTTAATTCGCATGAGCTACCGATGGACCACACACTGTCTATGTATGAAGCGTATGTCGATGCGCTTTTATTAGATGCAAGTATGCAGCGGTCCTTGGCTCAAGGCCGAAAAATTGGCTCAATATTTATCGGTGGTGGCACGCCCTCGTTGCTACCCATCGCCCAATATCAGCGACTGTTTACTGGTTTACGTACGTGTTTTGAATTTACAGAAGACATCGAAGTCACGATGGAGGCCAATCCCGGCACGCTTGAGCATGCGCCATTTGCCCAGTATTTAGAGGTTGGTATCAATCGCTTATCGATTGGTGTACAGAGCTTCGCTGCTGATAAGCTTCAAGTGTTGGGCCGTATTCATGATCCTGTGCAAGCATTATCAGCCATTCGAGCTGCCAAAGCCGCTGGATTTGCACGGGTCAATGTCGACCTGATGCACGGACTCCCGCAGCAAACCATGAATGAAGCGCTCGCAGATATCCAAATGGCGCATGAGGCTGGCGCAACGCATATTTCATGGTATCAGCTTACCATTGAGCCCAATACCGTGTTTTACCGCAGTCAGCCTATTTTGCCCGATGAAGACAACTTGGCCGATATCGAACAAGCAGGCCAAGCGCTATTGCAGCAATTGGGATACTGCAACTATGAGGTGTCCGCATGGGCAGGTGCATCAGACAAACCTTGTCGTCATAACATCAACTATTGGCAGTTTGGCGATTATCTGGCGATAGGGGCTGGCGCGCATGGCAAAGTCACGATTGGTCGTAACGAGAGCAATGGTGGTGATTCATCAGCAGTAAAAAATAAAATGGAAGATGACTTGTTAGTAGCGTCAGGCATCTATCGTTTTAGTAAGTCACGTTTGCCAAAAGATTATATGGGGTCAAACGTAGCAGATCGTTCTGATGTAAACCAACATGCGCCTAAAATGGTGGGCTGGCAGGCGATAGACGCAGATGAATTGGTCAGCGAATTTATGCTAAATGCGCTGCGTTTGCACGGCGGCGTTGCATGGTCGTTGTTTACAGAGAGAACTGGACTAACGCTTGAAGGGATAGCTAAGCAAGTGGACAGCTTAGTTGAGCAAGGGCTATTGGTAGACAGTGATACAACGTTGCAACCGACCGTATTGGGTCAGCGCTATCTCAATCAAATATTGCGCGCATTTTTATAGTATTTACTCATGTGACTGGTGTTTGTGTGTTATTGCTGAGCATTTAGATTAGATGGCTAATAAGAGTAGAAGAAGCAAAAGGATCAGTCATACAGCAGCGCCAAAAACTAAAAAAGGCTTATCAAATAAATGATAAGCCCTTTTGAAAATCTAAAAAAATCAAACCTTAGATTTTGTCTTGTACGTCTTGTGCGCCGCCAGTTACAGCGTTTCCAGCGCTTGATACGTCTTGGCCAAGGCCTTTGAACGTGTTGCAACCAGTTAGAACGAACATAGCAGTTAAAGATGCGATGATTACTTTTTTCATAATAGTATCCTCAAAGATAAATGAATGGTTATAAATAACAACAGTGATGCTAAGCGTCACTGAAGGGGTATAGGATGAGACAGTCACACTTAAATGCTATCGCGTTATCCAATACAGACATCATAGTGAAAGTTAAAAACGCTGCACAGTATCAAAATGTAATTATTGGCAGTAAACTGTAACTTTCGTTTACCTACCGCTCATAAATTTCAATAATAGAGCGTTAAATATTTGCGGAGAGAGAATGACCATTCATATCGTGCTAGTAGCACCAAAGATGCCGAGCAATACGGGCAATATTATTAGGCTATGTGCCAATAGCGGTGCACAGCTGCACTTGGTAAGACCGCTTGGGTTTGAGCTGGATGACAAGAAGCTACGCCGAGCAGGCCTCGATTATCATGAATACGCGCATTTGCAAGTACACGATGATTGGAGCGCAGCAAGGCAAGCCCTACAAGCCGCCGACTGTCATATCGTTACTGCATTGACCACCAAGCTGAGCAAACCATTTTATGAGTATGATTTTGGTGGACCCAAAGTCAACGAAGCTACTGATAAAGCCTCTGATAAAGCGGCCGCACCCCATATTGCGTTGGTGTTTGGTTCTGAGACAGCGGGACTTGCAGATGACATCCGTGAAGATATTGGTGCTGACAACTGGCTCAGACTGCCCATGTTAGCTGACTCACGTAGTTTGAATTTATCAAATAGCGTAGCCATTTGTTTGTACGAGATATGGAGACAGCAAGGATTCGCAGGCGATGAAGGTCGTAGTGTCGGATACGAGACATTGACAGTCTATGACCCAAAATAGACGTTTAATAAGACAGTAGCGATGGACTTAAAAGTATTTGCGTACTCAATGAGCAGTGAAATATTAGATACTGCTCATTCACTCACTTATACTGAGTATTTAGCATGATACCTAGTTTGTCTTATTGCTTATAAATCACTCATAAACAGTTTGGGGGCTTGGGTAAGCCTGCCAAACGATTGACATGACGTGCGACCAAACCTGTATTAAACAGCTGCTGCAGTTTTTGATTGCTAATATCGAGCTCTGGCAAGGTCTTTTGTAGCCATTTGATTAATGGACGGGTTGCTGGCGCGTGATTGAATTTATCAAAAAACGCGCGCACTTGTAGCAAGATTTCTAAATGCTCATCGCTCAGATTGACCTCTAGTGTGTCTGCCAATTGCTGCGCGATAACAGGTGTCCAAATCGTATGGTCACACAGATGGCCGTCTTGATCTAATTCAATATCAGTCGCTGTTATGGTAGTGTCGTGAGTGGTCATATCATTACTCATAAGGCAATTGTCACCACTTTGTCAAACCGACTGCTATGAGTCAGATTAACCCATTCTGCATCGGTTAAAATAGCAGTCAACTTAGTCTCTAAATTAAGCTTGCCAGTTGTATTTGGTGTGAGCTGTGCGATGTCATCTGCTAATGCGTACATACCAGCAATACCATCCATATCGCTATCATTTAGATAAGCATTGAACCAATCAAGAAAAGCAGGAGTGCTGCCAAGCAAGAGTATACTGTCCCCTGTGCGCCAAGTACGAGACATATCTTCGGTGCTACGTCTAAGGGTATCCATCGTGCTATGCAATTGATATAAAGTTGCCATAAAGGTGTCCGATTACGTGCTTTATTATTTTATAAGTCTAAGCTATGTAGTAATTTAAAAGGTGAGTATCTGTTCGAAATCTTGTGAGTTAATGATTTCTGGTATGAGTGTGAGCTGTGATGCCAGATCTGTGGGCAACATACCAGTGACCCAGCCACTAAAGACGTCATCGGGTAGCCAAGCTGCGGGCATATCGTAAAGCTCAAGTGATTGAATCATACCATGCAGCCGCGAGTCAGATTGCATCAATAATCCAAAGACCGGCGCATCTAAGAATAGTTGAACCTCATGACCAAATGTCGCTAACGTTAGCGCCAGCGCACAGCCTTCGTAGCTTGCTGATTCAGTGGGCGTATGCAGCTGAATTAATAATCTCATAATCTGTTCCTAAAAATATTTACTGCTACCAGTGATCTCAATAGATACACTATCAAACGACACGCTATTAAAATTGTATCAAACGACAGTCATCCTGCATCATTATTGCAAGCTCACTGAGTCCCACTAACGTAAATCCTGTCGCAAGATTGGCTCCGTCGAGCTGATGGCGTGTGCTGTTGTCTACATCACTCACACCGCGGCTAAGTGCCGTACTGACACATACAGGTAGTGGTAATTGGTATCGCTCAGCCAAAGACTGCCACTCTTTGGTCAAGTCTAGTTGATCGGCTGACTGCCAACGCAATCGATTGGCTATATGAGCCGAGTCGCCATAGAAGAAGATATTGAGCAGAGGCTGTTCAGTGGTAGCGTTATCATTGCTGCCTGTACTACTAGTGTCAGTGTCATTAATATCATGACTATTCGCTGCGTTCTCTAAGTAAGCGCGTGCGTAGCGTAACGCCAAATGTGCCAATGGATGACTAGGATCAGCAGTAATCAGTAGTAATGGGGTAGTGGTTGTCATAAGGCGCAGTATCACATATTGTAAATAAGAGTTTAAAAATCATGGCCGAATTGCTATAAATACTTTTTATAAAGTAATTTGGTCGTTATTATTATAGCGCTTGTGTACGGACTTTCGTGACAGAAAACAGAATTTATACTGATAATATGATGTATAGCGGATCATACTGTCACATCAAATATGGTTATGTCATAAAAGATAGGTGAGTCGTTTCTATCAAAGATGTTTATGCTAACATAAAGCGCCGCAAACCAAATAGAGTCACTGTTATTTAACATGGTTTTATCTCAAGTGTAGGCACACTGAGTATTATTGCTTGATGCTGTGACTGCCTCGTAAGAAAAAACAATAAACTTATGAGCTAGGTTCACGTAGTCTTACCATTCTATGTAAGGAGTTTTTGTCAATATGTTACCTGCTATGCCCTCACGTGTTAACAATGGTACAGATTATCAGCCTACCGTAGAACAACTGCAAGTCCTAGAAACAGCGAGTGAGTTCGCTTATCAAATTTGGGAAAGTCGGACCGTTTCATGTCAGACATTTTTGCGCAGTTACCCATTGAACAGTACGTTAACCCGCCAGCAAATCGATGATCTAATACAAGATTATACGCTAGATGAAAACTATCAACTCGCTGATGAGGCCAAGGTTATGAGTGGCCTGCGTCACTTGCGTACGCTGCTGATGATGCGATGGATTTGGCAAGATGCCTTACAGACGATCAGTTTGGAGCAGCTGACTGATGAGTTGTCTGAATTTGCAGATGGTTGTATCTCCTTTGCTAAAGATTATACCTATCAACACTTGGCTGCTAAGTATGGTGAGCCGACCTTTATCAATGCGCAAGGCAATGTACAGATTGATGATATGGCGATTATGGCCATGGGTAAGCTCGGTGCACAAGAGCTGAACTTATCAAGTGATATTGATCTAATCTTTGTGCATCAAGCACGCGGCGAAACCAATGGAAATAAAGCAAAAGGCACACGTAGCGTAGACAACAAACGCTTTATGAACAGATTGGGTCAAGGTATCATTAAATTACTCGATAATAAGACCGCTGATGGTTTTGTTTTTCGAGTAGATATGCGACTGCGACCCTGGGGTGATGGCAGTGATTTGGCTATTCATCTGTCCGCATTACAAAAATACTTTACGATGCATGGGCGTGCATGGGAGCGTTTTGCATGGTTAAAAGCGCGCGTGGTCGGACAAATAGACCAACCATTTTATGATGAGATACAAGTACTGATTAAGCCGTTTGTTTTTCGTTATTACGTGGACTACAGTGCATTTTCGGCATTGAGAGAGATGAAGTCTCTTATTCAAAATCAAGTTGCACAACGTGAAGATTTAGATAATATCAAGCTTGGTGCTGGCGGCATCAGGGATATTGAGTTTATCGTACAAGCCTTTCAGCTGATCTATGGCGGGCGGCATCCACAGCTACAAATCAAACCTTGCTTGCAAGCGATGCAAGTATTGTGCGAACTCGGCTACCTAGAGCATTCAACTTATGAGCAGCTGCAGGCAGCATATCGGTTCTTACGCCGGCTGGAACATGCTATTCAAGCAATTAACGATCAGCAGACCCAGCGCTTACCACATGATGAGCAGTGGCAGGACAATTTGGCAGTGACGCTGAACTTTGAAAGTTGGAGTGCCTTATTAGACCAACTTAATCGTCATCGTGAGAGTGTCAATGTGCCGTTTGAGCGTATGGTCACTGAGCGTCAAGTACCTGACAACGAAGATACTGATTTGGAGCCAGAGCATTTAGAGGAGCAAATTGCCCGTTTAAATGAGGTATTAACAGAAGAAAATCGCGAGTTACTACAGAATTTCTGGCAATCAAAAATGGTGGCTAACTTAAGCGATGAGGCCAGAGAGCGCTTAGATGACGCATATCCTGTTATTGTTCATGCATTGTTAGCGCATCAAGAACAACAGCAACTTGCCAACGCTGCTTTACCGCGATTGATTTCACTGCTTGAAGCGATTTGTCGTCGTTCTATCTATTTGGTTATGATTGCTGAAAATCCCAACGCAACGATTGAACTGATTCCAATGCTGTCTGCTAGCCCATGGATTGCAAAAGAGTTGGCTCAGTACCCTGTGCTATTGGATACTTTCTTACAGCAGCGTTATCGCCATCTGCCAGAAAAACTTGAGCTGCGTGACATCCTGCGCCAACAGCTATTGCGTGTTGAACCAAATGATGAAGAAGAGCTATTAACCGTCCTGCGACTATTCAAAAAGAACCAAGTTTTGGCTGTCGCTGCTAGTGATGTATTGGCTGAACGCCCGATTATGAAGGTGTCAGATTCATTAACTTACATCGCTGAAGTGGTGCTAGAAGCAGCATTAGAACGCGCTTTTGCAGAGATTGTTAACCGTTATGGATATCCTATTGGACAAGATGGCGATCCGGTAACTGAAGCGGACTGCGGCTTTGCGATTATCGGTTATGGCAAACTTGGTGGCTTAGAGCTGTCGTATTCTTCAGATTTGGACTTGGTATTCTTACACAAGATAAAAGAGCAGGGCATGACCACTGGTGAGAAGTCAGTTAGTGGTATGAAGTTTGCCGCGCGTCTGGTACAAAAGCTGATGAACTATCTCAATACTCAAACACGTGATGGACGTGCCTATGAGATTGACATGCGTCTGCGGCCTTCAGGCAATGCTGGCATGATGGTGGTGTCTTGTCATGCTTTTGAAACCTATCAAATGGATAAAGCATGGTCATGGGAGCATCAAGCGCTGGTACGTGCTCGCGCAATCTGCGGAGATAAGCGTGTCACCGCCCGCTTCTGTGATATTCGCCGCGACGTACTGTCACTACCTCGGACACTGGATCAAGTGCGTAGTGAGGTCACTAGTATGCGTATCAAAATGCAAAAGCATCTTGGTACGAAGCAATGGCAACGGGAGGCAGCCAAATTTCATCTTAAGCAAGATGCAGGCGGTATTGTAGATATTGAGTTTTTAGCACAGTTTGCTGTATTGGCTTACTCGCACGAATATCCGAGTTTGGCCAAATGGAGCGATAATGTGCGAATTTTTGAAGAAGTGGCTTTGCTTGGTATTTGGGATAATCAGGTTTGTCAAGATTTGACCGATGCCTATCTAAGGATACGTGCTGCTACGCATCAGTTGGCACTATCAGAGCAATCTTTACTCGTTGATGAGTCGCTATGGCAGGAGACGCGAGCGTTGGTACAGTCACAGTGGCAACATCTCATGGGCGTGGAGACAGACGACGAGTAATATCGAAACTCGTATGATTAAGGTCTTGCCGATAGTCCAAGAGACGCTTAAACTGTAATGCGCTACTATGTATAAAAGCGATGAATAAAAACCGTGCATAAAAACTATAGATAAAAACTATGGACAGAAACGGTAGCTAGGCACGATATAATGAAAAACCATATAGTGCCAAACCAAAAGATTTCATTTGCTAATACGGCCAGTGATATAATCGATCAAACATCATCATGGTACTGTCAGTCGTTCGTTATAATGAAGCTGTTGTTTAGGCAATAAAAATTGACGCTGCGGTGTTATCATACGATGTTGATCAATACTGTTAAATAAAACCTACCTAAAAAAAGTTAGACATCAGTGCTAGCATAAGGACAATAAAATGAATATGGCAACACAAGATGGTAAGCTTTGGATGAATGGCACGATGATCGAACAGCCAGATGCTAAAGTTCATGTGCTTACACATAGCTTGCATTACGGTATGGCTGTTTTTGAAGGTGTACGCGCTTACCAAACAGCTGATAATCGTACTGCTATTTTCCGTTTAAAAGAACATACTGAGCGCCTACTTGGCTCAGCCAAAATTTTTCAAATGGACGTACCTTTTGATGCTACCACTCTAGAGCAAGCACACAAGGATGTGGTCAAGCAAAACAATTTGGAAGAAGCCTATATTCGTCCGCTCATTTGGGTAGGTGCAGAAAAACTTGGCTTGTCTTCACGTGACAACAGTATCAATGCAATGGTTGCTGCTTGGCATTGGGGTGCTTATCTTGGCGAAGAGGGCATCAAGAATGGTATTCGTGTAAAGACTTCATCTTATACGCATCACATGCCAAACGTGACTATGTGTAAGGCTAAAGCGTCTAGTAATTATCCTGTGTCTATCATGGCCAACCAAGAAGTAACGCGTAATGGCTACGATGAAGCTATCTTGATGGACCCACAAGGGTTTGTATGTCAGGGCGCAGGCGAGAACTTATTCTTGGTAAAAAATGGTGAGTTACATACGCCAGACTTATCAGGTGGCGCGTTAGATGGTATCACTCGTCGTACTATCTTGCAGTTCGCGGCTGATCTAGGTATCAATGTCATCGAACGTCGTATCACTCGTGACGAGTTCTACTTAGCTGACGAGATATTTATGACAGGTACTGCTGCTGAAGTTACACCTATCCGTGAATATGATGATCGTATCATCGGTAATGGTGGCCGCGGGGAAATCACTGAAAAGTTGCAGACCTTATACTTTGATGTGGTACACGGTCGCAATGAGAAATATATGGACTGGTTAAGCTTTATTGATTAACAATGCCGTTACTTTAAAGATCAAAAAGGCTGAACATAATTGTTCAGTCTTTTTTTTATGCTAATATAGCCATCATATTTATTCATACGATCAAAGTGAGCAGTCAATGCCAATAGATTCTAGTGCAGCCGATAAGAAAAATATCAAACAAATTATTTGTATCAAATGGGGTACGAAATACGGTGCTGATTACGCCAATAAACTATATGGTATGGTATCTCGTAATATTACGCCACCGTTTCGCTTCGTATGTTTTACCGATGATACGACTGACGTACGTCCAGAAATTGAATGTCAAGAGTTACCACCGTTAGATGTCACTATGCCAACCAATACATTGGGAAAATGGCCAAAATCTCGCTTGTGGGGTAAAAAGCTTGGTAATTTAACAGGAACTGTATTATTTGTAGATTTGGATGTGATTATAGTTGATAGTCTCGATCCTTTTTTCGAATGTGGCGAGCCAGATGATGTTATCTTGTCTTACAATCCAAGTAATCCACTAGAGCGCTTAGGACAGACCTCTTGCTTTAGATTTCAGATAGGGTCACTTGTTTCACTTCAAGAGAAATTCAAAGCTGATCCACAAGGTATCGCTGATGAATATCGTTTTGAGCAGCGTTTTGTCACTCGCAATGCACCAGGTGGTGTAAAACTATTTCCAAAAGCTTGGGTGGCACACTTTAGACGTAAATGTCGTCAACCGTTTCCGCTTAACTATATCAAAGAACCGAAGATTCCCAAAGGTGCTCGTATTGTTATTTTTCCAGGTGATTTGTATCCTACGCATGCTATTGAAGGCAAATACAATAAAAACGCTGCCAACAATGCTAAAGACCATCTAAGAAGACTCACTGAGCCTAAAAACTTGAAACGCCCATTGCGCCATTTGCGCCACTTTATCTTGCCAGTAGGTTGGATTGAGAAATACTGGAAAGAGTAGGTTTAACTTTGTAGTTATTATTGTCTTAGCAGATATTAGTATTGATGTTTTCTATCCTTATATTTATAAGGATAGAGACATTACCCAGTGAATGGATAGAATTATGACAACAACTGATACCATCAGAGTCTTTGTTGGCTGCGACCCAAATAACTGTGATTTAGAGCAGATGATGGTTCTAGATTATAGTATTCATAAACATACCAGCATACCAGTGGAAATAGTGTGGATGCAGTTATCGCGCGACCCTAATAGCTACTGGTATTCAAATCCTGAGACAGGTAAAGGCTGGGATACTACCAAATGGTCAACACCTTTCTCTGGTTTTAGATGGGCAATTCCGGAGTATTGCAATTACTCTGGTCGCGCTATATATATGGATGCTGATGTTGTTATTCTAGATGATTTAGTGAAGCTGTGGGAACATCCTATCGAAGGGCAGTCTATAGTAGCGGCTAAGACAAATGCTGACATGACACGACTATGCACGTGCGTATGGGACTGTGACGCTGCAAAGAACCTTGTTCTACCGATACAAAAGCTTAGGAAAGATCCCAAAAGCCATAAAGAGATGATGGCTGTATTCAAAAAAAATAAACAGCTGATTGAGCCTTATCAAAACAGTTATAACTGTATAGATGGTGAAAACTTAGCAGTCGAAGACATGAAAATATTGCACTATTCAGATATGGGTACACAATTCAGTCATAAATATGCATTGCCTAGAGTAAGCGAGGAGGGGATCGAGCATTGGTTTGATGGCGAAATAATGCCACATCCAAGACAAGATTTGGTCGTCCTTTTTGATGAGTATTATAATGAGGCACTTGCTGCTGGATATGATCTAGAAAGCTATCGAATTGAGCCTTTTGGAAGTTTTCCAAAGAAGTCGCAACAAGGATATATTGGCAATAAAGTGACTCGTCCAAAGGCTTCCAAGTCGTTTTTTGCGAAGCTATTCAAACGCTAGTTTTTTAGTGAAACAGTGATAAATCCTTTTAAGAAGACAAAGATTTACTCCATAGGTTGTCATTTATGAAGCAGCATAAAAAAATAGCGTTACTCGTTATTAATTGTTTACAAGGCGGCGGTGCTGAACGTGTTGTATTGACATTGGGGCAAGGGTTTTATGAATTAGGGTATGAAGTGCATATTCTGAGATTCAAGCCACTAGTACAGTACGATTTGAGCCCAAACCTTAATTATCATGTACTAAAATTTAAGCCCTACAAACTAATACCAGGTGCACAAAGGCGTGATAGCATTTTTGCACGTGCGGTTGATAAATACGTTTTGCAACATATTGGTCAGCCTGACATCATACTGTCCAATCTAGATCGTGCGGATAGTATCTTAAGTAGTAGCAAACTGCCTAATATCACCTATATTATTCATAACACAGTATCACTACTCTACAAATTTAATAAAAATCATGATGCTGAGCAACTGAAGAAAAGAATGGTGGAGATATATGCTAAGCATCCGTGTGTTTGTGTGAGTGAGGGCGCTCAAAAAGATTTTATCAAGAGCTTTGGTCACATCACGCCAACTACTGCCATTCATAATCCAATTGATAAAGACAGTATTCAACAACAGGCTGATGCTTTTGTCCCTGAATATCAAAACTATATCATTCATGTTGGTAGTTTTAAGGATGCTAAGCGCCATGATGTATTGGTAAAGGCCTACGCAAAAACAAATCAATCTATGCCGTTATTACTCTTAGGTCAAGGCAAGCACAAAAGTGAGATAGAAGAGCTAGTGACAGAGTTGAATCTAACAGACAAAGTCATATTTTTAGGTTTTCGAGATAACCCTTTCCCTTATATCAAGCATGCGCAGTTCAAAATATTGACCTCTGATTGGGAGGGGTTTGCCTTGGTTATTGCCGAAGCTCTCGTACTAGGTACGCCTGTTATCAGTACCAAATGCCCATCAGGTCCAAGTGAGTTACTGCCTGAACATAATTTAATGCCAATGGACGATGTTGATGCCATTGCCAAAAAAATGCGTCAGGCTATGAATAATCCGCAAGCGTTTCATGCGCCATTCGATGAATCGTTACTACCAGTTAAAATAGCAGCAAAATATGTAGAGTTCACTGAACAAGTCGGTATGACTACTCAATAGTCTCAGCTATTTTTATAACTAAAATATTCGTTGCTAAGAAAATTTAAAATGATTAATAGTGTGATTAAAACAAGAAAAAAGCAGCTAAAGAAGATAAAAAGACAGTTCTTTTGGTCATTAATTGTCTGCAAGGTGGTGGTGCTGAACGTGTTGTATTGACATTGGGTCAGGGTTTTCATGAGTTAGGTTATGATGTACATATTCTAAGATTTAAGCCTAGAGTAGAGTACGAGATTAATCCAAAGTTGAACTATCATTTTCTTAATTTCAAGCGCTACAAGTTGATACCGAAACTAGAACGTCGTGATAAATTCTTTTCAATCATAGTGGATAGGTACGTCTCAAAATATATTGGTAAGCCTGATCTTGTTTTGTCCAATCTAGATCGCGCAGATAGTGTGTTAAGTCATAGCCGTATGGATAACATTGTTCATATTATCCATACTACGCTATCACTACTACATAAAAATAAGAGTTTAAGTGACTATCAAAAAAAATCGGCACTGGCTCGTATTTATTCGAAAAATCGTTGTGTATGTGTGAGTAACGGTGTGAAAGAAGATTTTATAGGAATTTTTGGCAGCACAATGCCCACAACTACCATTCATAATCCGATAGACAGAGATAGCATTCAAAAACTAGCTAACGCATTTGTTCCAGAACTTCAAAACTATATTATCCATGTTGGTAGCTTTAAAGAAGCAAAACGACATGATGTGCTCATAAGAGCTTATGCAAAGACAGATCAGTCTTTACCCTTACTTCTTTTGGGCAAAGGTAAATTAAAAGATAGTATGAAGGAGCTAGTGACAGAACTGGGCTTGAAAGAAAAGGTCACCTTTTTAGGTTTTCATGATAATCCTTTCCCCTATATAAAACATGCGAAATTTAAAGTATTGACTTCTGATAGAGAAGGATTTGCTTTAGTGATTGCAGAGTCATTAGCACTTGGTACACCCGTCATTAGCACTGATTG